>CALUWC010000005.1 GCA_944324395.1 Candidatus Gastranaerophilales bacterium | reverse complement strand
AATTTTCCTTTCCCTTTTTCCTATTGATTTTCCAACGACTTGTCTACAAGTCGTTTTCTTTTGTTCAAGTGCAGAGGCTTATTCGTAAGTAAAAGACAATTACACCTGAACTTTATCTGAGGTTTGTACCATCTCAGAATAACCGGAATAAATAAAATAATTTACTTATTCAAAAGAATTTTCAATTCATTTATTACAACATCTAATGCACCCTGCTGGTCATTAAAAACGGTTTCACAATCTTTGCAGGCCTGATTATAAAAAGCTTTATCAGATAAAAGTTTTTCAATATAATCACTCAATTCTTTAGGGTTTTTAACTATTTTCCCTGCCGCAGAACGTGACAAAAGCCAGTAAATATCTCTGAAATTATGAATTGAAGGTCCGGTTATAGCCGGTTTTGAATAAACAGTAGCTTCTAATGGATTATGCCCTCCGGTTTTGTTAAAACTGCCGCCGATAAAGGCAAAAGAACATATTGAATACATCTTACTCAATTCGCCCATAGTATCAAGGATAATAACATCTTTATCCTTAAATGTATCATTTTTTGAGCGGAAACCGTAATTCAAGCCAAGAGAATCTAAAATCGGAAGAATTTGCGGAAGTCTTGTCGTATGACGAGGTGCGAGCAGCAGTTTTATATCAGGATAGTTTACAAGCTTTTCTTTGAATACATTCAGAATAATTTCATCTTCACCTTTATGAGTGCTGCCGGCTATTATAACTCTATAACCCTCTTGACCTATATCAACAACATCATCAGATTTTTTCACATCAAATTTAAGATTTTTCATAACAAATGTTCTATCTTCAGGTGCTCCAATTGAAACAAGTTTATTTCTATCAATTTCACTTTGAGTAAGAATTTTGGTATATTTTGATAAAACAATTTTGAAAAATTTTGAAAATAATTTATATAAAGAATATGTAGAATCAGACATTCTGCCGTTTATGGTATATAAATATATTCCTCTTGAATGGCAATAAAATGAAAAAATCGGCCACAGTTCAGTTTCAGCAATTAAAACAACAGTAGGTTTAATTTTATTTAGAAATGAACTTACACAAAAAGTTATATCAAAAGGGAAATAGGTAATAAAATCTGCAACATCCGAAAATTTCTTAATTGCGATTTCCTGGCCTGTTTTTGTTCCTGTAGTAACAACTATTTTATAATCCGGAAACTCTTCTTTCGTTTTTCTTATAACACCTTCAAGTGCAATTACCTCACCAACAGAAACCCCATGATACATAATCACTTTATCTCCAAGATGAGGGCTTTTGAAAAATCCAAGTTTTTCTCTCCAGCCATATAAAAATTTACCGTTAATAACTCTGACAATATAATAAAACGGCAGTAAAATTATAAACAATAACGTAGAAACAAGACCGTACAAAAACAGCTCGCTGAACATTGAAATAATAATGAGTAATAATAAAATTAGAATAACGGAATATGTAATCATGACAAGAAAATTATACAACAAATACCGAAAACATGTTGACATAAAATATAAAAATTTATAAAATCGAAATATGGCAATAGTATATCTAAGTTTAGGTTCAAATAAAGGTGACAGAATAGGCTATGTCCAACAGGCAGCAAGTTTACTTGGTGCTGATGAAAAGATTACAATAGTACGCACCTCAGCATTTTATGAATCAGAACCTTGGAATATGAATACTCAAACCTGGTTTGTTAACGCTGTTGTGGAAGCAAAAACAAACTATTCCCCAAAAGAATTGCTTGAAGTCTGCCAGAGAATTGAAAAACAATTAGGACGAGAAAAAAAGAACACTCCTGATTACGAAGATAGAACCATTGATATTGATATATTATTTTACAATAAAGATATAATTCAGGAAGATGATTTAATCATTCCGCATAAATATATGCATCTCAGAGCATTTACTCTTGTTCCGATGATGGAATTAAATGCGGATTTTATTCACCCTGTTCTTCACAAAAGCATTGCCGAAATGCACAACGATTTAGAAAATCCGGAAATGGTATTTTTATATGGAACAAGAGTCGATTTCTAGCGGCAAACATAAAACATTATATAAGAATTGCTCAAACAAAAGCATAGCAATAATCGGTGCAGGTCCTGCAGGCTGTATTTGTGCAAAAACTCTAGCTGATGCCGGGTTTGAAGTGACGCTATTTGATAAAGGGAAATACCTTAAAACGCTACTGCCTACAGGCGGAGGCAGATGTAATCTGTCAAATGCACAATACGACTTTAAAGAACTTGCCAAAAACTATCCGCGAGGTGAAAAATTCTTATACTCTGTATTTGCAAGATTTGGAGTTAACGAAACTTTGAAGTTTTTTGAAAACATAGGTATCAACACCTATGTACAAGAAGATAACAGAATATTTCCGGTTTCTAATTCAGCAAAAGAAGTTAGAGAAAAATTGTTAAAATCAATACATAAATGTAAATTTATAAAAGAAGAAATAATATCTATCGCAAAACTTGATAACTGCTATAAAATAACATCAAATAAAAGTTCTTACGCTTTTGACAATGTAATAATAGCTATTGGCGGACATTCTTCATTAGAACTTATTTCAGGATTAGGAATAAATATTATTCCTCAAACACAAGCTCTTGTAGGTCTTACAACCCAAGAAGATCTTTCAAAACTTTCGGGGGTAAAAATCTCCAATGTTAAAGTAACAATTGATAAAAAATATTACTATGGAGATATCTTATTCACACATAACGGAGTTTCAGGACCTGTCATCTACACAATATCATCAATTTACGCAAGAAAAGAATTACCCTACAATATATCAGTTGAACTTCATCCGCCGTTTGACCTCCAGGAAGTTCTTAACAAAAACAGCCATAAAACAATTAAAAACACGCTGAAAGAAGTTATTCCGGCATCAGTTGCATCATATATTCTTTCAGAGCTCAATATTTCTGAAAATACACTCAGTGCATATATAGGAAAAACCAGCCGTGATAGAATACTTAACAGCATTCAAAATCTGCAGTTAAAAATAACAGGAAAAACTCCAAAAGGAGAAGTTGTAACCTGCGGCGGTATTGATTTGAAAGAAATAAATTCAAAAACAATGGAAGCAAAAAAATACCCCGGATTATATTTCACAGGTGAAGTACTGGATATTGACGGATTATGCGGAGGATTTAACCTTCAAGCCTGCTGGTCGGAAGGTTATATTGCTGCCCAAAGCATAATTAAAAACAATCAAAATTTATAGGGATATATAGCTAATTGCACTGATACAATAAAAGTTTGTCATTCTGAGAGGCTTTAGCCCGAAGAATCTTTTATATTGAGATACTTCGCTAACGCTCAATATGACGCAGTTTTGAAAATTTTTGGTGAAATTTGCTATCTTTGTCCCAATTTATAATATTTGTTCCCGTTTTTTGTACTATAATAAAAATGTTAGTACAGTTAGGGGGATCCGCCCCAAGGGTAAATTTAATATATAAGCGTTTTTATATATAACATCAAATTTACCCCGAAAGGATAGAAAGTAGAGAAATGGAAAAGAACAATGAAACTTTGTCTGTTTTAAGACACTCAACATCACACATTATGGCACAAGCCGTTCAGAGCCTGTTCCCGTCTGCAAAGTTAGCAATAGGACCGGCTACCGCTGACGGTTTTTACTATGACTTCGATTTGACAGACGGTCATGCCTTCACAGAAGACGACCTTGCTAAAATCGAAGAAAAAATGAAAGAAATCATCAAACAAAATCTTACATTTGAAAAATATGTCATTCCTGATGTTGATGCTCAAATTGAAGAATTTAAAAAAGAAGGTGAAATCTACAAAGCTGAACTGCTTGAAGAGCACAGAAATGACAATCCGACTTTATACATAACAAAAGACAAAGACGGAAATGCTTTATTTAACGATCTTTGTGCAGGACCGCACCTTCCAAATACATCATATATAAAAGCTAATGCATTCAAATTATTAAAAGTAGCAGGTGCATACTGGAGAGGCAATGAAAAAAACAAAATGCTTCAAAGAATCTATGCAACCGCATACTGGAATAAGGAAGATTTACAAGCATACTTAACTTTCCTTGAAGAAGCAGAAAAAAGAGACCACAGAAAACTTGGAACAAAGCTTGATTTATTCTCAACAAGAGAAGAATTAGGCGGCGGACTTGTATTATGGCACCCTAATCTTGCAATTGTAAGAGAACAAATCGAAAATTACTGGAGAGAAGAACACAGAAAAAGAGGTTATGTAATCGTTAATACCCCGCATATAGCAAAATCTAAACTCTGGGAAATTTCAGGACACGCAGACCACTACAGAGATAATATGTTCTTCATTCAAAAAGATGAAGATTCTGATGAGCAGTACATTTTAAAACCGATGAACTGTCCGTTCCATATCTTAATTTATCAGGCAAACAGATATTCATATCGTTCACTGCCTTTGAGAATGGCAGAACTCGGAACCGTTTACCGCAAAGAAAAGTCAGGAGCTTTATCCGGTTTGACACGTGTTCAAGGATTTACTCAGGATGATGCTCATATCTTCTGTACTCCGGAACAATTAGTTGATGAAATTAACAACATTATAGACTTTGTTGCAGACACACTTGCTATATTCAATATGAAATTTGAAGTTGAACTGTCAACAAGACCTGAAAGCTTTATCGGAGAAATCGAAAACTGGGACAAAGCTGAAAAAGGTCTGAAAGAAGCCATGGACAGACGCGGTATGAAATATGACATCAATGAAGGCGACGGGGCTTTCTATGGTCCGAAAATCGACTTCAAAATTAAAGATGCAATCGGCAGGACTTGGCAATGTGCAACAATTCAATTAGACTTTAACCTTCCTGCAAGATTTGATATCAAATATCAAGACAAAGACGGTCAATTGAAAACTCCATTAATGCTTCACAGAGTAATATTCGGTTCTATGGAAAGATTCCATGGAATTCTGATAGAACATTATGCTGGAGCATTCCCGACATGGCTAGCACCTACTCAAGTGAATATTGTTCCTATTTCAAACGACAAGCACGTAGATTTCGCAGAAAAAGTCTACAAAAAAATGCGTGAAGCAGGCATTAGAGTAAATCTTGATGACAGATCCGAATCAATGAACTACAAAATCAGAGAGTCTTTGCAAGACAAAAAAATACCGTATGTCTGTGTAATAGGAGATAAGGAAATTGAATCAGATTCAGTTGCCGTAAGAGCAAGAGGAATCGGACAGGTTGGAACCTTCAGAATTGATGAATTTATTGAAATTATCCAAAAAGAAATCCAATCAAGAGCAAATGAATCCTTTGCAAAAGAAAACAAATAAATCAACAAAATAATATGAAGGCGGCGGATTTATTACCGCCGCCTTTTGTATTATTTTGCAGTTCTTAAAACATATTTTGCAGCTGCAGAAGCCGGCTCAACAACACCATCATGAAATCTTATAGGATAAACATCAGTCATATGCTGAGCATCATTTTTCACAACGCAATCATTTTTCGTTAAAGAATTTGTACCGGAAGAACAAGTGACTTCTTTATTAGGCAAAGTTGTACCATTTACATCAATAAACCCGACACAATGCTGCATATTTTGCCCCATATTAGTGGCAACATCATACATAGAGGAACCTATAGGCAAACTACACGAAGCAACACCTAAATCTTTATATATAGCAACAATAGTTCCATCGCTAAGAACATACGCTCTGAAATTGCCAATTTGCCTGCTGGAATCACCATTCATAAAATCCCCTTTTATTATTGAATAATTTTCAAAAGTTGAATTCTTTCTTACTTTCAATTCTGTAACTCTTTCATAATATGTTGCTCCGGTCAAAGTTCCATTTAATAAGGCACAAATGCTCATTCTCGTATCAGGATGTTCTTCAGCAGCATTATTACCGCATACCTGCGTAATACCGCCATAGTCAAAACCATACAAGGAATCAGACAATCTTGCAGCTTGAGAAAGAGTAGATACAGTTTTTTTAAATTGAGAACGATACTTAGCACTTCTGGTATTAGCAATCAATACGGGAATAGTCATTGCGGCAACAACACCAATAATACCCAGAGTTATAAGTACTTCAGCCAAAGTAAAACCTGAAAATTTATACATAAAAATACTCCTTCATCTAATCTTCTATGTCGCTGACAGCGGTTGACGCTACCAGGAGCATAACAGAAAATGAATAAATGGGCAACTTGTTTAGACAAAAATTCGGAGAAAAAATAAAAGAGCTGAGAACTAAACAGCATATTACTCAGGAAGAACTCAGCTTCCGCTCAGGAGTTTCCCGTTCACATATAGGAATGATAGAAAAAGGTCTCAGGGATATCTCGTTAACCTGCATTTTTAAACTGTCAAGAGCATTAAATACCCCTATTTATGAAATTTTCGACTTTGACAGTATTGAAAAATATCAAAATGAAGACAACCCTATTTCTTAATTACCCAGAAATCCTTATTAAATAATACCAAAAACGGAATGATTTCCAAACGTCCGATTAACATATTGAATATCATTATATACTTTGATATTGAATGAATTCCGGCAAAAGATCCCATTGGACCTGTAGCTTGAGTAAGACCAGGCCCGATATCACCTAACGAAGTAATTGAAGCCACCAGCCCAACCGCTGTATCCTGTTCTATAAAAGTTATCATTATAGATGCCACTGCCCAAATCAGCATATAGCATATCATAAAAAATATCGTCTGCTTTATAACATCAGCAGCTACAACTTTATTATCAATTTTAATAGTTCTGACAGCATTCGGGTGAAGAATTTTATATAACTCATTATTTATATATTTAAAAATCAAAATCCAACGTGTGATTTTCACACCGCCGCCTGCAGACCCCGAACATGAAGATATAAACATTGCCAAAAACAATACAATCTTCGCATTATAAGACCATAATTGAAAATCTTCACTTGCACTGCCAGTCGAGGTAGCAAGTGTAAGAATCTGATAGACAGAAGCTGTCGCAGAATGGAATATTGAATAATCCTGTTCAAAAAACAATATTAAACCAAGCACGAGAGAAAAACCTAAAATAGTATATGTATACCACCTAAATTCTTCACTTTTCCAAAACAATGCTAAATTTTTCTTAACCAGCACCTGCGATTGCAAAGCAAAACTTGAACCTGCAATAAACATGAAAACAATAATAATCCAAGTTATAAGATTTGAGTGGTAGCCTGCAATACTTTGCGGATTAGGAGAAAAACCTCCGGCAGCCAATGTTGACATCGCATTACATATACAATCAAACGGATTCATGCCTGCAAGCCATAAACAAATTGCACAAACAACAGTAACTCCGGCATAAACAATCCAAAGAGCAGAAGCAGTATTCTTTATCCTCGGAGTAATTTTATCCTCTGTAGGTCCCGGAGCTTCTGCAAAAAACATCTGACGACCGGCAACAGCAAACTGCGGAAGTATCGCAACAAATAAGACTATAATTCCCATGCCGCCTAACCATTGAGAAAATGACCGCCAAAACAATACAACTTTAGGATAATCATAAGTTTGAAATATTGTTGCACCGGTTGTCGTAATTCCTGATACGGATTCAAATAAAGCGTCTACAAAAGAAATATCGTAAAACAAATAAGGTATTGCAACTATAAGAGCAAACAATATCCATGAAGCCGATACTATCATTAAAGCTTCCGAACGTTTTATATCATTCAAAGAATTCACATCAGACGAACCTTTTAATATATATTTAAAAAACACACTCAAAAATAGAGATACAACACCGGCCGCTAAGAACGGTAAAACAGAATTCCAATCATGATAATACAAAGCCACAAATATCGGAATAAAAGTAACAAATCCGATATCTCTTAATATTAAACTTAGAGAACTTCCAATATAACCTAAACGCATACTTTAAAATAATCCTTAATTTTCTGGGCATTTTCTGCCATAGTAAATATTATCAATATATCATGAACTTTTATGACTGTATCCCCTTTTGGAATTATTACATTATTTCTGCGTTGAATAACACCAACAATAGCCGGAGCAGGGAACCTTATATCCTTAATCAATTTTCCGTTAAATTCTTCATCTACAGGAATTTCTAAAACCTCTGCCGCCCCCTGTTCAACTGTTGCCAATATATCAACACTTGTTTCATCAATGTCGTTTCTAACTTCGTTTATAGCTGAAGTCTTTGGTGACACCGCAATATCAATCCCTACTTTTTCAAACAAAGGGATATTCAGTACTTTGGAAACTCTTGAAATTACCCTTTTTACACCAAGCTGCTTTACAAGAAGAGAACATAATAAATTTCTTTCATCATTATTAGTTACAGAGATAACAGCATCACAAGAACCTATTTCTTCTTCGTCCAGTAATTTCAAATTAGTCCCGTCGCCATTGATAACAAGAGTCTTTTGAAGTTCTTGAGCTAAAAATTCACACCTGTCATAATCCTTTTCAATAATTTTAATTTTAATTTTCATATCTTCAAGACTTTTGGCAAGCATATACCCGACATTCCCGCCGCCAATAATAGCAACGGATTTAACTTCTTCATTTTCATGAAAGAACGTACCGGCTAAAATATCCAGAGAATGCGAGGTTCCCATAAAAATCAATTTGTCGCCGTCATTTATTTCAGTCAATCCGTTCGGAATAAACAATAGATTATCACGCTTGATTCCTACCATAATAGTATCCCTGGTAAAACCGCAGTCTTTTACCATTTTCCCGACAATTGAAGATGACGATTTGACCTTATATTCCAAAAGTCTTGCCTTACCATCAGCAAAATTTTCAACATCTAAAGCATGTGCAACAGTAACAATCCTAAATAATTCTTGAGTTAATAAAGCTTCCGGCCAGATAACATAATCTATGAAAAAATCACCGAGATAATCTTCAGACTTATTCAGCATCATTGCATTTTGATATTCTTCTTTAGACACAAAGCAAATAGTTCTTATCCCGCTCATTTTCTTTACTGTTAAACACGCAACAATATTAGCCTCATCTAATGGTGTGCATGCGATAAATACATCCGCATTCATAATATCAGCAGCCTTTAATATATTCATATCAGAAGCGTTGCCATGAACAAAACTTATATCAAGCTTATCAAATTCATCAGTTCTGTTTTCTTCTTTATCTATAACAGTAATATCATGATCTTCAAAAAATTCCGTTGCCAGCAAGCAGCCTATATCCGTAGCACCATATATTACAATATTCATATAATTACTTCCACCTATCTGATTCCAAATGCTGATAAAACAAATGCTGTACCATACAACATAATATTCTGAATTACCGCCAGCACAACCATTGCAATAATCGGAGAAAAATCAAACGGCCCCAATGGCGGTATAAATTTCTTAAATAAATCTAAATACAAATCAACAGATGATTTTAAGGCCGCTAAAATAGGATTATTCCAGTTTAAACCGGGAATCCATGTTAATAAGCACCTTGCACATATCATCAGCATATATACATAAAAACAGTAGTAAATTGCCGTTAATATTTTAATTGCTATCATCTTTTTTATCTTCTCCTTTTTGTTTTTGCTCATTCAATTTTTTAACAAACTCGTCCTGAGTAAGAACAATAATCTTTGGCTCTTTATCAGCATAATATCTTATATAAATTTTTCTCAGTCCCATAGAAATCAATACAGTAATTACCATAATAACCATTGGAGAAAAAGAAACTCCAAACACCGGCGGAATAAGATAAAAACCGGCAAATTTAAAAATACAATGAAAAAGCGGATAATCCATATTTATATTAGGAACCAAAGACAAAAAGCATGCCATTACAACATAATATAAATAGAAATTAACAAGCCTGTCCAAAAATAGAATAAAATTTGCCATTTTAATTACCTTATTTAAATATCAAGTTCAGCCGTATTACAACAACTGCAATGACATTCCTCCGGAATATTTTCTATCATAGTAAATAATAGAGATTTTAAATTAGCCAGATTATTATTAAACACTTCCATAACTGCATCATGCGATACCGGCGGTACATCACCGACGAGTCCTGCATCATAATCAGTTATCAAGGATATATTCAGCGGACACATATTCAATTCTTTTACAAGATAAGCTTCAGGAAAAGCTGTCATATTAATAACCTGCCAGCCTTGACTTGTAAAAAATGCAGATTCAGCTTTTGTAGAAAATCTCGGGCCGTTTATGACAACAACAGTACCGGTTTCATGAATATTTATACCTAAATTTTTACCAGTATTAATAGCAAGTTCTCTGAGTTCAGGACAATAAGGATCAGCAGGTGACGGGTGTTGAACATGCGGACCTTCATAGAAAGTTGTCTTTCTTCCGTCTGTCCAATCGACAAACTGATCACAAATCACAAAATCACCAGGTTTAACTTCTTTTTGCAGACTGCCGGCCGCACATGGAGATATAACTCTATTACATCCCAAAGCCTTCATAGCCCACACATTCGCTCTGAAATTAACAAGATGCGGAGGAATAAAATGATCCCTGCCATGTCTTGGCATAAATGCAACATTGTGACTGCCTATTTTACCTAAAAAAACACTGTCACTTGTTTTTCCATACGGTGTATCTATTTTTATTTCTTCAATATTTTCTAAAAAACTGTAAAAACCTGAGCCGCCAAATACTCCGATTGTTGCTTTATTTTGTATTTCCATTTTTTACCTAAACCCTCTAAGTCTTAACTTAATACCAAATCCAGACTAACATAAAATATAGTCTTATACAAGATATTATTGTATAGCACTATACATTCAAACACAAGCAGTATATAAAACTTCACAAAGACCTAGAACGTCCGGGCAATACAAAACCAAACACCTGACTAATTTCAAAAAGAGTATATATTACGTTTAATATAATTAATCTTTTTCATACTTCCAGCTATTCTTAATTCAAACGAGCCCGATTAGGGCTCTTTCTTTATGTATAAAATTTTACAAATTATGAGCTTTATGACTTAACAAATTTCAAAAAATATGATAGAATACAACAACAGGAAAGAGGGGAATATATTATGAAATCAAAAATTTTGAGTATTATATTAACATTGTTGATAACAGCACAAATGTCTGTAGCTGCACCATTTAGCGGAAACGCAAAAACAAAACGTATTCCTGCAGGTACAAAACTGGAATTAAAAATGCTGAATAATGTAAGTACAGCATACAACACACCGGGAACAGCTTTTTCTGCAGTACTGTTAACAGATCAAACAGCAGATGATGATGTAATATTACCATCAGGCTCAATTATTCGGGGAGATATTAAACAAATTGTAGAACCGAAAAGAATGTCAAAAGGTGCTGTCTTATATCTGAATTTTGACCACGTAGTAACTCCAAACGGCAGACAAATTCCACTAACATTAAATGTTACAGGAAGAACTGATTTAACATACGACGGAGGAATAACAACAACTCGAGGCTACAAAGATGCGTGGAAACAGACTTGCTCAAAATCAGGTGCAATAACAAAGAATGCTATTAACTGGGGTAAAAATGTAACTGATACAGGCTGGCAGTATGTAGTAGTACCATTTAGTGCAATCGGAGGTGCTGTCGGTACCGCGGGTTATTTTGTTTATGGAACTGTTGCAGACCTAATTAAAAAAGGTGCACATGTTTATATAAATCAAAATGAAACTCTTGAAGTTATTCTGATTGATCCAATAGATGTTCCTGTAATATAAAAAGTAAGTGACAATATATGTCTAAACTTGATAAAATAGAAGAATTACAGAGGCTTGTTAAACAAGATCCTTCAAATAGCGAAGCAAGACGCAAATTAGCGGTCTTGCTTATGGATTGTGGATTTAACGAAGAAGCCCTGCAGCATCTTTTATATCTGGCAAAACTTTTCAGCTTTGATGAGGATATTTTCTATAACCTTGGCATTGTATATGAAAAAATGAAAAACTTTATAAAAGCAAAAGAAGCCTATATAAAAGCTATTGAACTTGAGCCAGGCTCTTTAGATGCAATTTATAATCTTGGTCTTGTATACACTGAACTAAGAGAATATGATAATGCAATCAAATGCTTTACTCAAATTATAGAAGAAGATCCGGAAGATTCTAATTCCTATTTCAATTTGGGACTTGTTTATTTCAAAAAGAAAGATTTTCTCAATGCCATTGAAAATTTTCAAAAAACAGTTGACTTAAATAATGAAGATATTTATGCATATTTTTATATAGGCAATATTTTTAAAGAACTGGGAGATTTAGATTCTGCAAAAGAAAATTTTGAAAGAGTAATTGAACTTTCTCCCAAATACAGCTGGGCATACTACAATATTGCAGTGATTTATTATGAACAAAAAGACATCATAAATGCTGTTGAATATCTAAAAAAAACAATCGAAATGAATCCTGCGGATTCAGAAGCTTATAGAATTTTATCAAAGCTGCTGCTAAAGCAGGAAGAATACACGGAAGCCTGTGATGCAATTCAAAATGCACTTTCAAATTGTCCTGAATCAGGCGACTTATATTACCTCGCAGCTCAAGTATTTAAAAAAGCAAACGATAACAAAAATTGTGCAGCATACTTGAGCGAAGCTATCCGAAATTATCAAACTTTATCCGTTCCTGTACAGGTTGCAAAAAATGAACTGGCACAGGTTCGTGAAAAATTATAAAAATTCTCTCAAATATTTTTGTGGTAAAATAAAGGCATTCGAGTAGCAAAAAAGGAATTTAAACTTATGAAAATGTCAAAATTATTTGTACAAACCCTGAGAGAATTTCCTTCAGATGCTGAAGTAATTTCTCACAAAATGCTGGCAAGAGCCGGTTATATAAGAAAACTTACCTCAGGAGTATATAATTATTTACCTCTTATGTGGAGAGTTTTGAAAAAGGTTGAAAATATTGTAAGAGATGAAATGGACAAAGCCGGAGCACAGGAATTATTGATGCCGTTTGTTCAGCCGAAAGAATTATGGGTTGAATCAGGCAGATGGGAAGCCTACGGTAAAGAATTAATGAGATTAAAAGATCGCCACAATCGAGAAATGTGTCTTGGACCGACTCACGAAGAAATTATTACCGCAGTTGCTCGTGATGTTCTAAAATCATACAAACAATTACCAACAAACCTTTATCAAATTCAATCAAAATTCAGAGATGAAGTCAGACCTCGTTTCGGACTTTTGAGAGGAAGAGAATTCATAATGAAAGATGCATACAGCTTCGGCACATCACAAGAAGAACTTGAAAAAGAATATGAAAATATGGCTCAGGCATATAGAAATATTTTCAAAAGGTGCGGACTTGAAACAAAAATGGTTCAATCTGATTCAGGTGCTATCGGCGGAAATGTTTCTCATGAATTTATGGTAATTACTACAACTGATGCCGGAGAAAATGACGTATTTTATTGTGATGATTGCGATTATGCAGCAAATTCAAACCACGCAGTATCAAATCTACCTGAAGCAGTTATTGACGGAAAAGAATATTTTAAAGAAACTAAAGTCGTCGATACTCCCAATACGCATTCTATCGAAGAGTTATCCGAATTTTTAAAAATACCGTCAACTTTGATATTAAAATCACTGGTTTATATTATTGATAAAAACCCGGTATTAGCACTAATTAGAGCAGACAAAGCTGTCGAAGAAACAAAACTTTTAAATGCAGTCGGCGGAATAGAAATAAGAATTGCAACTTCCGGCGAAATTGGAGAAATAATGAAAGAAAACGGATTCAATGCAATCCCGGGATTTATCGGACCAAAAGGGATGAAATTAACTATTATTGCAGATAACACCGTCAAAAATATGAAAAACTTTGTTGTCGGCATAAATCAAAATGACGTCCACATGGTCGGAGCAAATCTTAGTGATTTAGGTATTGATGAACTAAAATACGAAGATTTAAGACTTGTTGAAGCCGGCGAATATTGTCCGCAATGCGGAAGACCTCTTAAAGTAACAAGAGGAATAGAAGTAGGCAACATATTCCAGCTGGGAACAAAATATTCAAAACCAATGAATGCAGTTTACTCTGATGTTGATGGTAAATTAAAACCATACATTATGGGCTGTTACGGAATAGGTATCTCAAGAACCGCTGCCGCTGCTGTAGAAGCACACCATGATGAACATGGTATAAAATGGCCGCTTGCAATAGCCCCGTATCATGTTGTTATTGTACCTGTAAGTACAAAAGACGAACTTCAAATGTCAACCGCAGAAAAAATGTATAAAGAATTACTTAGTAACGGAATCGAAGCTGTTTTAGACGATAGAGATGAAAGAGCAGGAGTAAAATTCAAAGATGCTGATTTAATAGGATTTCCATACAGAATAACTGTAGGAAAAACAATAACTGAAGGTAACATTGAGTTTGTCACCCGTCAAACTAACGAAAAGACAACAATGAAACCTGATGAAGCTGTTAAAACAGTTATCGAGGCTGTAAAAAATATAAAATAATAAACTAGAAATTAAATAATATAATATAAAAAGAGCAGATTATTAAAATAATTCTGCTCTTTTTAATAAGGTTTATTTATTACGGAATTATGAGCATCCCATTCAAGCTTATCATCAAGAGGAGAGAGTTTTATTTTCTCGCCATATCTTTTTTCCAGAGCTAGTTCTATTAGAAAATCCGCAAAATGAGGATTTTTTGGAAGAAGAGAACCATGCAAATATGTACCGAAAACATTTTTATATCTGGCACCTTCAAACCCATCCTTACCATTGTTACCGTTACCAGTTGCAACAATTCCAAGAGGCTTTGTATCACCCTGCAAATAAGTTAAACCACTGTGATTTTCAAAACCAACAAGGGTATCTGGAATAAGAAAATCCGATTTCACTGTGACATTTCCAATAAATCTTTTACTGCCTGCAACAGTATAAGCATCAAGCAAAGATATACCGGGAAGTCTATCTTTGTCATGAGGCTGATAATAATGACCGAACAATTGATACCCCCCGCAAATCCCGAGAAAAACAGCACCATTATCCCGCTGCGAAATCAAAAACTCTTTATTAGAAAACAATTCCTGAGCAACTTCTTCCTGCTGCTTGTCCTGACCTCCGCCGATAAAATAAAGATCATGGTCTTTGATTTTATCTCGGGTATCAATTTGCTCAAATTCAACCTGAATTCCCCGCCACTGACAACGTTTTATAAGCGTAATCACATTACCCATATCTCCATAAAGATTGAGCAGTTTAGGGTATAGATGGGCTATCGAAATCGATAATTTATCCTCTTCCATACTCGAATTGTAGCATAAATAAAAACTAAACAAAATAAAAAAGAGCCGTTTGGCTCTTTAAAAATAAACTTAGTTTATTTACTTAATTTTTACTCTCGGCACTACAGACATTCCGGGAACAATATTGTAATCTGAATAATCCTCGTCAAATACAATCTTAACAGGAACCCTCTGTACGATTTTTACATAACTGCCGACAGCATTTTCAGGAGGGAACAAACTTGATTTAGCACCGGTAGCTCTTTGAATACTATCAACATGAGCCTTAAATTTTTTACCCGGATAAGTATCCACAGAAATTGTAGCCTTCTGTCCCGGTTTCATATGGGTAAGCTGACCTTCTTTAAAGTTTGCAACAACCCAAACCGTACGAGGAACAACTGCCAGAAGAGGCTGACCGACCTGAACATAATTTCCGGCTTCAACACTTCTTGAGGCAATTAACCCGTCTGACGGAGCATAAATTTTAGTATAACTTAAATTCAATTTAGCCTGTGCAACTTCAGCTTCTAAACGTTTGATTTCAGCTTCCACACTCTGTGTTGTTGCAATAGAAGATTCCAAAGCCGATTCCATAGCCTTTTTACGATTTGTACTTGACTGATAATTAGCAGTGTTTACTTCTAATTCCTTTGAACTTCTGTCATAATCCTGTTTTGAAACTACACCTTTTTTATACATTGAAGAATATCTTTTATAATCTTTCTGAGCAAAATCAAGTTTTGATCTTGCAGAAGCAGTATCATCAACAGCCTGACTGACATTTGAGGTATTTTTAGATACATCATGCGTAGAAATTTTTAATCTTGCTTTAGCTTCCTCGAGTTTTGCCTCAGCCTGATCAAGCTTAACCTGATAATCATTAGGATCAATTTCCAAGAGTAAATCTCCCTTTTTAACCGGTTGATTATCATCTACAAGCAGTGATACTACCGGTCCTGAAACTCTCGGAGCAACAGAAATTATTCTACCTTCAACGAAAGCATCATCTGTTGATTGATAAAACGTTGACATTATTGCTGCAAAAACTGCAAGCAATAACAAAAATACAGCAGTAACAGCGGGAACAAAAACTCTTTTTTTTGCAATTTCAGGTCTGCGTTTTTTTAATCTTGCTTTAGCTAGTATTTCAATTTCTTCTTGTTTTCTTTTTCTTGATTTTGGAAATTTCGGGGCTTTTTTAAAATTTTCTCCATTGTCTTTATTTTCTGCCATAAAAACCTCACTATTTATATCTGTATATTTACTTTATCTAATAAATTTTTCCTTAATTTTGCCTGCACTCGATTGAAACTGTCTAATTCTTCATCAGAAATTCCTTCCGCAGTTGCAGCCCAGATTGAAAGAATAACGGGTAAAGTATCTTCATAAATTTTTCTTCCGGCTTCTGTTACAGAAAGCTTTAACACCTTGCGGCCGTTTGACTCCTGAACTTTTGTAATATAGCCCATATTTTCTAAAATAGTAACAATTCTCGAAATATTAGGTCTGTCCTTTAAAGTCATTGCGGACAACTGCCGTTGGTATATCCCGTCATTTTCATACAATACAGCCAATACTGTAAATTGTTCAGGAGTTATTTTTAACTTCTTTGCTGCAAAAGTCTGTACTGCAAAGATTTTTGACAAATTACCCAAACCGCTCAACACGAGTCCGATTTTTTGTTGTAATAATTTTTCTCTGTCCATGATTTTTCTTTGTGTTATTATAATAACATAAAAGGAAATAAATAGCATGAAAAGTTTAAAAATATTAATTATTGTACTCAGCCTGCTGCTGACAGCCCCGCAAACACTGGCAAAAAAACAAAAGAACAGTGAACCATCCACCATTGAATATATTAATATTAAATGGTGGAATAAATTTAATGATCCGATTCTGGATAATTACATAATAAAGTTATATAAAAACAATCAGGATTTAAAAATTGCAACAATTAAATCCGCCCAATCACAACAGATAATGAAGCAGGCATTTGCAAACCAACTGCCGCAACTCTATTTCAACGGTTATCTGCAGAGAGATTTTACGGCAAGTGACCAGAGATTCGGAGATGTTTTAATTTCTGATTACAATCAGGCTCATTATTTTCTGCCTTTAACAATGTCATACGAAGTTGATATCTGGGGCGAGAATTATCTAAAAACAAAAAGTATGAAAAAACAAATAGAAATGACCCAGCAAGATGAAAGAGCTACTTATATTTCTATTTCATCTAACTTTGCCTCTAATTATTACACATTGATAGGGCTTGATAAACTAATTGAAAATCAAGAAAAGCTTGTAAAATTGGAAGAAGAAATCGTCAACCTGGAAGAGGAAAAATATAACAGCGGATTATGTCCGCTCTCTGAACTCTTATCAGAAAAACAAACTTATACCCAGATGTCAGAAAGATTAAATACACTAAAAGAAAGACAAGATGTAACATTAAATCAGTTAATTACGCAATTAGGCGACAGATATGAAACAAAAATAGAAAGAACCCCTTATGATACAGTAACAGTAATACAAACTCCAGAAGAAATCTCAACTGAAATTATTGCAAACAGGCCTGATATAAAAAAAGCTGAATTATATATTGAAAAAGCAGGAATAGACGTAAAAGTAGCAAAACGAGATTTTCTGCCCAAATTCAGAGTCTATGGACAGGTAGGTTTTAACGCTTTTGATTGGTGCAGAATCTTTGCTCCGCACACATTTTTATCAAACGTCGGAGTAGCACCGTCACTTGATTTATTTACCGGAGGAATGAAAAAGGCAAAATTAAAATATAACAAATTAGAATATGAAAAAGCACTTCAAATATATGAAAAAGCGATTTTAACTTCAATTCAGGAATTAAATGATGCAATGATGAGTGCAAGAACCTCTGAAGCAAATTATAAAAAAAGTGATGAACGTTATAAACTTGAAGAAGAAAAATTGGAATTGGCAAATCACAGATTTCAAGTTGGCGGAGAATCAAAACTGGATAATTTAAAAAATCAGCAAATAATTCTGCTCAGTGAAGAAAGTAAAATTGTTAATAATATTAACAGAGTCATAGCTTCAATAAATGTATATAAAGCTGCAGGCGGACAGGATTACACCAAACAAACATCCACATTATGATATAATCGCAGCAGAAATATTTTGATGAAGCTGTAGAGATTCTGGCTCTCTTATTGGTATCGAAAATCCAAAAACGTTAGAATGATTTTTAAAACTTTCCGCAATAATTTTGCCTTGATGAGCTTCTACAATAATTTTTGAAAGATACAACCCGAGTCCAACTCCTACCTTGTTGTATTTTTCAGAATGTGTTACATATTTCTTAAAAAGTTTATCCATAACTTTAGGCTCTATATAAGGACTTGAACTTTTTACACGCAGCTGAATATTATTATCTGACTGCACAACTAAAATATGCACCTTGGTTCCTGAAAAAGCATAATTAATAGCATTCACAAGCAAACTAACAATAACCCGTTTTAATTCAATTCTATCAGCATATAAAATCACATTAGAATTTGAAGAAATAAAATTTATACTTATAGAATTACTCTTACATAAATCCATAACTTCATTTATACATTCCCTGACCAACATACACAAATCTACATTACTGTATTTTAATACGATTTCACCGCTTTCAAATTTGCAGGTTGATAAAATCGTATAAACCATATTATACATGTAATTACAAGACTCTAAAGTAAGCTTTAAAATTTCCTGCTGTTCATCATTAAATTCACCCAGTTGCCCGCTCAATAACAACTCTAATGCCCGAACTTGAGCTATTGCAGGGGTTTTCAAATCATGACTGAGAGTTGCTATATAGGTTTCACGCTGTTCCTGCAGTCGTTTTTCAGCATCAATATTCATCTTGAATTTATTTTGAATCATAAAATAATAACATAACTGTTCCACTGCAAGCAGGGAAAAAGCACCAACAAGTAAACATCTATAGTTTAAATTTGATTCTAAAATAAAAAGAACAAGAAAAGCAATTACTATCAAAAATAACAACACAGAATGTACAATGACAATAATCCCTGGAATATTTAGATTTAAACTACTAAAACAATTCATACTCAATCTCCTGTGCCAAATTATCAATTGAACAAAATTTTAAAAATTTATTTAAAACAGAACGCGTGTATGAACAAAATTCATATCCGGGAATGCCTGAATTTTTAAAATCATCCTTTCCCACAAAGCCTCGAAGTCCGATTTTTATAAAATCAATTTCTGAATCACTAAGAATAGTTTTTAAAAGTAACGATTTCTCTTTTGGTAAAGTTTGAATGTAATTATATAGTGCATATTGAATTCTATAATCAATTTTAAAAATTCCGGTCATAACATTTTCAATTACAGCTTTTAATCTGTCAAATGTTAAATCCCTGATATAATAAGCATCAGCGTTTGCCAATAAAGATGCAACAACAAATTCGTCACTGCCCTGAGCTGTGAGTGCAATAATTTTAATATCCTTATTCAGATATTTAATAATTTCAGATGCAATTATACCATTCATATTTGGCAGTCTGATATCAGTTAAAACCAATTCTACAGGATTATTTTTTATATAAGATATTGCATCTTCAGCATTATCAAAAAGAATACCTTCAACATTCTTACAAACAAATTCGGCCATTTTCTTCAGTGTAACTCCTGTTAACTTATCGGCCTCAATAATCACTACTTTAAAGTTATCTTCAAGCATCATAATCATACCAGCCTTTCTGTTGTATTAAAATTAAACAATAAGTTTTGAAATATTTAAATTGCCAAGGTCGGTAATACAAAAATATGTCCGGCAAAGCAAGATAATTACTAAGCCGGACAATATGACTGATTGGAGTATTAATTATTTTTCAGGAACAGGAGCTTTTTCTGCTTTATCGCCTCTAAAATGTTTTTTAAATTTAGCATGATCACCTCTATGATGTTTTTTAAATTCAGGAGGCGGTCCGCCTTGAGGTCCTCTGTATCGGTGAACATCCTTATGATGACCGCGATATCCATAATCATCAGGGCCTCTTAAATCTCTATGCCCAAAATCGCCATGTCTATACACCGGAGGCGGAGGAGGCAATGGTCTTTCCATTGCCGGATAAGGCCTCATCATTCCTCCCGGAGGACAAGGACATTTTGGTTTTAATAAATTGGCACTAAGTAAAATTGCTAAAGTACCACCAACAAATACTGCACCTGCTATAAAAGTAAACTCTTTTAGTTTTTCTATGCATTTACGTTTACAATCACATGTTTTAATTTCTTCACTCATCAAAAAACCTCCTTGTTAATAGTTACATACATATAACGAAAGAGGTTTTTAAAAGTTCACATAAAAAGTTATAACAAATTATACTTCTTCAATTTTGCAAGTAAAATCAGGATTCTTATCCATTCTGCTGATAATCTCATCAAAAGTCAACAGTCCTGAAGTCGCTCCGAATTGAGAAACACAACCAGCAGCATTAACAGAAGCTGCAACCAAAGAACGTTCAATATTACCGTCAAACTTACTTAATGCAGCACAAAAAGTTGATGCAAAAGCATCGCCGGAGCCAAGAGTAGATGTAACAGGACCTTCAAAACACGGACAGTAATAATATTTTACACCATCGAAAGCATAAGCACCGTCGCCGCCATCTGTAATAACGATAATCTGATATTCAGCAACCTTCAGCTTATTAAACATAGATTTCAAATCAGGGTGAATAAGCATGTTAGAAAACTTTTCGTCTTTAGTATCCGGCCGAAGCTGAATACCTGTTGCCATAGATGCTTCATCTTTATTCATCACAACAATCTGAGCAGCTTCCAAAATACCTTTCAAGTAATTGAAGCCTTTTTTAATACCGGTAGTTCCAGCATTAAAACAAACAAATGTACCATTATCCTTTGCAAATTTGACAATATCATCAAGAACTTTATTACTGTCGCCATTCAAAGGTGCAATATATAAAAGTTTAGCATTTTTAATAGCTTCGAAATTTATTTCTTCTTTTTTAATATGAGCATTAGCACCTCTATGAGCCAATACGGTTCTGTCGCCCTCAAAACTTGTCAAAATTATTGAAAACCCTGTTGAATCATTTTTATCTTGAATAACAGAGGATAAATCCACATTTCTTTTACTGAAAAATTCGAATAAACCTTTAGAATAGATATCGTCCCCTATTTTAAAAATAGCAGATGTAGATAAGCCCAAATTAGCAAAATTGGTAGCTGTATTAACACCGCCCCCGCCAACCTGAGAGGCAAAAGCAGAAATCTCAATCTTTGCACCATAAGGATAACTCATAAATTCTGATTTTTTATTTATGCTGCTTACAGATACAACTGTAGCATCGTCGCACTCAACAAATACATCCATTGTTGCACTGCCGATAGTAATAACGTCACTCATATTTCTTCTCCCGCATAATTATTCCATACGAATAAATTATAACATAAAAACAAAACTGAGTAAGATACGCATAACAAAAAGAACCCGAGATATAATATCCCGGGTCTTTCATATAAAAATCAGCTTACTACTGAAGTTTAGCTTTATCTTCCTCGGTTACACCCTTTATCGTCAGGTTAACTCTGCCTTTTTCGTCGATTTTAATAATCTTAACGATTACTTCCTGACCGATAGAAAGATGCGGCTCAATAGATTCAATTCTTTCATTACAGATTTGAGAAATGTGAACCATACCGTCTTTACCGCCGCCAAGTTCAACAAAAGCACCGATAGGAATAATTCTTACAACTTTACCTTTAATAACCATTCCTACTTCCGGTTTAAAAGTAAGGTCTTTAATCATTTTAATAGCAATTTGAGCACCTTCTTGGTCATTAGAAGTAACTGTAACAACACCGTTGTCTTGAATATCTATTTCAGCTCCAGAAGCATCAATAATAGCTCTTATTTGTTTTCCGCCAGGTCCGATAACAGTTCCGATATCTTCCGTCGGGATAGTAAGAGTTGTAATACTTGGTGCAAATGGTGACATAGGACCAGGTTCTGTAATAACTTCTCTCATTTTTGATAAGATATGAAGTCTGCCTTCCTTAGCTTGCTGCAATGCTCTTCTTAAAGTATCATTAGCAATACCTTTAGCTTTCATATCCATTTGAAGCGCAGTAATACCAGTATCATTACCTGTAACCTTGAAATCCATATCACCCAAGAAATCTTCGATACCTTGAATATCAGTCAATACAACAGGTTCTTTTCCTTCTTCTGTGATCATACCCATAGCAACACCGCCAATCATACATTTGACAGGAACACCTGCATTCATCAATGCCATTGAGGAACCGCAAGTAGAAGCCATAGAGGTTGAACCGTTAGATTCCAACACATCAGAAGTTACTCTGATTGTATACCCGAATTCTTCTTGAGAAGGAAGAGCAGGAATATTAGCTCTTTCTGCAAGATGACCATGACCGACTTCACGTCTGCCGGGTCCCCTCAATGGTTTAACTTCACCAACTGAGAACCCCGGGAATATATACTTATGCATATAAGTTTTTTCAGTTTCAGGATCAACACCGTCAAGTTCTTGTTTCATAGCCGGACCTGCCAATGTTGCAACAGACAATACTTGAGTTTGACCTCTTGTAAATACAGCAGAACCATGAGCCCTAGGTATAACACCTACTTCACACCAGATAGGACGAACTTCGTTAGGTTTTCTGCCGTCAGCTCTGACTCCTTCATCTAGAATCATTGTACGCATAATATGTTTTTCTGCATTTTTAAATTCTTCTGCAACAAAGTCAATGCCTGTTTCTTCAATGATTTTCTTAATATAATCATCATCAGGAAGTGCATCAATTTTTTCTTTAACAAGAGTTTTAGCTTCTTCCAATTTATTTTGTCTGTATTCTCTGTCAAAATTATGATAAGCATCAAAAATCATATCGTGAGCAGTCTCTTCAATAATCTTCTTGATACCTGAAGTATCATAAGGGTTGACAAATTCTTCTTTTACAACACCACAGGTTTTAGCAAATTCAAGCTGTGCATCACATTGTTTTCTGATTTCGCCCTGAGCAAATTCAACAGCAGCCATAATATCATCTTCCGTAACAAATTTGCAGCCTGCTTCAACCATAATTACAGAATCATGAGTACCTGCTACAACAATATCCAAATCAGACTCTTTAGACTGTCTGTGAGTTGGATTAGCAATCATATTACCGTCTGCATCTCTTGAAACTCTGACTGCACCGATAGGTCCTTCAAAAGGAGCACCTGATAGCATCAAAGCACAAGATGCACCGAGCATAGCCAATGTATCAGGCTGATTTTCCTGATCATAACTGAATAATTGAGCTACAATTTGAATATCATTTCTATAACCTTTAGGGAATAAAGGTCTGATTGGTCTGTCAATTAATCTTGAAATTAAAATAGCCTTATCACTGGCTTTACCTTCTGAACGATTGTAACCGCCAGGAATACGGCCAATTGATGACATTCTTTCTTCATAATCAATCAACAACGGAAAAAAGTCTATACCGACTCTTGGTTCTTTTGATACAACACAGTGAACAAATAACATAGTGTCACCGCATCTTACAGTAACAGAACCGTTTGTTGACTGAGCATACTTACCTGTTTCAATAGTTACGGTCTTTCCACCGATTTCTAATTGAAAACTTTTTGTTTCAGGTTTCATAAATTACCTTTTCTTTCTGCGTTCTACCTAACGCCTTAATTTATACACTTCCATTTACATACAAAATTATACACTAAACAGGTACAAATGAATATTAATTTTAAGAGATATGTCATAAACAAAAAACACACCAAAAGCTATTTGCTACTTATAAGAATTTATGATATATTAAAAAGGCAAGGCCTCGTAGCTCAGTAGGATAGAGCGGCGGTTTCCTAAACCGCGTCTTGCACGCGTTCGACTCGCGTCGGGGCCAGATTTGTTCTTTTACAACCTAGTTTTTCCGCAAGAGGAGAACGCATAAGTCGGTAGACTTGTCTGCGTTCGAGAGCAAACGAGCAGAGGCTGAAAGGCAGAATTTATATTCAGCCTGAAATGCCGTTTATTGCGAGTGATGCGACAACTCGCGTCGGGGACAAAATTGTTCTTTTACAGCTTTCAAAAATTTTATGTTACATTTAATATCTGCAAGGTGGTCTATATGGAAAATAACGAAAATTTAAATAACAATAAGAAACAAACAAATATACTTAAAAAAGAAATAGGTTTTACTGTTTTAGGTACTGTACTGCTGATAGCCGGTATAATTATACCGATACCGCTTGCTATATTTACAATAGATCAGTGGAAATTATACAGAGTTATTGATATGGATAATATTACGGGTTTATTATTACTCTCAATTATACCTTTGGCTGGCATTTGCACTTTAATATACGAAATAGTCAGGAAGAAAAATACTGTCAAAACTTCAGATACCCAAAAAAGTTAAGATATTTTAACAATTGCCATCAAAAAGGCAATTATAAAAAACATATAACCTTTATATATATATATATACAGGGGATATAAAGGGGAAAATATGACAGTTACAAATACAGCCATACCTATGAGCATACCGGGATTTACAGTACCAACGACAAGCACTTTTGTGTACAATCCGCAGGCTGCCGGAGGAAATACGTTTAGCAGCGGAGTACAGGCTTATGCAAATTTCTTACTGCAAATGACAATGACAAACTACAAAAAAACAAATTATGCCCCGTTATTCAATTACACAGGAAGCAAAAAAACAAGTTTCAACAGCAGTTCAACCAGATTAAACGTAGGTTTCGGGCAAAATATTCTGTCCACCGCATATAAATACAAAGGATACAACGAAAGTAACGGTTCATATAAATTATTCACAAATGGCAGAACTGAAGCCTGGTGTGCAGACTTTGTATCTTATGTAGTAAAAGAAGCTGCACGAAAAAGCGGTAAATCCTTGCCGTCAGGATTTGGATCCGCTTCAGTTGAAGGGCTGAGACAATGGGGCAAAAACAACAACTGTTATCTTCATACTGCAAATTCATCTAATAAATCAGATTTAATAAAAAATAACGTCAAACCCGGTGATATAGTAATTTTCAAAGAAAACGGCAGATCACATACCGGAGTAGTAGCAAGCATAGACTCAAACGGGAACATTAAAACAGTTGAAGGAAATACTTCAGATAAAGTAGCGGAAAGAACATATTCAGCAAACAACAGTACAATAAGCGGATTTGTACAGTTAGCATAAAACGTGCCCGGGGGGAATCAAACCCCCGACCTTGAGCTTCGGAAACTCACGCTCTGTTCTACTGAGCTACGGACACATAAATTAAAAGAGGCAGATTATTAAAATCTGCCTCTTTATTATATCATAAACAATTAATAATTATTTAGAAAAATAGTCTGCTGCATTAACTCTTTGTCTTGCAGCTTCACTAGCTTCATAGAACGGACAAGCTCTAACTCCGATAATAGAAGCAACAAGAGAACTCGGGAAAATCTCAACAGCATTATTTAAATCATTAACAGCACTGTTATAAAATCTTCTTGCCGCTGCAATATGTTCTTCGACTTCAGAATATGTCTGCATAGCCTGTATCATTGTTTGATCAGATTTCAATTGAGGATAATTTTCAACATTAACCATCAATTGACCCATTTTAGAAACAATTTGATTATCCAAATTCATTTTCTGACCGATAGTATCAGCATCAGATCTGATAGCAGCAGCTTGTGTTCTCAAACTGGTAATTTCTTCCATCAGACCTCTTTCATGCTCCATAAATTTGTTAGCAATTGTCAAAATATTCGGAATTAAATCATATCTTTTATTCAACTGAACATCAATTCCGCCCATTGCTTCTTTAACTTTGTTTTTCTTTTGGATGAGCTGTACATAGATGTTATACAAAGCTGCAATTAGAACTAGAGCTATAACACCAATGATAATCATTAAAGTAATCATAATAAAAACCCTCTCATTTACATACCACATAAAAGCCTCTTTCTTTTTTATTACCTAGAAGTATATCATACTTTACAAAACTTTACAAGCCCAATTTTTTATCTAATTTAAAATGATCTATAAGCTGTAATATTGATACAATTTCATTAAACAACTGTTCAAACTGCTCTTTATTTGTAACCGGTTTTGTCAAACTGCATAAACTAAACAAATCACCGGGACAATAAGGAGCAATATACACTGAATCGCCATAAAATGAACAAAAGGAATAAATAGAAGAAAATGCCATTGTAATATCTTTAAATCTATCCATAAATGCCGTTGTCAATAAATATCTGGCTTCAATCTGATCTGAGGCATAAATAGTATAATCTTTTCCAAATTCAACATCTTCAAGTTTAACTTCTTGAAGTTTCAGCTTTTTTAAATCGGAAACATCGTTTATTCCTACATGTTTAGGACGGACAACTGTTAAACCTTCAAAAGTTTTATTCATTTTAATTCTGATAACAGCACCTTTAAATATTGTCCGTTCATTTTTTCCGCTGCCGATAGTATAAGAGCATTCAGAAATAGCAATAGGAACATTTCTGTATTCGCCGTCAAAACAGTCATCAAAACCTTTGTCAGCATTATCGGCTTTTGGGAAAATTTTACACATAGAAATATCAGCAGATCCGACAACAGGATTCTGAACCCAGCGAAAACCATGCATTGCTTTCATTAAAGTAGGCATAATAAGTTTTTTTATCTTATTTTCAAAAGACTTTTTAATCAGGGCCCAGGCACCGCCTGCACCTGCAAAACAAAGTCCCGCTAATTCTAATGTTGAGCGTCGTACTTCAAGACTGAAAAATATAAATAAACCAATAATCGAACAAACAATAGCAATAATAACAGCAAACATCAAACGTTTTTTGCGTTCATTTTCATATCCTTCTAAAATAGGCATAACCTCTTTTTCTAAACGCAATTGATAATCTTTTCGAAACTGTTTTATAGAATATTCATCAACGACCTTGGCTTCCGGGGATTGAACCTGTATCTGAGATAGAGAGTGATTCTCAGAAATATCAGAAACAGCATTGTCCGAAATTCCATTTTCGGAGTCATAGGACACTTCAAGATTCTGTTCGTTATTATAAATTTCAGCATCACCATTTAAATCAGCAGGCATAGCTTCTGAAATAGAATTTTGTGAGATATCCGGCACAGAATTTTGCTTAACGTTCACATTGAACTTGAAATTATTAGAACCATTACCGTCAAGGCTCGGTATTGACATAAAATCATCTCCTAAATTTACTTACAGTGATTCATAAAAAACAACATCTTCTACAGGTTTTCGGAATTTTTTAATTTCAACAGACTCAGCTTCGTAACCTAAAGTTAACAAATCAACTAAAACCTGTTTATCATTCAAACCAAGTACGGATTTGACTTTTTTAGCAAGTTCATCATCTTTTTTTGTTAATTCATTAGCAAAGGCTCCGACAATGCAAGCTCCGACTCCAAGTTCGTGGGCCTCAAGAGTCATATAAGCAACCGCATAAGTAAGCTGTTCAACAGAACGCATTAAAGCTTCAAATTCGCCAAGATTTGCAGGATTGTATAATTTAGATTCAAGCATGAAATTTTTGGTATCATTATCCAGCCCTCTCTGTTCAAGGACTTTTCCAAAACGTGATTTATCCCAATCTTGAATATCTGCCACACAACAAATAACAACCTGAGCATTTTTAACTTGTTTTTGACCGCCTGCAGATTCAGATAACAAATCTTTCGTAGCCTGCGACTTAACAACTATGAATTTCCAAGGCTGTACATTCACCCATGACGGAGCAAACCTGCCCGCTTCGAGAATTTTATTTAAAACAGAATCTTCAATCGGTCTATCAGAATAATTTCTGACACTTTTTCTTGTAGTTACGGCATTCATTACCATATAAGCCTCCTTATTTATTATCAGCAGCAACAACAACAGTAAAATCAGTATCTGCACACATAAATGTAGATGGATCATAAACAAATTGTCTTGATTTTACTTCGGGAACCTTTTTCTTTAATTCAGCATAATAATCAGTCGTCACGTATTTAGAATGTGCAATAAACTGAGAATGAACGGATTTTAATGTACCGGAACATTTAACCTCAATTCCTGCAGCTTCCAATGCGGATTTCAAAGCTCTAGCCTCATCTAGATTGTCAGGAGAACTCATTATACTTGCAGTGTAAGTTTCTTTTACCCCTTCAGGTTTCTGACGGTAAATAAGACGGTTAACAACTTCCTGAGTTTTTTCAGGATCTAAAATCCAGTAACTTATATAACCATGTTTATTCGGAGCTCCAGGAAGCATTGCAATTTCGATATTATCCATATCAAAACCTTTAGCAAGTGCTGCATACTGACTCATTTCATATACAGACATATCCGTTTTAACATATTTACTTGCAACAGCAATGATTTCAGGAATTCTGACTATCGTTTCAGGCTTCTGCAAATCTGCAAGGAGTCCTCTTAAGAACCATTGCTGACGCTGAGTTCTACCAATATCACCCAGAGCATCATGACGGAATCTTAAATATTCTACCGCATCTTTTTCAGTTAAGTGATGCTTACCCTTAGTAAAGTTAATATGCAAATGCCCTGCATTATCATTGTAGTGCATATTTTTTTCAACATAAATGTCAACTCCGCCCAAAGCTTTAACAATTTCTCTTACAGCTTCATCATGGAACATAATATATTTATCAATATGAACCCCTAAAGTATCCTCAATAGTCTGAATAGTCATTCCGACACCGCCAATTGCATGAGCAGCATTAATTTTTTGAATTCCCATACCCTTAGGCAAGTAGACTTTACTGTCTCTTGGAATAGATATCGCATTAACAGTTTTTGTACGGGGGTCAATATTCAATAATATTATTGTATCTGTACGTGTACCAACCCACAAATCCGAATCCGCACCGTTTGAATCAACTCCGAGAAGCAGAATATTCTGACGTCTTAAACCAAATGGCAGCACAAATTCAGGCTTATCTTTTGAATTGTTTTCCTTGGATAATTTAGCCAGCATATTTGATATAAAAGAATTTTCACCTAACTTTTGACTTAAAAAATTATCCTGATTAGCAAATAATAAAATTGCAAATATTGCAGTAAAAAAAACAATAGTCATAAGAGTTAAAATTTTTCTGAATGACGATTGAGCTCTTTTTCTGTCTTCTGCATAATTTTCAAACGGATTATCAGCCGACCCGTTGGAGTATCTTCTTGAACGTCTTGATGTTCTTGTTCTTGAACCTTTTTTATTTCTTTCACTCATATTCAACATTTCTCGAAATTATCTTTCTCTACCTCTACAATAAAATATATTTTATAATAAACATTTTCCAAAAATATACTATAAAATACGTATTTATAAGCAAATGATTTCAAAAATTATTCATAACAAAATCATAAATTCTAATCACATTTATTAAATTATGAATTAAAACATAGATGTTATCTATAACTTAATAAAAATTTACAAAAAATTTTCCCAAAATAATATCGAAAATTTGCAAAATTTTGCTGTTTTTTATAATTTATTAGTGTAAATCAAACAATTTTTATCAAAAACCGTTCAAAAAATTCCTATTTTTATAAAATTATGCAAAATTTCATCTTTACATAAACTTTACATCTGTGAAAATTTACGCAATTTTTTTTCTTCAGGGCTTTTCAATAGCATGTGCTTTGTTTATAATATGAGCATATTCGGCAAAAGATAAATATATATTATGATTAATAAAGTTGAATTAGGTAGTGTAAATAGCAAAAATAGAACCCCGAATAGATATGTCAGTGAACAAAATAAGGGTCAAACCAGCTTCCAAGGATTGGGAGCCTGGGCATTAAAAGGCATTCAAAAATGTGAAGAGAAGCCAATGATTAACGTTGCAGTTTTAGATTTGGCAACAGCAATCCTGCCAAGAACATTCTTTGAGACCTTTATAGGTTCTAAACAAAAAGACGAAAACGGTAATGATACCCACGAAAGAAAACTGAATCTGCTAGGAGGTTTTGAAGCCCTCAGAAGAGAAGGTTCAGGCTTACTGATTAACTGTATTATTCCAAGTTATATTGTCTGGGGAGCCGCAAAATTATTAAACAAACCGGTTATGGGTATGTTTAATAAATCAAACCTGACAAAAAGCTGGGCAAACGGCGACACAATAAATACTGTTGAAAAATACTTCAAAAATGCTCAAGGAAATACTAAAGAAGAAAGAATATACAATACATTAAAATCAATGTTTGATGATATCGAAGGAGTTAACGGAGATATCAAAAAAGACGGATTAAAGAAATTTAAAGATATTTTTGCAAACGATAAAGAATACGAAAATGCACTCAAAGAAATGAGCAAAAATATCTTAAGTACAGAACCGGAAAAAGGATATACTACAAAACTATATCAATTTATGGTTCAAAAAAGCGGAATTTCAGAAAATATCAGATTTGTAAGCGACACCGCCGGCAAAGATAAAGGATTTTTCTCAAGCAATTTAAGCCATCTTTGTGATAGTGCCGGTGAAATTTTGCATGGAGCAAATAATGAAGGTTTAATTAAAGATCAAATAACAAAAGAAGGATTTGACAACCTCGGCAAATATTTTTCAAAAGCTAAAAAACTTGTAAATGCAAAAAGTTTAGCAGGTTTAGGAATCATTATCCCGCTTGCTATTTCTGCTCAACCAATAAACAGATGGATTACACACAAATTATCAGGAAGAAAAGGGGCTCCGATTTATAATGATGATCAGGAAAGAATTTTAACTCCTGAAGAAAAGAAAAAACTCACTGCTCAAAAATTCATTGCAGTTCCTGCAATGTGGGCAGTTGCCGGATTATCAATGCTTATGGACAGACCAAGTCTCAAGATGTTCCAATTTAAAAACATCTTCCCGACTATGGATCAGGCAAGAATCATTTCCGCAGCAACCTTCTCAAGCCGCCTTGCAGCAGCTGAAGATTCTAACGAATTGCAAGAAAGCACCATAAGGGATATTGCAACCTTCTCAAGCTTCTATTTCCTTGGAGATTATGCGGCAAAAGGTATTGCAACATATCTTGAAAACCACAATAAAGACGGCATAAAATTAACAAACAAACTTTATACAAAAGAAGGTTCTAATTTCTTCCAAAAATTCTGGAACTGGGCAAAACATACAAAAATGAAATCAACAGATGAACTTGGGGCTATTGCAGATAAAGCTCTTCGAACAAAAGCAAAGAACTTAAGAGCAATATGCCAATTGGGTAATTTAGCATTCTCTTTAATGTCACTCGGAGTATTTATCCCGATTTACACTCGAACACAAGTAAACAAAAAGAAGCAGGAAGCATTAGCCTCCGGAAAAACCCAACAGCCAATACCTCAAACAACATTTACCCAAAATATAATAAAAAACAATTCAAAAACATTTAAAAATTTTTATAGTTAGTATACAATAACCTTAAGGCAAATAAAATGAAAGTAGATAGCGACTTTAGACAACTAAATATAAAACAAATAGAACCGAAAAAAGACAGCAAAAAAGGATTTCCAACAAAACAACAATTTAACTACCAGACAAACCCATCTTTTACGGGCGGAGCAGATTTGTTCCTGAGATTTTTAGATACAAATCAAGCCTGGGGCGCAAATGCTGTTGATTTATTTTGCATGGTTCTGCCTAGAACATTAACAGACTTCGGCAGAGGTCCTGATGCCGGTATTGAAACCCTTCGTCGTGAAGGAATGGGAACCGCAAACCATTCAATGGTCGGAGTATACGGAACTCTTGCAGGTCTTGCTCTTGCTACAGGCATTAACGGAATATATAAATTCGGAAAAGATGATGTTAAAGCAAGTTCAATTTTTGCTGATGCAGAAACAATGGATATGCAAGGTTCAAGCTGGAATAATGTACTAAAACAAAACAAAGAAAACCCTCTGCATGAACATCTTACAAACGTATTAAAAAATTATGAGGCTCTAAGCCCGACAGAAAACGGTAAATGGGTAAAATTTAAAGATAATGACATAGAAGAAGTTGTTAACATCCTAGAAAAAGAAATCCAATCCAATACCCCTAAAATAAACAAAGATGCATTATCTAACGCAAGAACAAGGCTTATTTCATCAATCGGAGTTGAAAATAATCTTAGAATTATAGCAGAAGAAGGTCAAAAGGCACATACTTCAAGATATACTGTTGATTCTATCCTTGAAAACACTTATAAACTAGGAAAAGTATTTACTAAGGATAAAGTAAAAGAAGCATTTATGAACTCTTCTGATATTGCAGAAAATGCATTCCTGAAAGCAATGAAGTCAATGAATGTAAAACGTTCACTGCTTGGTATAGGAATGGCATCTCTGGTAGGGATATCTGCTCAACCGTTGAACATGTATCTGACTAAAAAGAAAACAGGCAAAAGCGGATTTGTAGGCGGAGGAGCAGAAGATAAATCAACAGGCTTCAAAATTAAAAAATCCCTTGTTGCTCTACTATTCGGCGGAGGAGTTCTTGCAACTATAGGAAAACCTAAAGAACTTATTAAAAACTTACAGTTTAAAGGGTTCACTCCAACTATCAAACAATTTAAATTTATTTATGGTATCACTATTATGTCAAGATTCTTATCTTCAAGAAATGATAACGAATTAAGAGAATCTACAATCAAAGATACTTTAGGTTTTGCAAGCTGGTTAATTTTAGGCAACTTTGTCCAAAAACTTGTTGCTCAAAGTATGGATAAATCTTTAATCAAAAAAGACGGAGAAGGTGCTATGAACTGGATTAAAAATTCAGTTTTAAAATCAAGAGATGAAGTTCTTCATGCCGCATTAGGCGAAAAAGTATTTAAAGATGGCAAAGCATTAAGCTTTAAAGAAATGGTTAAAGCATTGCCAGCTAACAGTCCTGCAAGGAAACAATTAAAAATATTATCAATTGCTCAACTGGCAGGATATGCATACTCTGCGTTAGCTTTAGGTTTTGGGATTCCTAGATTGAACATATTTATCACAAATAAAATAGAAGCCAAAAAAGCGGCAAAAGCTGCAGGACAAAATGGAAACTTAAATACTATACAACAACCTGCAGATAAAATGCTGACTCCGGAAAACAGAGCATTCTTAAATCATAAAAATTTCACAGGAAATAAAATTTTTCATCTTCAATAAAATAATTATAACTTAAAATTTTATGGGATAATCTTTTGGAATTTTAAAATTGTTTTGAAATAGCAGATGTGTACAAAAAGAATCTGGAGTACTGGCATTTGCAGGGTAATGAGTATTTGAACGGCAATATTCAATTAACTTATCTCTTCCGCCAGGAGTATCATATTTATGCTTAAACAGCTGCGAATAAGTATAGTTATCGTTTCCATCATTTCTAAATGAAAGAAAAAAAACATCTTTCCCACCAATTAGTTTTGTTTTTGCGGATTCAGTATAACTCTAAAATTGACGGCATCATAATTGCCAGCACGAGTAAATCCGATAACCGTACCGTTATTTAAAACATAATAAATTTCAAAACGGCTTGTTCCAAAATTTACACTGCCATCTGCTGAATAAACATGAAAAGTAGTCCCCCTAGGATAAGCCGTTCCGCCGCTAAATACGGGTAAAAAATAAGTATCGAAAATAAGTTTGCTTCTGGTATAAGAATATCCATTAACGTCTGCTTCATCATCTTTGGAATCGGTAAAGGAAAAATCTCCAAATTGAGCCTGATACATCCTAAAAGCCTGTTGTAAAGTAGAATAAATACCTCTCAACCTGGTTTCAGTAATATGCCTGTTATATGCACTCATTACCCCCGGAATGGTTAAAGACGCAACAACTCCAATAATGCCTAAAGTAATCAAAACCTCAGCCAAAGTGAAGCCCTTAAAAAGTTTTAATGGCATAAAATATTCTCCTGTTTTGTTCTCTTTTAGACTACATACTTTATGTATAGAATACCATAAAATAAAAATGTGAACAATAAGACTACAAAAATTTACAAACTAGGCAGAAAAATATTTGAACAAAGAAAAGCCATCGGACTTTCTCAAAATGAACTAGCAGAAAAACTTGATATATCAAGAGAACACCTTGCTAAAATAGAAACAGCAAAACGAACAGTAAGTCTTGACTTACTTATTGCAATTGCAGACAACCTAGGGGTAAAAGTAAAAGATCTAATTGATTTTTAATTTATATATTTATGGAACTAATTTAACTTGACTGAGCATTTGAGCCTGAAACTACCTCAATAATTTCTTGAGTAATAGCAAATTGTCTTGTTTTATTGTATTCGATAGACAAATCATGTATCATTTTTTCGGCATTAGAAGTCGCAGCAGACATAGCAGTCATTCTGGAAGCCAGTTCACTTGCTTGAGCTTCTAACAAAGCTTGATAAAATATATTTGTCATATACATCGGAACAATTTTTTGCAAAATATGATGCTTATCTGGAATAAATTCCATTAAGGGATCTAAAACATTATCCGTAATTTTTTCATTACGGTCAATAACACCTTCAACAGGCAAAACCTGCCAATCTTCAACCCTATAACTCATCATATTTTTAAATCTTGTTGTCACGATTTCAATTTTATCAATTTTACCTTCTACAAAATATTCTGCCATATCCTCAGCAATTGCCCGAGATTCAAGCGGAGATGGAGCATCTATAGCTGAATAATATTTTTTAGAAATAGGACAGCCCAAAGCTGCACATTTTCTTCTCAAAGCTGATATGCCCTTTTGTCCAGCGACAAAAAGATGAACTCCAATGCCTTGCTCTTTATACTTTTCAACTCTTTTTAAAGTATCTCGAACAACATTAGCATTATACGCACCTGCCAAGCCCTTATTTGATGTTATGATGAGCATTCCAACATTTTTTACATCTCTTGTCACAAGAAGCTCAGGATAGTCATCAATTGCTGCTTTTATTTTTAGGGTAGCACTGCTGAACTCATCAACTGAGTCAACCAGTTTTTGAAACATAGATATCAACTCTTTTGTATAAGGTCTTGAAGCCTTAACTGAAGTTTCGGCACGTTTTACCTTCGCGGCAGCAACCATCTTCATCGCACGTGTAATTTTCTTTGTGCTTTCTATACTTTGTATCCTATTTTTAATATCTTTTAAATTTGCCATAATAACCTTTTTGTACTAATCAAAGATAAATACGAATAATGCAATAATAATTACAATATATAAGAATATAAGTAATATACGTCTTAAATTAAATATATTTATGCATTTTTTATCTTTACAAGTAATAACATCTTTTTTACCTGTCATGCATTCAAGGCACAAGCCTTTACCGCATACCGTACAAATACCAAAAGCATCTCTGTCATGATGGTTATAACACTTCATAAAGTTATTCCTCCGTTACTTAAAAAGTACTTTTAAATTTACTTAATGCATCAAGCAGTTCTTTTTTATCCTCATCAGATAATGCAGAACCGGCATTTAATCTTTCAACTAAATCATTGCAGTTTGCATTAAAGTATACAAACCAATCTTTTTTAAACTTAGCAATATTAACATTATCAATATCATCTAAAACAGATTCGTTTGCGGCAAATAATATAGAAACCTGCTCTGCTACACTCAACGGATTATATTGAGGCTGTTTCAAAACTTCTGTCAATTTTTGACCTCTCAATAATTGTTTTTTTGTAGAAGCATCTAAATCAGATGCAAATTGAGCAAATGCCTCCAGCTCTCTATATTGAGCTAAGTCCAAACGTAATTTACCTGCAACCTGCTTAATAGCCTTTGTTTGAGCAGCACCGCCAACACGTGATACAGAAATACCTGCATTTATTGCTGGTCTGATACCGGCATTAAACGAATTACTCTCAAGGAATATTTGACCGTCTGTAATTGAAATAACGTTAGTTGGAATATAAGCAGATACATCACCTGCCTGAGTTTCAATAATTGGCAGTGCAGTTATACTACCTCCACCCAACTGATCATTCAATTTTACTGCACGTTCAAGTAATCTTGAATGCAGATAGAATACGTCACCTGGATATGCTTCACGTCCTGGCGGTCTTTTTAGCAACAAACTCATCGCACGGTATGCTTGAGCGTGTTTTGATAAATCATCATAAACAATCAAAACAGACTTACCCTGTTCCATAAATTCTTCGCCCATTGTAACACCTGCAAATGGTGCAATATATTGCAACGGAGCAGATTCATTTGCAGTAGAAGATACAATAATTGAATAATCCATTGCACCGTATTCTTCTAACGTTTTAGCAATTTGAGCGACAGTAGAAGCCTTTTGACCAATAGCAACATAGATACAAATTACATCTTTACCTTTCTGGTTAATAATAGTATCAATTGCAATAGCTGTTTTACCGGTCTGTCTGTCACCGATAATCAATTCTCTTTGTCCGCGTCCGATAGGAGTAAGAGCATCAATCGCAGTTAAACCGGTTTGAAGAGGTTCATGTACAGAACGTCTTGCAACAATACCAGGAGCAACCCGCTCAATCGGTCTTGTTTTAGAATATTGATAATCACCTTTCCCGTCTAACGGTTTACCTGTAGGATCGACAATTCTGCCGATTAATCCGTTACCAACCGGCACAGATGCAATTCTATTTGTTGTTTTTACAACTGTACCTTCTTTAATATCGGTATATTCACCCAAAATAACAACACCGACATTATCCTCATCAAGGTTCATTGCAATACCCAATGTGCCATGTCCGTCTTCAAACTGAACCAATTCACTTGCCATAACATTACGAAGCCCGTATACTCTGGCAATACCATCACCGATTTCCAAAACAGAACCAGTATTTGAGACTTCCGTTTGAAGCTCATAATTGTCAATTTTACTTTTTATAATTGAACTAATTTCTTCAGGTTGTATTAAAGCCATAATGTCCCCTTTTACCTAGTTATATTTTTACTCAAAACTTCTAACTTTGAACGAATACTTGTATCAATAACGGTATCGTCATATTTAAATGCTAATCCTGCGATAAGAGATTTATCAATCGTCCAAACAGGAGAAATCTCACAATTAAGTTTCCGCTCAAGCTTAAATTTAACATTAGTTTTATTTTCAAAAGTTAATTCAACAGGAGAAAATATTTCAACAGTTTTCCTGTTAGAACGTCTCTCCAGCATTTCATTAAATGAAACTTTTATAGAATCAAATTCGCAGAATCTGTCTTTTTCAACAAGAATTTTCAAAAATCTCAACAATTTTGCATCAAGTAAATTTGAAAAAACATTATCTAAAATATCAATCTTTTTTGAATAAGAAATTGAGGAGTTTGCCATAACAATACGTAAATCTTCAGAAGAATTTAAAACATCAGAAACATTATCAAGTTGAGTCTTAAACGAATCAAAAGAATTATCTTCCGCAGCAACCTCCATAAGAGCTTTTGCGTAATTTTTTGAAACAGTAGATATTTTTGTATACGTAGCCATTATAAACTTATCCTATCTAATTCATCTAAACTGTCTTGAATGAATTTATTATGCAATTCCGGATTTTCATTCAACATTTTCTCAATATGAACTCTCGCAGCCTCGACAGAAGCTCTTGTAGTTCTATCTGTTAACAAATTTGATAACTTCTTTTCCTCAAGAGTAACTGCTCTATCAATATTCATTTCAAAACCGGATATTGATTTTTGTGCATCTTTCTCAATTTTAGCTTTAAAAACTTCAAGCTTTGATTTAGCATTGTTCTCAAGATTATTTATATCATCCGGAAGTTTATTCATCAAATCTTTAGCCTTGTCTAAAAGTGACTGTGCACGATTTTTTTCATCATCAGATTTATCAATATTTGATTTAACCGCATTAACAGCATTCTCAAAAGATTGTCCAAGATTCATTTTCTTGACAATGTAAGCCAATAAAATAACCATGACAACAAAATTGAATAAATTTGAAGTAATAAATAATTTTAAAATAGAAATTAATTCCTGCATAATTATATTACCTTACTGATTTGGTCTAAATCAACATTATCAACCTTAGATTCAATACCTGTAAGTTTTGAAACTATAGAAGAAGCCAAATCACTCACTACAGAAGCTCTGACTTTAGCCTTTAAAGTTTCCTCCTGAGCTGAAAGTTCAGCTTTTTTAGCTTGAATAACCTGTTTTGAATTCTCCTTAGCTGATTTTATTCTTTCACCAACATCAGATTGAACCTTGTCAACAACAGTTTTAAATTCGTGCCTGGATTTTTCATGAATCTGCTCCATTTTTGCAGTTCTTTCCGCATCCAAGCTCCGGGCAGAATCAGCCAATCTTTTGGAATCTTCATAATTAGAATTGATGTATTCTTCACGTTTTCTAATAATACCTAAAATAGGCTTGTAAAATATACTGTTCATTATCAGAATGAACACAACAAAACTAAACATAGCAATTAAAAATGTAGCATTAAATTCAAACATCAATATACCTTTTACTATTTAACGAAGATTAATAACAAAGCTACAAGCAAAGCGTAAATAGCAGTTGCTTCAGCTAAACCTGCACCAAGAATAAAGTTTTTGAAAGCTTCATCTTTAATTTCAGGCTGGCGGGCAATTGCTTCAAGAACACCTTTTGTTGCAATACCAAGACCTAAACCTCCGCCGATTGCACCAAAACCGATTGCAATACCTGCTCCTAACTTAGCTAAATCTAATGTTTGTTCAATTGCCATAAAATCCTCCTTCTATTACTCTTCTTTTATTGCCAATGAAATATATGTTGTAGATAAAAGCGTAAATACCAATGCCTGGATTAACGCCACAAACAATTCAAACAGCATAAACGGCAGCGGAACAACGACCGCAGCCAAACTTAACACTGTTGCTACAAGAACCTCTCCGGCAAATATATTTGCAAAAAGTCGCAGAGCCAGAGAAAACGGTCTTACGAATAATTCTAAAGTATCAACCAGAGTAATAATTATACCCTCAATTGAAAAGCCCTTGAAAAAGAAATGAAAACCATTTCTTTTAACACCATAGAATATATAATATATAGAAACAACAATCGCCATTGCTGCTGTCATATTTATATCGTTATTAGGAGAAGCAAGTTCGCCGGTTGATAAATGAATCAACTTTAACGGCAGTTGTCCGACAAGATTTGCTGTTAAAATAAACATAAATAACGTTAAAATAATTGCAATATGTTTCTGAGCCTCATCATTACCCATACTTGATTTTGCAATATTATTAAAATATTTAACTACATTTTCTCCAAACAGCTGGAGTTTTCCGGGCACCATATCAAGGTGTCTTGTTGTAATCAATGCAAATACTATAAGCAAAAACATTGAAAACCACATCATAATTAGAGTATCCATATTAAATGATACACCATGACCAAATATTGTTGCTGTATATACCCAGTGTTCCATTTTTCTCCCTTCGCAAGTCCATGGTAACACAAAAAAAATTTTAGCAATCAAAAATTTTTATTTGTAATATAATATAGACAGAGGGGTATTATGCTAGGAGTAAAAATAGGCAAGATAGTATTAGAAGAGACTAATTCTACTAACAGCTATTCAAAGAGCAATATAAATAATATTGAGGACAGAACAGCCGTTATTGCAAAACGTCAGACTTCGGGAAGAGGAAGGCTAAACCGCTCATGGATAGATTTAGGAGAGGGAAATCTGTTTATGACATTAGTTTTAAAACCTTCTGATAAATATAGTCCTATTTACTCAAATCTAACTCAATATTTGTCAGTATCGCTGTGCAAAGTTCTTGAGTTCTACGGGCTTCAGCCGCAAATAAAATGGCCGAATGATGTTCTTATAAACGATAAAAAAATTGCAGGGATATTGGCTGAAACAGTCATGCTCGGAAACTCAATGAAAGGACTTCTTTTAGGCATTGGAGTAAATTTAAATGCTGATGAAATTTCGATAAAAAATATTACGGATAAAAAAGCAACTTCCATGAATCTTGAACTAAACAAAGAAATTAATATAGAAGAATTTACAGATAAATTACTTGAAACATTTTTCAAAGATTATGATAAATTTTTACAAACTGGTTTTGAACAAATAAAAAAAGATTATATTTGTAGAAATTGTTTTTTGAATAAACAAATAAAAGTTCAGGGATTTAATAAAATAACGGAAGGAACCGCACAAGAAATAAATGACAATGGAGAGCTGGTAATTTTAACAGATAAAAATAATCGAGTTATACTAACTATAGGAGATATATTATGACAGAAAACCTATTATTGGAAGGAGTAGTTTTAATGCTTATGGGAATGGGTGTTGTAATAAGCTTTCTATTCATCATGATTATCGGAATGAGATTGATGTCTAAAGTCATAGCTTACTTAAACAAATTGTTTCCTGAAGTATTAGAAGAAACCGCATCAGCTGCAAAAAAAGCTTCAGCAAACATTGATGAAGCTATAGCTGTAGCACTGGCAGCAATTGCTGCAGAAAGAAATTAGGTCAGTTTTAGTAGAGAGAAAGGATAAAGTTTATGGGTAAAAAACTTATTAAAGTTATGGACACATCTTTTAGAGATGGTTTCCAATCAGTTTACGGAGCGAGAGTCTTTGTAGACGATTTTATTCCGGCATTGCAATCAGCAGTTTCAGCAGGAATCAGGCATTTTGAAGTTGCAGGCGGAGCAAGATTTCAATCTCCGATTTTCTACTGCAACGAAAATGCTTTTGACACAATGGACAAAATCAGAGCTGCAGTCGGACCTGATATAAATTTACAATCTCTGGCAAGAGGAGTTAACGTTGTAGGTCTTGATTCTCAACCGAGAGATATCATAGATCTCCATGCAAAAATGTTTGCCAAACATGGTGTCACAACTGTTAGAAACTTTGATGCATTGAATGATGTAAATAATCTTTTATATTCAAGCCAATGTATCAAAAAACATGGTCTAAAACACGAAGTAACAATTACAATGATGGAACTCCCTATCGGCTGCACCGGAGCACATGATGTTGCATTCTACGAAAGAGTATTGAGATCAATACTTGATGCCGGCATTGAGTTTGACTCACTTGCATTCAAAGATGCATCAGGAACTTCAGCTCCTAGAAAAGTTTACGAAACAATAAAAAGAACCCGCGAAATTTTAGGAGAAAACGCAGACATAAGATTTCACTCCCACGAAACTGCCGGAACAGGTCTTGCTGCATACATTGCGGCCCTTGAAGGCGGAGCAAACTGCATAGACTTATCTATGAAACCTGTATCAGGCGGAACCGCTCAGCCGGATATCGTTTCTATGTGGCATGCTTTAAAAGGTACAGATTATGATTTGGGTATTGATGTTGAAAAAATCATTGAAACAGAAGAAGTATTCAAAGATTGTATGAAAGACTATTTCTTACCGCCTGAAGCTTTAGCAGTTAACCCGATGATTATTCAATCACCACTGCCAGGCGGAGCTTTGACAGCTAATACTCAAATGCTTAGAGATAACAACTTAATGGATAAATATCCTCAAATTGTCGCAGCAATGAAAGAAGTTGTAGAAAAAGGCGGTTTCGGAACCTCCGTAACCCCTGTATCTCAATTCTACTTCCAGCAGGCATTCAACAATGTAATGTTCGGCAAATGGAAAAAAATTGCAGAAGGTTATGGGAAAATGGTTCTTGGCTACTTCGGAAAAACTCCATGCCAGCCTGATGAACAAATCATTAAAATTGCATCAGAACAACTTAACTTGCAGCCGACAACAGAACTTGTTGTTGATATAAATGACAGAGATCCTGAAAAAGGTATCAAAGCTGCAACAAAACGTTTAGAAGATGCAGGATTGCCTGTTAATGATGAAAATATCTTTATTTCTGCAACTTGCAAAGAAAAAGGTATTTTATTCCTTGAAGGCAAAGGCACAATTGGTGTCCGCAAAAATGAAGCTAAAAAAGAACCTGCAGCTGCCGGTTCTTCTTCAAACGGATATACAGTTACTGTTAACGGTAAAAAATATGCTGTTGCATTTGAAGGCAAAAAAGCTACAGTTAACGGTAAATTATATGATTTCTCAGTAAAAGAAGGTATTGAAGCAAAAGCTATAACAGGTGAAGGAACTCCTGTTAAGAGTGCATTGCCGGGAACAGTATTAAAAGTTCTTGTTTCTGAAGGTGATTCAATTTCAGAAGGCGATGTTATTGCTGTAATTGAAGCTATGAAAATGGAAACAGAAATCAAATCTCCTGTTTCAGGTACCGTAAAATCTGTTGAAATTGAAGTCGGAAATAAAGTTCAAACAGGTCAGGAACTGGTTATTGTAGGTTAGGAGGGTAAGAAATTATGAATATACAAGAAGGATTAATTGCTCTCTGGAATACAACAGGTCTGATGAACTTTGTATTACCGGCAGATCCGAATTTAAAAGGACTTGAACAGATACTACACATGCATGGTCAATGGATAATGATTTTTGTATGTTTATTTCTACTGTGGCTTGGTATTAAAAAACAATTTGAACCGCTGTTATTAGTTCCTATTGCATTCGGGGGATTATTATCTAACATTCCAATGCCTCCGGGAGAAGCAATAGCAGGACCTGCCGGATTCTTGGGAATTATATTTGAAGCAGGTATCCACAAAGGAATTTTCCCATTGATTATATTTATGGGTGTTGGAGCAATGACAGATTTCGGTCCGTTAATTGCAAACCCTAAAACAGCACTTTTAGGCGGGGCTGCACAGTTTGGTATTTTCGGTGCGTTATTACTTGCATTAGCTCTTGCTCCTGTAATGTCAGCTATGGGCATGGATCCATTTACAATTCAACAGGCAGGTGCTATCGGTATCATAGGAGGTGCCGACGGTCCTACATCTATTTATGTAACAAACAAACTGGCTCCTGAACTTTTAGGTGCTATTGCTGTTGCTGCTTATTCTTATATGGCATTAGTTCCTGTAATTCAGCCGCCAATTATGAAATTATTTACAAATGATGAAGAACGTAAAATACAAATGGAACAATTAAGACCGGTTTCCAAAAGAGAAAAAATTATATTCCCGCTTATTGTTCTATTATTATGTATTATACTTCTTCCAAGTGCATGCCCGCTGGTTGGTGCTTTTGCATTCGGAAACTTATGCAGAGAATGCGGAGTTGTTGAAAGATTATCAGACACTTTACAGAATGCATTGATAAATATTATTACAATATTCCTAGGTTTGACTGTTGGTTCAAAACTTTCAGCAGACCAATTCTTAACAGGACAAACATTATTTATCCTGTTTTTAGGAATTTGTGCATTCTCACTTGCTACAGCAGGCGGTGTTCTTATGGCTAAACTTATGAACGCATGGGAAGTTATGATGGCTAAAATTCAAAAAAGAGAGCCTAAACTTATCAACCCGTTAATAGGTTCAGCAGGTGTATCTGCAGTACCTATGGCTGCTCGTGTATCCAATAAAGTTGGTTTGGAATATAACAACCAGAACTACTTGCTAATGCACGCAATGGGACCAAATGTTTCCGGTGTAATCGGTTCAGCAGTTGCTGCAGGCGTATTGCTTGCACTTTGCAACTAATAAAACACTATAAATTCAAAAATCCGATCTGACACAAACTCAGGTCGGATTTTTTATTACAAATATTTTATATATAATAGGATTATTATGAAAAAGCTGGCAATAATAAACAAATGTCCAAATAATATCATTCATGCCATATTTGAATATTTTAAAACTCAAGAAATTGACATTTCGGTATATGAACATTTTTCAGCTATTAAATCTGAAAATTTCAATTTAATAGCTATGATAAATGCAGAACAAGAACACTATATAAAAGCGGCATGTCCTATAATAAATCTGCATCAGTCACTTTTGCCAGCTTTTGCCACAGAAAACCCTTTATCTGAAGCTATTAAATACGGAGCGAAAGTCACCGGAATAACAATACATTATATTGAACCTAACAATTTTTACGGAAGAATTATAACCCAATATCCCGTACTTATAGGATTATCAAGCCACATTGATACAATATCAAATGAACTTGAAGAAATTAGTGCAAAGCTATATCCGTTAGTAATTGATTCTGTTATAAGCGACAGAGTATTTGATTATACGGATTTATTTAAATCGTCATGCAACAGATGCAATAAAAACTGTCATTAAAAAACACTACTTTTTAGGAACAATGATATTTAACTTATCAATTACCCCGTTAAAAAATGTCTGATGCTCTTTTTTTCCCGGTTTAATAGTTTGAATTTCAGGTGTAATCGCCGCAGGATTTTCGGATTTTATTCTTCCTGAGTATATAGATTTAATTTCTTTAATTACAGATTCATTCATTATTGTTCAAGCCTCTTAATTCAAATATATAGGGTAATATAAGTATTGTATCATAAAAAACAAATTTAATAAAGTTTATAAAGTTTCGTAAGGTTCGACCATAAACTCAATAATATACGGACCTTTTCTGGCAAAAGCCGAAGCTAAAGCCTCTCCAATTTCAGAAGAAGCAGTAACTCTGACAGCATGAATACCATAACTCTCAGCTAATTTAAGATAATCCGGATTTGAAATTTTTGTATTAGAATACCGGCCTTCACAGAATTTATCCTGTAATTGTCGAACCATGCCGAGATATCCGTTATTTAATATCATAATTTTGACATCAAGATTATAATCTGCACAAGTTGCCAGTTCATGAATACCCATCTGAAAAGAACCATCACCGGCTATACAAACGAGCGTTTTATCAGGAGCAGCAACGGCAGCTCCAATTGCCGCAGGAAAGCCAAAGCCCATAGTTCCTGAACCGCCTGACACAAAAATCTTTCTATTCTTGTTGAATGTCAAATTTTGAACAGCCCAGAGCTGATGCTGCCCAACCTCTGAGGTAAAAAGAATATTCTTATTTTTTGTAAACTTATCTATTGCCTGTAAGACTTCATACGAATATAACATATTAGAAGTCTTAACATGCGGCTTATTTAAAGATTTCAAAGTTAAAGCCTCTGCAGTCCAAGTTGAAAAATCGAAATTAAAATTTTTTATTTTATTATTAAGTGTGATCAAAAATTGCTTAATATCACAAACAATATAATCACTTGTCTTTACAAAACAAGAAATTTGCTCCGGATTGATATCAATTTGAAAAAATTTATCTGACAAATTCAAATCCTTGAACATACAAGTAATTCTATCATTAAACCTTGCCCCCAGAGAAATAACTAAATCACTCTCCTTTAAAAGTTGATTTGCACTGTTATCTCCGAAAATTCCAATCATACCGAGATACAATTTATCCTCCTGCGGAAATGTCGATAATCCCATCATTGTATCAACTACAGGAATATTTAAACTTGAAGCAAACTTATATAATTCATCTTCTGCACCTGAATGAGAAACCCCGCCGCCAGAAACTATAACAGGATTTGAAGCCTTTTTTAGACGGGAATAAAATTTATTTATAACATCTTCAGAAATATTCGAATCTTCAAAACTATCAGCAATCAATACAGAATTTTTATACTCTGCAGTCTGCGAAAAAATATCCTTAACCAGATCTACAACAACAGGACCCTTTTTGCCGGACATTGCTGTATGCACAGCCTCAGCCAAAGTAGATTCTATCATTGAAGCATCAGAAACCTGACAAACTTTCTTCGTACAAGATTTTGTAATATCACATATATTAACTTCCTGAAAAGCATTTTTTCCAAGAAGATTACTAAAAACCTGACCCGTTAAAACCAAAAGCGGATACCCGTCTTGATAAGCATTAACAATACCGGATACAGTATTTGCAGCCCCGGGGCCCGAAGTCACCAAAATGACTCCGCATTTCCCGGTAGTTCTTGCATATCCTTCGGCAGCATGTACTGCAGACTGCTCATGGCGGACCAGAATATGCTTTATATCATTTTGCTTATACAACTCATCATATATATCCAGCACAATCCCGCCCGGATATCCAAAAATAGTATCTATTCCGAGATTTTTAAGAGTTTCTATAATTATTTTTGAACCTTTTAACAGTTTTACTTCATTATTCGTCAACATTTGAAATAAAAATCCCCTTTAACAACTCATTAATTTTAGCATAGATAAAAAAACAGAGCAAACAAAGGCGGAATTTTACAATGTAAAATTCCGCCCGATTATCATGTAATATTTAATTTATTTACCAATTAAAGTATTCCAGGCATCTTTTTTCTTTTGAAGCTCTTTTTGACGTGCTTCTTGTCTTTTTTGAGCATCTTTTTTAGCCTGTTCTTGCTTTTTCTGCCATTCTTCTCTTTGTTTTTGTCTTGCTTCTTCTCGTGCTTGTTGACGAGCTTCTGCATCCTTTTGAGCCTTATCTAGTGCCTGTTCATGCTGATCTACCTTTTTAGCAGCATTATTAAGAGCGTCACTTAAAGGACCTGCTTGAGCAGCAACTCCAATTGATACAACAGCCATTGCCATTAATGAAACCAATAATTTCTTCATTTTGATTCTCCTTTCTCTACCTCTGATGTTAACGTTTCTAGTTTCTTCTTTTTTTGATCTAACCTTTTTTCTAAAAACTCTAATTCTTTTTGTTTTACAGATCTTTTAAAATCTTGTTTCTTTATTTTCTTTTTTGTCTTTAGATACTTATTTAAACGATTTTTTGAATTTTTTTGTTCATTTTTTTGCTCTGCAGGGGGCTTTGATTTATCAAGATTTTGCTCGATATTTTCAACACCCTGAGTTGACTGAACAGGCTCGACAGAAGATCGTGCAAAGCTCGAACATGAACAAAACAGTAAACCAAAACTTATGAACAAACTAACAAGAAACCTTAATTGCATAAAAAGAGTTTATACCAAAATCTAATATTTTTCAATAATTTCTTGTATTCCTTTTTTAGCAGATTCAAATATTTCTACCATTTTATCAAACTCGTACGGTTCACCCTCTGCGGTTGTTTGAAACTCAATAATTTTACCGCTTTTTGTCAATACCACATTAGAATCAACCTGAGCATGAGAATCTTCTTCGTAATTCAAATCAAGTCTTACTTCACCATCTACAATCCCGGCTGATATAGCACCAACAGGTTCAATTATCGGATTTTCTTTTAATGTTCCATCAGCCAAAAGTTTTTCCACCGCATCAGACAAAGCAACAAACCCTCCGCAAATACTTGCCGTTCTTGTTCCGCCATCAGCTTGAATTACATCAGCATCAATCGTAATAATAATATCAGGCATTTTTTCTAAATCAACACAGGCTCTCAAACTTCTGCCAATTAACCTTTGAATTTCCTGAGTTCTTCCAGATATTTTATTTCTTTCTCGGGCACATCTAACAGATGTGGAAGAAGGCAGCAAAGAATATTCTGCAGTAAGCCAGCCTCTCAAATCATCTTTTGACATCCATTTTGGTTTACCCGTCTCTACTGTTGCAGTAGTAATAACTTTAGTATCTCCAAACTCAACAAGAACCGAACCCAAAGCATTTTTTGTATAATTTCTTGTAAATTTTACTTCTCTAATCTGATCATTTGCTCTGTTTTCTATTCTCATAATCATTTCTCCTTTATTCTACATTTTGTAATCATAGTCCCACATATATATCTGACCGCAATAACGACATACCGCATGTTCATTCATAAATTGCAAATCCGGTACAAATACATAACCGTCAACCGATATTTCTATTTCATTTTTTTCATTATAACGCTGCGAAAAATTTTTCTCACCCGTATAGTCAGGCGAAAACATCAATTCAAATTTATCTTTCGATTTGCAATTCTTACAGATAAACATAAATTATTCATCCTCATCGAAGCTTTTAGATTTCCTTTGCTTTCTTGCCGGCTTATTCAACTTGTTTCTTGACTGAATATCCGCAAAACAAAGATCTTTATACCATAAAGTCCAGCATATACTTCTGATTGGAAGAGTTAACCCCATAACGATAAACGACAATATACAATAAAAAATAGTTTTTGATATCATATCAGGAGTGACAATAGGCAAATGCCAGTAGGTAAGCATTTGATTACACAAATCAAGCGGTATTTTATTAGTAACAAAATTAAATAACATTGCAATTTTATCCGTCAAATTCAAATAATCAAAAACAACCGTAACCCCCTCAGTTATTATAAAAATTGTAAAAAACACCAAAACTGCCATTATAAAAAAGGTGCTAAGCCATTTTCCTCTAACTAAAAGCAAACTGCGTTTAAAACAATCCGGAATAGAAAGTTCAGGCTCAAATGTAAATACCTGAAATACCAGAATAAAATAAATCCACAAAACAGCACCCGGAATTATAAAGAATATACTGCTTGCAACAGAAGATAAAACCCCAACAGCAAGCAGTAATAATACATATTGAAAGGTTCTTCTTGTTGCAACTTCATTATGAGATTGAAAATCATAAACCTTACCTGTTGAAACTGCACCCTCTGCCATTGAATTCAATGCAACATAAGCCACCATATAATCCCAAAAAGCTTTAACAAATATCAACAGTCCCGGCATAGCAAGAAGCAATACCATTAGCAGTGCGGTAGAAAGACTGTGAGATTTGGCAATAACCTTATCTGCCAGTCCTAACGGCAGGGCGAATGACAAAATTATACCGATTATCTGACCAAATACAGGGAAAAGCATATATAAGAAAAATTTATCAATATTTGAAAAATAAATTTTTATACCCTCAGCCAAAATTAAAAAAATATTATTCTTAACCTTATATTTGGACATAAACCCTCCTTTGTTATATTATAATTTTATTACAAATAGGTATAAATACAAAGAAGGTCTTTACCCGATGAATTACAAAAAACTTATAGAATCAATTGAAAAAGAAGATTTTATCAACAACAGAGTAAATCTACATATACATTCACAATATTCAGACGGAGAAGCTTCTTTTAATTCAATAGAAAATCAAGCTGCAAATATTAAAAAATATAAATTATATTCAATTACAGACCATAATACAATACAAGGCTATATTGATAATCCTGATACAACAGCAATTCCGGGGGTAGAATTTGATGTCTGGTATAAATATATTTTTCTGCATCTGCTAGCCTACGGGATAGACGTGAATAATAAAGATATGCAAAAATTTTATGCAAAAGATAAGCGTGGAACAGAAATGGATATCGTAAGATTTTTTGCCAGAAGGAATTTAGCAGATCTTATAAATTCAATACATAAAGCAGGAGGGATTGCCGTCCTTGCTCATCCGTGCTGCTGCTGGGCACTTAACCTTGAAGACTTTATCAAAGACCTTGTTGATATGGGACTTGACGGAATTGAAGTATATTACCCGTACCCGAGATGGAGAAAATATATTAAATTCTCATCACCCGAAGATATCGAAAGAATTGCAGATAAATACAACCTTACCAAAACAGGTGGCACCGACTGCCATGCAACAAAGTTGTAACTATTACAAAACTACTGTATTTGCTTATCCGTAAACAGCCAAGAGTTTATTTATTATATGTAAAAACACAACCGCCAACTGGTATCTTGCGGTGATTGTCATTCTAAACAAAAAGAACAATGATTATGATTCTTTCAAATGTTTAACATGTTTCCAAACATATATTCCGCCCAAAATCAAACATACAATAATAATTACGGCATCAAATTTATGCCATATACTTTTTAATTTGTCTAAATGCTCACCGAGTTTTACTCCGACGTAAACCAGAACATAACTCCAAACTAAAGAACCTAAAAAAGTTAATAAAAAGAATATACGTTTTCTGGCTCTTAAAATACCGGCTGGCAGCGAAATAAAAGTTCTTATAACCGGAAGCATTCTGCATAAGAAAAATGCCCAATCTCCGTATTTTTCGACCCATCTGTCAGCAGTTTCCAAATCTTTTTTAGATACAAGGAAATATTTACCATACTTTTCAACAAACTTACGTCCGCCAAAATATCCTATATAATAAGACGGAACAGAACCGATTACACACCCTATAGCCCCGGCCACAGCAGCCGTATGGAAGCCCATCTCACCTTTTGATACCAAATATCCGGCAAAAGGCAATACAGCCTCACTTGGCAAAGGTATATTACATGACTCAATAGCCATTAATAAAGCAATCCCGGATGGTCCCATCGCAGTAATTACATGCTCTATCCAACTAATTAAACCGCCTAAAATACTATCCAGCATAATCAAAACATCTCCCTTATATACAAAATTGATTATACCAGAAATATATTAAAAATAAAAAAGTTCCTGCCGTATAGACAGGAACTCGAAATTCTGTATAACTAATTAACAGAAATTATTTTCCGTTAACAATAGTTTTGAATTTTTTACCAGCTGAGAAAGCAGGAACTGTTTTAGCAGGAATTTTTAATTCTTTACCAGTTTGAGGGTTTCTGCCAGTTCTAGCAGCTCTCTTGCGAGGTTCGAAAGTACCGAAACCAACTAAAGTTACTTTTTTACCTTTAGCAACTGTTTTTTGAATTGTATCTACTAAAGTAGATAAAACTTCAGCAGCTTCTTTTTGAGTAACGTTAGCTTTTTTAGAAATTTCTTGTACTAATTCTTCTTTGTTCATAATAAAACTCCTTCTTTTCTTGTACAAAACTTATTATATAGAAAATTTTAAACTATGCAAGTATTTTAAGGAATTTTAACACTTTTTAACGAAAAAAACCTCTTAATAGATGAATTTAAGAACTATTAAAGCCTTATACACCTGATATTTTTGCAAAATGTATCAAAAATTTTATATAATAATACTCAAAAGTTCTTTTTTGCTAAAATATTAGTATACATATAAAGAAGTAAATAGATTAGGTGGATATGAAAGAGCGAATATTATTATTCATTATTGTCTTGGGATTAACCGCATTTATTTATATATTCCAAAGCTATACAGTGTGGGGGCTTGCACTCTTAGTTTTACTAATGTCAATTTATGCTGTATTTACAACTATTGCCTACAAAATAAAGCAAAGAAAAAAATTAAAAACCCCGCCTGTCAAAAATGAAAATTATAAACCGTTCGTCAGCATCATGATTCCTGCACATAATGAAGAATCTGTTATCGCTGACACTATAAATACAGTATTGCATCTTGATTATCCAAGCTTTGAAATTATAGCAATCGACGACAGAAGTACCGATAATACAGCCTCTGTTATTAAAGATTTAGAAAAAAAATATCCGCAGAAAGTTATTGCATACATAAGACCCAAAGATGCATTTCCTGGGAAATCAGCAGTTCTTAATGATGCTTTACAGTTAGCAAAAGGGGAAGCAATTCTAGTCTTTGATGCAGATGCAACAATGGCACCTGATTTTTTGACAAATCTTGTTTATGAACTTGAACCAAAAGATGTCGGAGCAGTTCAAGCAAGAAAAATCGTACGAAACAAAGATGTTAATATATTAACCCGCTGCCAGAACAATGAAATGACAATGGATACTCATTTGCAGGTCGGAAGAGACTCAGTTAAGGGTGCGGTTGAATTAAGAGGAAACGGAGAACTAATAAAACGTGAAGCACTGGAGGATATCGGAGGCTGGAACAACTATACAATTACAGATGATCTTGATATGTCTACAAGACTTCATATCAAAGGGTGGGACGTAAGATTCTGCCTTGATACTGCAGTTTATGAAGAAGGAATAATGTATCTGTTCCCGCTGTATAAACAAAGACGCAGATGGCTTGAAGGAACTATCAGAAGATATCTTGAATATTTTTGGGATATTTTGACCTCAAAAAAAATGTCAATGAGAGTAAGACTTGATATGATAGCTTATATCTCAGAATTCATCATGCCCGGGTGGTTCATCATTGAGCTTGGAATTTTATTGATAAAAATAATAGTAAAAGATGCCCCGCCGCATATTTTAATGTCCTCTGTCATTATGGGATGTATAATAGGCTTAGGTTTTATTCTGGCATGCCGCTACAGCCTCAGAAGATATGACAACTTGCCAAGAACACAAGCCCTTATTCAATCTATTGAAACTTCTATATATTTACTTTTAATATGGTTCCCGCTGGTATTATTTATAGGGTTTAAAATTCTATTTATGAAAAAAGATATGAACTGGGGAAAAACGGCACACGGACTTGTTCAGCATGAACATGCAATAATACGGGCAAAAGAAAAAATTAAAAAAGCAAAAGAAGAATTAAAGAAATTACTACTAACGAAATAGGAGAAAATAAATGGCAACAACATTAACAATTGAAGACGTAAAAAATAAAATCAGAGCAGTAAAAGATTTTCCAAAAGAAGGAATTATCTTCAGAGATATCACAACAGGTCTGAAAGATGCCCAAACTATGCGAATGATGGTAGATTACCTTTGTGATCAGTATAAAGACTGCAAAATAGATTATATTGCCGGAATAGAAAGCAGAGGTTTTATTTTCGGAATGCCAATGGCATATAAACTGAACTGCGGTTTTATACCGATTAGAAAACCCAATAAGCTTCCGGCTCAAACAATTAAGGAATCTTACGAGCTTGAATATGGTACAGATACAATAGAAATTCATGCTGATGCCATTGAACAAGGAGCTAATGTGCTTGTTGTAGATGACCTTCTTGCTACAGGAGGAACAGCAAAAGCTGCATGCAATCTGGTAAGAAAAGCAGGAGGAAACCTGATTGGTGCAGCATTTCTAATTGAACTTGCAGATCTTAACGGAAGAGAAAAATTAGAAAATTGCGGAAAAATAATTTCTATGTTAAAATACTAATAAAATAGCAGTTAGGAGAAATATTATGAAAAAGTTAGCGATTTTAGCAGCTATAATGCTTCTGCAAACACAGGTTATGGCAGCTCCTGCCAATACCGCAAATGCAAACTATAATAAAAGACCGGCTCAAAGAACTCAACAGCAGCAAGTACAGCAGGTAAGACAACAACAGCAGCAAACAATACAGCAGCAACCCAGATCTTCATCTGATAACACTTACAGTGCTGATTACTTATTAAAATATAATATTGATGATCTTGAAGCTGCACCATGGTTAAATGGCGGGAAAAGAAAAATTTAATTATATTTTAAAATTTTTAATATAAAAAGACCCCGAAATATTTTCAGGGGCTTTTTATTTATGTACTTGATTTATTTCAAATAGAAGCTTGCGTTAACATTGGAATATACTTTTATAACACCGGCTTCAATAGAAGCTCCTGAGTCTGCTGCTGAATCCATTGATGCTCCTGCAGCCTTTGACATTAACATATTTCTGTACTGCGGAACAACTCCATAATTTTGATTTACGGAACAAGAAGTATCAATATTTTTTACCCCTGTGACAGATGAGCCGGCTGCTGCAGCGACAATATCAGCTCTTTTTCTTACTTCTTTTGTTGCAGTTGACAGAAGTTCTGCACATTGAGCATCCTTTTCTGACAGGCTGAAATTCAAACTATCAACATTAGTAGCTCCTAAAGATAAAGATTTATCTATCATTGTTGAAATTTTATCCAGAGATTTTGTGTGAACAATTATATTATTAGATACAACATATTTATCTAAAGATCTCTTACCGCTATTATAAATATAATTTGGAGAAGCCGAATAATTAGTTGTTTTAATATAATCTCCGTTTTGAGTATTTATGGCACCCTTCAAATATTCATAGACTTTATCTGAAATTTCTTTATTCTCTTTTACAGCAGACTGCAAAGATTTTTTATCTTCTGTTTTCACTGCAATTGAAACTTCAACAGTATCAGGAGAAACTTCTTTTTCTGCAGTATAAGAAACAGATACATAACCTTTTTCAGAACCCTGCGAAGGACTGTTAATAGCATTAGCAGGTGAAAATACAAACGGAACGGAAAATAATGCCGCACCTAAAAGTGAACAAATAATTACTTTCTTCATAATACCTCCATTACCGAAATTATTTTATATTAGAAACTTTTTCATCTTCAGCTTTTTCTGCCGGTTCAGATGATTTGTTTATAGAAAACGAAGATGCAACAAATGAATTGTCTTTATCTTGAGAAGCCTTAACTGAATCTTTTTTACTGAATTTAAACTTATCAGCCTTTGACATAATATTATTCATCATTCTCATATGAGTATTAACTCTTGCTTTTTTCAATATCATATCCAATTCGTCATCACTCAATTCGGGAGAATTTTTAAAAGAAACAGCAAAATCTCTTTTAGTCAAAATCATATAAGATATAGCTGCAATAGCCCAGAGTAATATCCCCTGAAACAAATTCAAAGACGGAAACATATATAGATTAACCAGATATTTATTCCAATAATGCATTGCAACAAATCCCGGGAACACAACAAAACCGGCTGCCAAACACACTACAATAAACAGTGCTGTAATCAAACCTCTAATACCATCTATTTGAATAATTTTCATATAGCTATAATTCCTTTTATTATGTCTTTATCATTTCAAGAAAATCATCTTCTGTCAATATTATAACACCTAAATCTTTTGCTTTGTCTAATTTGGAACCTGCATTTTCACCTGCCAAAACATAAGAAGTCTTTTTAGATACAGATGAGGAGGTTTTACCCCCATGAGATTTTATAACAGAACTTGCTTCATCTCTTGTCATATTTTGTAAAGTACCCGTTAAAACAAAGGTTTTTCCGGCAAGAATATCCGATTTAGCTTTTGGAGCAGAGGACGGATTCAAACCTAGTTGTTTTAAATCTTCAAGCATTTTCAAATTATTTTCATCACGGAAATAATCATAAATAGACTTTGCAATAATATCGCCAATACCTTCTATCGTTGACAACTCTTCAAGTGTAGCTTTCCCAAGTGCATCAATTGAACCAAATTCACCTGCTAAAATTTCAGCGGTTTCTTTTCCGACATGCCTAATTCCAAGAGCTGTTAAAAGCCTGTTTAGAGAACGGCTTTTACTATTTTGAACAGAAGTATACATATTTGATGCTGATTTTTCTTTTACCAAATCGAGCTGCATAAAATCCTGCATAGTCAATCTGTATAAATCAACCGGATTTGAAATAAATTTCTTGTCATAAAGCTGTTGAATAACAGAAGGACCAATATAATCTATATCCATAGCCTCTTTGGAAACCCAGTATTCTATTTTTGCACACATTAGCCGGCTGCAATTCGGATTTTCACAGTACAAACCGACTTCGCCTTCTTTTTCTATCAACGGACCTCCGCATGCCGGACACTTATCCGGGATTTGATATTCAGGCAGAGATTTATGAATTGCTGTATCCATAACCTTTACGACTTTTGGAATAATTTCAGCAGCTTTTTTAACAAGAACAGTATCCCCAATACGAATATCTAGTCTTCTTATTTCATCAAAATTATGCAAACTTGCTCTTGCGACAGTACTGCCTGCAAGCTGAACCGGCTCCAATATTGCAACAGGAGTTATTATCCCGGTCTTTCCGGTATTAAGTTCAATATCCAAAAGTTTTGTTGAAACTTCCTCCGGCGGGAACTTAAATGCCGTCGCCCATTTCGGAGCTCTGGAAGTATATCCTAAATCCTTTTGTATTGCAAAATCATTAACCTTAATAACAACTCCGTCTGTTGCATAATCTAAATCAAATCTTTTAGTTGCCCATTCATTGCAATAATCAATCGCACCTTGAATGTTTTTAACCAATCGTATATTTGGATTTACCTTAAAACCAAGTTTTTTCAAATACATCATACCATCATAATGAGTTTTAATCTGTTTATCCTCGGAATTTTCAAAAATACCGGTATAAGTAAACATAGATAAATCTCTTTTGGCAGTAATAGAACTATCAAGCTGACGAAGAGATCCGCTGGCAGCATTACGTGGATTTGCAAAAACTTTATCGCCCGATGCCAGAGCTTCTTCGTTTAGTTTTTCAAAAGAAGATTTTGGCATATAAATTTCCCCTCGGACTTCAAGAGATTTTGGCTCAAATAATTTTAAAGGAATAGCCTTTATTGTTTTGAGATTTTGAGTAATTTCTTCGCCGGTAACACCGTCTCCTCTTGTAACACCTAAAGCAAACAGCCCCTCATTATAAGTTAACGCTATTGCTAAACCATCTATTTTTAACTCACAGACAAGTTCCAGCTCTTTGTTATATTCTTTACATACACGTTCATACCAGCGTTTTAATTCTTCTTCATTATAAGTATTATCCAAACTGTATAATCTGTATTTGTGAGTATGTTGAAAAAATTTCTCACTCACCGACCCGACTCTTTGCGTAGGACTATCCGGAGTCTTAAACACAGGATATTTATTTTCCAGTTCTTTTAACTCTGCAAACATTTGATCGTATTCAAAATCGGATAAATATGGGTTATCTTCTACATAATATTTGTAATTACTCTTATTTATCTCATCTTTCAAAAATTCAATTCTTTCCTGAATTTCCATTAAAAAAACCTCATTGGATTACAAAATCATCAACAATTCACGAATAACCTTAGCAGCAACTGCAGTAGAAACACCGCTTGCATCATAATCAGGAGCCAGTTCAACTACATCTGCACCTACGATATTAAAATCTCTCAAATATTTGAACCAGTCTGCCAATTCATCAAATGTCATTCCGCCCGCCTCAGGGGTGCCGGTACCAGGCATAATTGAGGTATCCAGACAATCTACATCAACTGTCACAAAAACCGGTTTATTTTTCAATACATCTAATTCGGAATATTCGTGGCAAAGAGTATTATATTTTTTCATAAACTCCCATTCTTCTTTCATACCTGAGCGAATACCGATTTGCTTGATATTATGAGGATCTACAAACTTTGAAATATGACGAATTACTGCACTGTGCGACATTTCTTCACCAAGATATTCTTCTCTTAAGTCAGTGTGTGCATCAAAATGAACTACTGCCAAATTTTTATAAAACTTAGAAACAGCCTTTACTTCCGGCAAAGTAACAAGGTGCTCGCCGCCTATACCAAAAACTTTTTTCCCGTCTTTATAAATTTGACAAACATTATCTTCAATCAAATCCAATGATTTATATGTATTACCCAGCGGAAACTCCAAGTCTCCGACATCATGAAAATTCACATCAGAAAGCTCTTTATCAAAATATGGAGAATATTCTTCTAAACCCCAGCTGGCAAGCCTTATTTGTTCTGGGGCAAATCGTGAACCCGGGCGATTTGAAACAGTACCGTCAAACGGCATTCCCAGCATTACAATATCTGAACTATTATAATCCGGATTTTGTCCCATCCATGTTCTGTCCAAAAAAGGTCCTTTTAACATATTTAATTCTCCTTAATAAAATATCCCTATATAGATTTTACTATAAAAATAATTTCAAAAATTAAACATTCTTTAAATGTTCAATTTTCAACTCCGGCTCTAATATAATCCCGATAACATCAATTTGATACTGTTTAATTTTATGTTCCTGCAAATATGATAGTACACCGGTTTTAATATTATTATATTTAGCTCTTGTAACAGCTTCAAAGGGAGAACCGAAAGCATTTGATTTTCTTGTTTTAACTTCTACAAATACGTATCTGTTTTTATATTTTGCAATAATATCAATCTCACATAACTTTGAAAAATGCACATTGCGTTCAACGATTGAATATCCGTTTTTGATAAGATATTCACAAGCAAGATCTTCACCTTTTTGTCCAAACTCTCTATTATTCATCTCTACTGTTTTATTCCTGCTCTTGCAAACGTATTTAAATCAAGAAGTTTTTCAAAACCATTGTAAGTACAGTTTTTACTCCACCGCACAGGAGAAATATCAATTCCGCCCCTTCTTGTATACAATGCTCCGACAAACAATTCATCTTCTTCATTCAGCAAATCAAACAACCTCTTATAAATCATTTCACAGCATTCCTCGTGAAAATGATATTCTGCTCTGAATGATACAAGATATTTTATTAAACTTGTTTCATCAATATGATTAGAAGATTTGTAATAAACAAATAAATCACCAAAATCAGGCTGATGAGTAACCCTGCAATTTGAACGCAAAGAATCAAACTTTAGATAATATACCGATTTTGAATTGTTATTGCTGACTTTCAACAAATGCGGAGCCTCTTTGAATTCCTCAAGCTTTAAAGAATTAACATCAACAAAAGACATCAAATCAACAAATTCAGGAAATAAAGCAATTTTGGCAGAGTCATTATTCAAAAATTCTGCCTTCACATCAGTTTCCAGTTTCAAACTCAAATCCTTCATTATGTATTTTTTACAAATATTTAAGCAGTCGTCGGGAGTTTCACCAAACCTATCCATATTAAAAGAATTTAAATACAATTTTAAAGACTTGGATTCTACTATATATTTACTTGTACAATCATAACTTATTTTGAGAACTTTTGTAACCGGAATTCCGTTATTAGTAAGAGCAGAAAATTCATAAGAGTGCCAGATATCTTTTCCTTCAAACGGTAAATTTTCACTATCAATACTATAACGATTTCTATTTTCAAATCTTGGTACAGCAACAAGAAGTTCCGGATTATAAAATACACTTCCGGCAGCCTTTTTACCCAGAAACTTTGAAGCTGTACTATCAGTAAGGTTGTTATATTTCATAACTAAATATTAGCATAAAGAAAGCTGCATAATAGAACCTTATGCAATTTCTTCATAAGCAGCCGGATTATTTAATAAATCATAATTAATTTCGTTCTCATTATCAGCAATTGTAGCTGCAACAACCGCATCAGATGTAATATTCAAAGTAGTTCTGAACATATCAGTAATTCTTTCGATAGTGAATAAGAAAGCAAAACCTGCAACTAACTGTTCAGGACTCAATCCCATACCGTTAAGAATTAAAGCAATAGTAATCAAACCTCCGCCTGGAATTCCTGCACATGTACTAGAAGCAACAATAGCAAGAATAGCAATCTGAACAATTAAAAACGGATCAAGCGGAACCTGATAAGCCTGTGCCAGAAAAATTACAGCAACAGTCTGCAAAAGAGCCGTACCGTCGAAATTTAAAGTTGCACCCAGAGGAATGACAAAACTTGAAATTTTATGAGAAATACCTCGTTTTTCGCAACACGCAATTGTTAAAGGTAAAGTTGCAGAAGAACTTGCAGTACCAAAAGCAACCATCATAGCTTCAGCAATAGCTGAAAACAGCATAGCTGCTGAAACCTTTGAAAAGCATCTCAAAAATACCGGATAAATTATAAACATTTGTATTGCAAAACCGACAAGAAGAACCAACAAATATTTAGATATCGCCGCAAAAATACCACCGCCGAAACTTGAAACCGCAACAGCAGTAAGAGCAAATACACCGGGGGCAGCAAATATCATAATCCAGTCAGTAATTTTCATAGTCGCAGCAAATACAGATTCAAAAAATGAAACTATAGGTCTGTTAACATCTCCGACTTTTGCAAGGGCAAGGGCAAACATAACAACAAAAATAATTATAGGAACCATATTACCGGCAGCAACAGATGAAAACGGATTGCTCGGAATAAAACTCAAAAACAGATTTAAAATATTCCCTTGCTGTTCCTGCATAGCAGCCGCAACAGATGCCTGAACATCAGATGCCACATTTGAAGCTATATAATGAGCCGCTCCGGCACCCGGCTTAACAATAAGAGCCAACACAGTACCGATAACTACAGCCACTGTTGTTAAAATACCATAATAGAGAACCATTTTAGAACCAAATTTACCGAGTTGCTTATTATCCCCAACACTTGTAATACCTATGATAATAGCGGAAACAACCAGAGGAATAACAACCATTTGAATTAATCTTATAAATACCTGTCCTATAAATACAAGAATATTATCTACAAGTACATTCGGGTGAGCATGCAAAAATACCCCTACAAATATACCTGCTATAATTCCGAAAAAAATATGCCAATTTCTTTTAATACCAAGACCCAAAGCAATAAGTATCTGCATGTGAAGTTTCATCTGATTGTCCTCTAACTCTGTAAATAAACTCTACTACTATACAATTTAACTAGTTTATTATACAACTATTATCCCAAAATTTCAAATATATAATAAAAAATGGTATATAAATATGACAATACATATATTTATTTTATCAACAATTTCTGCTAAACTGAATATAAAAGGGGGTAAATATGACTAAAATAATTATCGGAGTTTTATCTGCTGCTCTAGTTATAGCTGCAGGTTATATTGCATACAATCAATTTATTCTTATACCAAAAATTAAGCAAGACGCTGTTCTGGAAAACATTCTAAACAGAAAATCCGTCAGAAATTACGTTAAAGGTAAAGAAATTACAGATGAACAAATTGAAAAAATTCTTAAAGCTGGCATGGCTGCCCCTTCTGCAAGAAATCTGCAGCCCTGGGAATTTATTGTTGTTAAAGACAGAAAAACTTTAGATTCTTTGGCTCAAAAAAGTCCTTACGGGAAAATGCTTTCAGATGCATCGGCAGCTATAATTGTTGCAGGTAACCTAAATACCGAAGGTGTAAGCGATTTCTGGCTTCAAGATGCATCAGCAGCAACCCAGAATATCTTATTAGAAATCGAAGCATTAGGCTTAGGAGCAGTATGGATAGGCGGGTATCCAAAAGAAGACCGAGCAAATATGATAAAAGAAGAACTAAAACTTCCGAAAAATATAATTCCGCTCAATATCATCTCAATCGGCTACCCAACGGGAAAAGATCAGCCTAAAGATAAATGGAAACCTGAAAAAATTCACTATGAAAAATACTAAAACTAAAATATTACTATTTATAATATTCTTATTTCTATACGGATATGGAATGTTTCTCTATGGCAGATATTGCGGAGAAAATAACTTTAAAATTCTGGCAGTCACAGATAATATAAACTCTGCAAATAAAATACAAAATGAAATCACAACATTCAAAAATCCAACAATAAGATTTATAGATGGAACTAAATATATTATTGCAATAAGAAACGCCACCGAATCTGACATAGATAAAGCAGCAGTAGAATTGGCTAAAAATGGAATATTAACCGATGATGTCAACATTTATATCGATTTTGATATGGCAAAATTTGTCTCAAACAGTGCAAATCGGGAAAAGTTAACTCAAAATCTTAATAAGAAGATTGCAAAAAGGCTAAAACTTTTAGAGGGAATACAAGAAGCCAAGGTTGATATAAAAATTCCGAAAAATAATATGCATACTAATAACCTGCCAACTGCAGAAATTGAACTAAAAACTTCTAAAGACATCAATAAAAAAGAAATATCTGATATAGTAAAAGCTATTATTTCTTCCGGAATTCCAGGATTTAATAAAAACTATATTAAAATAAATTATATATAAGCTTCTTACATACAAAATATCTATATTCACAAAGCAAAGAACTTTATATATTATACGTAAATTGCAAAAAATTCCCCATTAGGTTTTCATTCCAAACCTGAACCCCCTCAGGTACATCAAGAACCGTAGGGGTAAAATTCCATATATATTTTATATTAGATTTTATAATAAAATCTGCAGTTTCCTGAGCGAATTTACCAGGAACGGTAAGAATTGCAATTTCAACACCATGTTCTTTTGTAAATTTCGGAAGAGCTTTTATATTAAGAATTTCTTTATCATTTATAGATTTTCCTATTTTAGTTTTGTCATTATCAAACAAACTGATTATATTTAGTCCGTAGCTTATAAAATTGTCGTATTTGGCAAGAGCCATACCTAAATTACCGGCACCAATAATATATGCATTTTTTGTTTTAGCAAAACCAAGGGTTGTTTCTATGGATTTTTTTAATTCTTTAACATAATAACCTACTCTCGATTTTCCTGAATTGTTTAAAAGATTTATGTCTTTTCTTACCTGAGAATCATCAATTTTTAAAAGTGTTGCGATTTGTTTACTTGAAATATATTCATTATTTTTACTGATATAATCCTGCAAAATACAATGATACAGGGTTAAACGGTTAATAACCTTTTCTGAAATCTTCTTATTCATAAATTTATTATACATAAAAAGTGATTAAATTTTAACTTTTAATGTTATAATCTGTTTATGATGAAACATATATTTGAACAAAAAGTTTTCTATTCTGACACTGATGCTTATGGTGTTGTATGGCATGGCTCATATTTAAGATGGCTTGAAATGGGGCGTGTAGGTTTGTGCGAAATGATGGGGCACAGTCTTTTAGATTTGGTCGAAAATCACGATATTGTTATGCCGGTTGTAAGTTTGAATATAAAATACAAAATGTCAGCAAAACTGGATGATGATATGATTATAGAAACTGAAATATCTGAATTTAAGGGTTTTACAGTTACTTTCAAACAAACAATACGTTCTAAAGTAAATTTGAAACCGTATCTGGAAGCTGAAGTTGTGGTTGTTGCTGTCAATAATGACGGTAAATTGTACCGCAAAATGCCTGAAGTCCTTGCAAAATCTTTTGAAAAGGAAGTAAAATGTCCGGCACTCGTTTAAATAAGTATATTGCATCTTCAGGAATATGCTCCAGGAGAAAAGCCGATGAACTTATAGAAGCCGGTGCGGTACTCGTTAACGGGAAAAAAGTTTCGGAGTTAGGATACTCTGTTCAGCCAAAAGACAAAGTTTTTGTCAATGGCAAATTAATTCACCCTGTAAAACACGAATATTACAGATTTTACAAACCTGCCGGATATATTACAACAATGGACGATGAAAAAGGCAGAAAAACTATATATGATTTGCTGCCGGAATCTCTGCACAGTTTAAAACCCGTCGGACGATTGGACAAAGATTCTACAGGTCTGTTAATTCTTACAAATGACGGAGATTTAATAAATGCTTTAACTCACCCGTCAGTTAAAGTTCCAAAATTGTACAGAGTTAGTGTAAACGGCAAAATTTCTCAAAATGATATTGATGCGATGTACAAAGGGATAGAACTAGAGCCAGGGAAAATAGCTTATGCTCAGGTCGATGTTCTTGAAATAGACAACAATACAACAATAATGGAAGTTTTATTATATCAAGGTTTGAATAGACAAATTAGGAAAATGTTTGAAAATCGAGGTTTTGAAGTTATTTCATTAAAACGGATTCAACATGCAACATTAAACTTAGACGGATTAAAAAGAGGCGAATTTAAACCTATTAAACCCCGTCAGATTAAAGAACTGAAAAATTTCTTAAATAGGTTGGCATCTAAAAATGATTAAGACAGCTATCGTTGGAAACATTGCAAGCGGGAAATCCACTGTTGAAACCATTTTAATATCTATGGGCTTCAAGGTTTTAGATACAGATAAGGTTTGCCATTGTTTACTTGAGAAAAGAGAAATTATAGACGAGTTTTGTAACTATGATATTTTTGAATCGGGTAAAATTTCAAGAACTAAATTAGGCAGACTTGTTTTTTTTAATGAAGAACTAAAACAAAAGCTTGAAAATCTTATGTATCCAATGGTGCGCCAAGAAATTAAACAGTTTTTCGATATAAATAATTCAGAGCCGATAGTTTTTGTATCGGCACCCCAGCTGTTTGAAGCCGGAATGGAAGATTTATTTGACAAAATATTATTTATATACTGTGATGATGAAATCAGAAAAAAACGATTAATAGCCAGAAATGGTTATTCTATAGAGTATGCTGAATTGAGAATGTCAAAACAGATTTCTCAGAACGAAAAAATTAAAAAATCTGATTGGGTAATTTATAATAATACATCGTTGGAAGATTTGAAAACCAGTGTATCTAACTTAGTTGCACAAATCCGCTAAGATCCGGATCATTGGCTTTATATTTACCTATAGCGACCTTATCATACCTATTACCTTCTATTGTTTCAAAAGAACCGTCAGAATATATTTTTGACACAATTCCGGTATGAGAAGCCCCATTTTCCCGCAGTATCATTATATCACCAATATTAACTTTCTTAGCTATTGTATCAGCCTTATTACCGTTATCGCACAGTGATAAATATTTATCATTTTCAATTCCCCATTGTTTAAGCATTTCAACTCTATGGTTCCCAAAACCTTCCGGCGGATTTAATCCTTTTTCTTTGTAAGTCTCTTTTACAACATACGTTACAAAATCGGCACACCATTCTCCGCTGTCAGAGAATTTTTTTGAACTACCGTCAGCTTCATTGTAGCCCAGATATTTCTTCGCATTTTTCATAATTGCGGAACCAATATTTGTTGAATGCTTTAATTCTTTTTTTTGTGCTGCTGGCGAAGTTTTCTCTGTCAGCTTTGAATTTGCACTTAGCTTTTCTGTTTCTTTTGTTCCGTTAAAATGGTATATCGGATAAATTCCGCCGAAAGAATTTATATACCCGAACGGATTTGAAATACCCGGGAAATTGGAATTTCCGAACGGAATATTAAATTGAAAAGGCATATTAAATGAATTATTCCAACATCCGAAAGGGTTGTTATTCCAAATTGAACCTCCGCACCAGCTGCCAAAAGCAAAAAATGGCAGAACTGACTGAGATCTCCAATTCGTATACTGAATTAAAAACGAATTAAAACCTGTATTATAAGATATCGGATTTATATAGTCTATCGGATACATATTTCCCCGTTCTATTTTCCCTTATATTTATATAAAGTAATTTTTGACAGAGAAATTGCTATTATTTTTGTAAATCTATTGTAAAATTATACCTGCTTCAGCTTTACCCATGTCAACGAGAAAAAATGTGTTTCCTAAATCTTCCGTACTGTCAAAATCTGATTCAGAAAATTGAAATTCCATACAAAGTTTATTCCAAACAGATTTAATATCTTCCTTAGGTTCAAAATAATAATATTTATTGACGTTTTTCATATATAAACCAGCAGCATTTTTTGTATCAGAGAGTTGCTGCAAAAAATCCTGTTTTAACTGTTCTTTGTTTGAACCATTAAATGTAAACTCAGAACACCTGCAAGAGTTTTCTTTTACAAGTTCAAGCAGTTTGTATGGCTCTATCCATTTTTTCAAGATAATAGTTTTCATATTACACTGCAGCCTCTTGGTTTTTAAACTGCATCTCATAAAGATGTTTATAATTTCCATCGGGAATACTCATAAGCTGTTCATGAGTTCCAAGTTCAACAAGTTCACCCTCGTTAATTACAGCAATTCTGTCAGCATTATTTATCGTTGATAATCTGTGAGCAATTACAAATACCGTCTTATTTTGCATAAGATTATCAAGTGCTTTTTGTACAATTGCTTCTGATTCATTATCAAGAGCTGACGTCGCTTCATCAAGGATAACAATAGGAGCATTTTTTATCATTGCTCTTGCAATTGCTACACGCTGTCTTTGTCCTCCTGATAAGGATGCACCTCTTTCGCCTACATAAGTATCAATACCCTTTTCAAGAGTAGATAAAAATTCATCAAGATGAGCCAGTCTAACTACAGTTTGGATTTCTTCTTCAGCAGCTGATTCTTTTCCCATAAGTATGTTTTCTCTAATTGTTCCAGAAAACAAGAAATTATCCTGAAATACAAAAGAAATATTCTCACGCAAAGAATCCATTTCAAGATTTTTAATATCGATACCGTCAAACTTTATTGAGCCGCTTTTGATATCATAAAACCTAGGAAGAAGATTAACTATAGTACTTTTTCCTCCTCCGGAATTTCCGACAAGAGCAATTGTTTCACCTTTGTTTACATGAAGTGAAAAATCTTTCAATACAGGTGTATTTTCTTCATATTCAAAATATACATGCTCAAAATCAATAGAAGAATCTAGTCCCTGCATTTTTATTGCATTATTTCTGTTTTTAATATTTGGAACCAAATCGAAAAGTTCAAAAACTCTGCCAAGAGCAACAAATGTGGTTTGAAGATCTGTCAAAGTCCTTCCCAAATCTTTAACCGGCTTATATAAAAGAAGTAAAGATGTCACAAAAGAAGCAAAACTTCCTGCAGTCATTTGACCGCTAATTATTAAATGATTACCGTAAAACATTACAAGAGCAATTCCAATTGAACATATAAAATACATAATAGGCGACATCCAGCCGACTCTTTTGGTTAGAGAAATTGTAAGGTTAAATTGCTCTTTTATCTGGTGTTCAAATTTTTCATTTTGGAGTTTTTGCAGGTTGTATGCTGTCATAATTTTGTTACCTGCAAACGTTTCATTAAAATTGGTTGTCATATCCCCGCCGACAACCATTGTCGCATTAGAAACTTTTTTAATCCTTTTTCTGATAAGCGTGACCGGAGTTATAGCAATTGCCATAATTCCTACACCTATTATTGCAAGTTTCCAGGAGTTATACAGCAGAACTCCGACAAGTCCAACAATGCCGAAACTGGTCATTATGAAACTTTTTATCATGTTTATAATATTTTTTGATGCTGTTTCAGGATCAGTAAAGAATCTTGTTAAGACAAGTCCTGATGAATTTATGTCATAAAATTTCGGGTCAAGGGAAGTTAACTTTCTGAATAATTCTACTTTTAAAGAATTTGATATTTTGTTACCTATCCAATCTGTAAGGTAGTTGTTTGTGTATTTTAATAATCCTTGAACTACTGCAAAAAGGATAATACCAAACGGAATAACCGTTGCAAGCAGACTCTGCTCAATAGTAAAACCGAAAAGATGCCATGGTTTACCGTTTATAACACAGTCCATATAAGGTTTGAGAGCAAATGCAACAACACTATCCAAAAGCCCCAGCGGAACTGCCAAAATCATGTTTAAAATAATTCTGCCCATATGAGGTTTTATAAACGGGAATATTTTATTTATTAAATATCCGTATCTGAAAGCATCTTTTGATAATGTGTCTTTTAATTTGTAATCCATATCCCTTTGAATACTCCCTGCTCTTAAACTTACTATTCAGTATTACATAAAAAACAGAGTTTTACAATTGATTTAAAACATCTACAATACTTTTGATTTTATTTTCATCCATTCTGTGTCCGCCTCTTGGTAAAAGGATGTAGCCTTTTTCATTCGGAATTTTCTTTACGAATTTGTTCACACCTTGAACATTTATATATCCATCGGTTTTAGAATGAATAACATAAGTAGGAGTAGAATTTTCTGTTATATGCTTGTCTATTTCAAAAACTTTATAATATTGCTCTTTAAAACCCGGAATATACTTTATAAGAGTTGACTCCATTTTATACTTCTTAGGATTTTTTAATACATTTTTGAGCCAGAATTCAAGCGATAACATCGGGGAAACCAGAATTTGGAAATTAAAATTATTGAGATTAGAAGTTTTAGCAGCAATATAACTCCCGAAACTATGACCGATTAGTCCGATATTGTTTATACCTTTATTATTTAAATATTTTGCCGCAGCTTGGACATCATGCATGATTTCTGTTTCTGTTGTCTCATTTTTTGCTTTGTTTTTACCGTAGCCTCTGTAATCAATAGCAAGTATGCCATAATCAGTTTGGGTTAAAGCTTTATATAAAGGCTGGTTGCTTGTAACATTTTGAGAAAAGCCATGTAAATATATAATATATTTATTTGAATTTTTAGGATTTATATCAAAAGCTTCAATAGATTCATTTTTTCCTACTTTTATTTCAAATCTTTTTAACATTGGCTCCAGTTCCGGATCTATAGAAAGATACGGTCTGCGTGAACCCAGCATAGAATTTTCATAGCTTCTGTTTTTCAGATATTTTATAATCAGTCTTTGAAGAGCATTAGTACCGGTAAAATTCACCTGAGGCAAAGATTGTCTGTTTTGATATTCAAAAGTATCCGCAGAAACACCTTTTGCGGGGATTGAATAAAATTTATATTTTCTGCCTGCCGGTTGAAGGTTTGAATTTCGTACAGGCATGTAATTTATCTTTTGAATTTCCAAGTCTTAAAACCTCTTGGCAAAATGTTAACACGAATATAACAAATATTACAGCTTAAAAATTGGGACTTATGCAGCAAATTCCACTGATACTATAAAAGCCCGCCATTCTGAGAACTTCAGGCCGAAGAATCTTTTTATTGAGATACTTCGCTAACATTCAGTATGACACTGTTTTGAAAATTTTTGGTGAATTTACTACATAAGTCCCTAAAAATTTATCTTGACAATCACAAAGGGTTATTATAGAGTAAATTTATGCCGAAATATCGGTTTGAAAATTAAATCTATACGGGCATGTGGTGGAATGGTAGACACGCTAGTCTTAGGAACTAGTGCTAACGCGTGGGAGTTCGAGTCTCTTCATGCCCATTTTTTCTAAAAGAGAGCCGAAAAGGCTCTTTTTTGTTTGTCACATAAAATCTTATTACTTAAAACAATAAACTTATAAACGGTCTAAACTTTTGAATATTGAACTGCTTTTTCATTGGCTGGAACCATCTTTGTATTCATATAATATATTTCTTTAAGACCCTCCAGAGTTAATATCGGATTGACAAAATCAAACGGACGTTTTAAATAATTTGCAATCAAACCGCAATAACCACCTGTTGCAATAATTGTAGCTCTTTCACCAAGTTCTTCTTCACACTGTGAAACCAAACCGTCAACCATACATGCTGTACCTCTGATAACACCTGACAATATTGCCTCCGTAGTATTATGCCCGACTGCTCTTTGCGAAATAGACACATCTATTTTAGGAAGTTTTGAGGTTGAACTTTTTAAACACTTCATCTGGGTATTTATACCCGGGGCAATAACTCCCCCTAAAAATTCCCCCTTAGAATTTATAATATCAAAAGTTGTTGCCGTTCCGAAATCAATAACAATAACAGCACCTTTATAGCTGTTTGACACCGCAACAGCATTGGCTAAGCGATCCGCACCAACTTCACGAGGGTTATCAGTGGCTATTTTTATCCCTAAATTTACATCACAGTCAACAAAAACCGATGTAATCTTAAAAACATTATCAACAGCTCTCTTAAATTTAATATTCAATTCTTCAACCACAGAAGCAATTACACACCCGTCAATAACGTAATCTTTGAATAATGATTTTAAAAGAATTTCATATTCTTCACCAGACAAATCCTTATCTGAGGCAAGACGAAATTCATTTACATACTTATCACTATCGAATAAACCCAGGGTAATGTTTGTATTTCCAATATCAGCAGTTAATAACATAAAAATAGTCCTCACATATCACGAGGACTATTTTATTACAAACATAGTTTTATTGTAAAGTCTATATATTACCCAAATTATTCATCTGAGTAGCTGTAGTGGCAGCAGAAGCTGATGCCGGGTTAACTAAACCCTTGGACAGCAAATCTGGTAAATCAAATTTCTTTTTCTGCTGTGCTGTAAAATAATTTCTTGTGCCATCTGCCCAATCATTTAATTTATTAACTGCTGATCCTGATATTTTTGAAATTGAAAATTCGGTGGTCATATACTCATCCTCCGTTACTCATAATCTGACTTATCTATATAAAGTATTTTTTAATGAGCAAATTGCATAAAAACAAAAATATTGTTACATTTCTTTACAATACAAGAAAAATTAAAAGAATGTATCAAAATAAGCGAATAATGTTGACAAAAAATTATGAGCATATAGAATAAGAGATATCGTAAGATACTAAGTGTATAGTATTATATAGTAGACAAAAAAGAAGGAGATTAATCTCATGGCACGTGAAAAGTATGAACGTACGAAACCGCACGTTAACGTAGGTACAATCGGCCACGTTGACCACGGTAAAACTACATTAACAGCAGCAATTACCGGTACATTAGCAGCAGCTGGTAAAGCAGATGCTAAGAAATTCGATGAAATCGATGCTGCTCCTGAAGAAAAAGCAAGAGGTATTACTATCTCTACTGCTCACGTAGAATATGAAACAGACAAAAGACACTATGCTCACGTTGACTGCCCTGGCCACGCTGACTATGTTAAAAACATGATTACAGGTGCAGCTCAGATGGATGGTGCAATTCTTGTAGTTGCAGCAACTGATGGTGCTATGCCTCAGACTCGTGAACACATCTTGTTAGCTAGACAGGTTGGTGTTCCTAACCTTGTTGTATTCTTAAACAAATGCGATATGGTTGATGATCCTGAATTATTAGACCTTGTTGAAATGGAAGTTAGAGAATTACTTTCTCAATACGAATTTGACGGAGATAATATCCCATTCATTAAAGGTTCAGCTTTGAAAGCTTTAGAAGCAGTTCAAGCTAATCCTAATATCCAAAGAGGAGAAAATGAATGGACAGATAAAATTTGGGAATTGATGGATGCTTTAGATTCATACTTCCCTGATCCTGTTAGAGATTTAGACAAACCATTCTTGATGCCGATTGAAGACATCTTCTCAATCACTGGTCGTGGTACTGTTGCTACAGGTCGTGTTGAACGTGGTATTGTTAAAGTTGGTGATGAAGTTGAATTAGTTGGTATTAAACCTACTAAGAAAACTACAGTTACCGGTGTTGAAATGTTCAGAAAATCACTTGACCAAGGTCAAGCTGGTGACAACATTGGTGCTTTACTTCGTGGTGTTGATAAAACTGAAATCGAACGTGGTCAAGTTTTGGCTAAGCCAGGTTCAATTCATCCGCACACTAAGTTCACAGCTAACGTTTACGTATTAACAAAAGAAGAAGGCGGACGTCACACTCCATTCTTCCCAGGTTACAGACCTCAATTCTACATCAGAACAACTGACGTAACCGGTTCAATCCAATTTGACGGTCAAATGGTAATGCCTGGTGATAACGTTGTTATGACAGTTGAATTGATCGCTCCGGTAGCTATCGAACAAGGTATGAGATTTGCTATTCGTGAAGGCGGAAGAACTGTTGGTGCTGGTGTTGTTGATACTATTATTGAATAGTTTCTAACAATATTAGAAAATACAAACAAAAAACCTGATATATTAAATATCAGGTTTTTTGTTACTTACATTACTTTCTTAATCTTTACCGAGTGGAATTATAATCCTAGAAGTTCTTTTTTTTCAAAACCTTTATTATGCCAGTAGTGACTCCAGAATTTTAGCATTAGTCTGAGCTCTGCGAATACTTAATAAATATTTTTCAACATTAGCTTTAATTTCCTGAGCATCAGTATCTAAGTACTTAACATCATTATCAAGCATACTTAAATACTCTTTAACTGTAACCATTTGATAATTATTCTTCATTTCCCCTGTTCCTTATTTTAAATTCTTGCTGAATACATCAAGTCTAACCAAGTAATGCATCTAAAATTTCTGCGTTAGTAACAGCTTTTTTACCATTCCGAACTTGAGATCTGTACATATAAGTTCTGAGAGCTTCTCTAATCAATTCAGAACGAGTACGATTTTCAGAATCTGCTACTAAATCAATCTCATTTAAAAATTTTTCAGGCATTGAAATTAATACTCTGGCCATATTTTTCTCCTTTTATTTTTCCCTGTTAGTATTCCCCTTACATATATATAAAGTATTTTTTCTATAAAAAATTGCCTATTTTTTACTTAAAAAGTATATAATCTTAATATAATGTTACAATTCAAAAACAAGGCTGGACAATAATTCGGAGCTAATAATAAGGCGGAGCTGATTAAATAATCAGTTCCGCCAAACTTGTTATTGAATTATATAAATTATCCTAACATAGATTCAAGAAGTTGAGCATTAACTCTGGCTTTACGGGATTTTGAAAGTGAAAGTTCGATTGATCTTTCGATTTCTCTATCCTCTGCAGTTGAATACTTAACTCTGTCTAAAGCTTGAGCATATTCTTTTACTGTTATCAATGTAGAAGCTTGAAATAATGCACTTTGAGTCTTTAAAGATTTTGCATAATCTGCAGCTGTCATCATTGTAGTTCTTTGTTCATTTTCTTTTCTCATTGACTCTACATATTCTTGAACTGTCATTAATCCTGAATAGCTTTCCATAATCTTGATCCCCTGTTCTCTTAATATCATTTCCCTTACACATATATAAAGTATTTTTTCATATAAAATTTGCTTAAATTATATATAATATTAACATAAATTTACAATCAAAAAGATCCATATAATCGAGAAGGACTGATTTTATCAATCAGTCCCCTAAAATTTAATTATAACATTTTTGATATTTTTATTATGCTAACAAAGCTTCAACGATTTTTTCATTTGTTTTAGCTCTTTGAATGCTTAATAAATATTTTTCAACACTTGCTTCAATTTCTTTTTCTTCAACAGTTAAACATCTTACATCATTTAAGCTTTCAACATAATCTTTAACTGTAATCATTTCATAATCATTTCTCATAATCTTTTCCCCTTTATTATTTTTTCTTTTTATATCCCTTACATATATATAAAGTATTTTTAGATTTAAAAATTGATTAATTTATATCTAAAAAATATATACATATTATAGGAAAAATATAAATTCAAAGCCTGAAGGGATTTCAGCATATACAGATGTGTTACAAAACTTAACAATAAAAAAAAAGGCTACTTATTAGACCGCATTTGAAGTAAAATTAATAAAGTAAATAGCTATCAGAAAAAGGAAATATAAATGCTTAGAACAGGAATAATCGGACTTCCAAACGTAGGGAAATCAACATTATTTAATGCACTTACCAATGCAAGAAACGCACAGAGTGCAAATTATCCGTTCTGCACGATAGAACCTAACATTGGAGTTGTTGATGTGCCGGACGAAAGATTGCCTATACTGGCAAAATTGTGTAAAACAGAAACAATTATACCTACAGCCATAGAATTTGTTGACATTGCAGGATTAGTAAAAGGTGCCAGCAAGGGCGAAGGCTTAGGCAATCAATTTTTGCAAAACATAAGAGAAGTTGATGCTATCATTCAGGTAGTGAGATGCTTTGATGACGAAAATACAATACACGTAGCAGGAAAAGTAGACCCTATAAGCGATATAGAAACAATAAACACGGAACTTGCTCTGGCAGATATGGCATCTGTAGAAAGACGGCAGACAAGAATTGCTAAAACAGTTAAATCGGGAGATAAAGAAGCTGTTTTGGAAGATAAAGTATTAAAAAAGCTTACTGATTTATTATCTGACTGCACATTCATTGATATCACAAAACACTTTGATGAAGATGAACTACCAATTGTAAAACGTCTTAATTTATTATCAACCAAACCGGTAATATACTGTGCAAATGTATCAGAATTTGACCTCAAAAACGGAAATGATTATACAAAAAAGGTCGAAGAATATGCTAAAACACATGGTGCGGAAATGGTTATTATAACAGCAAAAATAGAAGAAGAATTGGCAGATCTGGGAAAAGAAGAAGCTGAAGAATATTTGAAAGAACTTGGCATTGAAGACAGTGGTATAAACAGAATGATAAAATCTGTGTATAATCTTCTAAAACTCAGGACTTTTATTACAGCTGGAGAAAAAGAAGTCAGAGCCTGGACAATAACAGCCGGCACAAAAGCACCGCAAGCTGCCGGAGTAATTCATACAGACTTTGAAAAAGGTTTCATCAGAGCAGAAATAACACCTTATAAAGACTTTGTTGAGCTTGGATCTTACACCGCCTGCAAAGAAAAAGGGGTAACTAGATTAGAAGGCAAAGACTATGTAATACAAGACGGAGATCTTGTACATTTCAGATTTGCAGTATAAAAAATCAAATATACAAAAAAAGACCGATAATTATATCGGTCTTTTTTTTATTTAATTAAAGCTAACTTCTGTCCGCAAACATCCGTCTTATTTTGATATGCATTAGTAACAAAACGGGAATTAGGTTTAAAGTTCAAATTGCCCGTAAATGTAAGCGGAGTACCCTCTGGTACGGAATACAATATCAATGTACTATCATTCAACGTAATAGAACCATCACCGGATCCATGTTTAATGAAATACTTGCCGTCAAGTTCGTTAACATAATATTTATCATTTTCATTCTTAGCATTAACAAAAACAGTTCCCGGCTTCAGTCCTGGAATACCGACACCGGCATCACCGTCAACATAAACCGTTTTATCTGCTCCGTCATTATCTTTTTGAGTTTCAAAGTTAAGTTTTATAGAATCCAAAACAATATCATCTTGTTTGTATTCACGCCTGTGGTCAGTATGAAGAGCGGATGTATTAAATACGGAAATTGCCATTCTTCCATCTGTACTTTGTCTAAATACTGCAGGAACTTTAACATGTTCCTTAGACTCTTGCAACGGAAGAACATATACAGCACCGTTATTCAAAGCGTTACATTTCGGATTGCTTCTGACTGCCATTGTTTCATCAAAATATTTTTTATATTTTGCAATAAAGGCCTTATATTTTGTAGCATCAGTAACATCCAGCCATTCATCATGAACTCTTTGACGACCCTGCAAGTACATATTTTTAGTTTTAGGGTCATAACCTGTAGCTCCGACATCATCACCGTCAAATAAAGTAGGCATACCCGGAAGAGCTACAAGATATTTCATCATAGCCAGAACTTTTGATAACGCAGGTTTCATAACTGCCTCAAAGACTTCATCTTCGTATTTTGAATCAGCACCGGGCGGCAATTGGAATCCATACTGAGTTCTTGCCTGTTTCAACACCATAGAAATTGTTACATCTATAGGTTTAACACCAAATGCATCAGGGTCAAAACGTTTACCCATATAGATACCCTGAGCTAAATCTGAAATTGCTTTACTGATAGGAACAAACGCTCTATTAAACTGTTCTTCTGTTCCTAATTGATCTTTATATTTTTCTCTGTATTTATTCAATACATTAACAAAAGCCGGTCTTATAGCATCTGCCATTGCTATAGCTTTTGGAGATACTGCAGAAAAATCATAATTGTCGACTTCAGAATCTGAAATAGGTTCTAAGAATTTATCCTTTATAATTTGATAAGCTTTACGTCTGTTTGCCCTGCCCTCAACATAGTTCAAATCACAATAGAACAAAGACATATCTAAAGCTGCACAATGCAAAGCTCTTGGCTTATCGTGGTTGCCGATAAAAGTATAAGCATACATAACAGAATCTAAACCGCCTGATCTGATAAATTCAATCATTTTATCATATACAGCTTTTTGTGCATCTGTACTCTTATCAAAATATGAACCGTCCTCAAAATCTTTACCGAACAATTTTGAAACTAATCTAAACCAGTGCTTATAATTAGCAAGAGATGTCATGCCGGTTTCTCTCTGGAATTTTGCAAGAATATCATAATTTGGATTTGGGAATTTTCTTGAATTTGCACCATAACCACGATCATGCAAGTTTATTTCATCTGTAACCTCTGCAACAGTATAAGCATTAGGATTAATAGCAACAACCCCTTGCACAAATTTCTTCCAAAAGCCGATAACTTGACGCCACGTATAATCAAAATTTGTATTTTTGTTACGTAAAGCTTCAACATCAGCGATATCTTTAGCTGCATCAATTCTCCAATCCAAACCGGATTGAGTCTTATCAATAATCAAATCAGCTAATTTGAAACTCTCAACATTTGTATCTTTAAGAGTTCTTACAATTGCTTCAACCATTTCTCCGTCAATAGAAGAATCTAATTTTGTCATACCTTTCTTTATACGGCGGAGAAGCATTTGAGCCTCATCTTTAGGAGATGCAGGATTTAAAATTCCGATACCCTGCAGCGATAACTCTTTCAATTCCTTATAATCATAAGACATTTCGCCGTTAGAAGAACTTATTGCAACCGTAATATCAGGATCTAAAGATTTGATAACCGCATATTTTGCAATCATAGGAAGTATCAACGGCAAAACATACTTACCATATTCAGTAACCTGATCTCCGTCAAACAATTTTCGGTCAGCCGGCAGGACAGAATCGACAGTATCTAAAACCGTAGTTGCAAAATCTGACATTTCATGTGTATAAATATTATCCATTTCTTCGTATGTATCTTTATAATCAGGAGATAAATGTTTGTTACCCTGTTTATATATTTGATACCTTGGAACTCCAACTTCTGAAGCTACAACCGCTCTTTTGGATATTAATGGAGAAGCCAGAACTGAAACTATATTATCGCCAAATTCGAAAGAATCCAGCGGAGTATTCATCAATCCTTCCAAAATTTGCGACTTTTTGTCCTCTTTGGATAATTTACGCTTATTACTATAAATACCTTCTATAACATTTTCTACTTCATCTTTAGAAACTTCTGTCTTTAAAATTTTAGGGAATATCTTATTATCAGACAAATTCATAATCTGATTATAAACTTTAGAAGGATTTTCTACATCAACACTTCTCAAACTTTGTGCAATATACAAACGCAAAATATCATCAGTTTTAGCCGTCCAATACTGACCTGATGAAATTGCATAGTCTTGAACCTGGAAATTACCTCTGATAATTTTCCGCATTTCACGTTTTCTTTCATCAACAGGAAGATTCTTTAAGGCTTTAGTATCGGCATTTGAGAATACAAAATTCAACTTTGCAATATCAGGGTTTGCATCCCATGTTTCAAATCCGCTTTCATATTTACCTTCTACCATAAAGTTTCTGAATTTTGATAAGAAACGAGCACCTTTCGGACTGGTTATAGAAATCGTACTATCCGGATTGATATCATTATATTTATTTAAGTTTTTAATATTACTATTATATACTTCCGGATCGATTTCAAAATAATAAGGAAATACTGAATCATTATGAGAATGTAAGTCATATACATTAGGAGTACTCATTACGGAATAAGTTTTAATTAAAGATTTATGATCATTACGTTCTTCTTCAGTTACCAATCTGGTATCAAAGAATTGAATATATGTAGGTTTCTTTGGATTGTATTCATGATTTTTCTTAATAGAAACATGCCCCATTCTATTTTGAGAATAACGATATGGAGAGTTTACAATTTTATGAGAAATGAAATCTTTATTTTTTACAAATACACCAAGAGATAACGGATTATTTTTTATTCCGGAAGCTCTAAACCAATTTAAGTACGGAGATTCATCACCCCATTTTAATAAGTGTTTGAAGTGAACACCTTCAAGCCCCTCATTAACAAATGCACCATCAGATACAAAATTCAAACCATGAGCAAACATTTTTCTTTGCAAAGATGCATAATTATTGATATTACCGAGAGAACTTGCCATCTGCATACAGTTTTTATTCCAGTAAGCGTGTGCAGAAAAATCATCATCAGTAAAAATCGGTAATGAAATTATTCTGGCATATTTATCATATTCGCCTTTATCAATTGCATATTCCAACCCGGCAATAGTACCGCCGAATTTATTAGCAATCGTTTTTATACCTTTTTCCCCACGTGAGGCCAGCTTTTCATCTCGGACTATCATATTCTGGTCATTATATACATAACCGACTTTCTGGGAGTCAATAATAACCAGTTTCATTGCTCCGCCCTTGGATAAACTTGATTTTGTAGGAACAACTACGTTGAAAATATTACGATTTTGATTAGCAGGATTTCGTTCATCAATAACTTCACCGGCATCAACTCTGGTTTTTGTATAACCGGTCTTTTTATCAACAAGTAAAAAGTGATAAGCAAATGCTTGATTATCTTCAATACCAAAAGTTCTGGCTAAATCAACACGATTAACTCCCGGTTTAACTTCCAGCTTATCAGCACCCTTACGGGAATAAGCTTTGCCGGTAGAAAAATAATTACCATAACGATCTGTATCAAGTTTATAAATCTCAATATAGCATTTATCTCTGTTTTCATCATACGGGTAAGAAAATTCAAACTGACGAAGCCCGCGATCAGATTTTACAAACTTATGCCCTTCAAATGAAACCGGTTTATTGTTATCAACCTTGTCCTTTTTTAAATCAAAATTTACTTTCACACCTTACTCCTTAGTGACAATTATAACAACCATAAAGAAAAATTTTTGTTAGATAACAGCCCATTATTAAGAAAATTTTACAAAGCTGCGGGATTATTAGAATTTCAATATTTATAAGCTATAATGATACGTGTAGAAAATACAATTAATATTGTGTTGGAATAACAAGGAGAAAAAGATGCTGATGACTGAAATAAAATGCGATATTAAAGATATCACACTTGCCGAACAAGGAAAAAAGCAAATAGACTGGGCATTTAAAGACATGCCGGTTTTAAAAACCATCAGAGAAAGATTTATCAAAGAACAACCTTTTAAAGGATTAAAGCTATCAGCTTGTGTACACGTTACGAAAGAAACTGCCGCATTATGCACAGTTATGCAAGCAGGAGGAGCCGATGCCGTATTAGTCGCATCTAATCCGCTCTCAACTCAAGATGATGTAGCAGCAGCTCTGGTAAAATATTATAATATTCCTGTTTTTGCAGTTGCCGGAGAAAGCGTAGAACAATACAAAAAACATATTCAGGAAGCAATCGCTCATAATCCTGATATCATAATTGATGACGGATGCGATATGGTTTCAACAATACATGAACAAAGACCTGACTTATTGAATAAAATTATTGGCTCTACTGAAGAAACCACAACCGGAATAATAAGATTACAAGCTCTGGAAGCTCAAGGAAAACTTGGATTTCCTGCTGTCGGAGTTAATACAAGTTTAACAAAACATTTATATGACAACAGATATGGAACAGGCCAAAGCTCATTTGACGGAGTTTTAAGAGCCGCAAACATTCTTATAGCAGGAAAAACTGTTGTTGTTTCCGGTTACGGATGGTGCGGAAAAGGTGTAGCTTTAAGAGCAAAAGCGTTAGGAGCTAACGTAATAGTCTGTGAAGTTGATCCATTAAAAGCTTTAGAAGCTGCAATGGAAGGCTACAGAGTAATGCCTATAGCAAAAGCTGCATTAGAAGGAGATTTATTCCTTACAGTAACAGGAGATAAACATGTAATCGATGTTGAACATCTGCTCTCTATGAAAGACGGAGCTTTCGTTGGTAACGTCGGTCACTTTGACTGGGAAGTTAACGTTGGAGATCTCCAAAAACATGCCGTTGAAATTAAACAAATCAGACCGGCTTTAGAAGAATATGTTCTTGATAACGGAAAATCTATCTACGTTATAGCTCAGGGCAGACTGGTTAATCTTGTTGCGGCAGAAGGACACCCCGCAAGTGTTATGGATATGAGTTTTGCTAATCAAGCTCTTGGAATAGAGTTTTTAGTTAAAAACCACGGAAAATTAGAAAATAAATTATATACTCTTCCTTATGAAGTTGATGTAAAAATTGCAAGTCTTAAACTTCAATCTATGGGTATTGAAATAGACACCCTTACAGAAGAACAGGAAGAATATCTTAATAGCTGGAAAATAGACTAATTCTTCAAAAATTTAATAAAACACAAAAAAGACCATAGAAATAATTCTATGGTCTTTTAAATACATATTAAAATTTAATTATTTTGTTGTTCACTCTTAACATTCTGAGATTCTTTCTTATTATGTAAAAGAGAAGACACAAATGCTGCAACAATAAATATCAAGCCAATTAAACCTGTAACAACTTCAGGGATTTCTCTTACAGTAGTCACAAGCATAATTATAGCCAACGCACCAATAGCCCAGTGAGCTCCATGTTCTAAATATAAAAATTTTGCCAGAGTTTTCTTTTCAACAAGCATAATTGTCAAAGACCTTACAAACATAGCACCTATAGCAAGACCTATTGTAATAATCAAAACATCTTTACTTAATGCAAACGCACCCAGTACTCCATCTAATGAAAAAGAAGCATCAATCAATTCTAAATAAATAAAACTTATAAGCCCTGCACATTTAACTCCGCCTGCTACATTTTGAGCATTTCGCATTTCTTCATGCTTTTCAAGAAAATGTGCAACACCATCAATAACCAGATATGTAATTATCCCGCCCAAACCGGAAAGAATAACAGAAACTTTACTTTCTTCAGGAATATGAGCCTGAACAGCAATTAACATCAATAACGATATAACAATTTCAATCCCCTTTACATGATCTAAAGTTGATAACGGTCTTTCAATAGGAGTAATCCAGTGAACAGTTTTTTCATGATTAAAGAAGTAATTAAGAAACAGCATTATTAAAAACATTCCGCCAAAAGTAACAATCGGGGCATGTGTTGCATGAAGATAACTTGCATACTTGTCAGAATCAGTCAAAGCTATCTTTGTAACCGTTACCATATCTAAATTTGCAAATACAGCAACAACCAGCACAGGGAATAAAAATCTCATACCAAAAACGGCAATAGCAATACCCCATGTTAAAAATCTATGACGCCACTTGTGCGACATTTTTTCTAACTTCATAGCATTAACAACCGCATTATCAAATGACAAACTTGTTTCCAATACCGCCAAAACCAAAACAATAAAGACACAGGCAAAACCTGTTCCATGATGAACATGTTCTCCCCATAAATATGCACCTATAACACCTGCTATAGTTACAATATATGAACCTAAAAAGTATTCCAGCATTTTAATCTACCTCTCTTCTTTATAACTAAAGTAATAATATCTTAAAATTCAACAAAACATATCCTATAAAAAAACGAGAAGCACTCCAGACAAAAGAAGGCTTCCCGTATTTTACAATTAAATTACCAAGTTTCTGCTGTTTCTTAATTCATATCGCTGCTGCTTGGTACATAATACTGGAATGTATCCGGGCCGTTATTCGGAAACACCAGCTGGAACGGCTGATTACGTCTAATCAAACCAGCTTTTCCTTTATATACAGCGGGAACCTCTTTTTGAATAGGAAGCTGTTCTTCCTGATAGTTTACATAACTAACCGGAATAAAAACAAATCCACCGTTTTGCTGAGGCTGAACCTTACCTGTAACTTGAAAACCCTGAAACAGCATTAAATCATAACTAAGTCTTGTATTTGCATTCATCTGAACATGCAAAACCTGCGGAGGATTAGAAGTTTGAAAATCTTCTAATGCAGTAACCTGAATTGTTTTAGCACTTACACCCTGGCACAATGCCAATGAAAGGACAAAAGCCGTAAATGCCATAAATAGTTTTTTCATCTTTTACTTACTCCTTTTCTATTTGAAATGTATAATTTTGACCTTGTATAACTTCTTCATTACGAACATCATTTTGCCGAGAACTTGAAACTTTTTCACATTTTGGTTTTGAAAACTTCAAAAAGAACGACATATTCGGTTCTATTTTGATATCTTCGCCTTTTTCGACATAAGACAAAGGTGAAGATTCGTAAACTGAAACAGCAGAAGATTTTATTCTGTTGCCTTCCTGGTTCTTTACGGCTCCTGACACCGCTGCGACTCCCATTGACAATCCTTTAACAAAAAAATCACCTACGGTTAAAGCCGCACTTTTCGCCATTTGACCTTTATTCAAAGGTTCTGTATATGATGCTGTAATGTTCGAGTTTATCTGATATGTTTTTCCGCTTTCATCAGTGAATGACACAGGTTTAAATGAAAAATCCGCATCACGTTTTAATCGTTTCGGACTGACTACATCAAACAAGTCGCCTTTCATAATCACTCCGGCTTTATAAACTTCATTATCAGAAATTTCTAAAGGTTCCAGAAGTTTTATGGATATTGATTTTGGAGGACTATCTGTGGAAAACTTATCCAGAGAAGAAACCTCAACAGTCTGGGCGTATGCTTGTGTGAACATACAAGATAATATTATTAAAAAAACTGAAATTATATTTTTTTGCCACATAAACACACCCAGTTTACAAATATATAATATCAAAATTTTTATTAAAATTCAAATTTTCAATAATATCAAGCATTTTTGAGATATTTTGCTAAATATTTTCCGGTATAAGAATCTTTACATTTGATAACTTCAGAAGGAGTGCCTTGAGCAATAACTCTGCCCCCGTCTACTCCGCCTTCAGGTCCTAAATCAATAATATAATCGGCAATTTTAATCAAATCAAGATTGTGTTCAATCATCAAAATTGTATTACCTTGATCCGCAAGAGTCTGCAAAATTTTGGCAAGCTTATCCAAATCTGCCCAATGCAAACCTACAGACGGTTCATCAAGCAGATATAAAGTTTTTCCGGTAGAACGCTTATTAAGTTCCGAAGCAAGCTTTATTCGCTGAGCCTCCCCGCCGGAAAGAGTTGTTGCACTTTGACCGAGCTTCATATAATCAAGTCCGACATCATTTAAAGTCTGCAGCTTATTTTTTATAGATGGGATACTGTCAAAAAATTCCAGAGCTTCTTTAACACTCATTTCAAGAACATCAGAAATAGTTTTACCTTTATATTTAACCTCAAGTGTTTCTCTATTATAACGTTTACCTTTGCACACATCACATTTCACATAAACATCAGATAAGAAGTTCATTTCAATTTTAACAAGTCCGTCGCCTTTACAAGCTTCGCACCTGCCGCCTTTCACGTTAAAACTAAATCTTCCGGGCTTATAACCTCTGACTTTTGACTCGTTTGTTTTAGCATACAATTCTCTTATTGGAGTGAACACATCAGTATAAGTTGCCGGATTTGAACGAGGAGTTCTCCCGATTGGAGATTGATCAATATCAATAACTTTATCAATATTTTCAAAACCTGAAATTTCATCCACACCTTGAGGTTTTGGCTTATTTTTTCTTAATTTATGAGCCGCATATTCAAACAGAATATCCTGCATCAAAGTCGACTTTCCAGAGCCTGAAACCCCTGTTAATACAACAATTTTACCAAGCGGAATTTCAACATCTATATGTTTTAAATTATTCAAATATGCATTTTTTATTTGAAGAAAATGCCCGTTACCTTCACGAATTTTATCAGGAACAGGAATAAATTTTTCACCGCTTAAATACTTACCGGTAATAGAAGCCTTAGATACAATAATATCATCAACTGAACCTTTAGCTATAATTTTACCGCCGGCCTCGCCTGCTTTTGGTCCGATATCCACAATAAAATCTGCACTTCTTATAGTATCTTCATCATGTTCGACTACAATCAGAGTATTCCCTAGATTTCTCAATTTGAACAGAGTTTTGATAAGCATATCATTATCTCTCTGGTGTAAACCGATAGACGGTTCATCTAAAACATACAAAACCCCGCTCAAACCGCTGCCGATTTGAGAAGCCAGACGAATACGCTGCGATTCTCCGCCGGATAATGTTCCTGCCATACGAGCGAGATCAAGATAATGAAGCCCGACATCACTTAAAAATTTAAGTCTTGCACGTATTTCATCTAAAATTTGTTTTGCAACTTTTAGTTGATATTCTGTCAAATCCAAATATAATTCCGTTATAAATTTCAGTTCGTCATCAACAGACATCTTGGTAAATTCATAAATATTTTTATCTTTAATTCTCACAGCAAGCGGAAACGGCTTCAACCTTGCTCCGCCGCATACAGGACAAGGCTTTGCAACCATAAATTTTTCAATTTCTTCCCGCCAGTAATCACCAGTCGAATCATTATATCTTTTTTCCAAAAACGGAATGACTCCGACAAATCTTTGTATATTCGTCTGATATCTGCTTGTACCAAACTGTTTGACCCTGATTTTTATAGGATCCTCAGAACCATACAGAATAATATTTTGCTGAGCTTCAGACAATTTTTCAAACGGCATATTCATATCTATGTCGTAAGCGGAACAAACAGAGCTTAATAAATCATGATAATAAGTGGAAGCACTTCTTGTTGCCCACGCATAAATTGCACCGTCATTTAACGATAGTGACTTATCGGGTACAACCAAATCAGGATCAACAATAAAATCTGCTCCGAGCCCGGAACATCTTTCACAAGCACCGTAAGGAGCATTGAATGAAAAAATTCTCGGAGTTAACTCTTCAAAACTTATATTACAATCAGGACAGGCTAATTTTTCGCTGAACACAATTTCTTTATCTCCGACGACATCGGCAATAACAATTCCATCAGCTTTTTTCAAGGAAATTTGGACACTATCGGCAATTCTTGAAGCTGCTGATTCTTTTACAACAATACGGTCAACAACAATAGAAATATCATGTTTTTTAGTTTTTGCCAGTTCAATTTCATCTTCGTCAAGATTAAAGATTTCACCGTCAACTTTTACCCTGACAAAACCTTCCTGCCTTAACTCTTCAAACAAAGAAGAATACTCTCCCTTTTTACCCCTGATAACAGGAGCTAAAATCTGAATTTTTACACCTTCGCCCAAAGCAAGAATTTTATTAACTATTTCATCTAAAGTCTGCGGCTTAATTTTCTTTCCGCAAACAGGGCAATAAGGAGTACCTATTCTGGCATATAACAATCTTAAATAATCATAAATTTCTGTAATTGTACCGACAGTAGAGCGGGGATTGTTGCTTTTTGATTTCTGATCAATCGAAATTGCAGGAGATAACCCGTCAATATACTCAACATTAGGTTTATCCAACTGTCCCAAAAATTGTCTGGCATAAGTTGAAAGACTTTCAACATAACGTCTTTGACCTTCAGCAAAAATCGTATCAAAAGCAAGAGAACTCTTACCAGAACCTGAAACTCCGGTAAAAACAATAAGCTCATTTTTGGGGAGTTCTAAGGATACATTTTTTAAATTATGTTCTTTTGCTCCAACAATTTTAATCCTATCAGACATAATACAATTATGATACGAGGATAAATTAATTTCAAATTATATAAAACGAACTTTACAAAATTACCAAAAAATGTTATAATATAGATATCCTAGCCGATTGAAAACCATTAAATATTGTCCTTATCAGGAAAGGAAATATTTATATGGGTAAAAAATCTAAATATCCTAACTATTCATCAGGAAATATTGTAGTAAACGGTAATACTGTAGCTTCAACTTCCAAAAATGACGGTTCTATTAACAGTTCCTACAATATGTCTGATACAGAAAAGAATATCTACAACAGCATCCAAAACAATTTAGAAACATCTCTGGGTAATCTGTTTGAAATATCGGATGAAAAACAGCAGATGTGGAACAATCAGCTTGATGCTTACAAACAAGAGGGTATAAATCAGATAAACAGTATTTACACACCAATGGAAACGGCATTGAAAAATAATATCGCATCCAGATTCGGGAACTTTGACAACTCAATATTCATGGATAATTTAAGTAATATTACAGACAACAAAGCTCAAGCTGTTGCGGATTTAAGTGATTCTCTATTAATGAAACAAGACGAATTGTACGCAAACGAAATGGCAAACAGAATAAACTATATTACACTGTTAAGCAACTTAAATACAATCATGAATAACAATATCCTGAGCTATATGCAAGCAGCACAATCAAATGCAGAATCCGGAAATAACTACAATGCAAATGCATACAATGCACAAAATTCGGGAGGATCACTATTAAGCGGATTAGCAGATATAGGAACTACAGCATTATCATTCTATAATCCAATAGCAGGAGCAGCCTCAAAACTCGGTACTTCTGCAATAAAATCATCATATACAAACAACGGAATTTTATTAGCCTAAAAAATAAAGTAAACTAAAAAATAAGCAGAGAGGTTAGAAAAATTTTAACAACTCTGCTTATTTTTACAACAAACCAAAAACTAAGACCACCAAAGACTTTCCACGATAATATACTCCTTGCAATTGTAAAGATATGTAACAAAAACGAGGGTATATAAGCAATTATCTAAATAGTATATACTTTATATATATAAAGTATTAAATAAGAGGACAAGTATATGGGCATTTACGGATTTGGTAAAGCATTCAACACCCGCTACGTAATGGGCGGACAATACTCAAGAAGACCACACGTCAATGTAAGAGGCGGACGGCCAGTAATGTTAGGCGGTTCATCTTTTACAAAAACAACAAATGTAACCATAAATAACGGACCTACAGGATTCTGGGGCTTTATGTCAGGATTATTCGGCGGACTGTTCGGCGGCGGACTGTTCGGCGGCGGATTGTTCGGCGGATTATTTGGCGGCGGTATGGGCATGGGTATGGGCATGAGTCCGTTTGGAATGATAAACCAGGCACAAATGCCTGTTCAAAATCAGCCAAAAGGCGACCGACTTGCTGACCTGCAGAAAATGTTCCCTGATTGGGTTATAACCTCAGACGGAAACGGACATTATGATGCTGTTAATAAAGATCAAACCATACATGAAGAAGGCAACTTCGATGAAATGTGCGATAAATTACTAAAACACAAGAAAGAAGAACCTCAAGGACCTAAAGCCGAAGAAGAACCTGAAAAGAATGTACCAACAGAACAGCCTGATGGAAATAAGCCAACAGAACAGCCTGATGGAAACAAACCAACTGAAGAAAAAGCAGCCGTACCTCCTTCAGACAACGGAAATACAAAAGCCGGCAACGCATCTGGAACTGGCGAAGGTTCAGGAACAGGTAAAGTACATGTAGCTAATGGCTGGTACAGATCCGATACTAAAACAGGAAATGAAAACATCCACTTACAGCTTTCTAAATGCGACAGTGCTGCAGCAGTTGTTGATAAACTATTAAGTGCCGGCGGTAAAATGGATTTCTTAAGTGCAACGGACCGAGCAGACTTAACAAAGAAAATGATTTCCTACAACCCGAGTATATTCAACGCTGATGGCTCAATAAAAGCTAATGCTAACTGGGACAAATTAGATTTACCAAGCATTGACTATCTGAGAAAACAATATGTTGAAGAAGGAAGCAAAAAGTATGACGGAGCCCAAGTTTCATACAAATCAAAAACGACAGGAGCTCAAACTGAAAAGAAAGTTTCCAATACTCAAGAAGCTACAAGACAAAATAAAACTAAAGCGTACACCGCAACAATTACATTTAAAATCCATACAATGGGTCTTAACCAAGGATCCGGTGTAGCTAGATTTACAGATTCAACAGGAAGAGTTCATACATACACGGCAAGTACCGGAGCTAGCTGGAACGCTACAAACGCAAGAAAAGATATAGCAGAACAAATCAGACAACAAATTGCAGCTGACGGGTTCACAAATGTAACTCTTAAAAATCCAAGCAACTATGAATTTTAAAATAAAAAAAGGATGAAGCTAATTCATCCTTTTTTATTGAATAAAGATTTTTAAACCATATAAATGAACAATTAAAGAAGATTAAAATTTATCCCGAATAAATAGAAAAAAGAAAGGGATTATGGTATGGCAACAATTATTGAAGGTACAAGAAGGATTATTAAATTATCTACAGATGATGTATTAAATATCGTGAGAGAATATCAGCAATTGACAAAACACAGCTGTTGCTATGAACACACAAGAGAATTATTATCAAAAACTCCACTATTTATACCCGAGGACTAAAATTAAACTACTTTTGTAAAATCTAAATATTGGTGGGCAAAATCAAACTAGCTCACCAATATTTATGCAATATCCTGACTAACAAGAAAACTCTCTTTTAAGCAAGTTTTTATTTATAAACTTCGTCATCCCAGTATTCAAGTTCTAGCTTGCCGACAACAACAGTATCACCATTTTGTATACCTAGACGTTTTAATTCATCAATAATTCCCATAGATGTCATTATATTTTGAAATCTTATAACCTGTTCAGTACTTCTCTGGTCTGTAACCTGGGAAATTCTTATTATTCTTCCGCCTGTAACAACATAAGTATTTTTATTAACTTTTTGTACTGACCAATATCCGTCATCATTATTTGTAGCATCTAAATCTTCTTCTACAGTAACTTCTGACGCAGGTTTTTCAATTGTATCAACTTTATGTTCTAATTCGTGTTTAAGCAGCTCCAGATTTTCTCCGGTAACAGCAGATATACAGAAAGGCACTACACCGAGAGCTTTAAATTGGGATTTTAACTCATCTAATCTGTCTTTATCAATTGCATCAATTTTATTTATCGCAACAACCTGATAGAGATTAGAGAGTTTTTCAGAATACTTAGCCAGTTCATCATTTATAATTTTATAATTTTTAACAGGATCTTCTTCTGTACCGTCAACAATATGCAGTAAAAACCTGCATCTTTCAACGTGACGTAAAAAATCGTGCCCCAAGCCGACTCCTTTTGAAGCACCTTCAATTAATCCGGGAATATCAGCAATTACATAGCCGTCGCCGGAATCTTTTCTTACGACACCTAGATTCGGAACAATTGTCGTAAACGGATAATCTGCAATTTTAGGTTTAGCCGCAGACACTCTGCTTATAAATGTTGATTTACCGGCATTAGGAAAACCCAAAAGCCCAACATCAGCCAGAAGTTTTAACTCCAGCTGCAATTCTCTTTCAATACCCGGTTCTCCGGGTTCACAATATTGCGGAGCTCTGTTTTGCGGAGTACAAAAATGAGTATTTCCTCTACCGCCTCTGCCGCCTTTTGCAACAAGAACAGACTGACCATGTTCAATTAAATCTGCAATTATATTTCCAGATTTCAAATCCTTGACGATAGTTCCTACCGGAACCTTTATATACAAATCTCTGGCACTTTTTCCATGCATACTTTTTTTGAAGCCATTTTCTCCGTTATCAGCTTTGAATATAGAACGGTAGGTAAAATCAAGAAGAGTTGATAAACCCTCATCTGCAATTAAATATACACTACCACCTTTGCCGCCGTCACCTCCAGCTGGTCCACCTTTATCCACAAATTTTTCACGACGCCAAGCTACAACACCGTTACCGCCTTTACCGGAGCTAATTTTTATTTTTGCCTTATCTATAAACTGCATAGTATAAATCCTTTAAAATCATAATACTATAAAAATAACAAAAATAAAATTTTAGCCCTGCAAACATCATATTTCATCATCAAATAAAACTTGCAACTTACACTCTTAAGTGTTAAAATCAATTTGTAGAAAAGGAAAAGAGGGTATAAAATATGGCAAGATTAATAAGACCGACATGGGCAATCAGATGTGTACAATCCGGATGTAAATGCTTGTTTGAAGTAGCTCAATTAGAAGACGGAAAGCAGCAAGAAGTAGTTTGTCCAAATTGCGGTGAACATTACGTTTATCCGATTTATGACAACGAAGAAGATAATAAATAATTTTCTAAAGGATAAATATCCAAAGAAATTATGACTGAAGCAATGTTTTTTAATAACACAGACAAAAGATACAACCAATTTAGTGCATTCCTTAAAAATAAGTTTGGCGCAAAGGTTTATAAAATAACAATTGATGCAGGATTTTCATGTCCAAACAGAGATGGAACAATATCTAAAGGTGGTTGTATTTTTTGTGATGACGGCGGAAGTTTTTCTCAAGCGCATTCTAATCTTTTATCAATAGAAGAACAGGTAAAAATTGGTGCAAAGACTCTGCACGACAGGTTCAAAGCCGAAAAATTCATGTCTTATTTTCAAGCATACACCAACACTTATAAACCTATAAATGAACTTGAAAAAATATATAAATCAGCACTTACACATCCGGATATTGTTGGTTTATCTATAGGAACAAGACCTGATTGCGTGGATGAGGATAAACTAAATCTCATTTCAGATATTTCAAAAGATTACTATACATGGATTGAATACGGTTTACAATCTATTCATGATAAAACTTTACAAAAAATAAACAGGGGACACGATTTCAATTGTTTTTTAAAATCTTATGAGAAAACAAAAGAAAAAGGTATTAATGTTTGTGTTCACGTAATCTTCGGGCTATGGGAAACAAAAGAAGAAATTTTGCAGACAGCTCAAAAACTTGCACAATTAAAAGTTGACGGGGTTAAAATTCATATGCTTTGTGCCTTAAAAGATACAAAACTTTCAAAGCTATATGAAAATAATGAAATAGATTTTATGAGTGAGGACGAATATGTAAATCTGGTATGTGACTTTCTCGAACTGCTGTCGCCTGAAACAACAATACACAGACTTGCAGGCAACGGATTAAAGAAAAATTTAATAGCTCCAAGATGGCTGGGAGCAAAATTAGACTGTCTTAATAAAATAGACAGAGAATTAATAAAAAGAAATTCTTTTCAAAGTGCAAAATACTTTACAAACCCTTAAAATTATGGGATAATAAAGTTGCTTTATTGTAACATTTTGTTAATGGATCTCACATAAAATAGCAAAAAAATTTATTCATTCGTATTATACGATTGGAAAACATTTATAAGGTAGTGGGGGAATGATATGCTGACAATTCAACCAAATTTCAGACAAGCAACTAATAGAAACATCTCTTTTAAACAGGGTTATTATTCCATAAACTCAGCAGAAGATTCCAACTTTTGTGAAAAAACCTTATTTTATGAAAATCAAGCTAAAGAATTTGGTCAAATGAGTAAAGATAAAAAAACTCCTGACTTTCTAAAAAAAACATTTAAAGGCTGCCAGATAGCAGCTGAAGGATTATTCGACGGCTGGCTTGTAATGTGGGGAACATCAAAAGGTTCCAAATTTATTAAAAATGGAATTTTAACAAGTGCAAACAGCAATGTCGCAAAAGAATTTAAAACAATCTTAAAACCGGTAGCAAAAGGACTCCAATCCGCAAGAAATTCGGTTGCAGAAGCTATTGCAGAAGGAGCTAAACGCTTTAAAAATTCTGAGTTTTTGAATAAAATGAACAATAATGCTGTAGGCAGACAAATAGTTAAAGTATTTGAACTTATCGGCAGCGGAGTTAAGCTTGCAGCCACAGCAATAAAATCAGGCTATAATGCCATAGCAAGTCATTTTAAAGGAAAATCCGCAAGTGAGGTTTTTGATAAAACAGCTAAAGCAACAGGTACAACTTTAGGTGTAGGTGCAGGAATTGCAGGAGTTTATAATGCTGCAACCCGTCCTGATGAAAAAACAGCTAATAAGAAAAACTCACAAAATTATGATAATGACGACGATTATAGTAATTATGAAGAATATCAGCACGACTATGGCAATGATGATAGAGATATAGCTGATAATAACACAGACCTCGAAAAAGAATATCTTGAAGAACTTGAAAATATGGAATACGGTGAATAATATGTCCGGAATTAATGCAATAAATCACCCGCCTATAAAATCAGCCCGCACCACAGCTTCTGAAAATCAAAGAAAAGAAACTCAAGAAAAAGTTGCAGTTGGTGCCGGCGGTGCCGCAGGTGTAACCGGAACAGCAGCAAAAGCTGTCAGTAAACGTGCAGCAACTCTTGAAGCAAAAGAAAAAATGCTTCAAGAAGGTATGGTAAATATTAAAAATACATATCGCAATTTCCAAACAATTCAAGAATCAAAAGGATTTTTCCCTGCATTTAAAAACAGCGTAAGAAAATATGCCGATGATATTATAATGCGATTAAGCAAATTAAAAAATGCTAAAATAATCGGACCGATAGTAAAAAGTCCGGTAACTAAAGCATTCGCAAATATCGGCGGAGGATTTCTGGCATTCTTTGTTCTTGTAACAGGAGTAAGCAAAGCTTTCAGAACCGGAACGGAGGCCATTGACAAATTCAAACAGGAATATATAGATATTAATTCTTAAATTCAAATAACAAATTGAAAATAATTAAAATCGTGCTAAACTAAGTTTATGCACGATTTTTTAATAAAAGAATTATCTAATAATACAAATATAGAAAAAGAACTTGAAAATATTGGCTTTGATAAAACATATATTCAAAAAGCCTCCGCAAAATTTGAATATAAAACATTTAAAATTTTTAGTCTGACCCTGCCGCAGGCAAACATTTTAAAACAAACTGCATTGTCTGTGGGGGCCGATTGTGCAACCCACAGAGAAACAATAACAGGTAAAATTGAAACTACAGATTGTATTTTAGGCGGAAGTATTTCTCAAATTCAAAAAATTTCAGCCAAACTTCAGCATCAGCCCTTCGGTTTAAAAAGACTTGCTGAATTACTGGATGAAAAATCGAAAATGTCTAAAACTTCAAAGACTCAGATTATGGGAATTTTGAATATTACAACAAATTCCTTTTCTGACGGCGGTAAATATTTTGAATTTGAAGAATCCATAAAACATTTACACCAGCTTATTCAAGATGGTGCCGACATTATTGATATAGGAGCAGAATCTACAAAACCGTATTCAAATGCAATTCCGGCAGAAAAACAGCTTGAAAAACTTATACCAGTACTGAAATATATAAAAGGAAATAATATAAATATTCCAATAAGTATTGATACAAGAAGTGCAAAAACTGCTCAAAAATGTATAGAACTCGGTGCCAATATAATAAATGATGTTTCAGGATTTGATTATGATGAAAAAATGCCTGACATAATCGCCCAAAATCCGCATATAAAAATCATTTTACAACATTCCAAAGGAACCCCTGAAAATATGCAGGATTCACCATATTACGAAAACCTTATAGATGAAATTTATACAAATTTAAAATTCAAAGTTGATCTTGCTATTTCAGCCGGTATAAAAAAAGAAAATATAATAATAGACCCGGGTATCGGTTTTGGCAAAACTAAAGAAAATAATCTTGAAATAATCAGACGATGGAAAGAATTTAAAACAATAGGATGTCCCGTCTTAATCGGGCTTTCAAGAAAAAGTATGCTAGGAATGCCTGATGCTGAGAACAATGAAAAAGACATTTATACACTTGCTCTAAACAGTATTTTAATAAATCAAAATATAGATTATATAAGAGTACACAATGTAAAATTACACAAAACATTTGAAAACATATTAGGCTAAACCGATTGAAGAATTTATTTATTTCCTGAAAATTTCAATAATTTTTATATGAGCACAGCAGGGAAAATAATATTATCTCTTCTACTATTGCTGATTATAGCAGCAATGTTTATAACATACTTCAATCATACATATATCAAAGCCGAATTTAAACAAATGGATCCGATGCCGCCAAGAATGGGAGTCTATTACAAAGGTTACAAAATCGGGACGAGCACCCATCTTAAAATATCTAAAGATTTTAAAACTACATTTTTATACATAAGACTGAACCAGAGTGGATTGCACCTTCCTCGAAACATAAGTGTTGAGATAAAAAATTATGATGAGGATACAAAATATGTTGATATAATATACCCGAGAACTCCAATGCTCAGATATATTAAGACAGGAGATATCATAAAAGGTAAATCCACTCTGAGTTTTAACGGAATATCTGCCACAAACCAGATGCACCTTGATAACCTGTCAGAAAAAGGGGAAACGCTATTGAGTTCAGCAACAAGAACTACAGATTCATTAACCGAAATGTTTGATTTAATAACAGATATACTAACAGAAAACAGAGCAAACATCCTTGCATCATCTACCAGATTAAAAGACAGTATGGGGAATTTACAAACAACAACAAAAAACCTTAAAGATATGTCTGAAAAAATCAATGACGGGATAACAAAACAAAATATCAAAAACAGTACAGCAAATCTTGAACTAATTACATCAAACTTTGCAAATTCATCAAAAGAATTCATATCAATAACAGGAAATTTCAACAAAACAAGTTCGGATTTCTCGGTACTAATACCAAAACTCAGCACACTTATTGATGCCGTACAACTTGTTGTCTGCAATGTAAATGAAATTATAGTAGGACTCAAAAAGACACTTCAGCAAAAATTCGGAGGAGCAAGACTGATTTTCGGCAAACCGATAAAGGGGTAAATGAATTAAAAATTAAGATGACATAATATTTTGCATACATTCTTTTGCAACATCCGTAACAAAATCCATATCCTCAGGCTGAATAATAAGCGGCGGATTAAAATATATAACATCCCCCAGAGGTCTTAACAAAACTCCTTTATTTAAAGCCTGTTTATAAATTTGATACCCGAGCCTCAAATTAGATGGATAAGCCTCTTTGGTTTTCTTATCCTTAACAATTTCTATAGCATTGATAAGCCCTATATGGCGAATTTCACCAACATACGGAAGTTTATTAAACTTATCATTTATAATTTTATTAAAATATTGAGCATTTTTAACAGCTTTTGGAATAATTTGTTCGTCTTCAAGAATATTCAAAACCTCAATTGCAGCAGAACAAGCCAGAGGATTGCCGGCATAAGTATGAGAATGCATAAAGGCCTTACCCTTGTTGTAATCATCATAAAAAGCATCATAAATATCTTGAGTTGTAACACATATAGACATTGGCATATAGCCGCCTGTCAAACCTTTAGAAAGACACATAATATCCGGAGATACACCGGCATGATCAAAAGCAAACATTTTGCCTGTCCTGCCGTAACCGGTTGCAATTTCATCAGCTATTAAGTGAACATTATAACAGTCGCACAAGGCTCTTAATTTTGTTAAATATAAAGGCGGATAAACTTTCATACCTGCAGACCCTTGCAATAAAGGTTCAACAATCATTGCACAGGTTTCTTTTCCGTATTTTTCAAAAGTTTTTTGTGCCTGCTCAAAACATTCACAATTACAATTATCACGATTTTTGCCATAAGGACATCTGAAACAGTCCGGTCCCTGAACCCGTACTACGTCCATCAATATAGGTTTGTAAATTTCAGAATATAAATCACATGCTCCGACAGACAAAGCCCCGATAGTTTCACCATGATAGGCATCAGTTAAAGCCATAAATCTTTTCTTTTCAGTATGACCTGTCTGCTGATGATATTGAAAACTCATTTTCATAGCCATTTCGATAGCGGCTGAACCGTTATCGGCAAAGTTAAATTTGCATAAGCCTTTTGGTACCACTTTCATAAGTTTTTGACATAAAGTAATTGCCGTTTTGTGGGTAAAATTAGCAAAGATAACATGCTCTAATGTATCCAGCTGCTTTTTTATCGCAGCGTTTATTCTCGGATTGCAGTGTCCTAAAAGATTACACCACCATGAACTAACAACATCTTTATAACATTTGCCGTTAATATCGTAAAGGTTAATGCCGCTTGCACGGTCAATAACAATCGGCGAAAGCGTCTCATAATCCTTCATTTGAGAACAAGGGTGCCAAATATATTTTAAATCTTCTTCCTGCCAGTTCATAAATTTACCTTCTTTCAATTAACTAAAAATCTTTAATAATTCATCTTTTTGAACATCAAGGGTTTTATCACCTTTTGCAACCTCTGCCAAAACTCTGATGCCGGTTAACCTCTCTATCTGCCGTTTGTTATCAAGATGCATAAAATCATTCTTATCATAATTATTCAAAATAATACCGCAAATATTTATTCCACAGTTTTTTGCATAATCAACCGTAAGCAGCACCGAATTTATAGTTCCTAAGCCGCCATCAGCAACAAGAAGAACATCTTGATGCAAATATTGTATAATATCAGACAATAATAAAACATCATTTTCTAAATCAAACGGACAAGTAATCCCTCCTGCTCCTTCGACAACAAGATAATCATACTTTGCAGTTCTCTTTAAAAATTCATTTTTTATAACATCTTTATCTATCTTTATCCCTGCTCTCATAGCAGCCAGATGAGGAGAAACAGCTTCTTCAAAACAATATGTAACACAAGCTTCAGGGTTTACATTTAATCCCGAAGTTTTCACGACAAAATCGCAATCTCCGGGGAGAAAAGTACTGTCATTTTGACGAATTGCCCCGCTTAATACAGGTTTATAATAGCCGCAATCCAATTTCATTTCCCTCATCTTTTTGACAATAAGAGCAGAAACATAAGTTTTACCTACATCGGTACCGGTTGCGGTAACAAAAACTGACTTACATACCATATTGCAATTCTCCTCAAAACATAAGCGGTAACAATATGTCACCGCTTATATTATATAACATCAAAATATTCAATCAAATTATAATGTAGCACCGCCATCTAACAAGTAATCATAATGTCTTATATCATCATAATTGTTGTTAATTGGCTGAATCGGTTCAGGTGCAGGCTGAGGTTTCGGAGGTGCAGGCTGAGCCTTTGTAGAACGTTTACTCAACAGTGCATCAAAATCAGGTTCCAAAGTAAGTTCAAAGTGGAATCTACCTATTTTTCTATTGGTTTCATAAGCGTTGTTAATCAACGGATAGCCCCAATATAATCTTGCACTCAAGTCACCCGGCAATTGAACCCTTAACCCCATACCAACTGAAGCTAAGAAATAACTTCCGCCATAATAATCTTGTCCAACCCATGGAAATACTCCGGCAGTATCAGCAAATACGGCACCCTTAATGTATTGACCGATGAAGTTCTTTGTTACACCGTCTTTATTGGTTATTGTTCTAGGCAACAACGGGAACATCAATTCACCACTGAAGAAGTAACCGCTTTTACCCATTAAAATACCTTCAGAGTAACCTCTTACTGTGTACAAACCACCTGTCTGGAACTGGTCAATGTACGGAATATATTTACTATTAGGAATTACCTGATAGCTGCCTCTCAACTGACCAATAACACCATGAGAGAAATCATGTAATCTTAAAATACTACCTGAATATTTGAAATAGCTGGACTGATCATCCAGGACAGGCAATGCCATAGCCGCACCCTGATACAAATACCAGATACCATACTTAGTATCTTTTCTGATATTTAAACCAACATCAAGGCTTGTAACCTGATCTGTATTAGCAAAAGGAGAATTAAAGCCCATTTGTTCAAACATATTATCGTAGCTTGACCAAGTTCTTGAACGCTTGTAATTTACTGATGCAATAGTCCTTAATTCAAAACCTCTTTTTCTTATCCATGGTTGATCATAGTACAAACTGTATAAATATGAATTACTTTTCAAACCTAAACTTGTAAGATATCCGGGACCATATTTAACCTTTGAAAAAGATGAAGAAAATGAAAATCCTATTCTACCATCTTTTTTATTGATAGGATAACTGTAATCAAAGAACGGGCTGACAGATCCGCCGGAGAAATAAGAACCTAACATCATCTGGTCTCTTCGGTGGAATAAACTATCAGCAACAATAGCAGGACCGCCTCTTAAAGAACCGGTACTTCTTCTTCCTGCATTATCCATCATACCGATAATATGGAACGGGAAAGTTTCTCTTGCAGTTAATTCAATATCTGTTGTACCCGGCTGCGTACCGGCTTTCAAATTAGCTGCAAGATTTACACCGTCATGATATCTGTTAAAATCAAGAACATCTTGTTCTAAATTAACAATATCAAACAAATCGCCTGTCTTTTGAGGCATACGATCTAAAATATATTTATCAGTAGTATATCTGTTATTTTCAACAGTTATATTACCGACTTTACTTTCAATAAGTTCAATTCTAATATTGCCGTTTGATACGGTTTGTTCAGGAAGATATGCCCTTGCTGTTACAAAACCTTTTTCAGCATATAAATTATTAATTGCATTTATTGCATTTTGAATATCAGACATAAATACGTTTTTACCGACATACTGTCCGATAACACCATTTATTTCTTCTTTTGTAAGAATTTCAGAAGGCGAAACTTCAATAGAATTTATATATACACCTTTAGTACCTATTTCATCAATAGTAGCTTTCATAGCATCAGGAACCGTCTGCGGAGCAGAATTTGTAACCGGAGAACCTCCGGTTCCGTAACGCTCTTCCTGATATTTACTAAAATCCCGATCTTCAAGTTTTTGATTTCTGTCATAACGCATAATATCGCTGTCGTGCTTCAAATTTGCACCGGCTTCCATAACTGGAATTTGCCCATGTGTAAAGCCGAAACCTCCATTTACACCCGCAGGACCACTGGGGGCAACGTCGGGAGCCGCAAACGACGGGGCAGCCGTAAGCATAACTGCACAAACCAGCGACACTGCCGCCGCTTTACCTATGCAACTACTTTTTCTAATCTTTTCCATTATTTTATTCACCTTCTATGTTAACATATATCTAGTTATATATATAATACTATATCTTGTAAGTATATTGTGTTACAAGGATTGCTAAATAAAAACCTTTTTTAAACTTTTGTTAAGAATACTTTACAAAAATTTAATTATTATATACTATACCTACAAAATTATTATAACGATTTATTTAAATCATGTAAAGTTGTTACAAAAAAAATAAACCAAACGTATTAGCGTATGTAAAAATAAAAATTTTGTGATAATATAAAATCTGTTAGAAGGAGAAGCATTATGAAGAAAAATTTAGGATTATTAGCAGCTTCCGCAGCTGTATTAGGAGGTTTATCATTAGGGTTAGCAGCTCAAGCACAAGATTTTACAGTTGCTGTAGTCGATGTTCCGCAAGTTGTAAATGCATCAGCTCAAGTTCAAGCTCTTAAAAAAGAACAACAAGCTAAAACTGCAGATATCGTTAAATTTATCGAAAAAGCAAGAAAAGATGTAGCTTCAATTACAGATTCTACAAAGAAAAAAGAAGCTGAAGATAAATATGCAAAAGAACTGCAAGCTAAAAAGGAAAAAATGGACAAAGAATATGCTGAAAAATTAAAAGCTATTGATACATCTATTTCTCAACAAATTGCAGCTCAAGCAAAACAAGACGGTTATTCAATGGTATTGAGTAAAGGTATTGTATTATACGGCGGAGAAGATATCACTGCTAAAGTTATTAAAGTTGTAAAATAGTCAAAATTAAATATAAAAATCCGGTACCTAAAGTACCGGATTTTTTTTCAAAATACAAGAAAGAAAAGCACCTGATTAAATCAGGTGCTTTTCTTTAGATTTAAACATCTTTATAAGAACCGGCAAACTTATTTGTATAAGCTGTATGCAACAGTTCATGAGCCTTGTGAGAACCCGGATGTTCAAGATATTCCTGATACAATTTTTGAATTGACGGGTTCATATGAGATTTTCTTATCGGAAGTTCAAGATCTTCTTTATAAAGACCTTCTGCCCTTTCTTCCTTGATATGAGAATCATCACAACTTCTTGGCTGCCCGCCGCCATTGACACAGCCGCCAGGGCAAGCCATAACTTCAAGCATCTGAAAATCTGCAGTACCATTTTTGATTTCTTGTATTGCTTTTTCAGCTTCTTTCAGAGTAGAAACAACTCTCACAACAAGTTTTGTTCCTTTTAAATCAAGATGAATAGATTTAGAACGGTTAGATGTACCTCTCATTTCTTTAATATCAACATCTTTTAAAGGTTCTCCCGTTGCAAATTCATACGCAGTACGAACAGCAGCCTCAGCAACACCTCCTGAAGCACCAAAAATAGTTCCGGCACCTGTATATTCTCCAAAAGGAGAATCATTTGGTTCAGGAGACAACGCTTTAAAATCAATACCCGCAGATTTTATCATCTTGCCCAGTTCCTGAGTTGTGATTACATAATCTGTATCAGGTCTGCCATTTCTATACATTTCAGGACGTTTGCACTCATATTTTTTAGCAGTACAAGGCATAACCGCAACAACCACCAGATTTTCTCTGTCAATATGGAAGTGCTTAGGAACTAAATCAACCAAAACAGGAGATAACATACTCATCGGAGATTTACAGCTTGATAAATGATTTAACATATCAGGATGCTGATCTTCCATATATTTTATCCATGCCGGACAGCAAGATGTAAATAACGGTAAATTTTTACCCTCTTTTAATCTTTCCAAAAATTCAGTAGCTTCTTCCATAATTGTTAAATCAGCAGAGAAATTAGTATCAAAAACAAAATTAAAACCTAACTTTCTCAAAGCTGCATTCATTAAACCAATGGTATTTTCACCAGGTTCCAAACCAAACATTTCGCCTAACGCAACTCTGGTTGCCGGTGCCATTTGAACAACAACAGTTTTTTCAGGATTTGTAATTTCATTCCATACTCTATCTGTATCATCTTTTATTGTTAAAGCTCCGGTCGGACAAACTGCAGCACACTGACCGCAAGATACACAGTCAACTTGACCTAAAGGCTTGCCTGCCATAGGCTGAACAACGGTTTTTGAACCTCTATTGGCGAAACCTAAAACAGCATGACCTTGAAATTCAGAACAAGCTCTTACACAGGCTCCGCATAATATACATTTATTCGGATCTCTAACCAGTGACGGAGAACTATCATCAACAGGAAGATAATCTTCAAATTTTTTATCCGGAAATCTTATACTTTTAATCCCATATTCTTCAGCATATTGCTGTAATTCACAATTTCCGCTCTTATCACAGGTCAGACAGCTTCTATCATGATTTGCAAGCAATAATTCTAAAACGGTTTTTCTTATTCTTCTTGTTTTTTCAGTATTCAAATGAATTTTTAAACCGTTTTCAGGAGGCATAGTGCAAGACGACTGAATTCCTCTGCCCTCAACCTCTACAACACACATTCTGCACGCACCGAAAGATGTTAAATCCGGACGATAGCAAAAAGTAGGAACATTCATGCCGGCTTTTCTGATAACTTCCAGCAAATTCGGCTCATTGGAAAATTCAACTTCTTTGCCGTCTATAAATAATGTTTTCTTATCTGTCATAATATTATTTCCTTATTTTCTATGTCATTCTGAATTTATTTCAGAAGCTTGTATTAAATAACTCTATATGAAAATATTTTCTGTTTACTCAAGAACAATCGCCTTGAACGGACAATTGGTCAAACAAGCTTCACACTTGATACATTTAGATTGATCAATATGGTGAGGTTGCTTAACAGTTCCTGAAATTGCCCCAACAGGACATACTCTTGCACATTTTGTACAGCCCTTGCATAAAGATTCCTGAATAACAATCTTTTTCATAGCAGCACAAACTCCTGCCGGACATTTTTTATCCTTAATATGAGCAACATACTCATCTCTGAAATATTTTAAAGTTGATAAAACCGGATTAGGTGCGGTTTTACCCAAGCCGCATAAAGACCCTTCTTTAACAGTTTTGGCAAGTTCTTCCAACAACTCTAAGTCTTTCATTTCGCCCTTACCTGCTACAATTTTTTCAAGAATTTTAAGCATATTTTTTGTGCCTTCTCTGCAAGGAACACACTTACCGCAGCTTTCATGCTGTGTAAAGTTCATAAAGAACCTTGCAACTTCGACAATACAAGTGTCTTCAGCCATAACAACCAATCCGCCAGAACCAACCATTGCTCCGGCTTTTATAAGATTGTCATAATCCATTGGGATATCCAAATGTTCCTCTGTCAAACAGCCGCCTGAAGGTCCGCCTATTTGTACAGCCTTAAATTTTTTACCATTTCTGATACCTCCGCCGATATCAAAAACAATTTCTCTCAATGTTGTACCCATTGGAACTTCAATCAATCCTGTATTATTTACTTCGCCTGTTAGAGCAAAAGTTTTCGTACCTTTTGAAGTTTCAGTACCCATTGAAGAAAACCAATCTGCACCTTTTAGTAAAATAACAGGTACATTTGCCAAAGTTTCAACATTATTAATTAATGTAGGTCTGCCAAACAAACCTTTGTTTGCAGGGAACGGAGGTTTCGGTCTTGGCATACCTCTTTCACCCTCTATAGATGCAATTAAAGCTGTTTCTTCACCGCAAACAAATGCCCCTGCACCTTCTTTAATATGGATATCAAGATTAAAATCTGAACCCATTATATTCTTACCTAAGAAATGTCTTTCTTCAGCATCTTTAATAGCTTTTCTTAAACGCTTAATTGCAAGCGGATATTCTGCTCTAACATAAATATATGCTTCATCTGCCCCTATTGCAAAAGCGGCAATTGCAATACCTTCCAATAATTTATGCGGATCCCCTTCCATAACAGAACGATCCATAAATGCACCCGGGTCACCTTCATCACCATTACAAACAACATAAGACTTACCGCCTCTGTTTGCTGCCGTAAATCTCCATTTTCTACCTGTAGGGAAGCCGCCGCCGCCTCTGCCTCTAAGACCGGATTTTTCAATTTCTTCAATTACAGCTTCAGGATTATTCTGAGCAATTACATTTGCTAAAGCTTCATATCCTCTTACCGCAATTGCTTCATCAATACATTCTGCATTTATATGACCGCAATTTGCAAGTGCTGTACGAGTTTGTTTAGCATAGAAATTGATATCTTCATCTTTATGAATTTTTTCATGAGTTTTTGGATCTGTATATAAAAGCCTTTCGACGGGAACACCGTTTTTGATATGACTTTCATATATTTCTTCAACATCTTCCACATGAACTTTTACATACGTTATATGTTTATCAGGAATACTAACTAAAACGCCTTGTTCACAAAAACCATGGCAGCCAGTCGGAACAATCGTCATTTTGTCGTAATCTGTTAAAACAGAAACATCTGCACCTAATTCTCTGAACTTATCAATAATTTTCAAAGCACCGTTAGCCACACAACCGGTACCTGCACAAACTAAAACTCTTAACCCTTGTTTTTTAATTTCTTCCTGAGCTTTTAACTGCTCATGTTTTATATCAATACTAACTGTCGCATTTTCCATATTATCTTTCTCCATTCAAAAGGGTATCCAAAATAACTTTTATGGCATCAGAGGTCATCTGAGGATAAACCTTACCGTTAATTACGCATACCGGAGCCAATCCGCAAGCACCAAGACAACTAACTGTTTCCAACGAAAACAATCCGTCTTCGGTTGTCATCTGTCCGTCTTTTAAATTCAAATGAGCTTTGATGGCATTTAATACAGGCATTGAACCCCTAACATGGCATGCTGTGCCGTCACAGACCTTAATTTCATATTTACCTTTAGGGTCTAATGAAAATTGTGCATAAAAAGTAGCAACACCATAAACTGTTGCCGGCGAAAGCCCTTCCATTTTTGTACCAATGTACGTTAAAGCATCTTCAGGCAAGTATCTGTACTCTTCCTGAACTTTTTGTAAAATCGCAATTAAGTTAGATTTAGCTGAACCATAAGATTGGATAATTGAGTCTAACTTAGCAGTATCGATTTTATGAGGATTTGCTATACTCATCTCGAACTCCTATATATAAAATGTATTAACCCACAACTGCCTTGTACACAAAATATCAAAGCAATCAATATATATAGATTATCATACAAGCAAGTCAAAAATCAAGTAAATTACAAAGGAACTTATGTAGCAAATTCCACTGATACTATAAAAGCCCGTCATTCGGAGGACTTTAGTCCGAAAAATCTTTTTATTGCGGTACTTCGCTAATGCTCAGTTTGACGCTGTTTGGAAAATTTTTGGTGAAATTTGCTATATAAGTCCAATTACAAAATACAACATTTTCTAGTCTACTTTTTCTGCACCAGCTCAGCCAGATAAGATACAGTCCTGTATACAGAACGTAAAAAATTATCTTCATGGTTTTCTGTAGATTTCATAACAACTTTATTCCCCTGCTTGTCTTTTCCTGAAATAAATTTGACATTTGAATATTGAAAATTATCTTTTGTCGTATCTACAGTAGCCATTTTTTCTTTTCCTGTAATTCCGTCAGAAACCTTTATTATAACACTTCTATCAAATACTTTTCTCAAATTTTTATTATCTTTGTGTTCTGTTATATGAACAGAATCTCCTCTGTCTATAGAAACAAAAACACCTTTCTTTTTTGCATAAGATTCAAAAATATCCTGAGACAACTCTAATTTTAACAGAGCATCAGAAACAGTATCATCTGAATAAGATTTTGCAATATTTACATATTTCGGGAAATAAAAATCCTTAACCATAGATACAGTATCATTAAAAACTTTCGGGGCATTGATTCTCATAATATTACACCTGTATATCCCTTTCTGAATATTATTACTTCAAAATAATCTTATCACAAAATTCTGCAATAGGACAAACATTACATTTTGGATTGATAGGTTTACAAACATTTTGCCCATGCGTAACCATCAAAGTATTAATAGGAATCCAGTATTTAACGGGAAGATTCTCTCTCAGAGCAAACTCTGTTTCTTCCGGATTTTTTGTTTTTATATATCCAAGACGATTAAAAATTCTATGAACATGAACATCCACACAAATAGCAGGTTCGCCAAATCCTAATGTCATAACAAGATTTGCAGTTTTTCTGCCGACACCTCTGAACTTACACAACTCATCAATACTGTCAGGGACTTTACCGTCATTTTTTTCAACAATCAATTTTGATAATTCAATAATCTGCCCTGCTTTATTTTTGTAAAACCCAACAGGATAAATAGCTTTTGCAAGCTCATCTTCTTCAACATTCATCATATCTTGCGGAGTCTTTGCAAGCTCAAGCATTCTTAAAGTTGCAGGGTACGTTGTTCTGTCATTTGTACGCAGACTCAATATACAAGCTATCAATACAAGATAAGGATCTTTAAATGAATCCATCAGTTTAACAAAATCGCTCTGCGGCTGTTTTGCTTTTTCTAAAGTTCTAACAATTTTATCAATACTTCCTGTCATAACAATACTATTATAAAATAACTAATAAAAAAAACACTACTTAGATAAGAGAGCTTCTACATCAATAACGGTTTTAAGCTTTAACGCATAGATATCATTACGGTCGAATCGTGCAAGTTTAACCGCATCTTTCTCTGTAGTTATAATATTTCCTGAAATATCCACAATATCTATTGGAGAATATTGATGATGATCATCAAATGTTACAGTTTTTACTACCTGATATTTTGATAAAAAATCGTAAAACTGCTGAGGCTGTCCTATTGCACACATTGCCGTAACTTCCATACCTTCCATCAGCTGCTGTCCGGATTTTATATTATAAACATAATCTGGCTCGGTTTTACAAACAAGTGTTGGTATTTTCAATCTTTTTTGCATAATTCTTGCTACTTTGCTTGCTGTATCATGCTTAAAGCTTTTACTGACCACAACCAGCTTATCAATTCTGTCTAAAGCTTCGGGACCTTCTCTCAACGGTCCTGCCGGAAGTAAATTTTCATTTCCGAAACCTTTAATACTATCCATCAAAACAATATCTAAATCTCTATGAAGTTTTCTATGCTGAAACCCGTCATCTAAAATAACAACATTAACTCCAAACTTTTCAACAGCCTGTTTAGCAGCCATATATCTATTTTTACATGTAAAAACATAACAGCCGGGAGTATTTTCAGCAAGCCAATATGGTTCATCTCCAGCCTGAAAAGCATCAAAATATATTGAAGCCCCATCAGATATCATATTGATATTTTTATTATTCAAACGCCCGCCATACCCTCTTGAAACAATCGCAACGTTTTGACCATGAGCAATTAAATACTTGGCAATTTCAGACACTACAGGAGTCTTTCCAACCCCGCCGGTTGTCATGTTCCCTACAGAGATAACATAAGCATTAACTCTTTTAGGTTTTATAATCTTTTTATCATACAAAAAATTTTTAAATCTGCTCCCAATAGCATAAAAGTATGAACAGAATTTTAAAAAATCAAATAAAATTCCCTCAGGATCCCTCGTATAATGAAGCTGTGTAATTTTTGTTTTTAAATTTATCATACTAGAATAACAATCTGAACAATAAAAATCTCTTATTCAATTTTTCTGAGAATTTTCTCAAATTAGATGTCGTAACTACAGTATCATCAACAATCTGCTGTAAATCAGAAGTTTGAGCAGGATTTGACGGATTAACCTTGTTAACTGTTTCAAGAGCAGTTGCAGCCTGGGACATCGCATTATTAACATTCGTAATAGCTGTAGCTATTTGAGTCTTTAATTTATCATCACTGGTTATTGCATTTATACTTTCACTAATTTGAGATAAGTTTTCCGCAATAATCTTCAAATTCTTACCTGTCTGTTCTGCATCTGCAGCATCCATAACTTTATTCAAATTCTTAGCCAGTTTATCAACTGAATCAGCTGTAGACATAACAGTAGTCTTAAACTGAGGATCTCCGATAATATTATTTACATTAGCTGATAATTTTGAAAAATCCTCTGTAGCTTGCTTAGTCATATCAAGCAATTGTTGAATATCTTCTTGTGATGAATCAAGCAAATGATCAATTTTTCCTAAAGTATCATTCGATTTAGCTGTTAGTGTATCAATATTGGCAATCGTCTGCTTCAAATCCGCAATAGTTTGATCTGTTAAGATTTCGTTTACTTTTCTTGCTGACTCAGTCAAAGTTTCTGCAGCTTTATACTGCCAATCCATAAAATCAGAGAGCCTCATCGGTTCAATAATAGTATAAGGAGAATCCTGCTTCGGCAAATATAACGGCATGTCATCAAGAGGAGAAATTCTCAATTTATGGACACTGCCCTGAGATATAGCTTTACCTTTCAAGAAATCCGGAACGATTAAGCCCGGCATATTTATAAAATATTCAACCTTATACGCATACTGAGTATTTATACTATTTTTATAATTATAAGGAATAGAATCCCTTGAAACGACATCCGCAGCTTTTATTAAACCGACATTATAATATTTATCACTCAATTTCATCTCTACAGGGTCATTTTTATACAACAAATTACGTCCGACCATAGGAATATAAATAGTCCTTGTTCTCGGCGGAGTAATTTCAAGGAATAATTCCCCGATTAAACCTGATTGCTGAATAGAAAAGGATGAAGCCTCAGGAATCTGAACTGTAGGATCTGTAATTACAAACTTTACTTTTACATAACTGTCTTCTCCATTTGCCACCGGAGTAATTTCTTCAACCTGACCGACCTTCAAACCCATGATTTGAACTCCGGCACCCGGTCTTAACCCGTTTACATCTTTATATTGTATTTCTATTCTTTTAGCTGAAGAAAAAGCTCTGCCTTTAACTTTCAAAACAGCACCAACTAAAAGAATTAAAGCTACTAAAGTTAATAATCCAACCTTAAATGAAGAAGAAAATTTCATCACATACCCTTCCTAGAAAATTAAGTCTAATAGTATATTAACAGAAACATAAAAAAACTGTAAAGTTTTTAACGATTTTACGAAAGAAGATCTCAAAAATACTCTATATAGTTGATTTTTAAAAAATTAAATACATAAAACTTAATAAATAATGTATAATTAGAGTAGTTAAAATTGACTTTTATACAAAAAGTATTATAAACCTTAACAGGTAGAATAACAAAATAAATAGAAATTAAGAAGGAGATAGCACATGGGTTTAGCAGCATCTCAAGCAAGATGGATTTCGCTTGCCGCAAGAAAATCAAATGTTGAATACGAAGGACAACAAATAAACCAAGCAAGAACAGCTCTTGCCAACCAGAGTTCTCAACTATGGAACGAGTTGTACGCAATGGAAGTTCCAACGGCCCCGAGTACAAGTGATTTTACTACGGTACAGTATACTTTCCAAAACGGGGATACCAAGCAGGTAATTGAAGATATTCAAAGTGCTGACTACACAGATGCTGACGGACTTCATTATAATTCATACATAACATACACATCAAAAGTTTCGGAATACACTGGTATAAGAAATACCAATACTAACCCGCAGGTTCAGTACGTAACTCCGACAGAAGGCGATGGCTATTATCTGGTTGGAACAAAAAAATTAACCTGTTTGAATACCATAGATAGAACTGACACAAGCAAAGATGGTTCCTGGGGAACTTATAGTGCTGCATTAGACCAAATCGCTCAAGATTGGCCAAACACACAAATAGCTAAAGACTGGTTAAATTATAAGAATAACGGCGATGAAAGTGCTTTAGATAATATATATTTATGGACAGACAACAATAGTAAAGTAAATTTTGTATCACGCACAGGTACTACAGACGACACACTGGAAGCGTGTCTGCAAGATCCGGCTCAAGCTCTTCATTCCTATTATGCAGATTACCAGTCTTCAAATAAAGAACTTTCAAAATACGGAATAATAGAGTATGACAGCAGCGGAAGAGCAACATCCTTACAACTTGAAGGATCTAGTGTAACTTATGCTCTGGAAGCATCCAGCGTAACGGATGAAAATGCCTATAATGATGCAATGAATCAATATAATTATGAGCAGCAGTTATACGAAAAAGAAGTTCAGGATATAAATGCAAAAACCGAACAACTCCAAACTGAAGACAGAACTCTTGAACTTCGATTAAAAGCCTTGGATACGGAACAAAATGCTCTGCAAACAGAAATGGATTCCGTACACAAGATTATTTCCAAAAATATTGAAAGTACATTCAAAACATTTGAAAGTTAATAATAAGTTACTAAGAATAATAAAGAGGTTAAGATGTCTTATAAGAATGACAGTAATTTAGTAATAGCAAACAGATTTTCCAGTGCAAGCAGTACAGCAAAAGCTCAAATGTGGGAAACTTATGACAGATTAAGAGATTTAACAGTATCCGGAAGCGGTACCGGAACCGGTTTTGAATCTGCCGGAGGTCTGTTATACAATCTTGCCAGTCTGTTGGCACCCTCTTCGTTTGCCACTGTCTTTGGAGGTTCCGAAACTATGAACATTGCTGGAACATCTTATTACTCAAAGACAAATACTGGATCATCTTACGGAGTCGATTCTTTATACAACTATTCAGGATTTCCAAGCGGAGCAGCCTCAATAAGCTCCATTTACGGATTGGCAACAGGCGGAGCCTCCTCAATTCTGAACGGCTGGGGATCTGATGGCTGTGCAACAGGTTATGCATCAAGTGTCAGCGGTCTGGCAGATATTACAAGTGCTGCAGCATACGGCATAGGAACAGGAAGCGGACTGGGTAAAATTGCATCAAATATAGTAATGCCTTTCGCTAGCTGTATATCCGGTTTTGGTGGAATATTAACTGCAATATCACCTTACCTTGGTGTTTACGGAGCAGGAACTACTGTTCTCGGAAATCTTATGCAAGGTACAACTTCTGCAGCTTTGGCCGCATACCAAAATGTCAGCGGGAATATTACAAATAATGCCGACGTAATTCTTTCTACTAAAGTAAGAAATATAGAAACTGTATGCAAAATGCTTGATACCCAAGGCGACGTTGCCAAAAAGATGCTCAAAGAAGATATTGACGGCGACAGCAAAGCTATTCAAAACTTGTAATATAACATTTTTATATAATATGAAAGATAATGTAATAAATTTTACATTATCTTTTTATTTGTTAAAGTTTTCAAAAATTTAGCCGTATATATAAAAGTATAGATAAACCCAACAGACCTGATATTAAGAAATATTACAAAAATATCAAAAAAATAACAATTCTAAAAGAAGTAATGTTTTTATTTATATGTAGGTCTAAAGTGTAAGGATCGTTATGTTTCGAGAAACTCTAGAGCTATACCTGAAAAGAATCATGGATTTCTTAATCTACACAAAGAATTACTTTATCAGGAAAAATCCTATACAAACAATAGTAAATTCAGTAGTAGAAGGAATAAAAGATTTTTTAACGGTTAAAAAGAAATTAAAAATGGCACAATACAGGCTTAACTATCATAGACATCAGCTACACAAGATGGAACAGTTAATAGCCGAAAACAGCCAGCATAATTTCTTGAAAGGTGCACACCTAGATCAAAAAAGGTAAAGGCGGAAAATATGGGTTTATTTATCGCAATAATCAGAAAACGTTATTTAAAAATGCAGAAATCAACTGCAGAATGGCAACTGCACTTAATAACCCAGGCAAAAAGAACCGCAACCAATTCTGTTAATGAATTGATGCAAGTCGGGACGGATTATGAAGCTGATTCTGCCATTGCAAAGAAACTTCAACAGCGTCAGTATAAACTCAAACTTCTTGAAGAAAAACTTGATGAACGAAAAGAAGAATTGGAAATTCTTATCAAAGGATATGCAGAAGAAATCGAATCCTGCGATTCAATGATAGAAGCCAATATGAAGAGTTCATTCTCTTACTCAATTCAATAATAAAGCTGAATAACTATCTGGCACTGGTTTGAACAAAAAGATTTATAATATCACTCATCACAGCAGACTGTCTCTGATACTGCTGTGATTTTGCTTCCAAAAGACTTATTTGTTTACGATATTCCATTATATTATTTTGACATTCTTTAGAATTAGAGTTTAAAGAATCCTGAAATTGTTTAGCTTCCTGCAAAACACTGCTCATAGATATACCAAGAGCTTCCATTGTTTGCTTAATAATAATAGCTCCTGTTTGTCTTGAAACACCTGTCGGAAGTTTTGCTATCAACTGTTTTAAAACCGCAATATTTGGAGGATAATTAAAATCATCTTGAGCAAAAGAATCAGCACCTAAATTCTGAGCCAAACTTTTTTGGAAAGCACTATCAACGAAAGATGCAGGCTGCATAGCGGATTGAAATTGCATTTGATTAGCTTGTTCCTGAAGCTGGGATTGAACTTTCATTTGCAATTCGGTATGTATAGACGGTTGAATATTTTCACTGACCGTTTTCATGAATGATTCATCAACAGAAGAATCTTCAACTGAAGGTACATCTTCCATACTGCCGCTATCATGGGAAATTTCGGAAACTGATACTTCCGGAGTTTCATTAACAAAAACTTCACCGTCGGAATGATCCATAGTCTGCATTTTTAAAGCTTCAACAATCTTCTTTCCCATTCCTTCATTCATATTCTCTACCGCCATATTTCCTCTTAATTATCATTCTAAACATCACAATTATAATAAAGACATACAATTTTATCAAGAAAATAACAAAAATATACATAACATAGTTTAAGTTTTATTAACTTGATAGTAACATGTCTTTATGCTAGCATCATATTAAAAAGAGGGATATTATGAATACAATAGAAATAAGCGATTTCAGCGACCTTCCCTGCGGAGAAAATACAAATCAGGAAGCTTTTCTGGCTCCCGTAGAGGACGGAATCGAATATAACATTTTGAGCGAAAATAAAAATCTTGAATATATTGATTATTTAAATCTATCAAAAGTAATAGAAATACTCGGAGAGTTTTTTGATGTAAATGCTTCTGCTATTGCAAAAGAAAATGCTCTGTGTGCTGCGGCTTTGGGTAGTTCTTCAGAGGACGCTTTTTGTAAAATTTTAGAAAACGACCCTATTTCCATCACCAACAGCACAATAGGTTTTAGTAAAGACGTTACATCAGAAATTGCCAAACAATTGATATCTATGAACATTAAAAATGTTATAGCTTCACAATTTAGAAAAGATGCGTTAGAAATTTTACTAAATAACCGACAGATAAACGTCATTCAGGTTGCAAGCCCCTTGCAGGAACTTTTGGGGTTTATTGCTAAAGACATAAAAGTAACCCCGTTCGGATACCTAATACAAGAACAAAATCTCAGCAAACTTTCAAAATCTTCATTCAAAGTAAAAGGGAAAATAAAACCGACTCAGGAACAAGCTGAAGATGCAATTTTTGCCTGGAAAATAGTAAAACATACCAAAACCAAATCTGCAGTAATAGCCAAAGATTTGGCGACAAAGGCTATTGTGCAGGGAAACACTAACGGAATAGATATTGTTGAAGCTGCAATGGATATAGCCTGCGAAACATCAAAAGATGCTGTTCTTGCTGTGGACGGTGTTATTGAGAATGAAGAAGTTATAAATGCAGCAATTCAAGGCCGTATAGGCTTAATTATTGAAGCCTGCGACAGCTCCGCTTCGCAAAAAATCACAAAGCTGGCAGATAAATATAACCTGTCGCTGATTGCAACAGGAATAAGAAATTACAGATATTAAAGAGGAATATTATGGAAATTAAACCTTGGGACGAATATTTTTTAGATCTGGCAAAAACCTGTGCAACTCGCTCGAACTGTATAAGAGCACAGGTCGGTGCTGTAATAGTTGGAGAAGACAAAAAAATTAAAGCTACCGGCTACAACGGGACTCCGTCAAAAGTAGAGTCTTGTGCTGAAAGAGGAGAATGCTACAGAATAAAGAATAATATTCCATCCGGTACAAAATACGAAACCTGCAGATCAATACATGCAGAACAAAATGCAATTATACAAGCAGGACAAGACAGATGCAAAGATGCAACTATATACATCTGGGGTCATAACTTTATTTGTATTTTATGCAAAAGATTTATTGTACAATCAGGTATAAAAAACTGTGTTCTAAAAAAAGATGAAAATTCTCCTATTGTAAGAGTATCAGTCGACGATATCAGAAAAGAACTTGAAGAACAAAAATAACTCCAATTTAATAAATAAGGGATAGAATCATGAAAAAATATAGAATATCATTATTATTGTTAAGTTTATTGATAATGAATACTGCTCCTGATTTTGCATTTGCAAATACTCAAGCAACTGCCGAACCTGCAGAAATTTCAACGACATTAGATGAAACAGGAGTTTATGTAACCAGAGAACCTGCAGTAATTTCACCGAAATTAGAAAAAGAAATGCGTTTGAACATTTCAAAAATATACGGGGGCGAAAAAACTGACGAAATATACAATAATATTGTAAAGATTGCAGAAAAAGCAAAAGCTCAGCGAAGTGAAAAATTAAAACAGGAAGATTTGACAAGAGAAAGCGACTGGTATAAAGATGAAGTAATTTATATGTTCTACGTTGACCAGTTTGGAACAATTACACCGGAAAAACCTAATCAATTTAAAGACACAATCAATATGCTTGATTACTTAAAAGAATTAGGTGTTACTACAATTTATATGCTTCCTTTTGCAGATTCCCCAATGGAGGATTCAGGATTTGATGTCAAAAATCCGCAAAATGTAAGAAAAGATTTAGGCGGGAAAGTTCAGTTTGAACAATTCATTAAAGCTGCAAAAGATAAAGGATTTAACATTAAAGCCGACCTTGTGTTAAATCATTTTTCAGATCAACACGAATGGTTTCAGCAGGCATTGAAAGGTGATGTTGATAAACTTAACAATTTCATAGTAAGAGAAAGCATGCCGGAATATACAAAATATGTTGACCCGAAATTGGGAACAGTTCTTGAATATAAAGAAGATGACGGCTCTATCAGCAAAAGAAGATTGATTTTCCCTGAAATTACAGAAAATAATTACCGAAAAGTTACAATTAACGGTAAAGATTACTACTTATACCACACTTTTTACCCGTTTCAGCTTGATATAAACTGGGAAAATCCTGACGTACTTTACTACAATCTGGAAACAATGAATTACTGGGCAAATTTGGGTATTGATATTTTCAGACTTGATGCAATTCCTTATTTAATAAAAGAAAAAGGAACAAATGCAGAGAACCTGCCAAGAACACACGAAATTATAAAGCTTTTAAGTAATTATCTTCAGGCAGTAGCTCCAAGATCAGTTCTACAAGCTGAAGCATGCCAGCTTCCGAAAGATGTGATTCCATATTTCGGAACAGAAAGGAAAACCGAAACAATTGTCAACGGAAAACCAAGAGAATTAAAAAGAACAGATGAAGTTCAAATTGCATATAATTTTCCATACATGCCTGCACTCTGGGCAAGTTTCATAACTGAAGACAGCTCATATTTTCAACAAGCAGTCAAAGAAACACCTAATATTCCTGAGTCTGCAAGCTGGGCAACATTTTTAAGAGTTCACGATGAATTAACTCTTGAAATGGTTACTCCTGAAATGAGAGAACTTATATATAAAGCACTTGAACCGAAAGGAGCTTCCTTTAGGAAAGGATTCGGTGTCAGCGGACGTATGGCAAATTTCTTAGACGAAGACCACGACCATATAGAAATGGCATTTTCTGTTCTGCTTTCTATGCCGGGAATTCCAATCATTTATTACGGTGATGAAATCGGAGCAAAAAACAATTTTGCAAACGCTAAAAAAAGTGCGGAATTAAGAAAGAAAAAACAAAAGAAAAGTAAAATAAAACTACTCTCATTTTTTGATTCCAGAGATATTAACAGAGGTTCATTATCTCAACAGACTTTCTATGATGCTACAAAAACAACAAAAACTTACAGCGGAAAAATCTTCCACAAAGTACAAAAAATGATTGCCTTAAGAAAAGAAATTCCTGCTCTAAGAAGAGGCTCATTAACAATCTTAAAAACAGAAGATCCTTATATTTTTGCATATATCAGAAGCTACAAAGGAGAAAAATATCTTATAGTTAACAATTTGGCTGATAAAAGATGCACTGCGGAAATTGAGCTTCCGGCAGAAACATTGTTAAAAGCAATGACGCATAAACAAACAGCTTATTTAATAAATATTCTTACTGATGAAGAATACAAACTGAGAGTTTCTCTAAAAGACAAGAAAACCAGACTTCTTATGTATCCTTATGCTGTAGTTTGGTTAAAACTGCCGTAGAAACTTTCTTATAAATATACTGCTGAAAAACTCCAAAATATGTAGTTATCAGCATCACTGCAACAAAATACAAATACGTTGTCTGAACCGGGTTATAAATTGAATAAATCTTATCACCCTTTTCTGATAGCGGAATGCCTTTGATATTAAATATAATCAGAGTAATCATATACATAACAAACAGATGGTTTGCCATAATATGATAAGTAACCTTGCCCATACTCTGGAGTAATTTTACATCTTTCAAATACGGATACAAAAGCTTCACCGTCAAAAGACACACCCAGATTCCGGTGAGAGAAGTAAAGACCGGCACAATTATCTGATCATCAAATCTGCACCATACAAGAACATAACTCAAACCAATACCATGCACCGGATCATAATCTCTGTTAAACATCCATAAGATTGATTGAAAGACAATAACAGCACCAAGCCACTTCGGAGTAAAAATATTATAATTATCTTTGATATATTTCACATAAAAGTGACCTAAATAAACAAAAAATAAAGAAAATGTCGTTCTAATAACAATAAGTGCAAGCGGAGTATGAACCGGAAGCATCTTCCAAACTGGGATTGAAGCAAACCCTAAAATTGAAAAGAATGCCAGGTGAACAAATTTATTGTCAATATGTCTTAATACTCTCATCAAGAAAAGAAATACAATAAGTGTCATGAATAATTGAGGAACAAACCATAAAGGAGCACACATCAACAGTTGATGACCGTTTAAAAAGGGAGTTATGAAAAAATTTTTCAAAGTAATCGGAGAACCGAAAAATTCACCTATTACAGGAACAAGTGCCAGCGTAATAAGCAAATATACAGCTTCATAAGCAAAATAAGGCACAAGTAAAGATTTAATCCTGCGTTTAAAATAAGTAGCGACATCATCTAAATATTTATCCTTGAACAACATACCGGATATAAAGAAGAACAAAGCCAGCTGAAATGAATATGGCGGAAACATTCCGAATATTGAAAACTCCAAATGACCTGAAACCACAAGCATAATCGCAAGAGCTTTTAATAAGGTTACTTCGCCTGAAAAAACTTTATCCATTTTTCCTCCTCAAAAATAAAGACTAAAAAAATTATATCCTAAAATATATTTTATTCAAATTAGAAGAAACAAAATTCAAAATAGCAATATAAATTAGCACTTACCGTTGATTTTGCCGAAAAAATCCTTAAATATAAGGCAAAACAATATTAAAAGGCAAAATTACACCTTTTGATTGATTTTTTAGTTTATATATTGAAAAAAAGTGCAAACATAAGGTAATATAAAAAAGAGAGGTAGTATAGACATGCAAAGTAATTTTCCACAATATGATCTGGCTTCAAGAATTCAGCATACGAAATTTGATACAGGCTTCGGAAAAATGCCGAGTGCAAGAATGGACAGCGTAGAAAAACCCGAAACCCAGAATTTCAAACAGGTATTTACAGGTTTAGTAGAAAATCTGAATGCTGAAATGGAAGCCCCTGATAATCTATTAAAAGATGTAATGTCAGGTAATCAGAATGTCGATATCCATGATGTAATGACAGCCATGTCAAAATCAGAAATCAGTATCAACGTTGCAACTCAGCTTGTAGGTAAAGTTATTAATGCATACGATAGAATTTCTCAGATTTCAGTATAATTATACATAATTATTTAAATTAAATTACAGACGACGGGACAAGAGATGGATTTTAGTAAATTATTAGAAAATAAACCTTTATTATACGGCATACTCGGAGGAGTAGTACTGGTGATTGCCATTGTAGTTATAGGTGTTGCTATTGCAAGCAGCAATGGCGGAGGAAAAACTGAAACTAACCTTGGCGGCGAACCATTAAAAGCAAATGTTGATTTATTGACTACAGATAACTTAGGCAAAGCATTAGAAATTCAAGCATTACTTGCTAAACAAGGAATTACGGCAGAAAGATCTCTTGACGGTACAAAATCTAAATTATATTTAAATAAAGCAAATTGTTCAACATTAACCAAAAAATGTACTGTAACAGACAGAGATAATGCTATTATAGCTATTGTCCAAAGCGGTCTTGTTGATCAAAATGTAGGTCTTGAGATTTTTGATAAGGGAGATTTTACGTCAACCAAAGAAGATAAGAGAATACGTCTTGCAAGAGCTATGAACGGAGAATTAGCAAGACTTATAAAACAAATAAAACCAATTCAAAATGCTACCGTATTTATTTCTATTCAGGAAAACGGTTCCATGTTTGAAGAACAAAAACCAAGAACAGCAACTGTACAAATTGTAATACCTTCCGGTGAAAAACTTGACCAGTTAAAAGTTAAAGCTATTACAAACCTTATTATAGGAAGTACCGGAATATCCGCTGAAAACATTGCAATAACGGATACTAACGGAAATGTTTATCACAGTGTTATGAATGCCGAAGATGAAATGCTGCAAAAATTGGAAGAAAATGACAAATATATGCAGCAAAAAATTTCCAAACAACTAGACAGATTGGTTGGTCCCGGGAATTATGTTGCAACAGTCAGCACCTTTTTACGTCAGGCTCCTGTTGAAAGATTTTCCATAGAATATGACCCTACCAAAAAAGCTTCCGTTTCAGAACAATCATTCAGAGAAGGATTAGGAGACAGAACGCAGGATCAATCTCAGGGTATAAATGCAGTAAGTACATATTTGCCTAACGGATTACCTACAGGCGGAACTGATTCCAGCCAGTCAAGAAATTATTCAAGACAGGCAACGGAAACTCAATACGGAGTAACAAAAACCCAAACTAATGAATACATAAAGCCGGGTGTAATAGAAGATATTTCAATAGCAGTAACAATAGATAGAAATAATATGCCTTCAGATACAACGATCGAAGAGTTGAAAGAATTGATAGCAAGTTCTGCAAGCCCAAAAGTAACAGCAAATGATGTATCCATTGCATTTACTAATTCAACCGATCCGTATCTTACTCCTGACAGACAGCAAAATCAACCTAAAGTTGATGATACAGGAAATCCATGGTGGCTTGCCCTGCTTTTATCCGGTTTAGGTTTGATAATAATATTTAAGGCAATTTCAGCTAAAGTAAAACGTATAAGAGAAGAAAATGAAATGGAAGTTGAATCTCTTCGCCAGCAAGCACTGGAACAGGAAAAACAATTGAAAGATATCAATTCAAGAGCAAGCCAGCTGACACAAAGACAATCTGAACTGGCTCAGGATTTAATCAATCAACAGCAAAGAGCAGCTATACCTCAATTTGATGAAAGTCTGCTTACAGATTCTTTAGACAGCATCTCCAGTGAAATAACAGAAGAATCCGCTGAAAAAATAAAGAGCTGGATAGAAGAAGGCTCGGCAAAAGAAGGATAAAAGGTTAAAATAAATGGCTACTCAAAATTTTGATTATGAAACTTTTGCACAGAATTTAGCTGCACAGGCACAAGAGCTTGTACCTCCGGATTTTAACGATGTACAAAAACAATACGTCGTTAATACTCTCGGTAATTTTGCACTTCTTTCAGGAAAAGCTCTTGCCGAAGATCCTAATCTTAATTTTAATGAAGATCAAGCTATCACAATAACCCAGATTATTGCGGAATGGTCTTTTCATAAGTCCGTGGATTTAATACGTTCAGGAATTCCTCAGCAATACTGGGATACAATTATGCAAAAAATTGCATATACTATATTTGAAATTGCAAAACAAACATTCTCTCAAGGCTTGCCAAATGATAAAATATTAGAACTTATAGAACATCATGTCAAAAAAGCCTATATTGAAGCCTTAGGCGAACTAAAAAACAAAGGTGCAATAGATGAAGGTTTAATGGAATTTGCAGCTTCACAATCTAATATGGATAGAATGGCTCAAGAAATGCAAAATCCACAGCCGCCGGCCGCTACAGACGGTACCCCTATACCTCAACAAAATAATGCCGCCGGAGGAGCTATAGAATTTCCTAAAGTTGATTCAAAAGTATTAAAACTTGCAACTGTAGCTATGTTATTTAAGAAAATGAATCAAGACAAAGTACAAACTATTTTGGACAAATTTGGCTCCGAAGATGCACAAATGGTCGTTAAATTTATGCGTATGCCGGACTTAGCTCAGCGTGTCGGAGCTCAAAATGCTTTGAGATGTCTGCAGGAAATAAAAACGACTTTACCAAAAAATACAGATTTAACTCCGAGCAGAGTTGTCTTAAGGTTAAAGAAATTTACATCAAAATATTCAAGTAAAGATTTAGATACAATGTTAATAAGAGAACGCATGGGGGTCAAACGTCTTGTATTTAACGCAATGGAGGGCAAATACTATGATAAAATGCCTCCGAAAGTTGCAAGTATTGTTGCCACACATCTGGCTGATAGTGTATAATAATGTTGTATCATGATAATAAAAAAGAAACATAAAAAATCAGCTGAGGGAGAAGCTGAGCAATTTGCTCAGACACAAGATGAAAATGCAGTCGATTCCGATCAAAAAGCAAAGGATATCGACATATTTGATTTGGACAATATTGATTTTAAACAGCGTCAGGAGCGGAGAAAAGGCGACAGAAGAAGAGGTTTCAGAAGAATTGATGACAGAAATCTCATATCTAGAGCAAAAGAAGAAGCCGGAGCAATAAAAGAGGCCGCCGCAAAAGAAGGATACAGCGAAGGTCTTAGTGCTGCAAAGGAAGATATCGAGCATGTTAAAGAAGCCATCAGCGAATTTTTTGATGCAAAACAACGTGTATTTGATGAAATTGCCCCTGATATACTGGATATAGGTTTTGAAATAGCAAAAAAAATCATTAAAAAAGAAATGACAGAAGATTCAACAATTCTTCTGGAAAATATCAAAGATATTCTGAAAAATTTATCTAAAGAAGAAACAAAAATAACTATAAAGGTACATCCTTCTCAAGTATCTATACTTAAGCAGGACGTTCCTGAAGAAGCATCAAACCTGGGGTTAGAAGCAAAAATCATAATAATTCCGGACGAAACAATAATGCAGGGAGGCTGCATACTTACAACCACAAACGGTGTAATTGATGCAACTATAGAATCCCAGTTAGCAATAATCAGTGAGGTACTAAAAGAAATTTAATGGCAGCACCAGAAGCAAACAATAATCCGTTAAGCGAAATATTTATGGCATTGTTCGTATTGGCATTGCTGATTATTTTACTGGTTGAACTGCCAAACTGGGTTATAAATTGCTGTATTTGTTTGAATATTGCTTTAGGAATTGTTCTTTTGATGTTTGCACTATATGTACAAAAAACGCTGGAACTCTCCTCCTTTCCTTCAATCATTTTGATTGGTACAATGTTTAGACTTGTACTGTCAATTGCTTCTACTCGATTGATTCTAGCAAAAGGAGAAGCCGGAGAAGTAATTCACGCATTCGGAACATTCGTAACAGGCGGAAATATGATTGTCGGAGGTGTAATCTTCCTTATTATCACTGTTGTACAGTTTATGGTAATCACCAAGGGTGCCGAACGTATTGCAGAAGTTTCTGCACGTTTCGCACTGGATGCTATGCCTGGAAAACAAATGACAATTGATGCTGACTTTAACGCAGGTTTAATATCCCCAGAAGAAGCGACAAAAAAACGTGAAGACTTATCCAGAGAATCAAACCTTATGGGTTCAATGGACGGTGCAATGAAATTCGTAAAAGGGGATACAATTGCAGGTATCATTATCGTAATTATTAACATCGTAGGAGGCTTATGCGTCGGTTGTTTGATGAACCAGATGCCTATAGCTGATGCAGTTTCAAAATACACAGTATTAACCATAGGTGACGGTTTGGCTTCTCAGGTACCTTCATTATTAATGTCAATTGCAGCAGGTATATTTATGACTCGTGCATCTGCAGCAAGTCCGTCATTAGGTTCTGATGTTACTGCACAAATCACAAGTAAACCGTATGCATTATTCTTTGCCGCAGCATTTTTACTTTTACTTGCATTTACCGGTCATACCTGGTTCTGGCAAGGAACAGGATTACCGCCTCTGCCATTTTTCATAATGGCAGTAATATTATTTATTGCAGGGTTTCAAGTACTTATCAATGCCGATGTTCAATCTCAGTTAGGACAGTTGGAAAATGTTCGTCAAAATATGCAGGATCTTGTTAATCCGAACAGAATGTATGAGCGTTTAGGAGTTGATATTTTAAGTTTGCAGGTCGGCTCAAATCTGCTTGTAATTGCTGACCCTGATCAAGAAGGTCAGCTGCTTGCAAAAATTGCAGCTCTGCGTCAAAGAGTAACTGATGAATTAGGTTATATACTTCCTAATATAAGAATTATGGATTCCTCTGCATTAGATGCAAATGAATATATGATATCTATTCGTGGTAACACTGTTGCTACAGGATATGTTTATCCGGGGAAATATATGGTAATTGCGGACCAATGGGATTCTATGAAAAAAGAAGTTCCGGAAGATGCGATTATAGGTATTGACCCGACATATCAAACTCAAGCTTACTGGATAACTCCGGAAGATGCAAAATCTGCAAGACTTGTTACGGCAGTTGATGCGACAGATGTTATTGTTACACATTTGCAAGAATGTGTAAGAAAACACGTTGATGAAGTTATGACAAAAACAGATGTGCTTAAACTTATGGAACTTGTGCGTTCTCAAGATCCTACGCTTGTCAATGACCTTGTTCCGACTATTATTTCAACAAGCGACCTGCGGAAAATCTTTGTTAATTTAATTAGAGAAAAAGTTTCAATAAAAGATATTATCTTTGTATTTGAAAGACTCTGCGATTACGCAAGATTTTCAAAAGAACCGGACATTTTATCTGAAAGATTAAGGGCAGCATTAGGTCGTCAAATATGTTTATCTAATGTGCAAGATGACAAAGTTTTATATGCACTCACACTCTCTCCTGAATGGGAAAAAACTCTTGATGACAGCTGCCAGAGAACTGAGCTTGGTACAATGTTTTTATTAAATCCTGTTCAGGTTCAAGAACTGATTGAAACAACAGCAACAACTCTTTTGAGAGCACACCAGACCTGCGGCAGACAGCCTGTTGTTTTATGTTCGCCAAGAATCAGATTACCGTTATATCAATTATTAGAAAGACATATTCCGACAATTGTTGTAATCTCTTATTCAGAACTTATTACAGATATCAAAGTTGAAGCTATAGACACAATCGGCGAAGCTTACGTAACGGAATAGAATAGAATAGAATATGAAATATATACTGTTATTTTTAATAAAAATATATCAGACGATTTCAAAATATACACCTTCAGTATGCAGATTTTATCCAACATGCTCAGAATATACAAGACAGGCTATTATAAAGTACGGAGCCTTAAAGGGTTCTTGGCTCGGAATAAAGAGAATTTGCCGCTGTCATCCCGGTAACCCAGGAGGCTACGATCCTGTTCCTTAAAAACATTAATCAGATACCTGAAATAAATTCAACAACTTCTTTTAGCGAATAAATATTTTTCTGAACAAGAAAGTTCTTACCCGATTTTTCTTTTACATAATCTAAATTTTTACCGTCAAGAAAATCTTCACTGTACGGTCTTAGCATAACAGACGGAATCACAACAATATCGCATTCTACATCTTTTACTGTTCTAACTAAATCTTCTGTTGTAATAAGCCCTGCAACAGTAATATCCTGTCCCCAGTATTCGGATTTAACAGGATGGATTTCTACAGACAAATTTTTTATTTTATTCAATTTTTCTGACACTTTAAGCAACATATCTTTGGCGGCATAAGAACACGCAAAAACCAATTTGTAAGGTTTAGATACAGATTTTGGAAGTTCTAAAGATTTAAAATCATCATAAGTCAACCTCAAAGCTCCGACCCCGTCACTCAATTGAGCATAGCTGCCGTAATATTTTGCATGAGGTATAGGCTTTTCTGCCAGCAAGAAAAATTCATCGGAACAACAAACCCTTTTATACTTAGAAGCTATTTTTATAGTTTCCAATGCACATTCTTTATCTACCTTCCTAAGTTCTCCGTCTGGTCTGAATTGAGTTAACCCAACCGGCACAATAGCGACAGATAAAACTGTATTTTTAAGTTTTGCCAAATCAGATAATGTTCTTTCTAATTCTTCCCCGTCGTTTATGCCGGGACACAAAACAATTTGAGCATGAAAAGGAATTTTATTACGGCGAAACCATTGCAATGTATCAAGACTTTTACCGGCATTAGGATTTCTGAGCATTTTAACCCTTAATTCCGGATTGGTAGTATGAACAGAAACATAAAAAGGACCCAGATGCATTCTTTTTATTCGTTCCTTATCTTCATCTTTTAAATTTGTTAAAGTAATATAAGTACCCTGAAGATAAGAAAGTCTGTAATCATCATCTTTTACATACAAACTGTCTCGAAGCCCTTTGGGCTGCTGATCGACAAAACAAAAAATACAATGATTTAAACAGGGTTTGATTTTGTCAAAAACAGCACTTTCAAAAACTATTCCTAAATCTTCATCAAAGTCTTTTTCTATTTCTATTTCTTCAATTTCGCCATTAGTTTTTTGAACATCAACAGTAATCAGCTCTGATTTTATATAAAAATTATAATCAATCATATCAAGCATACCATTACCATCGACAGATAGGATTATATCTCCTTTTTCTATCTCCAGTTCTTCAGCGATAGAATTTGGGATAACACTGTTAACTATTGCCGGCATTATTCTTTTCCAACCCTTCAATCATTGATATAAAGTTATTATATTCACAAATAGTATTATCCAAAACAATTTTCTGATAAAAATCTAAAGGAGTATATTCATCAGACAGAATTTTTTCGGCATTTACCTTATGCATCAGAGCATTTGATTTTATATCCATAAATAATTCCATAGAATCCTCGGCATTCAAAAATCCGGCACAGGATAATTTTACTCTTGCATCTGAAAGAAACTGAAGCGGATTGGAAGAAAACGGATTTAACAAAAGCTCCCTGAGTCTTTTTGAACCGTCTTTTGTTATTGAATAAAATACTGATAATTTACCGCCGTCAGACATAATTCTTGCAGATGTAATACAACCGGCTTTTTCAAGTCTGACCAATGCTGGTTTTATTGCCCCAAAACTTGGAGCGGTATAGGCTAAAAACTTTTCTTGAATACGCTTATGCACTGCATACATAGTCAAATCGTGCTTTAACAATACATATAAAATCATCAAATCAATCATACTATTAGAATATCATTAATTAGTTAATTTAACAAATGGAGTTTATATAAGTAAAAATTAAGAAATGTAAATGTTAGTAACTAAAAAGTCAATTATAAATATTCACATGATTTAACAGAAGGGTAAAAACAAATCAAATGAAAGGAAGTTTATTATGGCAGAAGCAGTACAAAACACAAACCTTAAACCTTTTACAACAATCAAATACACAACAAAAGACGGTGAGCATATTTCAGCAACAAAAAATAACGGAATCGTTACACTTGTAGGCGATAAAAACGGTGTCCGCCAAATGTCTATGGAAGATTTTAAAAAAGAATTAATTTCAAATGTAGCTAATATACAATTAGAAAAAACTCCGGAAAAAGATACCGTTGAATTAACAAATAAAAAAGCTGACGATAAAAAAACAGAAGAAGTAAAACCTGCGGAAACAAAACCTTCTGAAACTAAAACTCCTGAAGCAGGTAAAAAATTAGACACTGCAGCATAATAAAAAGACATAAATACAAAAACTCTTAAGACCTTGAATTTTCACTTCATTCAAGGTCTTTTTATGGAAATCTAGGGTCTGCATAATTTTGCAGCAACAGCACCTACGGCCGTTCCTGAAACTATAGGCTGAAATTTAGCATATTTATTATAATCACCGTTTACAAAATTATTTTGATAACCGTAAGAATCTATAACTCCTATTTTATAAAGTCTTTTCACACAATCTATTGTATACTGGCTTAATGTATACTGAATTTTTTGACCATTAACAGGTTCATACTGACCTTTGTTATAAGATTTCAATATAAACGTAAATCCATACATATCTTCTGTACCTACAACACCATCAGGATTTATATAATTATTATCCGAAACTTTCTGCCATGTTTCAACTTCGGAAGTTTCTGCATACACTAATCCGGAAGAAACACACAATATAAAAAATAACAATACACTGATAATCTTATTTAACATAAAGCCTCTGTTTATTATTATAATAATAACTTATAAATAATCATATTATCTTTTTTTAAATATAAAATATGTATAATTATCCTTAGTATAGGAATTCATTAAATCAAAATCCAAATTCAATAGTTCACCCATATCATAAATATATTTTTGCAGCATAATATCAAGACACCTGTCTTTAATATCCTGAACGCTTGAAATAGACTTACGTAAATCCCTGAGCTGAACTATAGCATTAACATCACCGCCATATAATGCTACCAATACATATCTTCCGGAAGGCACATAAGAATTAACCTCTTTTGTAAAATATTTAAAATGATTTTCTGAAAAATAAGTATTTGCAAACACCGCATCATAAATAACACCATATTTTGCAGGTTTGTCCATTAACTTCTGCTGTTCTGCATCATAATAATTAGAATTATACGGATTTCTTACCTCTTTATGAAAATCGAAATTGAAAACTTTGGAAGATCCGGGCTTTCTGAAATAATACGGAGCATCAGAACCTAACGGCATAATAATTACATCATCTTTTCCCAGTTTTAACTCATCGGCTTCAGCCTTCACAGCTTCAAATGCGAAAAATTTTAAATGATACATTACATCAAGTTGTTGAATATTATATGACACGGCTGATGCTATAAAGATAGACACGAAAATGCCAAGATGCTTAAAAGAGAGCTTCTTTGACAAGCCGATAACAGCGAGTATAAATAACGGAGGCAGCAAGTATAAATAATAACGAACCGTAAATATACTTATTTCAAAATATGAACAAACTACGGCAAGTCCAAAATTTAAAAAGAATATAAAATACAAGACTTGCAAAAATTTTTCAGAAAGCTTACAGCCTTGAACCAAACCGTATACGAAATAAACACAAGGAACAATGACAAGCAGTGTAAATACCAGAGTTACAACATAGGGATTTAATTCAGGCCAATACGGATTTGGAGTCAGAATAATACCAAAGAAATTCCTGATTAAATCAATTATATTAAAAAATGCAAGGGGTCCTTCATGCCTTACAACGAACAAACTTCGCATTTTAGCATAATAGCCGATAAGAACAAAATACGGAATAAGCAGTATGAATTCAACAACAGCAGCCTTTATATACCTGAAAAACTTTTCTCTGTTATCTTTAAATAAATAACATCCATAGCAAATAACAAGAGAAACATTATACAAAATTCCGCCTACAAGAGTATAAGGGATTAGAAGATTTGCAAATACTAATTTAATCAGAGATTTTATATCATTTTTCTGTTCAAAATCAATTAAATAATTTACGGATAAAATAACCATAAAGATAACCAGCGGATACATTCTTGCCTCTGTAGAAAAGAACACAAGAATAGGACTTACGGCAGCCAAAAGAACCGCAATAATTGCATTTTTCACTGAGGTAAGTTTTTTAGCCGCAGTATAAACCAGAGGCACTGTTCCGATAGCAAAAATTACAGATAAAGATCTGATAGCAACTTCAGAATCTCCAAAAATTTTCATCCAAAAATGCAGAATGAAAAAATATAACGGAGTATGCTGCAAATCAAGATGTAAAAGATTATCAATAATCCCCATTGGAAATGCTTTAGATGCCGTAAACCAAGAACATGCTTCATCATACCAGAAGGAAGTATTTATATATAGCAACCTTAATCCGGCTGCCAAAATTATTAGCAAAACAAATAATATTATCTTAATAACACTTTTTTTCTTGTCCATACTCCCCTCCAATAAGCTTGATTTTAACACAAATTCTAATATTTATCTAGACAAATTGTTAAAAACAAATATAATAAAAATAGAAAAAATGAACAAAAATAAAAATTAAATCGTTATATGCATGTAGAATGAAACATCTCATTAGTAGTAGAAAACGAAAGGAAGAGAAATGAAAAAATTATTAATTTTAGCTGGGGTTATCGCACTTACTTCATCTTTAACAACTTTTGCTCAAGAAACAGCCGTTCCTGAAGCTCAAGGCCCATGTCCTATAAAAAAAGAATGTCCTGGTCCAAATGCAGGATGTCCTGAAAAAATAAAGAAAATGCACTGTGAAGCAATTAAACAATTTGAGGAAGAATTAAAATTAACCGATGAACAAAAAGCACAGGCAAAACAAATCAGAGAATCTGAATTTGAAAAAATCAAACCTATTAAAGAACAAATAAAATTAAAACATCAGGAAATGCAAGAAATCTTTGATATGAAATTAACTCTAAAAGAAAGACAAGAAAAACTTGCCCCTGTAAGAAAAGATCTATTTGCTCTAAAAAAACAAATCTGGGACATAAAAGCTCAAGGTAAAAAAGACTTTGAAGCTATCTTAACTAAAAAACAACTGAAAAAACTTGAAAAAATTAAACAAGAACGCAGAGCAGAGTTTAAAAAGGCTCATAAAGAAAGAATGCACAGAAGACATGAAAGAATGCGTCAATTGATGATGCAGCTTGAGCAGGAACCAGCTCCTGAAGTTGAACCGGCTGAGCCAATTGAACCGGCTGCACCTGCTGAAGCTGTTAAATAAATCAATATTGAATATGGAACAAAAAGAGTCCTTTCGGACTCTTTTTTGTTATGCTGAATAATTAATTCCGCTGTTGTTCAAAAGTTTTTTACTGTTTCTATAAAAAACCCTGCTTATCAGTTTATCTGCATCTGAACCAAAATGTTCACGAATAGCACTTTTTATATTTTTAATATTATTATCATATGAACCTTTTTGAATTAGAGCCTTTTCTCCGAAAACCCCAAGCGGAGCATCTGTTCCGAATAATAATCTTTCAGTTTTATCACCTTTTGATGTATGCAAAAGCTTATCAATAACTTCAACAATATGAGGTTTCGCAGGATTATCCCAGTCAACCCAGGCTAAATCTACATACAATTTTGCATCAGCATTATCAATGGAATCAATAAGAGTTTTGATACCGGCTTCATGAGCCTTGTCGCCGCCTAACCCCATATGACCTAGTATAACAGGTACATCTTTAAAATTGCGAGCTGTTTCATATATAAATTCAGGATCAGAAACACCATTTCTGATAAGATTTCCTGCATCATCCGTTAAAACCTCACTATGAAATAAACAAGGCAAATTATACTTCTGTGCAAGTTTCATATACGGAAAATATTTTATATCATTAGCCGGCAAATCAAGACAAGCCGGGTGAAATTTTAAACCTTTTACAACTCCCGGATAAGAATTTATTAAAAGTTCAATATTATCAGCACACCCGTAACCCGGCTGGCAAACTACAAACGGGACAAATCTGGAGTCAGAAAGACTTTTTCGCAATAAATCAATATTACCGGTAATTTCATCTTTAAAAGGGCGTTTATTTACATTGTTTATAACACAATCCAAATTTGAAATAATAACTTTGTCTACTGTATCTTTTCCATTATTAAACTTTCTATTAAAAAATTCCACTACAGACTTTACAGGGAAATTATCATTTGTCCATTTGCCGCAGTGAACATGAGAATCAATAATCTTACCATTAAAGGATACAGAATTTAAATGTTCTGTATAAATCATAAAAATACCTCCGGCTATATATAAAACCGTACCAAGTATAATTTGCTATACAAATAAAAGGTTATTAAGAAATATAACAATCAAATCTTTAAAACAAATGTTTTATCTCAAAAGAGCATTCACATCTTCCGGCTTGGATTTTGAAACTAATTCATTAACCCATTTATTTAAACTTTTCAAATTTGCTTCATTATATGGATGAGTTTCAATTTTAGGGATAAGAGCAATTATAAACTTTACTATACTCCAGAAAAAAGCTTTGTACGGAGCTCGAATTTCATATATAAACCCGTTATCAAAAATTTCGCTATTATAATCGCACAAATAATTAACCCATTTTGATTGACAGGAAGTCCACTGTTTACGGGAAGAAGGGTTGAGTTCCGGAGAAATGATATCTTTACCCAATGCACTGACACATTCCTTTACCGGATTTAATATGAACCCCTGAAAATAGCGTACGGGATTTGTTCCGCCGGGAATTTCCTTTTTGGTAACCTTATTTCTAAACTTAAACCCGCGATAAGGATCTGAAGAAAAAATATTTTGAAATATATTAGGATTTCGATAATACAATTCTACATTCTTATCTGTTTTACTAACATAATTATATAAATTCTTATAAACATCATCCGCAGTCACAACAACATCATCAGCCAGCTTTACTCCTTCCGGCAAATCTGTTTTTAAATTTTTAAAAATTTTATTAACAGACTTGTGAATAGAGCCATTAAACCCGACATTTGCAGTGTAATACCTGTTAGAAATCTCCATAATATACAACTCCGCTTTAAACCTAGCCAATTATATAATCAACAAATAAAATATGTCAAATTATGTGACTTTTGAATTTATCAAAACCGAAATAGTCCTAACAAAAAAGCCTCCGAAGAGGCAAATTTGATAAATGGGGCGGGTGATGGGGGTCGAACCCACGAATATCGGAACCACAATCCGAGGCCTTAACCACTTGGCGACACCCGCCATCTAAGGTTCAAATTAATGTTATCATAAAAAAAAATTTTGTCTAGAACTTTTTAACACTCAAAGTCAGCAATATTAACTCCGAAGAAAAGTCATAAATTAAAAAGTCATAGTTTCAATCAAACTATGACTTTTAACTTTATTTTTTAACTTATTCTCTGGAACATATATCCTATGCCTCTGGCTGTTAAAATCAGTTCGGGATTAGCCGGATCGGTTTCCAATTTTGAACGTAATCTTGATATATGAACATCAACAACACGTGTATCAATTCTATGATCAGGCGGATAAGCCCAAACATGCTGTAAAATTTCATTTCTGGAGAAAGCCTGACCTGAATTATTGACTAACAATTCGAGCAGACTGAATTCCATACCGGTAAGTCTGATTCTCTCATTTTTCCTATATACCTGACGTCTTGCCGTATCAATTTTAATATTACCTGTTGTAATAACATTTTTGGTAACTTTTCCTGCCGGAGTAACCATTTCCCTGTTATTTGTTCTTCTTAATACAGCTTTAACTCTCGCTTCAAGTTCTTTCGGGCTGAAAGGCTTAATAACATAATCATCGGCACCCAATTCAAGACCTGTGATTCTTTCTGAAACATCACCCAAAGCCGTAAGAATAATAATAGGAACATCAGAAGTTCTTCTAATTTCTCTTGTTACGCCATAGCCGTCCATTTTCGGCATCATAACATCTAGCACAACAAGATCAGGATTATATTTGTTAAATGCAGCAACAGCTTCCTCTCCATCTTGAGCTGTATAAACATCATAACCTGCCATCTTTAAGCGGGTTTCCAAAATACGTCTGATACTAGCTTCATCATCAGCTAATAGAATACGTTGACGATCTTCCGATTCATTAGGCATTTCAACATTTTCTGTCATAGTCTTTTCCTTACTTACTTTTACAAAATCTTATACAATAGTTCACAAACTCGCGAAAAATATTACGATTTATTTATTTTTCTATAGTTTTATAACAGTATGTTACACTAATTTACAAAAAATTGCAAGCACATTTTTTAATTAATTATTCAGTTTTGCTTCAACAATCTGCCTGAATTTTTCTAAATCTTCTTTTGTATCAATACCAACAGGTACAAAATCAACTATTGACGTTTTTATATGCATACTATTTTCCAAAGCTCTAAGCTGTTCAAGACTTTCAGCACATTCGAGAGGAGTCTGCGGCAGACTTGTCATCTTTTGCAACGCTTCACGTTTATACCCATAAATACCTATATGTCCATAAAAAACAGCCTTACCAATATTTCTCTCATAAGGAATTTTTGAACGGGAAAAGTACAAAGCATAACCGTTTTTATCAATTACACACTTGACAAGATTAGGATTATTTATCTCCTCTTCTTTTGTCAAAACTCTAATTAGAGTAGAAATATCCGCAATACTATCATCTTTGACATTACGAATTACAGAATCAATACTTTCCGGTTTAATTAAAGGTTCATCACCCTGAAGATTACAGATGTAAGAAATTTCCGGATGTCTTGAAACCACCTCCATTATTCTATCAGAACCGCATTTGTGCTCAACTGAAGTCATCTCTACTTCTCCGCCGAAAGATTTTACCTCATCAAAAATTCTTTTATCATCAGTTGCAACAATAACCATATCTGCAAGTTCTGCCTGCTTAGCCTTTTCATAAACCCATTGAATAACAGATTTTCCTGCAACCTTCAAAAGAGGTTTTCCTTCTAATCTTGAAGAACCATACCTCGCAGGGATAATAATCGCAGTTTTTGACATATTAAACTCTCCTTAATCTATTCTTTTAACAACAAAAGAAGTCCATTGATCCTGAGGAATTTCTTCCACCAGTTCAAGACCTGCTTTTTTATAAGCATCTATTACCATTTGTTTCTTTTCATCTAAAATTCCTGATAAAGACATAACAGCTCCCTGTTTCATAATATGTTTTAAATCAGGCATAATCTCTGCCAGCACAAAATGTAAAATATTTGCACAAACAAAATCAAACTTCTCATCAATTTTATCCGCCGTACCCAGTTCAAAGGTACAATCAACAGAATTTTTTGCTGCATTTTCCTTTGCAACATCTATTACAGATTCATCATTATCACAGCCATAAACGTATGATGCACCGAGTTTCTTTGCAAGAACACTAAGAATTCCGCTGCCCATTCCGACATCTGCAACTCTATCTCCGGGTTTCATATACTTTTCAAGAGCTTTCATGCACAATTGAGTTGTCTGATGAGTACCGGTTCCAAAAGCACAACCAGGTTCAAGTTTTATAATAACTTCACTATCTTTAGGCTTATAGTCAATCCAATCTGGAACAACTGCAATTCTATCTGTGACATGAGTTACATCCCATTGTTCTTTCCATTTTTTAGACCAGTCTTCAGATTCTTTTTCTTCCAGAACGAATTCCCACGAACCAAGATCATCTTCATTCAAACCTCTCAAAAGGAATTCTTGCCTGTGCAAATCTAAAACATTTTCAATATCATATTTCAAATCTTCAAAAGAATCTCCATAGTCATTCTTTAAAAATATTCTTAAAACACCTTCTGTTGTTGAAACCATTTCTAAATCTTTATAAGTTTCCTCAGCTAATACAACGCCTTCACAATCAAAATTATCAAAAAATATTTCAGAAATTAAATCTTCCATCAAGGGATTTATTCTCAATTTTAGTTCGTAATATTTATCAGTCATAATTCTATCCTTAAACTTAAAGGTGAGATATATAAAATCCCACCTTTTAAAAACTATATTAAACAAATTTTATGCAGTAATATAAGCACCCATTTTTCTATACTTGTCATAACGCTGATTTCTTAAATCTTCAGCAGACATGCCGGATAATTCACCAAGAGCTTCAATAATAGTTTTTTTCATCTCGGCAGCCATAGCTTCATAATCAGTATGAGCACCTCTTACCGGTTCTTTTATTGCTCCATCAATAATTCCGAACTTTAACAAGTGAGGTGCGGTAATTTTTAATGCCGTAGCAGCTTCGAGATTTTTAGAAGCATCCCGCCATAATATAGAAGCACACCCTTCCGGAGAAATAACGGTATAATATGCGTGTTCAAGCATATAAACTTTATTTGCAACAGCCAAACCTAATGCTCCGCCGGAACAGCCTTCACCTGAAATAATAGCAATGACAGGAACCCCGAGTTTTTGCATTTCTCTCAAATTCGTAGCAATTGCAGCTCCTTGAGCATGCTCTTCCGCACTTATCCCGGGGTATGCTCCTGGAGTATCAATTATTGTAACTATTGGAATATGAAACTTATCAGCATGCTTAAACAACCTCAAAGCTTTTCTGTATCCTTCAGGCTGCGGCATACCAAAGTTATACTCTAAATTTTCTTTTGTTGATTTACCTTTCATAGTACCGATAATCATAACAGGTTTTCCGTCAAGCTTAGCCAATCCGCCGACAATTGCTCTGTCATCTGTACCAACTCTGTCACCATGCAGTTCAACAAAATCCGTACACATAAGATTTACATAATCCATAAAGTTAGGTCTTTCTGGATGACGTGCAATTTGAATTTTCTGTGTAGGATCAAGGTTAGCAAACAATTCTTTTTTGAAATCTTCTGCCTCTTGTTCTAAAACTTTTATATCTTTATCTAAATCCATTCCGGACTCCAAACTCATTTTTTTTAGTTCCTCAATTTTTTCCTGAATTTCCAGTATAGGTTTTTCAAAATCTAAAACGGTAGACATACTACTACTCCTTATTCATGCATAGCCAAAACATTTGACAAGGTATCCTTCAGATTTTTTCTGGAAGAAACAATATCAACCTGGCCGTATTTCATCAAATATTCTGCAGTCTGGAAATCAGAAGGTAATTTCTGCCTAATAGTTTGTTCAATAACACGTCTGCCGGCGAACCCGACTCTTGCCCCCTGTTCGGCAATAATAATATCACCTAAGGTTCCGAAACTTGCAGTAACACCGCCGAAAGTAGGATCGGTAATTAAATTTATATATAACAATCCGGCTTCATCTAATCTTGCACAAGCACAAGATGTTTTAGCCATCTGCATTAGACTCAATGCACTTTCCTGCATTCTTGCACCGCCTGATGATGTGATAGCGAGAACAGGAAGTCTTAATTCTATAGCTTTTTCCATAATACGGGTAACTTTTTCTCCAACAACACTGCCCATTGAGCCGCCCATAAAATCAAAATCCATAATCGCAGCAGCCAATTTGTGTCCGTTTATTGAAGCTAATCCGGTAACTACGGCATCATCAAGTCCTGTTTTTTTCTGAGCAGCCTCCAGCCTGTTTTTATAAGATTCCGTATCAACAAATTCTAACGGATCTGTAGGCTTTATTTCCGAAAATAATTCTTCAAATGAGCCCTCATCAAACAACTGTTTAATACGGGTTCTGGCATTCACTCTGAAATGATAATCACACACAGGACAAACCATATAGTTATCTTCAATATCTTTTCGTAACAACTGGGCATCACAATGAACACATTTTGTCCATAATTCAGGATTTGCCTCAATTTCTACTCTAGCTTCAAGTGCTCTTCTTTGAATTTGAGCCTCTTTACGCTTTTCAAACCAATCTTGAACTGTCATAAATTTACCTTCTTATATCCCTATAAATAAAAACTTATTTTTACTTACTCACTAATTATACACAAAAAAAATATTATGGCAAAAGGGATAAATATTGTTTACAATTCAGCATAAGCAAAGGCAGTGATATTTGATTATTTTTGCCAAATACCACTGTCTCAATCCTGTCTTATCAAATTTAATACTTATTCGGATACTGTTGTTTAATCTTTTTCAAACAATAATCATCAGTTGCAGAATACTGGATAACTTTCTTAGTTTTTGCACCCATTACCGCCGTTCCGCTGCAATTACCCCAGTGTCTTGTTTTGGTCATAGTTTTTTCACAGTTACTGGAAAATGCAGCTTTTTTATATTCTTTATATTCATCACTATTTAAACAAACATCCAAACCATTACTGCCGAATGTCCGCAACGCTCCGCAAGGGTCAGTATAATATCTTCCGTTGCAATAATATCTTGCAGCTTGTGCAGAATTAGCAAAAAACATAGCAAATATAGCTATACCAAACATAATTCCTAAAAATTTGTTTTGTTTAAACATATAAAACCCTCCATAAAAATTTTACATTAATTATATAATATATAGTTACCAGACTAAACATCATCTAAAAAATTTAAAACTTTATCATCTATTATTATCTCTGTGATGTTTTCTTATCTGTTCGGTTAATTCATTAGGGATTTTTATATTTTGCAATGCCATATGATATTTTCTTAAATTCGCAATACTTTCAGACTCTTCCAAAAGATCTCTCTTAGGCTGTGGAGCTATATTTTCCTTAACTTTTTCAAATTCAGTCTTTGCCTGCTTTGAAATAATTCTTGCAACAACTTCATCTATATCAGAACCCGATACACCGTATTTTGAAGCAATTTCCTGAACGGTTTTTCCGGAAGGAAAAGTATACAACCAATTTACAGATAATCTGTCACCTTCCCCCACATGCATAACTCCTTTTTGGTGCGGAGTATACATAATATCCTTTTTAAAAGGACTATGACCCAACCCGACGGCATGGCCAATTTCATGCAAAATAGTGTGATAAACCTCTCCTTCGTCCATATAATCGGCATGAACAAGACCTTCTGTCAGCCCGATTGCAACTTCTGCACTATATAGCCTGTTTGCTTTATCATATTGAAAATAACAATGTCCGAGAGCCTGACGCTCAACCCTTTTCCAATCTATATTTATATTAGAAGTTAGTAATGAATCAACAATTACAAACGAAACTTTTCCATTTGAAACCTTGTGCCATTCATCAAGTGCCTTTTTAACATACTGACGGTATTTGGCATCTTGTCCTTGTTTTGAATAAAATTTCATCGGAGCAATATAAACCTTCAGCGGCATCATAGTCCACCTGATGAGCCGCCCGTTTTTTACAGATTCTTGTAAATAAGTTTTCTTCTCCATATTTTTATTGTATAATAAAATGTACTATAAGAAAAGTATAAGAGAGTTATAAATACAGACTTAAGGAGAAAAGACATGGGAATGAATTTAATGAACCTGATGAAACAAGTTCAAAATGCTCAAAAAAGAGCTGAACAAATACAAAAAGAACTTTCAGCACTGGAAATCACCGGAGAATCAGCAGGCGGAGCAGTAAAAGTTGTATGCGACGGACAAGGAAAATTTAAATCTATTAAAATTGCTGCAGAAGCAATAAACCCTGAAAATCCGTCTTCAGTTGATTCTGAAACAATAGGAATGCTTGAAGATGTAATTTCTGCAGCTATAAAACAAGCTAATGACAAAGCTTCAGAAGAAATGTCTTCAAGAATGAAACAACTTACCGGCGGGATTAAAATTCCGGGGTTAAATTTCTAATGATTTATCCAAAAGCAATAGCAGCACTAATCGAACAGTTTCAAAAGTTTCCGTCTGTCGGACCTAAATCTGCACAGAGAATGGCTTTTTATCTTTTGAGAATGTCAGCGGCTGATGTTGAAAAATTTGCACAAGCAGTGGTTGAAGCAAAACAAAATACGCATACCTGTGATATTTGCTTCAACCTGTCTGCACAAAGTCCTTGTGAAATATGCTCATCAACTCAGCGTGACCGCTCAACAATCTGTGTTGTATCTGAAACAAAAGATTTAATTGCTATAGAAAAAACAAACGAATATAAGGGATTATACCACGTTTTACAAGGGTTGATATCACCTATTGACGGAGTCGGTGCTGAAGATATAAGAATTAAAGAACTGCTAAACAGGCTTACAAATGAGGAAGTTAAAGAAATAATACTTGCACTGAGTCCTTCGGTAGAAGGAGAAGCAACCAGTTTATACCTGACAAAACTTATAAAACCTTTTGGTATAAAAGTTTCACGCATAGCTTTTGGACTACCTATTGGTGCGGATTTGGAATATGCTGACGAAATGACAATTGCAAAAGCTATAGAAGGCAGACATGAAATAAACTAATCAGGTATTATTTCTTTTTATATTTTAGGTTATATATAATTATATGGTTGAAAACATTTTAGAAATAAAAAATTTAAACGTTATATATAAAACAAAAAGCAGCTTTTTATCTGAACCTAAAACTGTCAATGCAGTAAATGATGTCACCCTCGAAGTAAAAAAAGGAGAAATTCTTGCAATTGCCGGAGAATCAGGATGCGGGAAATCTACTCTTGCAAAAGCAATTATGAAACTTGTAGAAGCCCAATCAGGAGAAATTCTTCTTGAAAACAAAAATATATTAAACTTAAAAAAAAGAGAAGAGTTAAAAAATTTTTATAAAAAAGTTCAAATTATATTTCAAAATCCATATTCCAGCCTTAACCCCAAAATGCGAATAGGTCAAATTCTCAAAGAACCGCTTGAAATAAATACCGAACTTTCTAAAAAAGAAATTGAAGAAATTGTCAAAGATAGAATTAAAAAAGTAGGACTGGACGAAAATTGTTTAGAACTTTATCCACACGAATTTTCAGGAGGTCAAAGACAAAGAATTGCCATTGCAAGAGCATTGATATTAAATCCTGAATTTATTATAGCAGATGAACCCGTAAGTGCTTTAGATGTGAGTATTCAAGCTCAAATTATCAATCTTTTAAAACAGCTAAAAGATGAAAGCGGACTTACTTTTCTATTTATTTCCCACGATTTAAGTGTAATAAAATACATATCAGATAGAATTGCCGTTATGTATCTGGGTGAAATTATCGAAATTGGAACAACTGAAGAACTATTTTCTGAACCGAAACACCCTTATACTAAAGCTTTATTAAGTTCCGTTCCTGAATTAAATCCAGACAGTAAAAAAGAAATAATACATCTGCAAGGAGAACTTCCATCTCCTGAAAATATTCCCAAAGGCTGCAAATTTCATACAAGATGCCCGTATGCAGTTGAAAAATGCAAAACAAATCCGCCGGAAGAAACCATTTTTTCCGATACTCATAAATGTAAATGTTTTCTATATAACTAGCAAAAAATTTTATTCAGTGGTTTTGTTTAAGTTGCTATGATAAAACTGACAATAAATAATGCAAAAACTCACCTGCCTTTAAAAAAAGCAAAGGGAACATATCAGGCAAGAACCCGAAAAGCAGCAGAACTGAACGATCAATTTTTTGAGAACTTAAAAGGTACATTTGTTTATGGAAATTTATCATTGAACATTTTTAGCCAGATACTCAAAAAGTTTGTTCCTAAAAATATCAATTTAGAAGTTATTGCTGATCCCGATACAATAAAGAGCTATACTTCACTTTATCTGGATAATAAAGGAAAAATTAACGGTTATATACTATCTATACCGGTCGATTCTGAAAATAAAATATCAAAATTTCAGATTGGTAATATTTTGCAGTCAACACTGGAATTATTCACAAGAATACTAAACCCTAAAATTAATAACAGGGGAGTAAATTCAATTAACAAAAATATAAATAATTCCAACCAGCAAAAGCTCTCCAATATTATTTGCTCAAGTAAAACATTAACAGAAACTGCTCTGGATAATTACCTTTCTGTAAATACCAATCCGGAAAAGATTGATTTATTACAAAATATAAGATACATTATGAAACTCAAATTAAACAAATACAGGACAGGAAACAAATATCAAAAAGAAATAGAAAAATTATACAGATACAAAAATATGCCAAAAGCAGAACCCGTTAAATATACCACATACAAAATTCCGCAAAAAATAAAACTGCTGGAACAGAAACTGGCAGAAATAATAAAAGAAGAACGAGGGAAAACATCTGTTCAATAATTATTCCATGATATAATAAAAATATGGATAAAAAAGTCATTACAACAAATAGAAAAGCATTTCACGACTACACAATATTTGAAAAATATGTAGCCGGAATTGTTTTAACGGGAACTGAAATAAAATCCATAAGGAAAAATGCCATAAATTTGAAAGACAGTTTCTGCAAAATAGAAGATAATGAAATTTTTTTATATAACTGTCATATTTCTCCTTACGAACAGGGAAATCGATATAACCATAAAGCAGAAAGAACAAGAAAGCTTCTTTTAACAAAAAAAGAAATTCTGAAAATGCATTCTAAAATAAAAAAAGACGGATATACAATAGTTCCGCTTGAAGTCTTTATACTAAAAGGTTTTGCAAAGGTTGAAATCGGACTTGCCAAAGGTAAAAAACTTCACGATAAACGAGATGATATTGCAAAAAAAGACCAAAAAAGGGAAATGGACAGAGCTTCAAAAATTAAATATTAGATTATTGTCTTTCCAAACTTAAATTCCTACGCTGAATTAAGTTCAGAGTGGTGTTCTTAAGCCTGGAAATTTCTCATACTCAAGTTAGTTAATTATCTGTAAATCGCCAATTCCAGGGATAATCGTCAGGAATTTTCCAACTATTTAACTGTATAAGTTTTGCACAATAACCACAGTGCGTACAGCCAAAATAGCAAGAATATTGGCTTCCGCTTTTTAATTGCTCTTCGCTGCCATTCCAGTTAAAAATATAAGGTTCCACAAAACTTGCACTGTTTAAACTGGAATGAGAGTCTCCTGAAAACTTTGCAAATTGAAACTGAAATCTGTTATTTGGTCCGTCATGATCTCCGTTTCCGTCAGCAAAAAAGAGTATATCCGCACCATTATGATCAATCTGTATCCACATAGCACTGCCATTTAATAAAACAACCCAAGCTCCTTGCTCTCCAATACCGGAATCACTTCGTCTTAACGTAACATACTTCATATAAGGCAGCAAATATTGCATTAAAAAATCTTCCGTTTCATCATAAGAATAAGTTTTTTCTGATTGAATCCAGCCGTCTATATCACCGTTATCAACAATCGACAGCCTTGCAGCATTATTTATTATAGAAATAAAAGCCTTCAATTGAGTTTCAACTTTAGCTTTCTGGTACCTTGTTATCAAATTCGGTATAGTTATTGCGGCAATTATACCGATTATCCCAATTGTTATTAAAATTTCTGCCAGAGTAAATGCCTTAAATTTATTTTTTATAGAAGATGCCATATATCCGCTAAATAAAGCTCTTAAAAGGTTACCCCCCCCCCGAATATATTGATATTATTGAATTTCAACATACATTCTCCTTATTACATTGATATTTCAAATATATTATATTATCAGCACTTTTGCAACTACATTATAAAGAAAAAGACAAAAAAAACCTGATATCAAAAAGACATCAGGGGTAAAAAATTTGTAGGGGAAAAATTAAATTGGAGTTATTATAAAAAACTTTTATGCTATATGCAGCAGCTGTTTATTATATGCTGCAATAAAATTCATTTGCTCTAAAAGTAAATCAGACTTATCCACGAACGGTTCCTGAACTGCTGCGACCGTTGTTGTAACCTGATCTTTATAAATATCAGTCAATTTTTTGTCCAATTTCTTTAAATTTGCTACTGCCATATTATTTCATCTCTCTTCTTTTAATTTGCTCTTCGTATATATATAAAGTATATACTTATATAAAAATTTCAGCTTTTAGTTTATTTGTTACATTTCGTAATATTATTTTAATTATTGTAAAATTTAGGCAACTTATTGATGTTCTATGTTTTTATATACTTGTAGGGAAAATAGGAAAGTAGCATGTCAGAACAATCAATAAACAGTTTAAATATTCCAAGCATACAGAATAACAAGCCCATACATTTTCAACAAAACCCTGTACCAGCTATGCAGGGCAGCACAGCTATGCAGGGAGTTCCAAAAAATGTCGGAGATACGGAACTTGGAAACAGAGTAAAAAACAGTTCTGATATGGCAACAAGTCCGTATACTTTACCTGTCGGACTTGGCACATGGTATATAATCGCTCAAGGTATGGATAAGTTCAGTAAAAAATGTAACGGAACTTATGATGAAAGTATATTAGGCAAAATTACCGGTAAAGCAGATAAATTATCAAACAAAGTAACAGAAAGCAGATTATTTAAAAGCAGTTTCGGACAATGGGTCGGGAAACAGTATAATGCTATCAAAAGTTATGTAGACAAAATTTCAAGCAATCCGAAAAATAGAATTTTCTATGCATTAAGAAATCATAAAACAAACCCTGAATGCAAACTGGTAAAAGTTCCCGCTGCGGGGCTGGACGGATTTTTAGAAGCCGATACAAGACAGGTATTTGAAGAATTCCTAAAACCTGCCAAAAACGGTATCCAATTACAGCAATACGGAAAAGATAAAGCTTATATTGACAATTTCATGAACAGCGTTAAAGGATTGTCAAAACACGAAAAACGTCTAAAATTACAGGACGAAGAATTAAAATACTTCAAAGAAATTCCTCAGCAATTAGAAGCAACTTTCAACAAGCTCGGCAAAAAAGATAAAATCAGACTAATAACCTCAAAAATGACAGAATTAGGAGATGAAGTAAACAGACAAACACTCCGTTCATATTTGGAAAGTTCTGATTCTGCATTATTAAATAAATTCAAAGAATTAAGATTAAAAGAACTAAAAATAACAAAAGGTTTAGGCTTTGATTCAATTGCTCATTATCGCAAACTTACAAACGAAGATTATGCTCTAACTCATATGGACGAAATCTTAAAAGCTTTGAGAAAAGGAGATCAAAACTTAAAAGTTATGATCTGGAAAAAAGACGGAGCAATTGGCAAAGCAATAAGCCACTTATTTGGCAGAGAAGTCGGAATCTCCGAACTGGCAAATAAATTTGATTTGTCTTTAAAAACAGGTGCAAAAACAAAATTCGGGAAATTTGTAGGTAAAGCATTCGGATATCTGACAGAAGGCTGCACAAACAGATTTGCCGGAGGTAAACTGGCTGTCGCAATGCAGGCATTCATCTTTGCGGATATGTTAATCCATACATTCAATGCTCCAAAAGGTGAAAAAGGTAAAACTTTAGCAGAAAGATTTGTAAATGACTTTACATATTTCTTAGCTTTGCCTCTGGGTATCTGGGCTATGCATAAAGCCGGCGGTCTTAAATACTTAGGAATGACAGCTGATCAAGTTAAAGCATATAGAGAAAATCTTAAATTATTCAATAAAAATCATAAATTGTACGGCAGAAATATGCACAAAATGCGTAAAAAAGCTTTAAACAGACAACTTATGGCCGGAGTTAAAAACCCATTCATAAAACTTTTGAAAAAAGCAGCTAATCTGTTAACTATAGGTATAGAAAGGACAAAACCGTATATTTCAAAAGATAAATTTAATCTGAACTTCTTAAGAAAATCAAAATACTGGGGCAAGAACGCATTAGGTTACGGTATCAGATTTGCAATTCCGATGATGTTAATATCACCGTTAATCGCAAAATGGACAACAAAAGGAGCTCACAAAATCTTCGGCAGACCAACCCAGTCCGTACTTGATGAAGACAAAGAAGAAACAACAACACCGGCTGCAACTACTCCGGTTACAACAAACCCGCAGCAAAATCAAACTAAACCTGTTCAACCGGCACCGGGAACAACAACTACTACTACAACGCAAACAACAATCAAATCAATCCCGAACAGCAACCCGCAAAACTTTGCTGATTCGAACTTAATTAAACAACGATTGAACGGTCAAAACCCGGCACAGACAACAAAAACAGTAACGACAACAACTACTACAACGACGACTTCTCAAACTCAAACTGCCAAGGATCAAAATAAAGAACAAGAGCCGGTAAGAACATATATACCTTCACCAATAGGTATGGTTCCGCCGTCCAGTGCAAACTTAACAGCAGCTGATCAAGCCCTTGCTCATGCAGATATGGCTGAACAATCAATAAACGAAACATTAAAATCAATAAAATATTAAACAGTTTACTATTTACAACTTTGATAAATATATGCTAGAATAAAATAAGCTCTATATAGGCGTTAATTTTGTTCCTACATTTTTATAAATAGGGAGGGTTAACTCTCAAGACGCTGAAGTATACCCGCCGATATTATTGTTGCCAGCGGGAAACGGATTAGTCTAGGTTCCCACCCACCTGCGAGCCAAGCAGGTAACAAAATCCGCTTATATGGGGCTTTTTATTAAAAATTGCACAACTTTATCTAATATGATATAATACATCCATAGGGGTATTCAGGTAATGTCTAGTAAAATTTCAGCATTGATTTTAACTGATGAATTTTCAACAAATGAAGTTTTAAAACTTTTTGTGAGCGAATATGACAATGTTGACTTGCTTGAACAGATTACTAATTACAGCGACATCCTTGACAAACTATCAACAGTATCAGGAAATTCTATATTTATCGTTGATATTTCTACAAATAAACAGGCAAAGCTAGACTTAATACTAAAAGTTTCCCAGCAGTGTAAAAATTGCAAGGTTCTGGCTCTATCAGACAATCCTTCGGTTGACTTAATTATACAAATAATGCGTGCGGGAGCAAGAGAATTTGTACCAATTCCAATTATAAAGAATGAATTATTTGAAGCTATAAATAAGATAATTACCCAATTTGAAGAACCAAAACCACAATTGAATAAATGTAAAATAATATCAGTTTTTTCAAACAAAGGCGGAATCGGGAAAACCTCAATTGCAACAAATTTAGCTCTTGAATTATCAAAACTTACAAAAGAAAATGTTGCTCTGATTGATTTAAACTTCCAGATGGGAGATATAACAACATTTTTAGACTTAAAACCTTCGTTTAATATATCATATATGCTTGAAAACATCGATAAAATCAATGAAACCTTTTTATTAAGCACACTTGAGAAATATAAAAATTCATCATTGTATGTTCTTGCAGACCCGCCGTATTTCAAACAGGCTGACAATATTCACCCAAAACAAATCGCAAAACTGTTTAACACATTAAAAGACACTTTTTCATATATTGTAATAGATGCAGAAGCTAGTTTTGACGGAAAAAACATTGCAGCATTAGACAATTCAGACATAATTCTTCTTGTTACCGTTGCGAACCTTCCGGCTCTAAGAAACACGCAAAGATGTCTTGAATTGTTTGATAAACTCGGATATGACAAAGACAAAACCAAAATTATTGTAAACAGATATATGGAAAACGATGAAATAAAAGAAGCTGATATTGAAAAGGTTCTTTCAAAACAAATATTTTGGAAAATTCCAAACAACTATTTTGCAATAATGTCAGCAATTAACAAAGGGGTTCCTGTTAGTATATTGAACAGTTCAACTAACGTAGCACAAAGCTACAAAGCTCTGGCTCAACATATTTCAGACAACCTTCTCAGAGAAAATATGGTTAAAAAATTTGAAAATATCTTAAATAATCAGTAGGAGAAAATATGGGCTTATCAGAAAGATTTAAAGAAAAATTAGAAAACAACGACATATTTATAAGAAAAATTCAAAAACCGGAAGAAGATTTGCTTGAAAGTAAAAACATTAGATTTATATCAAAACCTGCAGAAATTCAAACAAAAAGAACTATAGCAAATACAATAGAGCCTTGTGCCGATTTATTGACAAACTCAGAGAAGAAAACATTTAATAAAGCAATAGAAACTTCTCAAGAAACTTCAATTGATAAACTTGAAGACTTGGAAACTAAACTGATAAGTAAAATCAGAAAAATTCCATACTGGGAAGAATATTCAATCCAGCGTCAGGAAAAAATGATAACATCATATATAAACAAAAAACTTCAGACAGAGAATAATTTAAATATTTCAGACAAAGATGAATTCATTCAAAACATTTTAGCACTTGCAAATAACAGATAATAAAATAAAAGGCAGGATATTTGAATTATCCTGCTTTTTACTTATATTTAATTATCTTTAATTTAAGATGCAGCTATTTCATTTTTATAAATCTCAACAACATTATCAGTCATTGCAAAACCTGTAACTGCCATAACATAACCCTGGAATACCGCCATTATTGAACTTAAAATTGTCAATATAGCTATATTTAAAGGTGTATATACAGCACCCTCAGGGCTTATAATTGTGATAAAAATAATATAACCAACCAATACAACGGCAAATATTGTTGTTATAAGAGATGCCGCAGTATTCAATACCATATTGACAAGTAAATATTTAAATAAAACAATAATTGTATCTTTGAAGGCTTTTTTCATATAAGAAAAAAGGCTTAAGGGATTAAATAATTCAGCTTTGTATTTGAAGTCGCTGCTGTAGTTAATAAATATATAACACATGAATGGGGATACCATATATGCTAAGATTGCAGAAACAAAACATAAGAACAAAGATAGGAAAATTATCACGACAAATAGCAGCGGATTTTCCTTCATTATTGATAAACCAAATATAAAACATGCAATAGGAACGCTGAAAAATACTAATCCCAGAATGGAATAATAAATTCCCCATACAATATACAGAGGAAGAGCCTTTAATCCTTTAGGGAAAGTTGACCAGTCAACAGCCGGTATACCGTTATTATCTTCTAATCTTGATTTACAGAAATCTAAGCCGAGGCCCGACAACATAACAAACGGAATAAATGACAATATCAATGTAACTATACTGCAAAGAACTAACACTGCAGATACCATAGCAGGAGTCTCTTTATCGATTAATGATACAAAAGAAACAGCCATTGACGGTAATAACAGCAGCAGAGGAATGATTAAATGACGTTTAACAATATTATCACCCTGATAGATTTTCTTAAACGTTTGTAAGATTTTTTCCATAACACAACCTTTCTACAGTTAATCTATATAAATATACTCTCTGACAAATCCAGGAAATAACAATATATTCTTAAAATAAGCAAAAATATTCATGACTTACTACCTCGCTACTTATTATAACGGATTATGCAAAAAAAACTTTAACGAATAATTAATCCTATTTACAAAAAGTTACAACAAAACAAATTTTGTACTACAATATAAACTATGGAGCATAGGGAATTCAAAATAAGTTCAAAATATAAACCGGCAGGAGATCAGCCAAAAGCAATAAAAGAACTTGTAAACGGAGTGAATGATGGATTTGATACCCAAACTCTGCTTGGCATTACAGGCTCGGGAAAAACATTTACCATTGCAAATGTTATAGAACAGGTGCAAAAACCGACCCTTATAATTGCTCACAACAAAACCCTTGCCGCCCAATTATATAACGAATTTAAGGAACTTTTTCCTAACAATGCCGTTGAATATTTCATAAGTTATTATGATTATTATCAACCGGAAGCCTATATTCCCAGAACTGATACCTATATTGAAAAGTCCTCCTCCATAAACGAAGAAATAGACAGATTAAGACACAACACAACAAGAAGCCTTTACGAAAGAGATGATGTTATTGTAATTTCATCAGTAAGTTGCATTTATGGTTTAGGTCTGCCTGAAAACTACTTCAAAGGAGCAATAGAAGTCAAAGTCGGAGCTGAAATTAACAGAGATGATTTACTAAAACACTTTGTAAACGTCCGGTATGAAAGAAATGACTTAGAGTTAAAATGTTCAACTTTTCGTGCCAGAGGCGATGTTGTCGAAATTATGCCGGCTTATGAAAAGATAATTACAAGATTTTATTTCTTCGGCGATGAAATTGAAAAAATTGTCAGAATTGATAATGTCACAGGCGAAATTATAGAAACTCCGGACACCGTTGTAATTTATCCCGCCGTTCACTATTTATCCGATGATGATAATGTTGATGAAACAATAGATATGATTAAACAGGAACTTCAGCAAAGACTTGTAGAACTCAATAACGAAAACAAACTTATAGAAGCACAACGGCTTGAACAGCGGGTCAAATATGATATTGAAATGATAAAAGAAATGGGCTATTGTACAGGAATAGAAAACTATTCCCGAATAATAGAAAGAAGAGCTCCCGGAACCCCGCCTGCTACTCTGCTTGACTATTTTCCGAAAGATTTTCTTACTGTTGTTGATGAATCTCATGTTACGCTGCCTCAAATAAAAGGCATGTACCATGGTGATTCAGCAAGGAAAAAAGTACTCGTTGACTACGGTTTCAGACTTCCATGTGCAAAAGATAACCGCCCGCTGACAAACGACGAATTTTATAAAAAAGTCGGACAAAAAATATATATTTCGGCAACCCCAGGAGAATTTGAACAAAAAGAATCTCAGCAAATTGTAGAACAAATTATAAGACCAACAGGCCTGCTGGATCCAAAAGTTTCCGTTCGACCTATTGAAACACAAATTCAAGATCTTAAATCAGAAATAAAAAAACGTGCAGAAAAAGATGAAAGAATACTAATTACAACACTTACCAAAAGAATGGCAGAAGATTTAACAGATTTCTTTGTTCAGGAAGGAATACGGGTCAGATATCTGCACAGCGAAATTAAATCAATAGAAAGAGTTGAAATATTAAGAGATTTAAGGCTCGGAGAATTTGATGTTTTAATCGGAGTAAACCTACTAAGGGAAGGTCTGGATATTCCTGAAGTCTCACTGGTTGCAATTATGGATGCTGACAAAGAAGGCTTCCTTCGCTCCGACACAAGCCTCATTCAAACAATAGGAAGAGCGGCAAGAAATGCCTGCGGAGAAGTTATTATGTACGCAGACAGAATAACAGATTCTATGGCAAAAGCAATAAAAGAAACAGAAAGAAGAAGAAAACTTCAAATCGAATACAACCAAAAATATGGTATTATTCCGCAAACTATAAAGAAACCGATTGAAAATAATCTGCTTTCTCTTGTTGCAAGTTATCGGGATTTAGAGGATATAGTTGCAGAAGAAATGGTTGATCTTGGAATAGAAAAGAAAGATCTTCCAAAACTTATTGACAAACTTGAAAAAGATATGCACAAAGCTGCAAAAATCCTTGATTTTGAACGTGCTGCACAAATTCGTGATCAGCTGAAAAAACTTCGGGAAATGAAAGATTAACGCCCGTTGAGTCTTTCAGCAGACTCATCAATAAGATTTATCTGGACATTTTCATCATATTCTTCGTTGCTGCCTTTTATATGCTCGTAAGCTGTTTGAGCCATATAATTTGATAAAATTGAAACATTAATAATAATAACGGCAGAACAGTATGCAATAAAACCCCAATGAGTAAACGGAACTTTGAAATAAGAAAATAAATAAGCAATAGGTCCAATTAAAACGATATTAGCAAGTAACAGCTGAGGAATAAAAAATAAAAAACCTATAAATACATCCATACAAGATTCAAAAATAGTAGCATAATTAAAGCCCTGCAAAATTTTTAAATATTTAGCAAAAGACAAATAAGAAGTCAAAACAATAGCAAAAATAATAGACCAAACTATAATCTGGAATATTAGAGGAACATGAGGCAGCTCAATAGGAATAGAAACATTCTTCACTATCAAACTGCCTATTGTTCCAAAAATTAACAATTGAGGCACCACTACAATAAACGAATATCCAATAGCCTTAACCAGTTTTAAAAGGTTAAAAGTAAGGATTTCACGCTGGTTCGTTCTGACATTATTTATGCCCTGCGTCAATAACCCGAGCAAAAATACTCCCACTATAATTGCGAAACAATAAAACTCGCTCATTCTGCCTACAATGAACAAATGAAGGACAATATAAACAGGAATAGCATACAGCGAAATTTTAGCAATAGCCATATTCTCGCTTAAAGCTTCATTAAATGCGTCAACTATAGATGCCATAATAAAACCTCCGTTGTAATAGCGGCACGATTAACCTTGAATTAAACGTTTCAATTCTGCAGGTTTTGAAGATTTAGCCAAAGCATCTTCAATAGTAACCAGACCTTTTTTATACAATTCTGCAAGAGCAGATTCAAGAGTCTGCATACCGGCACCGGAACTAGTCTGAATCGTAGAATAAATCTGAGCAGCCTTAGCTTCACGAATAAGGTTCGCAACAGCCGGAGTAACTACCATGATTTCCTGTGCCATAACACGACCTTTTCTTGTACCATCAGGTTCTCGTTTTGGAAGCAGAGTTTGTGCAAATACAGCAACTAAAGAGTTAGCCAACTGTACACGAATTTGTTGTTGCTGCCCTTCCGGGAATACGTCGATAATACGGTCAATAGTTTGAGAAGCTGATGAGGTGTGAAGTGTACCAAAAACTAAGTGACCTGTTTCGGCAGCTGTTAAGGCTAATGCAATAGTTTCATGGTCACGCATCTCACCTACCAGAATAATATCAGGGTCTTCACGAAGTGCGGATTTCAAAGCATTAGCAAAAGATCGTGTATCCATACCTAATTCACGCTGGTGAATAATACTAACCTTTGATGTGTGAACAAATTCGACCGGATCCTCAATTGTCAAAATATGTTCAGCTCTTGTTCTGTTAATATAGTCAATCATTGCAGCCAGAGTAGTTGATTTACCTGAACCTGTAGGCCCTGTTACAAGAACCAGACCACGTGGTTTTTCAGCAATTGTAGTAACAATTGGAGGCATACCCATATCTTCAAGAGTAGGAGCTTTAGTGGCAATCGTTCTGAATGCAGCGGCATAACAGCCTTTATCTTTATAGAAGTTCACACGGAAACGGCCTATATCTTCAACACCGTATGAAAAATCCAGTTCCCATTCTTGTTCGAGGTGACGTCGTTGTTCATTTGACATCATAGGAAATAACAAAGCCTCAACACCTTCCGGAGTCAAAGGTTCATAATCCAGTCTTACTAATTTACCATCAATACGGGCAATCGGCGGCAGCTTGTTTGAAATATGTAAGTCAGAACCGCCCTTTTCTACCAATTCTTTTAATAAGTCTTCAATAATCATCTATAACCACCTTTTTCTATTCTGTATAATTCATAAGTGCATCATTTTCTTTTTGAGCCATTTCAAGAAGCAAATAAGTCATATATGCTCCTAGAGCAACAGCCTTCGGGTCAAGGCTGGTTTTATTTGCTGCTTCAATAATCGCCGTATTAACTTCGGGATTTTCTTCTTTGATATAATGTATCATTTTTTTACGCCAGGCAGGCATATCTTCAAAGATTTCATTAAATGCAGTAGTCGCAATATCTTCTGATATAACTGGTAACATAATAATATTAACCCTTCTTCTTATAATACATACGATACAGTTATTATACATCAATTTTTAGACAAAGTCTACTTTACAATAAAAATCATATGTTTGAAGTATAATTTATCTATGAAACTTACGAATTTGAAGTTAACAAATTATAGAAACTGCCAGAATCTTGAGATAAAATTTGACAAATCAAAGATTTTAATCATAGGGAAAAATGCTCAGGGCAAAACTAACATCCTTGAAAGTATTTATTTCTTGTCCTCTCTAAAAACCCCGAGAACTTCAAATACAACAGAACTTATAAATTTTTATAGTGAACATTTCAAAATTGAAGCTGAGATTATAAAAGCTGATACAGACATAAGTCTATCAATCCTATATAACAAAGATAAAAAAAGAGAATTAAAAGTTAACAAAGTAAAATCAACCCCGAAAGATTTTAAATCTGTACTAAAAACAGTATTATTTTCATCTAATGACCTGATGTTGCTAAGAGGAACTCCGCAGGACAGAAGAGATTGGCTTGACAGAGCCATATCGCAAATTTATCCTGCCTATGATGACAGACTTTCAAAATATGAAAAAATAAGAATTCAAAAAAACAATTTTCTAAAAGAATGTGCCAAAAAGGGAATAACGAATAATGCATTATTGGACGTTTTTAACGAACAATTGTCAGTAACAGGAAGCAATATCATATACATTCGCAAAAAGTTTCTGAAAGAGATTGAAAAAACGGCCCAAATAAAACACCGAACAATAAGCGAATCAGAAAAGCTTTCGATAAAATATGACTGCTCTTTTGAAATTCCAAATACAAACAGCTCTAATATAGAAAAAATTGAAGATATCCAGTGGGGATTTTTACAAGCTTTAGAAGAACGAAAAATTGAAGAAATGAGAAGATGTCAGGCCTGTGTCGGTCCGCACAGAGATGATATTATATTTTTTATAAACAACCAAGAGTCCACAAAATATGCATCTCAAGGGCAGCAAAGAACAATTGTATTAGCCCTGAAATTATCTGAACTTGATATAATAACCGATAAAACTGGTGATGAACCAATATTATTACTAGATGATGTTTTAGCAGAACTTGACGATATCAGACAAAACTATCTGCTCAGATCAATCAATCAAAATACCCAGACAATAATAACATCTGTAGATACAATTCTTTTTGAAGAAGAATTTCTTAAAGACGTCCAAATTTATAAAATTGAAAACGGAGCATTGATATTATAAACAGAGTTCCAAAATTCCCGGACTCAAAATTTTAAACTTATGATTTCTGCCTAATACCATCTCTTTTTCCATAGAATCTCTCAAATCCCAGAATTTAGTATTTTCAGGAAGGTAAATTTCATACGTAAAATTATTAGCACCATTATTTATAAGACCTTCCATAGAAGCTCCTCTTTCCGTAGAAACAGAACAAAAAGCCTTGTCCGTAAGATATCCGTCTTTTTCAGTCAACAGCCAATCTTTTGGAGCATCCCGAAAAACTTTCATTGGTTCCGAAGTAATTGAATTTATTTCCTTATCCAATATCCCGATACTTTCATAAATTGTACGGTTTAAATTTTTCTGCTCAATTATCTGTGCTGCAACATAGTTTTTTATCACATCAGGCATATCATCATGAATTTGCGGTAAAGGTTTAAAGACTCCTGATCTCAAAAATCTATTAATATCTAACCCGTAATTTTTATAAAAGCCCAAAGGATTACGCAACATATAGTTATAATCCTCAAAATCTACAGGGATTTCAGATGCCATAAGATTTTCTAATACTTTAGGAATAACAGAACTCTGCTGATTTATTTTAGGATACAATGAAGCAAAAGATATTGCCCCCATACACTTCAAAGTATCGGTAAGCTTCCGAGAATCATCGTTAAACTTCGCCGCAGATATATTTTTCTGCGGGATAGAAGTTTGGAGATACTGGCTGTTTAATGAAATCGGCTGAATGTATAAACTATGCATTTAATAAAATTCCTTGACTTTGTCTTATCTGCTGAGCCTGACGAGCAAGTTCTTCCTGATAATTACGGAAATCTTTTATCAATTTGGCTATTTTTAAATTTAAAGCCGAATTAGTATTTTCGCTGCTATTTTTAAGATAAGCCTTTAAAATTTCAATATCATCTTCGGTTAAGTTCTTAACATCTAATTTGCCGGCTTCCAGTTTATCCAAAATCTCTGCCAATCTGGCTTTTTCATTATATCTTGCCTGATATGCTCTGCGGCTTAAATAAGCTTCATAAGCTTTCATATCTTTATCTCTTAAACATAATTCATAATAATGATCCCAGGCACCGCCTGCACCGCATTCACGAACAGATACACCATATTTCGTGCATAATTTCTTATAATTAACATACCAATCTGCAAGAACTTTCACTTCAGGCGGCTTTGGAGGTTTTCCCGGAGATGTAGATATTTCATCTTTTGATATGATATTTCCCTTTTTATCTACAATCACAACCTTTTTAGAATATGAATTTTCTGCTGTAATTCTTGTATTTCCGTCACTTAATCTTTCAATAGTTCTTGAATAAAAATCAGTATCATTAGCCCTTTCTCGTTTTATAAGCTCATAATTACCGTCAGGGTGTTTAGCAAATATTTTTGAAATATGAGAATGATTTTCTTTATCATAAATATATACAAGTTTTGAATCATTATTATAAATAGTATAGATTGTCTTATTAGGTTCATAACGGGTTTCACTGAGCAGAGTACCACTTTCAGATGTAAGTCTGGTAATATTACCGGCTTTGGTCGGAATTGTAACTTCTATACCTTTTGTTCCGTCCGGTAAAACTACCTCTTTTGTATTCCGTGCAATAATTTCAGCTCTTTGAACTCGTTTGGCTTCTTTCTTCGCATTTATTCTTTCTTTTTTCAACCTTGCATATTCCTGCGGATTTTCAGCTTTCAATTTGAGCATAGCTTCTTTCTTTGCCTGTTTATCAGCTAAAATTTTTGCTTCATTTTCAGCATCTTCAGCCATTTTAGTATAAAATTCAGCCATTGCAGATCTGGTTTTTGAATCCATCATCCTTGAATTAAGATCCGCATCTATTTTTATACCCAATTCAGGATCAATTGAGCCATTATGCTTTAAGCGACTTTCAATAACAGCTTTTATCTCTTTGCCTTTTTTAATGGCTGCATTTGATTTCTTTTCTAAATAACCGTACCATTGATTTAAACGAGCTAATACTGGATTATTTTTATTAGTTGAAATTAAAATATTAGAATCTATAGTATTGGAAGATATAGGTTCATTTTTAGAATGAAGTTTTTTATCAACCATAGCCAGAATTTGTTTTGCTTCATCCGTCAAATCTTCAATCACATGAGTTCCAACACCCGCTGATGCCGAAGGCTCAGGCGGATTAGCCGGGGGATTTGGCAAATCAACAGGAGCATTAGTTTTACCTTTTCTCATATTATTTACTAAAACTACCCCGAGTCCAATTGCAGCTAACCCTGCAAGAGAATATAAAATTACTTTATTATTTGAAGATTTATCTTTATTTTCATTAACATCAACTTTGGCATTATTTTCTACGCTATTATTATTTTTGAAAGATACAGAAGATAATTTTACAGGCGAAATATACATTAACAATTTCCTTTCATTTGGTTACATTCAAATAATAACAAGAAACATAAATTTTTTTGTTAATTTATTACAAAAAATTACAAAAAAGAGGCGGAAGAAATATATTTCTTCCGCCTCTTGTATCATATATATTTTATTCTTTTATCAATTTAGTAACCCAGGCTGCAACTACAAGACAAGCTGCACCTATTAAGAAAGTATATTCATAATGTTCATTGATACCGTATTCAACCTGAAATACTGAATGCTTAATAACTAAAGATACTAAAGTACATACAAACACCTGCGGACCTGCAATAAATATATTAAATAATCCCATTACAGAACCTTCCGTACCAGGAATAATGTATTTAGACAACATAGCAAAAGGCAATGCACAAACACTGGCCCATCCAATACCTGAAAATGCCATAAATACACCTACGGCAACAGGAGAAGTTTTAAATATACCCATAGCAGTATATGCTACAGCCATTGATAATAAACATATAATATGAACTTTTCTGTTACCATATTTTTCTGCAATTTTACCAAGCGGTACCGCAATTAAAAAACATACCAAATTAAATATAGCAAAACATATTTGCGAATAATAAGTTGCATGCACCATATCAGCATGAAACATCTTTTTTACATCAAGTGCAGCTTTAGCCAAATCAGGGACACCATAAACCGTATGAATAGCAAAATCAGTAAAATACATCAATAAACACATCATACTAATCCAGGTAAAAAATTGCATTACGCATATTTTAGAAACTTCGGGAGAAAGTGCAAAAAATTCTTTCATAGAAGCCCAGAAACTTTGTTTTTCAACTTTACCGTCTGCTTCAGATTTATCAGATAGAGTACTCTTTTCCTCGATTGTAAAACAAGTCCAGGCCATACCTAATGTAAATGCTAAAGCCGCCATAATAAATTGTGCAACAATAGGCATATCATAATGACACACATATTTTAAAAACGGTGCAACACCTGCAGCAATTACTGAACCCAAACCTATTGCCAGACTAATATAAGAATTTGCAACAGCGTGCTGTTCAGGAAGAACTACATCCGGAACCAGAGCTCTGTAAGGACCTTGTGCAATATTGATACAAGCATCAATTATCCAAATCATAATAGCGGCAACTAAAAGTCCTGTCCACCAGGGTAGATTTAAACCTGTAATTTTCACAAGCAAATCTGCAATATTGCCGGAATTAGGGAACAACCACAAAGCAATCGCCGCAATTATAGCCCCGCCTAATAAATAAGGACGTCTTCTTCCGAATCGCGATTTTGTATTATCAGAAATCACCCCAATTAAAGGCTGAACAACCATCCCGGTAAAAGGTCCGGCAAGCCATATCAACCCGTATATAAAAGGATCCGCACCGAGATGTTCTGTTACCGGAGCTGACAAAATAATTCTCATCTGCCAGGCAAACTGTAATCCTAAAAAGCCCAGTGCAAAATTTAAGAAATTTACTGTTGTAAATTTTTTCATCACAAAATTATCGCCCATTAACTCTCTTTACCTCATAAACTACTGTATTACAAAAGTACAAAGAACATAACACATAGTCAAGTAAAAAATGTTCAATATACGTTACTTACGCAATAAAACAGCATCAATCAACCCCTTAAACAAAGGATGAGGCTTGTCAGGACGGGATTTAAATTCCGGGTGAAATTGACATGCCACAAACCAGTCAAGTTTTGGTAATTCAACAACTTCAGCCAGCATACCATCAGGCGACATGCCGGAAAAAACTAACCCCTCTTTTGATAATTGGTCTATATACTCATTATTAACTTCATATCTGTGTCTGTGACGTTCTGATACAATTTCTTTACCGTAAGCTTTTTCTGCCTTTGAACCTTTTTTCAAATGACATTCATAAGCTCCAAGACGCATAGTTCCGCCGTAACCTTTAACATTTTTTTGTTCAATCATCAAATCAATTACGGGATATGCCGGATTTTCATCAAATTCTTTTGAATTTGCACCCTTTAAACCTGCGACATTTCTTGCATATTCAATAACAGCACATTGCATACCCAAACACAAGCCCAAAAACGGAAGGTTGTTTTCTCTTGCATATCTTATAACATTTAATTTACCTTCTATACCTCGGACGCCAAAACCTCCCGGAACAACAACAGCGTCAATATCCGAAAGTAGTTTTTTACAACTTGCATAATCCACACATTCCTCGGAATTTATCCATTTTATTTCAACAGAAGCAGAATCTGCATACCCTGCATGCTTTAAAGATTCTACGACAGAAATATACGCATCGGATAATTTTGTATATTTACCGGCAATACCGACTTTCAAGGATTTTTTAGGATTTTTAATTTTATTAACCAAATTTTCCCAGGATTCTAAATCAGGCTTTCTATCCTCCATTCCTAACATCTTTAAAACTACAGAACCCATACCCTGAGCTTCCAGAGCCAGAGGAACTTCATAAATAGTTTTCATATCTCTGCATTCAATGACCGCATCCTTAGGCACAGAACAGAAAAGAGCTAATTTTTCTCTTTCTGTTTTCGGAATAGGTTTAGAGGTTCTGCAAACCAAAATTTCAGGCTGAATACCATAACTTCTTAAAACATTTACACTGTGCTGAGACGGTTTTGTTTTTAACTCTCCTGATGTCGGAAGATATGGAAGTAACGTACAATGTACGGATATAGCATTACCAATACCGATTTCAGACTTAAATTGTCTTATAGCTTCAATAAACGGCAAGCTTTCGATGTCACCTATAGTTCCGCCAATTTCAATAATTTGGAAATCAGGTTTGAACTGCTTTGTTGCGGCAACAATTTTAGACTTGATTTCATTTGTAACATGCGGAATAACCTGAACAGTTGCACCTAAATAATCTCCTCTTCTTTCTTTATTTATAACTTCCTGATAAATCCTGCCTGAAGTTACATTGTTAACCTGACCGAAAGAAGTATCCGTAAAACGTTCATAATGCCCTAAATCCAAATCAGTTTCGGCACCATCATCAGTAACAAAAACTTCACCATGCTGAAAAGGACTCATTGTACCGGGGTCAACATTTATATAAGGATCGAATTTTTGTATAATTACCGAATAATCTCTTGATCTGAATAAACGCCCTAAAGATGCAGCAATAATCCCTTTACCCAGAGAACTAACAACACCGCCTGTTACAAATATATATTTTGTCATAATCTTTTATCCCCTATTTCCCGCCACTTAATAAATGACTACTCTTATACTATTTGCTGCTCCGGAAATAATAAACAAAAATTTCTACGAAACAATTCGTTTGTATATATCAATACACAAATATTCCAACCAAACAGTTGAAATAATATTTTAAAATATGATATTTACTCCTAGTTAATTTTCGGAACTTTAAAAAAACCGTTTTCTTCATCAGGAGCATTTGACATTAAAGCTTCTTTAGAAATTTCCTGATGAGGAACATCCTCCCTCATAACATTAACAAAATCAATAACTTGTGTCATTGGCTTCACATGAGAAGTATCAACTTCATTCATTTGATCAACATATTTTAAAACATCACCAAGCTGTTTTGTATATAAAACTTTTTCATCTTCTGTTAATTCTAATCTTGCTAACTTTGCAACATGCTCTACATCTTTTACTGTAATCATTTTATGCTCCTTAAATATAATCTATATTTTTATAATAGCATGAAAAATAAGTATTATTATATATATTAACGAAATTTAAAATTTAGCTTTGTCACAGATATTATGCTATATTATAGATATTGATACGGAGGGATAATGTCTGTAACTAAAGTTTCAGAATTAGAAAAACTGGAAGAGCTTATCATAGAGTACAAAACAGAAACTGACATGAAAAAGCGTCACGTTGCATATCTTCGTCTAATCGAGGAAACACTGAAACTTGTCAAAAAAATTGCATTAACATTCTATCCGCTGCCGAGTTCAATTTCAAAAGATGATTTAGTTCAGGTCGGTGCAGTAGGAATGCTCAAAGCCATTGAAACCTACAAAACAGAAGAAAGAGGAAGCTTTAAAACTTACGTCAGCAAAGTTATCCGCGGAAAAATTTTTCATTACATGCGGGATAAAGCCAATCTGGTAAAACCGCCAAGGGAAACTCTTTCCAATATGTCAAAAGTAAAAGAAGCCATAGATGCTCTATCAAATAACAATACTAAAATACCTACGGTAGAAGAAGTTGCAAGATATGTAAACCTTCCGTTTGACAAAGTCGAAGAAATTATGAATATCGAGCTTATTAAAAACATGGTTTCACTTGACCAGAATATATATACTACAGAAGGCGGAGAAACTTTGATGGACAGAATTCAATCAGACGAAGAATCCAATTTTGAAGAAACTTATGCAAATAAAAAAATCATAGAATTTGCACTAAATAAACTTCCGCCGGCAGATAAAACCGCCATTTATATGTACTATATAGACGGAGCATCAAGAAAAGACATCGCTAAAAAACTAAATGTTTCAGCAACACAGGTTTCCAGAATATTAAAAAGAGCTTTAAATAAATTATATAACATTATCCAAAAAGAACTTGGAGATGACTATACAAAACAGAATATTTATAAGGAAGAGAATATATAAAAGGAGGACAAATGTTATTTTCCCTTGTAGTTTTAGGATTTATTTTTATAATTGGACTTGCAATAGGAAGTTTCTTAAATGTTGTAATATTAAGAACGGTAAGTGAAGAATCCATAGTATTTCCGGCATCAAAATGCCCAAAATGCCAGACCCCGTTGAAATGGTATCATAATATACCTTTGTTGTCATACCTGTTTTTAAGAGGCAAATGTGCATACTGCCACGAGCATATCAGCTGGCAGTATCCAATAGTTGAACTTTTAACAGGGTGTTTATTTGTGGGATTGTTTTTAAGATTCTGCACTCCATTTGATGCATTTTTCGGATTGTCTGTTATGAACCCGATAAGTTGGAGTCAAGTTATAGTATATTTATTTTCTTTAGTTATTACATTTTTCTTTATAACAATCGCAGGAACAGATATTATAGAAAAGAAAGTTTCTGATGCTCATACAATTCCGCTTATCGCAATCGGTTTGCTATACAGCATATTGTACTCTATCATAACTTTTGTTGCCTATACAAAAGCAAACGGTATGCCAAAAATCAATCTTGATTTCTTTTTAACCTGTCCTGTTTTATACTCTGCAGCAGCAGGTATTTTAGGATTTTTAATAATGGAAGCGATATCAAGACTGGGCTTGCTGCTAGTCGGAGCAAGAGCTTTTGGAGAAGGAGATTCATATATTGCAGCAGGGCTGGGTACAGTATTCGGGGCATTGCTTGGATGTTCTGCAATGTATACAAACTTCCTTCCGATATTTCAAATGCTTGTATTGGTATTAGTACTCAGCGGTGTTATTCAAATACTGGTTACACTGCCGCTGCTATTTAAGAAATTATTTCAAAATAAAGATTGGGTGACTCTGGGTAGTTTATCAGCATTTATCATTTATATAATTTTATATCTGTATGCACAATATGCAAACTGGCTTACTAACAATATTGCATACTGGACAAGTACTGTAATATTAGTTTTGCTTGGTATATTTACCTGCGTAAAACTAATATTAGGACTAAAAGAAAATAACGCTGAAAAAGGACTATATTTGCCGTTTGGACCTGCTATGATTCTTGCAGGATTTATAATGTTATTTACCGTAGTATTTTAAAACATAAAAGAGTCCTGAAATTAAATTTCTGGACTCTTTTTATTTATTGTAATCAATTAACTAAGCTGCAACTTCTGATCTTTTTAAAGATAATTTAAACAGACAATATTTTCAAAGATTCTTTCAAGATATCTTCAGCAGAAGCTTTATCTGATAATTTACCAAGAGCATTTGAAATTGCAGAAGAAACTTCTTCTGAAGTATACCCCAGAGAAAACAACACCATTTGTGCATCTTCAACATTTTGAGAAGATACAAAAGCTGACACTCCGGCAGGTTTCAGGGCAGGCATTACACCTTGATAGGATGTTAATTTATCTTTTAATTCCAGAATAATTTTCTGAGCTAATTTTGGCCCGACTCCTTTAGCTCTGGTTAATTCTTTATAATTTCCGTCCAATACAAATCCGACTAAATCAGAGACCTCAAATGAATCAAGCAAAACAAGTGCCATTTTTGAACCGACACCTGATACAGAAGTTAAAATATTAAAAATATCCCGATCCTCACGTTTCAAAAAGCCGCACAGGCTCATTTTATCTTCTCTATGAATAAGTACGGAATACATTTTCAATTCACTGTTAATTTCAGGTAACAAAGCAAAATCTCTGGACATAATTTCAAACAAATAACCAACTCCGCCGCCTGTTTGAACTGTCGCAAAATTACCCTTGGAACTTGATGTTTTATAAGTGAAAATACCTTTTATATAATCGTACATCTTTATATAGCCTTCCTAAGATTTAATCATAGATTTAACTTCATCAATTTCATTTTGCAAATTATCATCCGTTTTTAATTTATCAGAAATCAAATCGCAAGAATACATAATTGTCGTATGCTTTTTAGAAAAATAATCACCAATTGATTCGTAACTCATCTGCAAAACATCACGGGCTAAATACACAGCAACATGCCTTGCATGTGCTATTTTTTGCTGCCTAGCCGTACTTTTCAAATCTTTTATTGTGACACCAAAATATTCAGAAACAGTTTTAGCAATTTTCTCAATTGTAATATCTTTTTTGCGAGCTTCGCAGTTTAAAGCTTTTTTGGCAAGAGCAAGTGTAACTCCCGAACCTGAAAATTCCGCATAAGCACTAACTTTATTAAAAGCACCTTTCAATTCTCTGACATTATTCACAAAATTTTCTGCAATATAGGCAAAGACATCATCTTCAGCATCAACACCGAGTTCCGCAGCATAAGCTTTAACAATTTCGAAACGAGTATCATAATCCGGAGGTACAATATCAACAACCAGCCCCATTTCAAAACGTGTTCTCAAACGATTATCAAGCTTCGGAATATCACCAGGCAATCTGTCAGAAGCAATAACTATTTGTTTATTATTAGTATATAATGCTTCGAAAGTTGAGAAAAAATCTTCCATTGTTTTCATTTTAGATTCAATAAACTGAATATCGTCCATCAACAATATATCAATATTTTGAAACTTCTGGTGAAATTTCCGCATCAAAGTATTATTACAAACCTGTCGTTTCTTAGAATTAGGAGAATCAATATATTGAAAACATTTCATCCATTCGTTAAAATAATCTTCCATTCTAATATAACGCACCTTCAAATTCGGCTTATTAAAAATAATATAATGCCCGATAGCCTGCATCAGATGCGTTTTACCCAATCCGGAAGCTCCATATATAAACAAAGGATTAAACTTCTTAGACGGATTATTAGCAACTGAATACGCTGCATTATATGCAAATTTTGAATTTTCACCGACAACAAAATTTTCAAATTTTAAATTAAGATTTAAATTAGCACTGGATTGCATCTGAGCTAAAGACATTTTAGATTCTTCTGCTTTTCTTTCTTCTTCAGACTGACCGGCAACAATTTTGGATAACTCTTTCTTTCTGTTTTTAATATATCGATCTGCAAAATCAGCATCATAAGCTAAAGAAAAAGCAGCATTACCACCTAATACAGTTTTAACAGCCTCTTTTATTTTGTCAGTCCAGCTTTTCTTAAGAATATCAACAGCCATCGGATGAGGAGATAAAAGCACCAGAGTATTATTTTCAAAATCAGCAGCTTCCAATGGCGTAATCCAGGTAGCAAAAATATGCTCAGGGACAGCTGTTTCTAACTCATCTTTAACCTTATTCCATAAAACATTAACTTCCGATATATCCATAAAAAGATTTTACAATAAAAAAAATTCCATATCCAGAAATAAAAACCAAACTAATATTAAAAATAATTAATATTAGTTCAAAAATGAGCAATTTTAATATTTACGCATTTTAAATATAACAAAGGTAACAAACATGCAGATAAATTACACAACAAAACAGCCCCGCTTTACTGCTCTGCATATTGCAAATTGCGGAGAACTAAGCATATACAAAGTAACAAACAGAAGTGATTTGAATTTTATAAAAGAATTACCGCAAAAAATAAAAATGCAGGAATTAATGCCTAACCTTACAAAAGACGAATATTCAAGATGGGAAGAAATGCTACAATATGCAGTTGATAATGCCCATAATTCCGGAAATACCACCTATATTGAAGCCATAAATAATAAACCATGCGGTATAATAACATTTTTTCTTGATAAAACCAGTGAATTAGACTGTATATGCACATGGCCTGTAGAATTTGGGAAAAAGGTAAAACTTGCAGGGAAAACACTATTTTATCAATTATTTAAAGATTTTCAAGAAATAAAAGGAAAGAAAATAAAACTGGAAGCAATTACAAATGGTCCTTATAATACCGTAAAAAAATATGAAACCTTAGGCTTTAAACAAACGGACACACTGCCGACAAAAGTAAAAATGGAAAGCTCAGCCCCTAAAGTAAAAGAAACAATGAAAGAACTTGAAAATATAATAGAATATCAACCAATTACACCGGAAAAAGTAGATTTATACAAAGAACTAAATATCAGATAAAAAATTAAACAAAACACAACCCCAGAACAAGATCTGAAAGAAATATTAAATAAAAAAATATAGCAGACAACACAAAA
>CALUWC010000004.1 GCA_944324395.1 Candidatus Gastranaerophilales bacterium | reverse complement strand
CAAGCAGTATATAAATCTTTAGAAAATTTTTTAATTATCGTTACATTTCGTTACATATAACCTTGCTTTGAGCTTATTATTCGGTTTTTGTTTGTTTGCCAAAGAAGTTCCTATAGACTTTGTTAATCATACAGCACAAATAAATATGTGATTTGTTACTTGTAAAAGCAAAAAAGGAAACCTTATTAAATAAGGTTTCCTTTTTTGTGCGTATTATATGTTTTATTTAAAAGTTAAGTGTTTTTAAATTATGAACGGTTTGAAATTTACTTATTTCTCTCAAATACTGTTCAAGAGCAATATACCCGTTATATATTTCATTTGAAATTGATGCATAACGGCTTGCTTCTAAAAATTTCAATTCCTTTACCCTAATCAACAGAATGTTATCCGCAGTATCTCTTAATGCTTTATCTTCAGATGATGACCATTTTTGTAAAAGTACAAGTTCATCATACATTTGTTTTGTTGTAGTAAATTCTAATATATTAAAATCATATTTTTCTAAAAGAGCTTTTTCAACATTAGAAATTCTGCTCATACAAGCCTGAAATTTAAATATTTTTTTTATAATCATATAATTATCGGCAATTCTTTTGTGTGATGCCGGAACATTGTTCTTTGCCAATAAAGCAGCAAATGAACGCGATGTAAATGTTTCATTTTCATTTGAAAATGCACTTTTAGAAGTTAAGTCAAAATCTGATTTTTTTTCTACCATTTCGTCTATCATTCTGCCTCCACAGTATATATTAGATATTAAATTAATCGAAAATTTTTGTCATGATATTTTGTCAAATTTTTTACATTTGTTAAGAAATTATATAAAAAATTCAGCAGTATGCAAAATTACCAAAAAGACTTATTGTGATTGTAAAAGATAATATAAAAAATATGTAAAATTTTCCATGATTTCAATTGACTTTCGTTATAAAAAACTTAAATTTATCATGGCATAAATCATACGAAAGTATGACCTTTTTAGAATCAAATTATGCTAAAAATATAGTGTATAATATCAGGCTTGAAGGTAATAAATAAGATATGGGATTGAGCTTAAATAACATATATCAGCGACCTTACGTGCAGCAGGAGAGAAAAACTCCCGTAAAAAGACGCGAGGAAGATGAGAAATCCGCTGCAGCTAATACACAGCGGGAGGAACAAGCTAATCCTGATAGCAAAAGCAAAGGTCTGCAATATGTAGAACAGAAAAAACCTTCTTATACACCCGCTTATGAACAGCGTTTTTCAATGCCTGCAAATAATGCATACAGTAATGTTAATGTAAATATAAATCCCGCTCCGACATATCAGCAGGCACACCCGAATAGCAATACTGCACCGGCTGCAGGTATTTCACAGGCTAATCAAAATGCTGTTGATAACAAAATAAATATTGCACAAATTTTAAAAGATTTTAGAAATACATCTCTGGCAATAGGTACTCCGTCTGATTTAGATGATATTGTGACAGGTTATTTAACTCTGGTTGAAAAACAGGTCAAAACAGGCAGTGCAGATCCAAAACTTGTAAAAACCACCCTCAAAACAGCAGCCTCTGTTTTAGATAAATATATTTCAGAAACACTTAACAAAGATTCACAGGTTGTTGAAAAATGGGTTGATGCTTTGTTTTTACAAAAAATTGATTTCACATACAATGAAAATAATATCAATGAAAGATTTCTGGTAAAATTCCCTGACGGTTCAACAAGTGTAAGCAAACGTCAAGCAGAAACTCCTGCTGCCGATCAGGCAGAACAAGCTGAACAAACCGCCAAAGCTGCTCAAAATCCTGATGTTATTCCAATCTCTGTTGCAGGACAAACAACTGCTACAAAAATTCCGCAGGATAAACAGCTTAAATCATTATTCATTCAAGCTAAAAAATATGCCTATGCAAACGATCCTGAAAATGCCATAAAATCATTTGAACAAGCTTTAAATAGAGCACTTGAAATTGATGATACCGAAACCTCAGGCAAAATATATTATGAAGTCGGAAAAATTTATGATGACCACGATTATATTCCACAGGCATTGAAAAGTTACAATCAAGCTTTAAAATTAACAACCGATGAAAATGTAAAAACAAAAGCACATTATTCAATGGCACAGATTTATGATGATGTAAATCAGATTACTCCTGCCATTGACCACTATTTTAGCACTGTTTCCCATGCCGGAGAAGCCGAAAACCTTCCTGCTCAATCAGCATCATTAACAAAACTCGGTAATATTTACACTGATATGTATGATAAGGAGGCTTTTGAATATTATAATGCCGCTTCTGATATTGCAAATGAAACTGACAGCTATCATTTAAAAGGTTTTGTTGCATCAAATACAGGTAAAGCTTATACAAAATTTGACGAGCCGGAAAAAGCATTAAAATCATATTCTAATGCTGTCAAAAATTATACAAATGCGGAATCACCGCTCAAAACAGCCCAAAATTATCTTGCTGCTGCAGATATCATGGTTGAATTTAACAGCTTAAATAAAGCATACAATTTACTATCAAAAGCACAAAAATATGCCCGCCAAACAGACAATATTAATCTTATGAATGAAATCAATACTAAAATGAAACAATTACAGGCCTTAAATAAAGCGGACTAATGTTTAAACTGATGCATAATATTGTAATATCAATAATTTTATTACTATTTATATTTATTATTATTTGGTCAATATTTATAGAACCAAATCAAATTGAAATAAAATATTACGAAATACAAGATTCTCAACTGAAAGGAACAAGAATTGTTTTTGCGGGAGATTTTCATTTCAAAAAACATCAACAAAAAAGAGCTGACAAAATTATTTCATTAATCAATCAGCAAAATGCCGATTTAGTATTATCAACAGGAGATTATATAAATTCTCATAAAGAATCTGCTTCAATGCCTGTTTCACAAATTGCCGAAAATATAGGAAAAATTCGTCCAAGAGTCTATACTTCATTAGGCAACCACGATTTTTGGGCAGGAAACGAAAAAATAACAAAAGAATTCAAAAAACATAACATAACTGTATTATCGAACAGTAATGCAAAAATTAAAATTAAAGATAAAATAATTTATATAGCAGGAGTAGAAGATTTACAAACAGGTAATCCTGATGTAGAAAAAGCATTAGAAAACACACAATCTCCAAGAATACTTTTAACACATTCACCGGATATTTTTCCTGATATCCGGCAGAAAAACATAAACCTGATTCTTGCCGGACACCTCCATGGCGGACAGATTCGCATTCCATTTATCGGAGCAATTATTGTACCTTCAAAATACGGAAATAAATATTCAAAAGGTTTAATTATTGACAATCATAAAAAAATGATTGTTACAAAAGGTATCGGAACAAGCATTATTCCAGTAAGATTTAATTGTAAACCCGATTTTATAGTGATTGATTTTATATAAATTAAAAACGGTCTGATATAGACCGTTTTTAATAAATTTATTATCTGTTTACAAGATTATATCTGGAAGTATAATTACTGCTTCCTGAATTATCAGCCTTATTAAACCAGAGCCATTTCCTTATTGAAAGGGTTACAGGAGGGACACACCTGTTTATCACCAAGAATTTTTGATTTGATTTCAGCTAAATCTTGCTGCATCAATCTTCTTGGCGACCCTTCTTCCATTGAATGATTTCTCAATAAATATGACGGGTGGAATATAGCCATAGCCTTGTATTCTTTTCCGTTAACCGTAACGTTAAACCATTTGCCTCTGACTTTTGATATTTGAACCTTTTTATCTTCCCAGAAGGATTTTAAAGAAGTTGCTCCGCAGAATATTATTGCTTTAGGATTCATAATATCTATTTGAGCAGTTAAATATTTTTCACACATTGCTTTTTCTACATCAGTAGGGACTCTGTTTTCAGGCGGTCTGCATTTTACGGTATTTATAATATACAAATCGTCCTGTCTTGAAATACCTGCTTCTTCCAAAAACTTATTCAATAATTGACCTGCACGACCAACAAATGGTTTACCTGTTTCGTCTTCATTTTCACCGGGAGCTTCTCCGATTAGAACAATTTTTGCAGTTTCAGGATTTCCATCAGAAAAAACTACATTTTTACGAGTTTTGCCCAATACACAATCCTGACAATTTTCACATTTTGATTGTACAATATCTAAACAACCCTTTTTAATCATTTAATACTTTCTCCCTCAACTTTGTTATTCGTTTTTAAAAACTCCGATATTATATTTTCGGCAATATCTTTTTAATTCTTTCATTATTATATCAGATAATAAAAATACTGCAAATAAATTAGGAACTGCTAAAAATAAAGTAAATGCATCAGACAAATTTACAACACTTTTCAAATTCATAGCAGAACCGATTATTATGAAAAGACAATAAATTATCTGAAAAGTTCTTGTGGTTAACTTTGATTCTCCAAATAAAAATGTCCAGCTTTTTGTTCCGTAATATGATCCGCAAAGCATAGTAGACAAAACAAAACAACATGCCATAAATGTTAACAACACAGGGAAAAACGGACAAACAGAAGCAAAAGCTTTCGATGTTAATTCAATTCCTTCAATACCGTTTGAATTCAAATATGCTCCGGTTACAACAATAATAAAAGCTGTAGCAGAACCGACAATTACCGTATCAACAAAAGGCTGAAGCATTGCAATAAAAGCTTGTGCAACAGGTTTATTAGTTTTAACTGCAGAAAAGGCAATAGGAGCCGTTCCCAGACCGGCTTCATTTGCAAACATTGCCCGTCTAAATCCCCACAACATACAGGCAAAAGCTCCGCCAGTTACAGCTGTAGGTTTAAAGGCTTCTTTAATAATTAAACAAACAGTTTCAGGAATATGATGAATATTTAATAAACATATTATAAAAGCTGAAAACACATATAAGCTGCACATAACCGGAGTTACCTTAGATGTAAATTTTCCTATTGATTTAATCCCGCCGATAACTGTCACATAAGTAATAACAGCAACAATTAAACCAAAAATCCAACGCCGCCCCTCAAACAACCCCGTAACATTTGTAATTTGTGTTGTAATTGCATTTATTTGAAATAAATTCCAACCGCCTATCATAGCAAACACACAGCAAACAGCATATATTTTAGAAAGGTATGGTGCAAAAGGTTTTATCCATGATGCTCTCAAACCATTTGCTATGTAATACATAGGTCCGCCGGAAGATGTTCCGTCTTTATTTATCTGTCTGAATTTTATACCCAGCAATACCTCTGCAAACTTTAATGCCATCGAAAAAATCCCTGCAACAATCATCCAGAAAATTACGCCCGGTCCGCCTACAGACACAGCTAAAGCTGAACCTACAACATTTCCCATGCCTGCAGATGCTGAAATAGTTGCTGTTAGAGCCTGGAATGATGATACTTCGCCTTGTTTTTTCCGAATTATTGTATCATCATGTTTGTATTTTTTAGTAATAAGATTTATTGCATGTTTAAATCCCCAAAAACCAATAAATTTTGTTCTGAATGTAAAATATAAAGCTGCAATTATCAATAATACAATTAAAAATTCCACACGAACACCGTTTATGGTTACATGTGAAAAAATTAATCCCGAAATTTTATTTGCAACGGGAGATAAAATACTATCAATCCGGCTGTCTAAATTCATAAATAAATTGTACAATAAACAGATAGTTTTGTATAATTGCCTTTAAATAAAAGAAAAAAGGCACTGAAATATATTCAGCACCCATAATGATTGATTATGATGGATGATTCGATTTTATTTTCCCCTAAAATATTTTCCCCAATTTACGAAATGTCTTTTGTCGCAACCATTATTTACTTTTTCTTTATCTTCCCCGTTTTCTTTTTCTTTAATATCCCTTACATTTATATAAAAAATTTTTGTTATAAAAAATTGCCATATTTTTTATATACTCTTTAACATTTGTTTACATTTTGAGAAACTTCATTATTATTGACAGCTTTGACAAGTGCATTAAAAATAAACGGATGAACATCGCCGCGTTTAACATCAGCATATATTACGGTGAGAGCCTTTTTCGGCGAATAAGCTTCTTTATAAACACGTTTTTCAGTCAGTGCAGAATATTTATCTGCAAGATTTAATATTTGAAGATTTATATCTGGAATATAATTATTACCTGAGGTGTTATGATGATTTCTCACAAGGTTTAGAACTTCATTATTAACACCTGTATTTTTTAAAAGCTGATAACCCAGTTCTGAATGCAAATCCATAATTCTATGTTCTTCCGGAGTTAAAGAACATGTTTTATTAAGAATTTCTGCCGGAATTAAAACCTTACCGAAATCATGCAGCATTGCAGCATCTTTCAAATTTTTTATATTTACTTTTTGTCTGAGTGCCTGAGGTAAATTTGCAACAATTGCAGATACTGTATTTTGAGTATCTAAACAGTGATTGTTCATCAAATCATATAATTCAGTCATATTTAATTTTCCGGCAATATGATTCTCGGATAAAATTCTTTTAATTTCACTATTTTGATTGATTTGATTTTTAATAAGATTCTCATTATATAACTTAGCAGGCGATGTGGTTTGAAAAGTATCTTTTATATTTTCATTACCAAAATATACTTTTCTGTTTAAATTATTCAGTTGTATATTCGAATCTAAACCAACACGATATTGACTTACACGAGAAATTTCCATTCCGCTTTTAACCACACTACATTTTACACACGTTATACCTACTTATATATAAAGTTTTATTTTAGGTAAAATTTGCTCACAAATTAAGAAAATGTAAAAAATTTTAATATAAAAAATTTATTGTGCTAAGATAAAATTGTTATGAACGATATAGAAAATGTACTTATTTGCGGGATAGGAGCAATTGGTGCAATATATGCAAATAAAATAAACGAATATGACAGCACAAAATTAAAAGTACTCGCAGACCCCGTAAGATTAGAAAAATATACAAAAAACCCGAAAATTTTTAACGGGAACCCGCTTAATCTTAACTATATATTACCTGACAATAAAGATTTTAAGGCAGATTTAATTCTTATTGCAACAAAATTTGACGGGTTAAATGATGTTATTAAAAATATTGAAAATTTTGTTAAAAAAGACACAATTATTATTTCTCTGCTAAACGGAATAACAAGTGAAGAAATTATTGCCGGGAAATACAGCTGGAAACATACTCTAATTTCATATTTTATCGGTCACAGTGCAATGCGTAAAGAAAATATTATAACCCATGACGGAACCGGGATAATAGTTTTCGGAATCAAAGACAAAACACAAACTGACTCTGCCGACATCGAAATTGTTAAAAGATATTTTGATAAAGTCGGAATTGATTATAAAATTCCTGAAGATATGCTTCATGCCTACTGGCTTAAATTTATGCTTAATGTAAGCTCCAATCAGCCGTCTGCCATTTTGAAAATGACATTTGGCGATATGCAGTCCAACAAAAAATTTATGGAATTTTCACAAAAAATTATGAAAGAAGTTCAATCAATAGCACAAGCCGAAGGAGTGCAAAACACAGATAAAATGATTGATGAAGCTCTCGCAGCTTTTAATAAAATGATACCCGAAGGTAAAACATCAATGCTGCAAGATATTGAAGCCAAACGAAAAACCGAAGTTGAAATGTTTGCCGGTACTGTTATTGAACTGGGAAAAAAGCATAATATTCCGACTCCGTACAATCATGTTCTTAAAGATATGATTGAAATTATACAGGAAGAAAATCAAAATATAGCATAAATTCACTTTTTGGCTATAATATTATATATGTTTACAATAAACACCGACGATATTTCAAAGAGTTATGAAGATTTCAGACTGAATGTTAAACAGGGAAAATCTTTTGCGATTACCGGATTAACTTCATTACTTCGGATTTTTCTTTTATCAAAAATCAGACAGTATTCAAAAAAGAAAATTCTTTTTATTACATCGACAGAACAAAATGCTCTAAAATATCAAAGTGATTTGATGAGTGCATTTGAAATTAAATCCGAAATTTTACCGTTTCAAAATATTTCAATGTATGAAGCAGTTACCCCGAATTTATATGATTATGCAGAACAGTTAAAAATATTGCAAACTCAGCCTGATATAGTAATAAGTCCTGTAAAATCAATTCTGGAAAAATTTCCGGATAAAAATTTTTTCAACAAACATAGCCTCAGAATAAAAATCGGTGACAGCATAGATTTAAAACAATTTGCCCAAAAACTTGTTAATCTCGGTTACAAAAAATCTACAATGGTTAATGATATTGCCGAATTTAGTATCAGAGGAGATATTGCAGATATTTTTTCACTCGACGATAACCCTGTAAGAATAGAACTTTGGGGAGATGAAGTCGTAGATATAAGATATTTTAACAATGAAACCCAAAAATCAATTGAAAAAATAAAAGAAATAAATATATTGCCTGTTTATAAATTTACTCTTGACGGAAAACAGAAAATCCTTCAAAATCTTCAAAAAGAAATTATTGCAAATGATGAAGATATCATTCCTGAGGAATCTTATTTTGAAGGGATAGAAGTTTATCAAAATTTGTTCAATGATAATCTTGTCAGTGTTCTTGATTATCTCAAAGATTATATTTTAGTATTTGATGAAACTGCAGAAATTTTTTCAAAATATGAATTTATTGATGACGGATTTAATAAACAGCTTGAAGAAAATTTGAAACTCGGACTCATAAAAAACTTTGAAGGTAAAAATCATTTTACTTACGAAGAATTTATGAGAAAAACATCATATTTTATTAAAATCGGATTAAATAATTTTATTGATGGATATATGGAAAATCTTGTCGAATTTGATTCCCAGCCGTTAAGAAATTTTGAAGCTGATATAGATTTAATAACAAATTTTATACTTGAACATAAAGATTACAAAATTATTATTGCAACGGATTATCCTGAAAGAGTCAAAGAAATTTTAAAGGAAAAAGAAATTTTTGCAGTTGAATTTTCAGAAAGCATAGTTCTTGGCGGGTGTATTCTGGAAGATTTTAAAACAATTGTAATGACTGACAGAGAACTGTTTAACAAACGTTCAAAAGAAATTACAACTACTAAAAAATCCTACTTCAAAGAAAAACCCGAATACATAGAAAATATAAATGATATTAAACCCGGTGAATTTGTTGTCCATACAATACATGGTCTTGGAATATACAAAGGTCTTTCGAAACAAGAAATCGACGGTCAGTTAAAAGATTATCTGACAATAGAATATGCAAACAAAGACAAACTCCATATTCCTGCAGAACAGATAAATCTTTTATGCAGATATCGAGGCTCAGGAAATATCAGACCAAAACTTTCCAAAATGGGCGGCAGAGATTGGGAAAGCACAAAAGCCAGAGTTAAAAAAGAAGTAGAAGCTGTAGCCTACGATTTGCTGCGTTTATATGCAAGACGAAAAATGCAAAAAGGTATTCAATTCTTACCTGACACAACCTGGCAGATTGAAATGGAAGAAGCTTTTGAATTTGTTGAAACTCCTGACCAGTTAAAAGCAATTGAACAGGTTAAAACTGATATGGAATCTGAATATCCGATGGACAGACTAATCTGCGGAGATGTAGGATTTGGCAAAACAGAAGTTGCTATGAGAGCAATTTTTAAAGCTGTAACCTCCGGTAAACAAGCAGCTGTTGTTGTTCCGACAACAATTCTGGCATTCCAGCATTTCCAGACTATAACAGAAAGATTTAAACCTTTCGGAGTTGATGTTGAATTATTATCCCGTTTCCGAACAAAAAAAGAACAACATGAAACAATCAAAAATCTGGCAACAGGCAAATGTGATGTTGTTGTAGGAACTCACAGACTGTTACAGTCAGATATTGTTTTTAGAGATTTAGGTCTTCTTGTAATAGATGAAGAACACAGATTTGGAGTCCGGCATAAAGAAAAATTAAAACAATTAAGAGAAAACATTGATATTATCTCAATGTCTGCAACACCGATTCCAAGAACCCTTTATATGTCATTATCCGGCATTAAAGACATGTCTGTAATAAATACTCCGCCTAAAAACAGACTTCCAATAAAAACCTTTGTCGGAGAATGGAATGAAAATATGGTAAAAAATGCCATCACTCATGAATTAGATAGAGAGGGGCAGGTTTTCTATTTGTACAACAGAGTAGAAACTATTCAGGAATTTAAAAACCAATTGCAAAAAATTGTTCCAAATGCAAGAATTGCCGTCGGTCATGGGCAAATGGACGATAAACAACTGGAAGATGTTATAATAGATTTTTCTAATCACGAATATGATATTCTTCTTGCTACAACAATTATTGAAAACGGCATAGATATCCCAAATGCTAATACAATGATAATTCATGATGCGGACAGATTTGGACTTGCTCAGCTTTATCAACTACGAGGACGTGTCGGACGTTCTCAACGACAGGCTTACTGTTATTGTTTTTACAAAAAATGTAAAGAAATAACAGAAGATGCGGTTAACCGTTTGAAAGCCATAAAAGAATTTACTACACTTGGCAGCGGATATCAAATTGCTCTGCGGGATGTGGAAATAAGGGGAGTTGGAAATATCCTTGGAACGAAGCAGCATGGACATATGATAAATGTGGGATTTGATACATACTGCGAATTATTAGAAGAAACCGTACACGAACTTCAGGGCGAAAAAGTAGATAAAACTAATCCCACAATAGTTGATATAAACGTAACTGCATATATTCCCGATGAATGGGTTGGTTCATCCGAACAAAAAATGATAGAATATAAACGTCTGGCTGATGTAAAATCTTCAACAGAACTGGATTATATTGTAGAAGAATGGGTAGATAGATTTGCCAAACCTCCAGAAAGCGTAGAAAATTTGATAAAACTTATAAGACTCAGACTTTCTGCCACAGAAGTTAAAATTTCTGCAATTCGTGAAGTTCAGAACTGCATAAGAATCTATACACCGTACTCTAAACCGGAGTGGAATATGATTCAAAAAGTTCTTCCACATAATATTTCAAAAAAAATACAGTTTACTCCGACTCCTAAAACCTGTACAGAAGGAGTATCTATACTAATTTTAAATACTTCTTATGTAAATTTTAATGAAGTTTTTAACATTCTTACGGATTTGTTTTATTATATATATAAAGTTAGTCATGAATACTAAAAAGAGAGGGATATAGTAAATGAAAGGATCAAAATTACTGGTAACACTGGCTGTATCAGCGTTATTATTCACTGGATGCGGTATTAAAAATCAAAATGCTATTATCAAGATTAATGATAAAGCAATTACACAGGCACAATATGATGAATTAATAGATAAAAGCATAGCTCAGTCACCATTTGGTAAAATGGGAGATTTAAAAGGTAATAAAGACGGTTTCTTATATCTTATGATGGAACAACAGGTAATTAATCAGTTAATTATACAAGAATTACTTGAACAAGAAGCTGATGCTCGTGGTATCAAAGTTACAAACAAAGAAGTAGATGACGAATTAAAAGAAATCATCGACCAGATGGGCGGAAAAGATCAACTTATGGCTATTTTAAAACAAAACGGAATAAGTGTCGGAGATTTCAAAAAAGATGTTAAAAATCAAGTTAAAATGCAGAAATTGGCTAATTCTGTAGGAAAAATCTCAATAAGCGATAAAGAATGTGAAGATTATTATAAGAAAAATCCGGATAAATTCCAAAATCCGCAACAAGTAAGAGCTTCTCATATTTTGATTTCTGCAAATGAATATCAAATAGGTGAAGATATTAAATCTAAATCTAAAAAAGAAATTTCTGATGAAGATTTAAAAGCTCAAGTAAAAAAAGTTATGGACGAAAAGAAAGCTTTAGCAGATAAATTGGACAAAGAATTAAAAGCTGACAGTTCAAAATTTACCGAATATGCTAAAAAATATTCTGAAGACCCGGGAAGTGCAAAAATTGGCGGAGATTTAGGTTTCTTTGCAAAAGAACAAATGGTTCCTGAATTTTCTAAAGTTGCATTCAGCATTAAACCTAATACTGTATCTGATGTTGTTAAAACTCCGTACGGATACCATATTATACTTGTTCAAGACAGACGTGAGCCAATGATTACACCTTATGACAAAGCTCAAAAAGGTATTAAAGATTACTTAACAAACGAAAAACAAATTCAGGCTTTGGACAAATTAACAACATCTGCTAAGAAAAAAGCAAAAATTGAATATGCAGATGAAAGATACAATCCTGAAGAAATTCAAAAGAAATTGAGTAAACAAGTTGATGATGCAACAGGCGGAGCAGCATCAAAGATTAAAGAACAATCTAAAAAAGATAAAGCAAAAGCAGATAAAGCAAAAAAATAAAATTTTAAAATAAAAAAGAACCTTCTATAAACCAGAAGGTTCTTTTTTACATAAAAATCATACAAATGCTTTATTATATATTTTATTTACTCTGTTATAATTAGTTTATGTTTGATATATCATCACCAACTGTATATATACCTATAATATTTTTGACACTGGTTGCTATATTTGTATCAATTCTATATAAAGATGCAAAGAAAAATACCCATGAGAATACAAAAGATTTACCCTATTTTTCAGAAATAGCATTGTCTATGAACTATATCAACAGAAATATTCTTGAAGACGGCAGATTTCAATATAGAAAGAACATTGACCCTGAAATTACGTACAACAACAATATCTATAATTCACTGCGTCATGCCGGTACTTTATATTCAATGTATATGTATGAACAGTACGGCTTAGTGCAGAAATATAAAGAAGCTCGCATAAAATCATCTAAGTATTTTATTGAAAGATATGTAAAAAAGCTTGGCAAAGATAAATATATAGTTCTTTCAATTCCAGAAGAAGAACAAATAAAGTTTCCCATTGCAAAATCCGGAGCTGCCGGCGTTGCACTTTGTGCCCTGTCAAATTTATATAAAGATAATGAAATCGATCTGGAAATCATACAGGGACTCGGAAATTTTCTTCTGGCTCTCCAAAATGAAGACGGAAATATTTATGCATATTATGATTTGAAAGCTAAAACAATAAATAAAGAAGCAGAAGCTGTATTCTATCCGGGAGAAGCCGCAGCAGGTCTTATGTATTTGTATGAAGTTGACCCGCAGCAAAAATGGCTTGATGCGGCTAAAAAAACAGTTCTATATCTTGCAAAATCAAGAAAAGCTCTTGAGGCAGAAATTCCATTTGACCACTGGTCCGTATTAACAATTGAAAAATTATTCCAAAACAATCTTGTTACACCGGAAGAAAAAGTTACACTGAGAAATTATGCCGAACAAATGGCAATTCCTACTCTGAGTAATCAAATTACAAATTCAAACAACAGTTATTTCGGAGCTTTTAAAGACAATATCAGACCATGTAGCCTTGGTACAATCATGGAAGGTTTATCATCAATTTATTTTTGTACAGACAGTGAAAACCTCAAAAAAATTATTTTCAAATCACTATCAATAGGTTGTATATTTCTAAGTAAAGTTCAGGTAAAAACAGGAGAACAGGCAGGCGGTTTACCAAATTCAGCCAACTGGGTAAAACCAGGAGTAACACCAAATGCCAGTGTAATAAGAATAGATAATGTACAACACGTTGTTACAGGCTGGTTGAAATTCCAGAATATTTTAAAAATTACAGGGAATTATTAAGAAGAACAGTTTTATTTCTTCCGGAGTTTTTGGCTTGATATAAAGCTTCATCAGCTTTTTGAATAAATTCTTCTTTTGAAGAAAGTGTATCTTCAAATTGATATGCCCCGATACTTACTGTTATATTTACCGGATGATTTTGATAAGATGCATTCAAGGTTTCAATAGTTTTTCTGAATCTTTCCAAGGGAATTAAAGATTGATTTATGTCTGTTTCAGTGAGAATTACCACAAATTCTTCTCCGCCGAAACGAAAAACCGTATCTGTTTTTCTAAACGTCTGCAATGCAGCATTTGCAACCTGTTTTAGGATATAATCCCCGCATTGATGTCCATAAGTATCATTCACCTGTTTAAAAAAATCAATATCAAACATTACAAGAGTAAGCTTATTTTTATATCTTTGAGCACGCAGAAACTCTTTTTCCAAAGTTGTATCAAAACACCTTCTGTTAGACAATCCTGTTAATTCATCAGTAATAGAAAGATATTTTGTTCTGGTATAAATATAATTTATCTGGTTTATAACTTCCAGTTTATTTTCTTCCGGAATATCAAAAGTTCTTATAATATCCTGAATATTCTGTTGAATTTCATCCAAAACACTATCAGGAATATCAAAATCCATTTCTGCTATATTCTCAACCATAAAGCTCCTCTGATATTATTTTAACATAAAAAGTAATATAATAACTCTCTCTATCGTAATAATATAATCGACAAGTTAAGATAAATACTTTAACTATTTTACATTTTGTTTACAAAACTAAACTTCACCACAGCAAAATGCGGAACTTATGCAGCAAATTCCACTGATACTATAAAAACCCGTCATTCTGAGGACTATAGTCCGAAGAATCTTTTTATCGAGATACTTCGCTAATGCTCAGTATGACGCTGTTTTGAAAATTTTTGGTGGAATTTGCTGCATAAGTCCAAAAATGTAATATATTTTAGCTATATAACTATTTACTTTCTGTTCACCAGTACAAGGAATTACATATTTTACACAATAAAAAAGCCGCTCATACGGCTAATTTTGGTAAAAGGTTTGTGTGTGTAGGAGAAAATAAAGAAAAAGAAAATGGTCTGTGTACATGATATATATTCCCAATTTTTTTTGAAAAGTAACATATTTTGATCTAAACTTTTACAATTCTTAATGTTTTTATAAAAATACAAATGTTTAATACTGTATACGAAAACCTGATATTCTGAAATTTGCATTATTGTTTTTTTTTCAGTAGAATATTGCTGAGAATGTAAGGGGAAGAAATGAGAATTGAGGCAAAAAATTTAATCAAAATATACGGTGACAGAAGTGTTGTAAATGATGTTTCTTTTAGCATAAATAAAGGAGAAGTTGTCTGCCTGCTTGGACCTAACGGAGCCGGAAAAACAACTACTTTTTATATGGTCGTAGGACTCGTTAAACCAAATAAAGGCAGTATTACTCTTGACGGGCAGGAAATTTCAACCTGGCCAATGCATATAAGAGCAAAAGCAGGAATTGGTTATTTGCCTCAGGAAGCTTCCAGTTTCAGAAGTTTGTCGGTTGAAGATAATATTAAATTAGTTCTTCAAATGAATGATAAATTAACAGAAGATGAAAAAAAGAAAAAACTGGAAGAATTACTGGCAGAATTCGGGGTCACAAGATTACGCAGTGCATCTGCAATATCTCTATCAGGCGGAGAAAGAAGACGTGTAGAATTAGCAAGAGCCTTGGCTGCAAGTCCTGATTTCATTCTGCTGGATGAACCATTTACCGGTATTGACCCGATTGCAATTGGAGAAATTAAAGAAAATATCAGAAAATTATCTGAAGATAAAGGATTGGGAGTATTAATCACAGACCACAACCCAAAAGCTACTTTATCCATTACAGACAGAGCTTACGTAATTTTTGACGGGAAAATTAAAATTCAGGGTAAGAGTGAAGAAGTTGCTGTCAATCCGGTTGCAAAAGAATTTTATTTAGGAAAGGATTTCTCCTTATAATGAGTTTTAAATTTCCCAAAATAACAATATACGACAAATATATGTTTAAACAGGTAACATTAGCTTCATTAGTTGCTATTTTGCTGTTTACAATTGTTTGGATTGCCCCCGAAATTCTTTTAAATACAATAAAAGGTGCATTAGCGGGAGATTATGGGTTAAAAACCGCTGTATTATTGCTATTTTATGAACTGCCGAAAATTTTAGATAAAGCATTTCCCGTCGGTTTGTTATTGGGAACATTATTCACATTTGATAAAATGAGTAAGGATTCTGAAATAACAATTTTCAGAGCCGTTGGAATGTCTTTCCCGAGAATTATCGCACCGGTTATTGTTCTTAGCTTAATTTTTACTTATCTTTGCTTCTTAACGGGAGATAAAGGAACTCCTATGGCTGCTGAAAAAATGCGTGCAATAAGAGGCTCCGTTCGGTCAACACAATACATTTATACCCAGAAAGATAAAACAGGACACCCGTTAGCTGCTGTTATTGTTTCAAAATCTTATGATAAAAAGCTAAAAAATGTTATCGTTCTTGATTTTTCAAACAAAGTTTATCAAGATGTACACCAATTAACAAATATTTATTCCGCTAAACGGGGTTATGCGTATGATGATAGGTGGGAATTGAATGATGTCACAAATTATAAAATTTCAAGTGACGGAATTTATATTGATATAAAACATTTAAACAAAATGAATGTTCTGGAAGGTGAAGCTGCCAAAAATGCAATGACATTGATGACATATTCAACAATGAAGGAACGAGATATTACTAACGATAATCTTAAGAACTATATAAAACTGTTAAAAAAAGAAAAATTATCTGAAGAATACAGCTATATTCTGAACAAATATCTGCAAAGATATTTCCACCCGCTGGTATGTATATTACTGGCAATACTCGGCTGTTTATTAGGCTTTAGCAAACCAAGAGAACAAAGGTTGGTCGGGTTCACTATAGCTGTCGGCTGTATTTTTGTTTACTATATAACTCTGCCGTTTTTTGATTTGCTGGCAGAAAAAGAAATTTTATCACCGTATATTACTGCAACGTTCCCAACTATAGCATTCTTAACTGCTATAGTTGCGTTCTACAAGTCAAAGGATCTATAATAATGAGAAAATTGAAATTATTTTTATTATTTACATTGAGTATTGTATTTTTCTGTACAAACCCTGTTTTTGCAGGTGATATTTCCATTAAAAAAGATAACGGAATTTATCATATTATTTTAAAAGGTGAAAAAATTAAAAAGAAAATTAAATTTATAACTTCAGAAGACCTTATAACAAACAGAGAAGCCCATACTAAAGCCAGAGCAACTCTGACAATCAATGCAGGATATTTTGATCCTAAAAACGGAAAAACAACATCCTATATTGTAACAGACAGAATGACATCAGCAGATCCGATGTTTAATCAGTCTTTACAAGCAAACCCGTTTTTCAGAAGAAATATGAATACCGTTTTAAATCGTACCGAATTCAGAGTAATGCAGTGCGGAAATAAGTTTGAATATGCAATAGTTTCACATAAATCAGAAGTTCCGTTCAATTGTTCCGTAATAACCTCCGCTCAGGCTGGTCCTTTGATACTTCCTGAATTACGTATGGAAGAAGAAGGTTTTATTGTAAAAAATGCCGAAGGTGAAGTAATAAGAGAAGCTGCTAATGTATTACACAAAACAGCAAGAACTATTATCGGGCTTAAGGGTACTGATGAATGTCATATTTTAATTATTACTGATGAAAACCCTATGGGCTTGTATGAAGTTCAAAAACTCTGCAACGAATTGAAACTTGACAGAGCAATGGCATTTGACGGCGGAGCTTCAACATCACTTAATTACAAGAAAAATCTGGAAGTCGTATCTCAAGAAGGTAATAATATAGGCAGAATGCTTAAATCATTTATGATTGTTTACTAATCAAAACCATTTTTATTGATTTTTCAGCCAATCAGAAAAAATATTTAAAGCTTTTTTAAGCTGCTCAAAATTATTGCCGTAGCCAATCCTCAAATATCCGTCTAATTCTAATGTTTCGCCGGGTAGTATCATAACACCCGTATCATGCTGAAGCTTTTTGCATAATTCTTTTGATGAAATCGGCTTTTTATATTTTACAAAAGCAGTTGTTCCGCCGTTTGGAATAATAACATCAACAAGCGGTTCTGATTTAGCCCATTTGATCAAAATATCTTTTCCTGTATTGATTTTTGCAAGATTTCTTTTAATTATTTTTTCTTTATTTTCTATTGCGAGTGATGCAAAGTAATCATCTAAAATTCCGACACTTATTGTATTATATTCCCTTTGAGAATTGATTTTATCAATAATAACTTTGTCAGCAACAACCCAGCCCAATCTCAATCCTGCAAGGGAAAAAACCTTTGACATGCTGCCTGTTGAAATACCTTTATCATAAATATCAGCAACAGAAATAGAAAAAGGATTACCGTCATGGTTAAGTCCTCTGTAAACTTCATCACATAAAAGGTATGCATTTGATTTTTGTGCAATATCAGCTATTTCTTTGAGCATATTATCAGGAATAACAGAACCGGTCGGGTTGTTAGGATTATTTAGACAAATAAGTTTTGTATCATTCCCTGTCGCTTTCTTCAATTCACATAAATCCGGAAGCCAATTGTTTTTTTCTTTTAAAAAAAGCATTTGCACATCTGCACCAAAAGATTTTGGAATAGAATAATGCTGCTGATATGTCGGAACTATAGAAATAACTTTATCCCCTGGTTCTATAAGAGTTAAATATACCAGATGATTTGCACCGATTGCACCATGAGTAATTGTAATATTATCAGAATTTTGATTTTCATACATACCGGCAATTGCACTTTTTAATCTAACACTTCCATGTATTGCACCATAGTTAAGCTTCTGATTAAATATTTCTTTTAAATATTTTTCACTATTTCCGGTAATTTCTAACAGTTCATCTATAGATAAAGATTCTACACAAGTATCAGCCAGATCATATACCGCATCTGTTTCATATTTATTAAACCACTCTTCTACTTTAAATTTATCTATCTGCATAAATAATTCCGCTAAAATCTATAATCAATATTATGTTTTTCCAATAACGGATTTAAAAAGATACGATTAGTTTCAAATTCCCAATCTGTAAACTGTACCCAAGAACCGTTTTCAAAAGGCGGAACATTCTTATTTATTTTGTTTCTTGATAAATGTTTCAAATAATCACTAATAACTTTACATCCTCTTTCAAGCAGATACTTATCTTCTTTTAAATATTTTTCACTTTGTTCAATTCTTGGAGCAAAAAACGATGCTTTGTATTTGATTTCATCAATATAACGAACCTTTGATTTCTTTATATAATCCAGTGCTTTTAATATAAAATCCTCATTTTTATTATCAAGAATAAATCCAAAGCGGGCATGAAACGGCAATGTTTCTTTAAACGAAAAGAGTCTGAAATGGTTCAAATTATTTTTGGAAAACTCAATCAAAGCCGCCAGAGATAAAACTTCGCCTACATTTTCATGAGGTTCATCTGCATATAACTGTACCCCTTCCATTGACGACTTATCAGGAGTATTGAATTTTAAATCATAAAAACCTAATCTGTTACCTTTTTTATCTCTAACATGAATTGAAGCGGTTTCACCCATTTCTCCGTCAAAAAAGACACGCACAGGCTTTTCATTTTTGATTGTTGCATTAAACCCTTCAAAAAACTTTATACCCTTCTTTTCAACAAATTTAATTGTGTTTGAACCGATTGCTAAACTCATATCATGTATTTAAATCCAAACATGAAATTTTTTGCAACGAATTTAGAAAAATATTAACTTATATTAAGCTTAAATACTCTTCTTCTGTTTTTGAACAAATATTTTAACTTTTCAACTACAGAAAGATTTTTAAATACATGCGACAACACTGATTTTTCAATACCAAGATCAATAATTTTCTCTTCATCAAAATCCATTTTTCTTATAAGATATTCCGTTGTTTTGAAATTATATTTAATACGGTTATTCTTATGTTGTTTTTTTAAATAATCAACAATCTCCGTAAAAGTATAATCTATATTTTTATTATCAAGAATTGAATTTATAATATCAACGGTTGTAGTTCCATTATCTTTTTCATAATATTTTAAACTGTTTTCAAATAAAAATTCCAGTGTTGGCTGATTTGTAATTCCTAAAGTTTTCATTGCTTTATATGGAAGCTTTAAGGATTTATCCTTACTATCGAAAACATTCCAGATTTCTTTGCATTTTTTATTTAAAAAGTCTTTTGCCTTTGAAAATTCCGCTGTATTTCCGTACTCTTTTTTAATTCTGCGAATTTCCTCAACAGAATCACTATCAATTGCACAAGCTAATTTTGCTGCAAGATAACGTACTTTTGCATTTGAAAGTTCTTCATTAAACCCTATATGATTAAAACCGAAACTAATTCCCAGTGTATTATTATCACAACTTGCATTGTCCATATATTTTACACAGGACAACAGTGTTTTATGCATTGATTTTTTGTTATTAAAATCAATGACACCGTTTATAATACTTTCATTTGCAGAAAGTATCTCATCAAAAATATCACAGCTGTTTTGCCCTGTTAATATTTTTTCCATGCTTTATTTTCCCCTATATATTATTAAAGGATTTATTCAGAGAAAAATTGCCAAAATTCTTAAAAATGTAACATCAATGTTAATTAAGATAGCGGCATGTACCTGTAGATTTTGAATATCTGGTACCGAAATTTAAATTGTCATAATTTATGGTTGAAGTTGAGGAATACTGAAAAGTATTTCTATCTATAACCGTATTCGCCATTTCAATAAATTCATCTGTCATGGATTGAAGTGTAAATTCAATCCTGTCATTTTCATAATATGTAACTTTATCTATCGGCTCTTTATGGATAAAAATTTTCTTATTTGTATCATCTAACTTGAATATCTTAAATCTGTTATTTTGAGTAACGATACTGTTATCCTGATTGTAAATAGTTTCTTCAAAATCACACCGCAGTTCACGCATTTTTGTAAAATCAGGAATATAACCGTAAGCAAAAACCATTGAAGCAAATACAAATAAACAAATTATGGAATATAGAAAATTTCTCTTCATACAAACATTATAACAAAATAAAATGTTATTAACAGGATATAAATAACTTTATAATTTAACAATACAACTGCTTAGTTACTTCAAAGTTTCTTTCACTCTTAACACCGCTCCCGCATTACTGATAATAGAGAATAATACGGTATATTAGGTTTATTTTGCAATTTATTTACTTTCTATTCTCAACACAAATTGCATACACAGCCGGAACCTTGTAAAAACTTGACAAACATGAATTTTTCATAATTAACTTTCAGGCTATTAAAAATAACCGTTTAGATTTAAGCAAAATTAGCGTGATTGGAACCCGTAAACAAGGCTTAAATACTAAAATAGAGCCTCTTCATAAAGGCTCCAAAAAGTTAAATGTCGTAGGCGGGACTTGTCTTGGATTTGCTCCACGCTCGGAAAGTTTCGCTTTTGAACCTGTGGTTCAACTCCGCTCAATTTCCTCGCTATCCGGACTCGTTTCACTCCGTCCGTACGCAAATCCGCTGAACCCGCTATAAACGGATTAAAGCCCTCACCGTTCAAGCATATTAAAAAGAGAGTAACTTTTGTTACTCTCTTTTTAATTGTCGTAGGCGGGACTTGAACCCGCACGGATCTCTCCACACGCCCCTCAAACGTGCGCGTATACCATTCCGCCACTACGACCTATCTCAAATTCTATTCTATTTTCAAATTACTAGTTGTCTTCGCGGCGGATGTTGACTCTGGGGTCAACCCTCTCGGAAAATGATACTTAATCATTTTCCTGCGGCAGAGTGCCATTACGACATAATAAAATATTTAATTATCAATATTTTGCTTTTGCCATAACTTCTAGGCATTCATTATTATACCACAAAATTTTATAAGAAAACTTATTATATTAAGAAATGGAACATACAATGGTACAAAATTTAACAACAAACCTGTATAAAATACCATTGAATAGATTTTTTTAACTTTTAATGTCTCGAATGGTTGAAATCCTTCCAAATTATTTTCATTATAGTGACGATGTTCACATACAGAACCTATCAACAACATTAAAATTAAAAAAAGTTGAAATTTATATACTGCATAATATGGACTTATAATATGTTTCATTAGATATTCGGCATAATACTCATTTAAATCGGCACGCATATTCATTGTTGATGCGCCAATCATTTTTATTACGGAAAAAATTATAAAAAATACCGTTCCAATATAACCGATTAAAGAAATAATATTCCAGCTGATATATTTTTTACTTTTAGAAATTTTCATATCTTTATTATAACTAAAATCTACAATTTTGTCTTACTTGAAAGATTTAATACATCAATAAAAGATAAAACAGAAGCAAATTCATCAAACAGGTGCTTATACTGATGCACATCATCAATTCTGCCGAACAGGTGGTTCATTTCAAATAAATCTTTTCTTGTGCTAAGCATAATAAGCATTGTATCATTATAAATTGAGCAGCACATCTTAGATACTTTAAAACTCGTTTGTATCTGCATTAATCTTTCCATAAAAGCAGTATTCAGAAGATATCTAGCCTCAATCTGTCCTTGGCTTTTATCAGATTGGGTGTCTACCCAAATATCATATTTTTTATTAAACTTTGCAGATTCCAATTCAACTTTTTCAAAACCCCTTGGAATTTGAGTCATTGAAAACTTAGTTAAAATTAATACTCGTGATTTGATTTCCTTATTCATTTTGAATTGCATTGCAAGACCTTTAAACATGCGATTATATTTTATGAATTTTAGAATTCGTGTTTTCCAGCCGAAATCAGTTTCTACCATTGTTAAGGAAACATTATTATATTGACCGTAAAAAATATCATCATTAGTTCGAATTTCTATATCAATGGGATATAATTCTGAGTTATTAAATACAGAGTTATCTATATTTTTTGATTTTTTGTCCAAGTCGTCTAATTCGGATGTAAGACCTCTTAATACATCCCCATCTTTATGGGCAAGATTACCAAAAATACTAAGCAACTCCGGAAAAATTTTGTGTTTAATTTCTGCTTGATAATCCTTATTTTTATCTTGAATAATCATAATAAAGGCCCATAAAAAGAAAGTCCCACCCCATAATAATGCCCATTGGAAAGTATTATTTTCTACTTTTGCAATATAAGGAATTGAAAATCCAAAAATGGAATATATAACATATATTGAGAGAGAAAACCTATTAAATAATTCTAGCACTATTGCCTTTTGAATTTCTTTCCATTTATGTACATCTTTATCCATTATTTTTAAGAATTTAGCGGTGAAATCACTTTTATATTTATCCATGCAGTTTTGGCTCATTGGGGTTCTCCGGTTATTTTATAACTTTGTTTTGCTTGAAAGATTTAATACATCAATAAAAGATAAAACAGAAGCAAATTCATCAAACAGGTGCTTATACTGATGCACATCATCAATTCTGCCAAACAGGTGATTCATTTCAAATAAATCTTTTCTTGTGTGGAGCATAATTAACATTGAATCTCCAAAAACAGAGCAGCACATTCTGGACACTCTGAAACTTGTTTGTAATTTCATCAATCTTTCTAAAAATGCGGTATTTAAAAGATACCGTGCTTCAATCTGCCCTTGTCCTTCTGCAGAGCTGCTATCAACCCAAACATTATATTTTTTATTAAATTTTACCGATTCAAGTTCTACTTTTTCATATCCTTTTGGAATTTTTGTCATAGAAAACTTTGTTAATATTAAAACTCTGGATTTAATCTGTTTATTCATCTTAAATCGCATTGCAGCACCTTTAAACATGCTGTGATATGTTCTGTATTTATCTTTGGCATTCCAGCCAAAATCGGTTTCTACTATTGTAATTCCAACATCATTGTAGATTCCGTAGAAAGCGTCGTCATCAGTACGTGATGTTATTATTTTGTCATAAAGCTGTGAGTCTTGAAATATGGAATTTTTGATATCATATAGTACAAGATTATCGATGTTTGTTTTTGCAAGAGCTGCTGCATTATCGGTTTCATCATCAAGAATAATGCTGCTTGCATTTAGCTTACTTGTTAAGGAGCTGCTTGAGCGGTATTGAAGATTACCGAAAATTTTTAACAATTCGGGAAACAGAGTTGCTTTGATTGTATCCTGATATGTTTTATTAGTAGAGTGTATATTACTGATAACAGCAGCAATAAAACATACTGCTGCAAGTATCAAATGGAATTTAAGATTATAATTATGTTCGTTTTTCCCCGGTACCATTCCTAATGCGGCAATAAAAAAGTAAAACCCAAATGACTGTAAGCTTAGTAAACTGAGTCTGTTTGAATTTTGGACATCTTTCCATATATCAAGTTGCTGCTGCATAATTTTTGCAAACTTTATTGCAAAATCGTTTTTATACTTATCCATACAATCTGCAGGCATGTCTTATTCCTTTTCCTATTATATACAAAGCTGATTTAATCAAGGTTTTACTTATTCTTATCTGCCGATTTCAACCGCCCTTTGTGCCATTGCTTTCGAAATATTAACAAGGGCAAGGTTAGCCTCATAGGCTCTTTGGGCAACTAAAGCATCTGCTATATCAACCATTGCATTAACATTTGATGCTCTTATGTATCCGTTTGCATCAGCATCAGGGTGACCCGGTTTGTAAATTTTTTCGCCAAGTGTCGGATCTTCTACAACTCCTGAGAAATTAACCCCGCCTTGCAAATAAGGTAGTGTACCAACTCCAAAAACATCTTCTTTCATCACGTTCATTAAACCATGAAATGAAACATCATCAACTGCTGTTAAAACAGGGATTTTTCTTACATAATTCGGTGTATCAAGGTTTGCAATGTTTTTTGCATGGACATCTATTCTTTTTCCATGTACTTGCAGTGCTTTTGCACCCATATCAATTGTTTCCATTATACCCATTTAAATCACCTGCCTTAATTATTTACCGACATTTATCACTGTTTTCATTTCAGTTATTATATTGGACATTCTTCTTGTTGCCATTGTGTACAAAATCGAATTTTCCTGCATTTGTAACAACTCATTTGCTGCATTAACGGGTTCTTCCGATCTATCAGGAGCAATACCGGAAGGTCCTAATTTTTCTGATAATTTTGTTTCCAATGGACTATTCATAGTATTCAAATACTGTCCGAAATTTATATCCTGTCTAATATAGCCCGGAGTATCAACATTAGCAATATTTGAACCTAATGCTCTTTGCCTTTGAGCAATCAAATCCATCATCAATGATACTTTACCCATACTGTCTAATGAAGTGTACATAATTTTTATACCTTTCGTTTAATCAGTTATTAAGCTTCTCTGATATTTATTGCTTTGTTGTACATTGTATCTGCAAGTTTCATCATCTGCATACTTGCAAGCATTGAAGCATTTAATCTTAACAAATCTGTTGCAGATTCATAAATACTTACATTTGATGCTTCCAGATTATTTTGTTTAATGCAATCATGGTCTTTAACAAGCCTTGCTTCACCAGCATCATCTGTTGGCTTCAATCTGTTCATATCAGCTAGTTCCATGCCTGCAGGATTATCAAAACGAATTAATGGAATTGTACCGACTTTTTTAGCTTTAGCACCTCTTGAATCGTATGCCAAAACATCACCGTTTCTTTTAATTTCAAATTTAAAACAATTTGTCGGAATTTGAATACCTTCTCCTACAATCCAACCGTCACGAGTTGTTAAATAACCGTTTTTACCCTGTACAAATGCACCGTCACGTGTATATTGAACCTCGCCAGACGGAGAAACTACAGGAATATAACCGGCACCATCTATTGCAACATCATACGGGTTGCTGGTAATTCTGATAGAACCCTGAGAATAATCTGTTCTTACTGACCCTGTCAAATAACCGTCTTCTCTTAATACCTGTTCAAATGAGATGTTTTTATATCCGGTTGTTTGAAAATTTGCAAGGTTGTTTGCAATTTGACCGAATCGTTCAAATTGTAAAAGAGCGTTATTTGTACCTTTTGAAATTATTCCTTGTAAGTTATACATTTATAAAACCTCTATTCTTTATGAAGCTGAACTTAATTGTGAGATAGTTTTACCCAAAACAGAATTCTGAAGCATGAACATTTGTCTGTTTGCATCAAAATTTTTGACAACAGGCATGAGAGCCAAAAATTCCTGCTGAAGAGAAACATTTGAAAACTCATTGTAACCCTGTTTGATATTCGGATCCATTACATTTATTCCGTTTGTATCAACAACACCAAGTTGCCCAATGAGTGTAATTTTATTAGTATTAGGATTAAACATAGTAATTTTGCCATTCATATCAATTTTTACCTGTTTCAAATCCTGCGGAATAAACGGAAACTTAATAGGAGTACCGGCATTTGAAAGAACCTGTGCATTTTCTAAAGTCAACAAAGTTCCGTCTTTACCTATTTGAAATCTGCCATCACGCGTTAATTTGATACCATTTTCATTTCTTGTTTGAAAATACCCTTTATTTGCAATTGCAATATCTAAAGGATTTGGAGAAACAGCAATACGACCGACTTTATCATCTTTTGTTGTAGAAAGAGCATGAACTCCCAAAAATTCAGCAAACGAAGATACAACAGCTTCTTTACGCTGATAACCGACTTTGTCAAATCCGCTGATATTCTCATTGGTAATTCCGACAAGTTCACTATCCAGATGCATAGCTCTGATAGATGCGGTTAAACCGCTGTCGTTGTAGAATATTCCGCTGTTTAATCTCATAGTACTACCTCTACTGTTATTCACTTATAATTATCGGATTTTTGAGAGTTTTCCTCAAATTTTTTGACAAAAATCCTCCAAATATATGAGTGTTTGCCATGTACTTAATGAAATTTCAGCAAAAGTCAATATCCGGCACATTAAAACAGGCTAATTAAAGTTTTAATCAATCGCCAGCGGAAAAAATATAAAAATACCCTTCAGAGAAAAAGAAAGTCTCATCGAATGATAAGACTTATAAATATACATTTACCCCACCTGTATATTATCACATAAATTTCCCTTTGTCAAGTCATGTACTTATATTACAGGTCAAATTCTAAAGTTTCTTTAAGATTTGTTATTGAACGATTTCGAAAAATAATGTAAAATAATTTTATGAAGAAGGTCAGCATATTTTTAATATGTCTTTTATTCACATTTTTACCCTGTTCTGCAAAAAAAACATCAGATGAAAATGCAAATACCGTTTTGCCTAAAATTTTCATTTACCATATTCCGGATGAAACTGACAGCGAAATAAAAAAAGAAATTTCAAATACTGCAAATCCTGATAATAACACCGAAGAACAAACTCCAAAAATCATCATAAGCGATGATGTCACAGCTGATACCTCGGGTATAGAACCGGAACAAGAGGATATTGTTGAAGATTATGAGCTTGATGATATGTATACAGACGTTTTGAAAGGATATGCAGAATATGACGAAGGGGAAGAAGATGCAGTTTCTTTAGATGATTATGATAACTTTTTAACAATTGATATAAAACAGCCGTCTAAAGTTGAAGGAGGTAAGTATTCAGGTGCTAAAAATTCTTTTCTGAAAAGTCCTGAACTATTTACTAAATATAATAAAATGGAATACAGTATCGCACCTTTATCTAACACTAATACTGCTAAAATGGGGAATTTTTCAATAGGAACAACTTATGACCAAGGTATAGATTATGCAGAATTTGAACAGTCTACAGGTATTTTTTCAAGATATGACACAAAATATTTTGCCGTAAGTTCGGCTTATAAAAAAACAATAAATTCAACAAATAATAATTACAATGATAAATTCACCTTTGCTCCGGAGTTAAAAATCAATCAGTATTTTACTTTGCGGGAAACTTTATCTGCTGATATCGTAAAAAACATACGACAGGCAGAATTTACAATATCTATCAACCCATTTGGCAACAGAGATCTTGATAGATTAAGATTTGAACTTGGAACAAACTCTATTTTTGATGGGAAAAATACTTTGTTAAAAAATCAGTTTAAATTCCAAACAAATTTTAAATTGTAAACTTATAAAAATATTTTTGTCTGTTAGTCAAGTTTTGTTTATAATTTAGAAAGAGGGATAAAAATCTTGACACCGGAACATTCTGATATAGAAGTAAATAATGAGAGTCTTAAAAGAAAAAGAAAAAAAATCAACAGGAAAACAGGTTTTTATTATTCTTTTTTAACAATAGTGCTGGTTTTTTGTTTAATTCAAATCGGATACGGTGCAATCCTGAATATTACCAAAATAATATCCTACCAGGGGAAAAAAGTAACACTTGAAAAAGCATTAAAAAATGCACAAATACGAAATCAGGACTTGAAATCAGAAAAAAAAGTAATAACATCAGATAACAGTCTTGAAGGTATTGCAAGAAATAATTTAAAAATGGCGGGAGAAGATGAAGTTTTAATTATTATCAACAAAAAAGTTGAAGAGCCAAAAAAGAAAAAATCAAAATTTGATTTTATAAAAAATTTACCATTTTTCAAAAAAAAGGAAAAACCGGTTGAACCAACAGGAAAAATATATATTCCACAGGAAGTTGTAGAAGAATAGAAACGGATAAATTATGGAAAATTCACAGAGTATTGAATATATCAAACAGGCATTTGAATTAAAAGAATCTCAATTATATAAACCTGCCATTGAAATGCTTTATAAAGCTTTGGAAATTGAGAATGATAATGTTGAAATTTTATCGCAAATTGGTGAATTATATTTTCTTTTGAATAACTATTCACGTGCATTACAATATCTGGAAAAAGTATTACAAATTAACCCGGAGCATACAAACAGCCTAAAACTTATTCGAACAATAAAAGAACGTCAGGGTGATTTAAACAGTGTTCTGGAAATTTCACAAAAACTCTTTGACAACTCTCAAAGTGAAGAAAATTTAAAAGATTTAATCAATATTCTTGTAAAATTAAAATTATTTTGCGAAATTGATAAATACAAAACTTCTCCATACTTTAACGATGAAGTTAAACTTGCATGTGCCAATGCTTTTTATGATAACGGTGAAAAAGAAAAAGCCAAAGAGTTGTTATTACAATGTTCAGAAAAATCTGACGGAGTTTTACTGCTGGAAGGAAAAATCCTGTTTGATAACAACGATTTTGACAGTGCAAAAGAAATATTTAATAAAATCGGTAAAAATTCCCAAAACCCTGAAATATTAAACTTTTTAGGTTTGTTTGATTTAGAAAATATGAATTTTATCGAAGCTATAAAAAACTTTTCAAAAGCTGCTAATATAGATAACTCAAATGCAAAATATTATTACAATCTTGCAAATGCATATTTTTACAACGGTTGGATTGAAGAAGCACAAAAAGCTTATTCAAAAGCATTGTATATAAGCCCTGATAATCTTGATTACAGATATTCTCTGGCATATCTTTATTATGACAAAAAAGATTTTACAAAAGCACAGAAAGAAACTGATGCTATTTTGAATATTAATCCAAATCATGCTCAGGCAAGAGTTTTAAAAGCATTATTACTTGCACAAAAGAAAGATTTTCTGGGTGCTGAAAATATTCTTGAAGCTAATATTAAAAAAGGATTTGATGATGACTTTACAAAGATTTCATTAAGTAAAATCTACACCGAATTGAATATTTTTAACAAAGCTGAAAAACTTATCAATGAAGTTATAGAAAGAAATCCGGAAAATTTGAATTATTTAGCAGATCTTGCGGAAATATATATCAAAGAAAAGAATTATGACAAAGCACTTGAACTCGCAGAAAAAATTCTTAAAATAAACCCTAATTATATTGCAGGTGATATACTTGGAGCTAAAGCAGCATTTTTAAAAGAAGATTATGAACTTGTGAAAGATTTTGCTCAAGATGCTATTTCTCTTGATATAAATTGTGCTGCGGGATACTATTATTTGGCATTAGCCAGAGAAAAAACAAATGATCCGGAGGAAGCAATCGAATGTATGAAACGAGCTATTCTGTATGATTTAAATAATCCGGAATATTACACAAAAATGAGTGAAATTTATAAAAACAAAGGTGATTACAAAACCGCTCTTGAATATATTTCAGAAGCTGAAAGTATTGATAATTCAAGTGAATACAAGCTTATGTATTCAGAACTTGCAAAATTAAATAGAAAAGTAAACAAATAATAAATTAAATCTAAAATTTTTTGATTTCTCAAAAAAGATAAATATAATACATATTATGGATTTAACCGGAGAGAAAACATGGAAATAAGAAGAAGATTTACAAAAAATATAATTAGTATAGCCGCATTGCTGTTTATTCAAACTTGTACTCTGGCAGCAAAAGCTCCTGAAACAACAATTCCGCATCAATATCCCGCAAAATATACACCCGAATATATTAAACAAATTACTCCTGCCTACAAAGACGTCGGTAAAGATGAAGTATTTTATGTTGCTCTTGATATGCTGAAAGATACCGAAGGAATGTTTTCAAGAAATGCCATTTTAGGCAACAACCTTTCCCAAAGACCTGTCAAAATAGAATTTAGAGAATTGGGACAAATTAATGAAGAATATGCAACTTTTGATGCTTTAGGCTGGAAAAAAGGTAAAAATTTATATATTTACATAAGCAATAAACATAAAGATGCTCCTGCAGGTGCTATTGCTGCACTATTAGCCCATGAAGCACTGCATCAAGATGAATTCAACTCCCTTGCAGAAGAAACTTATGCCTGGACTATGGAAGCTTTCGTCTGGGACGATATTCTGAAACTTTATCCGGAAAGTAATCAAGAATTACACCCGCTGGTAAAAAGAGAAAATACACTGAAAAAACTTCTTGAAAAAGGAAATTACACCAATAAATATATTAAAAAAGCCGTTTTGCAAAATGCAGGTTATAAAAATCTGCCTTCTTATTCGCCCGGATTTGATAATTTATAAAAATTTTTGAATAAATACATGATTTACCAAAAAAGTATATTGATTATAAAAAATCCTTGATGTTAAATAAAATTATGAGAAAAAGGATTAAAGCAGGCATATTCTTTATAGCAATGGTAATTACCCTATTTGCCGTTAACTCCTTCTATCTCAACAGTCATAACCCTATGCTGGAAGTAGAACAGCAGGATATTAACACTACCCGTTTAACTCCGCAAAAACTGTTTGACTATACCTGGCAAAAAATAAAAAATGAATATTATGACCCGAATTTTAACCACCAATACTGGGTTCGCTGGAAAAATCACTACAGAGGCAAAATTAAAACCCCTGATGATGCCAAAGTTGCAATAGAAACAATGCTTGTAAGCCTAAATGACCCGTATTCAAGATTTCTTACAAAAGAAGAATTTTCAATGCAAAATAATTCTATCGTTTCAAAAGTTTCAGGTATAGGTGTAAATATTATCAATGAATCAGGTAAAATTAAAATTATCAGTGTTATAGAAAACACACCGGCACAATTTGCTGATTTAAAAGCCGATGATATTATTCTTGCCATAAATGAGAAAAAAGTCAGCGGTATGTCTTTAGCCGAGGTGGCTAATCTTGTTAAAGGACCGATAAATACATTTGTAGATATAGATATTTTGCGTAATGGCGAAAATATTAAAAAGAAAATTATAAGAAAAGAATTTGCAATAAAAACCGTAAAAAGTTCTGTTGATAAAAATATCGGATATATTCAGATTTCAAGTTTTATCAGCAATTCAACCCCTAACGAATTTCTTGAAGCTCTGGAAAATACTGACAAAACTAAAGGTTTAATAATAGATTTGCGAGGAAATACAGGCGGATTGCTCCAAAATGCAATATTTATAACAAATATGTTTATCCAAAAAGGTAAAATAGTTAGTATTGTCGGACGTAACGGTTATCATTATGACGTTATGGCTCAAGATACAAACGTAGACATAAATAAACCAGTAATATTATTGATTAACGGGGCAAGTGCAAGTGCCAGCGAAATTTTTTCCGGTGCAATGAAAGACTATCATAAAGCAAAACTCATCGGAACAAAAACTTACGGCAAGGGTATGGTACAAAAAATTATTCCAATGCCTAACGAAACAGGTTTGAATTTAACTATTGCAAAATATCTTACTCCTGACGGAACCGATATAAATAAGACAGGTATAAATCCTGATATTGAATATCATTTAACTAAAGCTGATGTTCTTGCCAAAAAAGATACTCAGCTTGAACTTGCCAAAAATATTATGACTAAAATGATATCTTCTGCCAAATAACAACTAATCTTGACATCAGGGTTTGTCTTGCGTATATTATATATACAGACTTATGGCGACATGGCCAAGTGGTAAGGCAGAAGCCTGCAAAGCTTTTATCCCCAGTTCGAATCTGGGTGTCGCCTTTTTAATTACAAAAAACAGTTTCTTAAAGAAACTGTTTTTTATTTTACGAAACTTTGTTTTCTTGTTGTCTATACTGTGCAGTTCCGGGGAATTCATTAGAACCGGTACGCCATTTTGTAATCTGGTATTGAAGTTTTGGAATAATTGTAGACAGGAACAGAGCTGAAATTACAAATCCTGAACCCCAGTTAATTGCATTCATTTTCAGGTTATGGTTAGAAGCTTTTCTGAGTAGCTTGGCAGTAACTTCTTTCGTATCAGATTTTCTTGCTGTATCAATAATAGAATTTACATAATCAAGTAATTCTTTCTTAATAGCATCAAGGTCATTTTGTGCAACATATTTATATTTATCCATAAATTTATTGCCAAATCTGTTTTTATAAAATTCTTTAAGAAATTCAGGATTATTGATATGACCGCCATTGAGAACATCTTTAACTTGATTTTCGGTTAGAATAGATATTCCTTTTATCTGAGGCTGTAATTGAGACATTTTTTCTGCAATTTGTTCATAATTTTTAAGTTCTGACTCTGGTACAAGATGTTTTAATTCTTCTTTAAAGATATCAAGATTGATAATTTTAATTTTTTCGCCTGCAAATTTACCTTTCAGACTTTCAGGAATATCGCCATTTTTGCCGAGAAACTCTCTTGCAAAGACTTCTGCGTTAACTTTATCAACACCTTTTTCTTCAAAGTAACCCTGCATATATTTTGTGGCAAATTCGGCAGAAACAGGGTCTAATCTTGAACCATTTCCTTTTTGTTCAAGTTTGTTCAGCCAATTGTTCATATTAGCCATATTGAACATATAGAAATAAATAGAACTTAAATCTCTGAATAAAATTTCAACTCTTTCATCGTTATTTCTTGCTGAATATGCTCTGCCTGATGCGGTTCCGGCATCAACTGCAAGCAATTTATAGTTTCTGTCGCTTTCAAATTTGTTTGCAATGGACAACAAATTCAAACCGAAAGAAACATCTTTTTTATCATCATTTTTATCTTTATTCTTTCCTGCAAATGTGTCAATTGACGGACGTTGGTTAAACGGATTAAAATTCTGATTATTTATATTTTGCTCCTGAGGTTTTTGTTTATGATAAGAGCGTGTAATTGCCTGATTGATTTTTGGAAGAATAAAACCGATAAAAGCATTGGCAATTAAAACACTCGAAATAACTTTGGCAAATTTAAATTTTGCCATAGTTTTTTCAAGAATTTGAGCACCATCTTTAGTTTTTTCAAATTTTAAGTAATTGTCTAAAGGCTTACGGACATCATCACTTGCAATATCAACAACCGTTTTCGGCAGTTTAAGCATTTTCTGGCCCAATTTTTCAAACAGCCAGTTTAATGCAGTAACACCGCCGAGCCAAAATACAGCTCCTGAAAATTCTTCTGTTATTCTTTCTCTTGCTTCGTCAAATCCGCCTCTTTGATATGCCTGATAAGTTCTGCCGGCTTCAACAAATGCTTCCAGTGCAATAACAGGCAAAAAGCCGTCACTTGCCATTTGTTTAACTAAATTTCTTGACATTACATTATTTGTATTTGCTAGTGGAATTCTTATTGACATGGTTATATAAGCTTTCTTTTGGCTAAATATTTAATACTCCTGAATATATTTTTTTGCTCTGTAATTTTTTATTTTTAATAATTTGTTACATGCTTAACTCTTTTATAATAATGTGAAAAATTTTATGTTACAAAATATTTAAGAGTTAAAATACAGGTAGCAATATTTTTTATGTTTGGTTTTTGCTAATATAAAATCAAAAGGATTTATATAATGAATAGCAATTTGTCAATTAACAGCATAAATTCGTATAATAACAAATATACAGGCTTAAAATCAAACAATCCGTCTTTCACACATCATTTTTCAAAAAATGATTTGTCAGCAAGGCAAAAAGCTGTAATTTTAACAACCTCAACTCTGGGCATGGCTCCGGTGCTGGCAGTTTTAGCAAAACGAAAAGGGTTTTCGCTAAGTCCGAAAAGATTATTAAAAACCCCGATAAAAGACTGGGCAATATTTAAATCTCAGCCAAAAGAAAGATCTATTCAATTCAAAGCTCCGCAAATTATGGCAGTAGCAGCCGGGTCGGTTGCCGGAGGATTTGTAGGAGGTGCAATAGTTGATAAAAAAGCAAACAGAAAAGCTAAACAGCGTGAAATCTTAAATCAAATTTTAGGTAATGTTGCGGTTCCTGTAGCCTGTGTCAGTACTGGAGCTCATTTTTACGATAAATATGCAAACAAAATAGAAAGTATAATGCCGCAATTAAAAGGAGAAAAGAAATCCATAAAAATATTAAATAAAATTCTGAAAAGTGTACCAAATGCAGTTACAACACTTGGTTTACTTGGAATCGGCATATATCTTGGAAATAAAGTTTCTAATTTTATAAATGAAAAAATCTATAATAAAAAAGTAGAGAGAAATATTAAAGCAAGTGACTTTGCACCACACGTAGATGATTTGTGTATGGCAATGACAGTGATGAATGAGGATTCGTTGTTTGCTTCAAGACTTGCAAGAGTAATTCCGCTGGCATTACTTGTTCCGGGATATCAAACAGGCATTGCTCAGGAGCATTAGTCACAAATTTTTTAATATTTAGTCTATATATATGACAAATTCTTACAACTTATTTCCTATAATAGTAGAATGGACGAAGCAGTTACATTAGACAAAAAATATACGGATTTTATTGAAGAATTAATAAGTCAAGTAGCATCTGTAGTACCAGATGATATAAATGAGCTGCAAAAAAACTATCTCCAAACAAATATACGCAAGTCCACATATCTATTAGCTTCTTCCATGCTTGAAACAGAAGAATTTAGTAATCTTGATTTTGAGCAGCAGTGTTTTTACATTCAAGTAATGGCAGAGTGGTCATTTCATAAAGAGATTGACCTGTTTCGCTCAGGGATACCGGCAAAATACTGGAAAGGTGTCATGCAGCAAATCTGGTATACAATATGGGAAGTTATGTATGCATGCATAAAAAATGAAGCACCCGAACATGTCGTTTTGTCACTTATTGACAGGTTTGTAAACAGAGCATACAATGATGCGGTTGAGGAATTAAAAGATGCAGATGTTATTGATGAAGCTACCGAGGTTATAGCAAAAGAACAGTCAAATATCGAAAAGATGGCTCAAGAATACCGGTTGGAACGTAAAATCAGCAGTGATATAAAAAAACTTGTCATAAGATTTATATTAGCGGTTATAATATCAGGTATTGTCACATTTGTAATACTAAAATTCAAACTTGTAGGACTTGTTGTAATTTTGACATTTTTACTTGTATATCACTTTATACCGTCAAATAAAACTTAAAAATTTTTATTAAGATTCAAAAAGAGCATTTATAAAATCTTCAGGTTCAAATGCTTTTAAATCTTCCATTTTTTCACCAATACCAACAAGTTTCACAGGTAATTTCATTTCTTTTGCAATAGCAATAATTATTGCACCTTTAGCACTTCCGTCAAGTTTTGTCAAAGCAACAGATGTCAGGTTTACAGCTTCCGTAAATACTTTTGCCTGCTGCAGTCCGTTTTGTCCGGTGTTAGCATCAATAACAAGAATACTTTCTCTTAAAGCGTCCGGAGCTTGTTTATCAATAACGGTTTTAATTTTTTTTAATTCTTCCATAAGATTAAACTTATTTTGGAGTCTGCCTGCTGTATCAACAAGAATAATGTCATAGTTTTCATTTTTGGCTTTTTGAATAGCTTCATAAACAACAGATGCGGGGTCAGCTTTATCCCTGCGGACAATGTCGGCACCGGCTCTATCTGACCATATATTCAATTGTTCTTCAGCTGCAGCCCGGAAAGTATCACCTGCAGCAATAAGAACTTTTCTGCCTGCTTGTTTAAATCTATATGCCATTTTAGCGATAAGAGTAGTTTTGCCGGCACCATTTACTCCTGCAATAAAATAAATGTTAAGTTCATTCTCTTTATAATTTAATTCGGTAGAACCTGCTTCCTGTAATGTTTTTCTAAATTCTTCTTTTAAATAATCTTTAAGTTCGGAAGGTTTAGCATTTTTCTTTGCTCTTAAATTATCAACCAGTTCAGCGGCATAACCAACTCCCAAATCTGCACTGATTAAAGTATCTTCAATATCATCAAGTGCAAACTCGGAATATTCTTCTTCTGCCGTATCAACATTAGATAAAACATTACCGACAAGCGTTTGTGCCGTATTTGAAACAGCCTGTTTCAGGTCATTAAATTTATCCTTAAAAAATCCGAACATAGCTGAATAATAACACGAAATTATTTATTTTTCACCCACAGAAAATAAAAAGCTATCTGCCTTCTTAATTCAATATATAACTTTTTCCTTTCATCAGGGTATTTAAGCATTTTGCACAATATAAATACAATCAATTTAATTTCTCCCCACAAAGTATCAGGAAGAATAATGTCATCATCTTCGTCAAAATTTTCAATAATTACTTGATTGTTCATAATATCAAATATTGCATCATAATATTAAGCATTGATTTAATATATCAAACACTAATTGCTATAAACTATCACGCATTTATATATTTGTCAATAAATTTCTAAAAAATTAAAATGTTAATATGTTGGATATAAAACAAGAAATAGAAATACTATTATTAAAAAATAACAGACTTTCAATGAGAAAGCTGATAGAAAATATGCAGAAAACAAACCGCGATATTCCAAAACAAAGTACAATTTCTGTCCAACTAAACAAAAAACGCATAAGGTTTGAAACGGTTCAGGAAATTCTTGACTATTTAGGCTACGAACTTGTCATAAAAGAAAAGCAGAAATAAAAATTTCTGCCTTTCAAAATTATTTGATCAAATTTTTAATCACTTATGCCTTTATCAACAATAACTTTTGCCAGTATTCCGTTGATAAATGAAGCACTGTCGTCTGTTGAATATTTCTTAGCCAATTCCAGAGCCTCATCAACAACAACCTTCATAGGAGTTTCTTTGATATATAAAAGCTCAGAAAGAGCAATTCTCAAAATATCTTTGTCCATTTTGACCAATCTGTCAAAATCCCAGCCTGCAGAATATTGTTTGATGATATCATCAATTTCTTTGTGGTGCTGCTGGAAGGTTTCAGCTATTTGAACCGCATAATTTTTAACTTCGCCTTGAGATTCAAGAGTTGTAAACTCGGCAATTTCCAATGCCAGTAATGCTTTTTCTGCAACTTCAATCATTTCATCAATTCTTGCTTTCAAGTCAGCCGTCATTGGCAACGGAACAGAAATATTAGCAGCTTCCATCGGTCTGTTGAGATTTATTTCGTGTTCTGCTTCATAGTCATCAATTTTATTTTTCATATCAAGAAGTGAACCTAATGAAGTTTTTAAATCATCATTAGCACTGCTTGAAAGAATTCTTACGGATTTTAAAATAATATCATCCAAATTTTCTTTTGAATAGTTTGTAATTTTTTTGTCAAATTGTGAAAATAATATAAATGCCAGTTCTCTGGCTGCTCTGCGGGCTTGCATACTTTACCTCATAAATTCTCATATTCTACTTTTATAGCAATAATGCTAACATGAAAAAATTTTTACAACAAGATAATTTTGTCGGGGTATAGTTCAGAGATAGATAAATTGCTTGCCTTAATCAATTGTTAGGACTGGTTTTTGCAAAATTTGATTTTAGATTTGTAAATATAAGCTTGAAGTTCTCTTTAAAGTTAAAAAACTCTTTTATGTAAAATTTAATAATATCCAGCCTGCTGGCTTTGTCGGGGCAATGATCAATTTTTAACGGTGATGAGCCAAATTCTCTGCAAATAATCGGACGATACTCATAAACACTGCATTTGCCGTATGTCGTAATAAACGGGCAATAGTTTTTGTATTTACCATAATCTTTTAATAATTCTTGAACTTGTTCCATACTTTTTATATTCAGTTCTTTCATAACTTCCTTAGGTATACCGACAAGCTTGTTGCCATTTTGGTCTATACCTATCAACTGTATAGGGCTTGGAGTTGTGTTATATATTACAGAATTAAAAGTATCTCTCGGGTCATTTTGTCCGATATTTACGGCACTGTATATAGGTCTTTGTATTCTGCTCCTGTGCTTATTCAAAAAATCTTCCGGCAGCGGTGCATCAACACAGCAGCGGGCTTTGCATTTTGGTATAAAGCATTTCACAGGTGAAGTAAAATATGTTTTGATTTTCATAGAATAACTCATGCCTGCTATAAAACCTGAACAAAATATTTTTTGCCAGAAAAAAATCAAAAGACAGATTTATTACAAATCTGTCTGTAAACGTGTGAGTAAATATATATTTATAAGTATTACACAAATAAATCTGCAAAAGGTCCGTTAGGATCTTGAATATTAGCAGCTACAGCTCCATCTTGTGCCAATTTCATACCAGGCATTACAACGGTATTAACACCATTTGCAACACTGGCAGCCTGTGCTGCTGAAACTTTGTAATTGGTATAACCCAAACTTGCCAGAATTGCGTTTGTACTGTCAGCAAGTTCTTTATCTTCCAGAGTAAATTTGCCTAAATTTGCACCGTACAAATATTGTGCATTTTTGGTTAACAAATCTGTTTCATTTTCCAATCCCTTGAATGCTGATGTATTAGCATTTGCAACTTCTTTTGTGTCTTCTGCTTTCTTTGCTTCTTTAGAAGCACCCTGACCGATTGCAATGTTATAGTTGTTATAACTATTGTTAAAATCATTAAATTTGATTGCCATTTCGGTTCTCCTTATCTTTTACTCACAAAATAAGTTACGGCATGTAGTTTAAGAATCTTTAGGATTTTTGCAAAATTAAGAAGAATTTTGTTACATTTATTAACATTTATTGTTTTCATTTATTTAATTTCTTTTTTAAACCAAAAAGATGAATTTTATATAAAAAATATCCTCCAATATGCATGTTAATGCTACAATTTTATTATGGCTGGCACGTGGGAAGAATTAATACAACAAATAAAAGAACGCTTGGATATAGTGGAAGTAGTATCAGAACAGGTAGTTCTGAAAAAACGGGGAAACAATTACTGGGGACTATGCCCTTTCCACAAAGATAAAAATCCGTCATTTTGTGTTACCCCGCATATGGGCATATACAAATGCTTTAGCTGTGGAGAAGCCGGAGATGCCTTAAAATTCATTATGAAAACCAGAAATATTGAATTTAAGGATTTGATAATAGAACTTGCTGACAAATTTGGTTTGGAAGTTCCTGCAAACCATAGAAAAAGCGACTCTTCCATAAAAGAAATTAAAGAACAAATGGCAGCAGCAACAATGGTTGCGGCCGAATTTTACCACGATTTGTTATTGAGAAATAAAGATGCCAATGCCGAAATTGCAATGAAATACTTAACCAAACGCGGCATTGGTTCCGATATTATCAAAAAATTTCACCTCGGAGTCGCCCCGAAATCATATTCAACTTTGTATGATGAATTAAGAAAAGATTTTTCAAATGATATATTAGAAAAAGCAGGACTTATTTTAAAAAGTGAAAAAGGCGGCTATATTGACCGATTTCGTAATAGAGTTATTATTCCCATCCAGAATGAAAATGGTGATTTTGTAGCATTTGGAGCAAGAGCATTAGAAAAAGACCAAAATCCAAAATATTTAAATTCCTCTGACTCTTTAATTTATAATAAAAGCCGTCTTTTATACGGATTATACACAGCAAAAGAGGCTATAAGAAGAGAAGATTCCGTAATATTAATGGAAGGATATTTTGACGTAATATCATCGCAAGCTCATGGTATAGAAAATTGTGTCGCTTCATGCGGAACATCCCTGACGCCGGATCATGTTAAACTCCTATCAAGATATACAAAATCAAGAAGGATTTATCTTTCATTTGATACAGATTCAGCCGGACAAAAAGCAACTGCAAGAGGTGCAGAAATAATAAAAGAAGTTTTTGCCGGACTGGGTGATATTAAACAGTTTGATGAAAGTTATTTATCCTCTGATAAAGATAAATATGCCTGTGAAATTCGTGTAATTGCTCCGCCGGAAGGGAAAGACCCGGATGAATTTGTGCGGTCGGTAGGTGCTGATGCATACAAAATGTATATGCAAAATGCACCACTGTTCATAGATTTCCAACTAAATAACATTTTGCAGGAAAAAGATAAATGTTCTACTCCTCAAGAAAAAGCTCAATTTATAAAACAGCTGATACCAGTATTATCCGAAATAAAGAATAAAATAATACGTTCAGAATATATAGATATGGTTGCCCAGACCTTAACCGTTGATCCTGATGCAATACGCTCTGAAATAAGAAATTTTGAACGTGCAAATCTTCCTCAGGTAGAAAGAATTGTTAAGAATGTAACAAAAAATGAAACTGTTTTAAAAAAAGCGCAAAAAAATTTATTGAGCGTTTTTCTAGTACCCGACAGTCCTTTCACATTTGCCCAAATAAATGAAATGATTGGAGATATAACATTTGATGATGAAATATTAATAAATGTAAAATCTGCAATTGACAAATTAATATATACCGTAAATAATGTGAAGGAATTAATCGAACATTTATATACTGAATTTGTTGATAATGCAGAAGCTCAAGCAATTTTGCCAGAGTTGATTGCAATGTCAGAGGTATATAAAGGCTTAAATGATGAAGATTTTAGAAGTGTGATAAAAGAAACAATAGATAAAATCAATCATTGCAGGCATATTAAGGAAACCGAACAAATTAAAAAGTTATACAAGGGGATTGACGATGACGATCCCGAGGCCCTTAAAATTCAAATACAACTAAGAGATAAAATAAAGAAAAACAGACAAAAAATCGGAGAAATTTAGATGACAAGAAAAAGAAATTCAAACTCCTCAGTAGTCAGTGTAATGGAAGATGAAACACTTGATTTGCAAGATATTAGCGAGGATTCAGTATTAGATGCTGATAATGATGCTATTAATTATATGAATGTTGATATTTCAACTGATAATATTGAGGATATCGTTACATCAAAAATGGGTGACAAAGTTAATCCGGATGACATTTATATGCTCCATAACATTGAAGAACCTGATCCGAATGATATGGAATTGCCGAAAAATGTTGCGATTGATGACCCCGTAAGATTATATTTACGTGAAATCGGCAGAATTAAATTATTATCTGCAAATGAAGAAATAGAATTAGCAAGAAAAATCCTGGAAGGCGGAACTCCGGGTGCTATTGCAAAAAGAAAATTAGTACAGGCAAACTTGCGTTTGGTTGTAAGTATTGCTAAAAAATATGTCGGACGTGGAATGTTATTCCTTGATTTAATTCAAGAAGGCAATCTGGGTCTAATAAGAGCAGCTGAGAAATTTGACCATGAAAGAGGTTTCAAATTTTCAACTTATGCTACATGGTGGATTAGACAGGCTATTACACGTGCTATTGCTGATCAGGCCAGAACTATCAGAATTCCTGTTCACATGGTTGAAACAATCAACAAATTGAAAAAAGTAACAAGAAAATTAGCACAAGATTTGTCAAGAAAACCAACTGAAGATGAATTGGCTGCAGAAATGAATGTTTCTATTCCAAAACTTCGTGAAATTATTAAAATTGCTCAAGAACCTTTATCTTTAGAAACTCCTATCGGTAAAGAAGAAGATTCTCGTTTGGGTGATTTTATTGAAGATAAAGAAGCTGATGCACCTGTAAAAATGGTTGCTTCCGAATTATTAAAAGAAGATTTGGCAGAAGTTCTATGTACACTTTCTCCTCGTGAACGTGATGTATTGAGATTACGTTTTGGCATGGATGACGGCCGCCAGAGAACATTAGAAGAAGTAGGACAATTATTTGGTGTTACTCGTGAACGTATCAGACAAATTGAAGCTAAAGCTTTAAGAAAATTACGTCATCCTAATCGTAAAAAACGTTTGGAAGAATACGTTGAGTAATTTAAAAATCTATTATAAAAACCCCGTTAGGTAATTTTAACGGGGTTTTTATTTATATACAATTAAAAATAAAAGACAAATAAAACCGGCACATAAGTGCCGGGAATTTAGTAAGTAAAAATATGATTAAGATTTTGAGTTAGTATGCTTTTTTATAACTGGCTTCCAACTGCTTTATATAGACCTATATAATCTACAAGGCAATTGATTTTATCATTAACAACCTGCTGGTCTGTAAATAATACGTTTTCTCTAACTTGAACCAAATCAAGCTTTGATATAGTGCCTTCATTATACTTACCGGTACTGTAACCGAAATCTTCTCTTTCTAACTTGGCTTGAGTTTCAGTATCGTTGTATTTTTCCCTGTCAAGTTTTATAGACACCAGTGCATCATTTACTTCCTGAATTGCTGTTAAATTTGTTTGATAATAATTATTTAAAAGTCTTTCATATTCATCTTTTTTCAATCTTAGATTTGCTAATCTTCTTCCACCTGTAAATATAGGAAGATTAACTCCTGCAGCAAGAGCAGCAAGAGCATTCTTTGTAGACCACGCACTACCGATATCTCCTGCTAAAAATAATGCAAGACCCGTAATATTTATTGACGGCAAAAACTCTTTTTTAGCAACCCTTACATCTATACCGGCTTTTTCAATCATTTTTTCTGCCTTTATATAATCAGGACGCTGTGAAATTATTTCTGATTGAATTTCTGCCGGAATTGGACCTGAGAAATTTAATTCATCATAGCTTATTCTTTTCAAAGACTCTATATTATTTGGGTTTTCTCCAATTAATACACTTAATTGGTTTAATAATTTTGTCCTTTGTTTTTTATATTCGGTTAAATTCGTATTACCGGCAATATAAGATTTATTAGCTTTTACAGTATCTGCAGTTGATGTTAAACCTTCCTTATTTCTTGCAAGCATCAATTCATAAATTAATTTTCTATCTTTTACAATATCTTCCTGCAATTCTATCATTTTATCCAATTTAACAATATTTAAATAAGTTGTACCAACAGCAGAAGCTATAGAAATATAGGCAGCCCTTTCATCTTGCAAAGATGCTTCATATTCTCTTTCAGAAGCTTTTGTTTTATCTCTGTTTTTCAAAAATAAATCTAATTCATAATTTGCAATGGCAGGAGTTGCAAACATCCACCCTGAACTTGTTGTACCCGGTTGTTTTGAAAATGCCGGAGAAAAACCGACACCGGCCATTGGCAACTCATTTGCAAATTGCATTCTTACTGCCTGATAATATTCATCAACTGCTATTGTAGCAGATTTTAAGTCATAATTATTTTTAATTGCCTTATCAATATAGCCATTCAAAATACCATCATTAAAATTTTTCCACCAGTCATAGTTTATATACTCATATTTAAATTCATCACTTTTTTGTCTTTGTTTATGAGTTTTTGTGATAGAAACTTTTTTAGGTTCATTTGATGATTTTTTATTTATTGCCAGACATGATAATGGAGTAAGATTTGTTAAAATAAAACTTGCCAATAATAGTATTGCTATCTTCTTTTTCAATGTTTTATATCCTCTTTAAAATTAATTACTTGCATTTTATATATCAGTATGATAACATAATATTGTTGCAAATGCAACACATTATTTTTACAACATAAAGAAAAATATTAATACAAATCTATGCACAAATGTGAACACTATACAGATTCTATATATTACCAGCTTGAACAAACCGCAAAATATTGCAGAGCTTTAGGCATCCAAATGTTTCAAAATTTAAACATTCCGTTAACAATGGATGAATTTGTAGCACTGGATGTTATACAGGCAAATGATGGTATTTGTCAAAGAGAATTGGCAAAATTGATTCTTAAAGACAGACCAAATACCGGAAGAATTTTAAATTCTTTAGAAGAAAAAGGTTATGTAGAAAGATTTGTTGATACAAAAAATAACAGACTTGTCAGAAAGATGATTTTGACAGAAGAAGGTAAAAAAGTTTCAAAGGATGTTACCGAGATTGTAAAAAATCATATTGAAAAACTTCCAAAAGTTTTTTCAGATGAAGATAAAGAAACTTTGATGTTGTCATTAAAAAAATTTAGAGAAACGTTAGAAAAAGAAGTAGCGATGAAAATATAGTAAGAGGTTATGAACATGGAAGAAAAAAATCAAAATGTTGAAAACACCGAAAATAAAGAAAATACTGAAGTAAAAGAAAAACCAAAAGGTGTAAAAAGACTAATTGCAGCTATCGTTGGAGTTATTGTAGTTTTGCTGGTAGCAGTATATGTAGCTCACGAACTTCATTATCAATCAACAGATGATGCTTATGTTGAAACAACAACAGTAAATGTTTCACCAAGAATTTCAGGACAAATTGAAGAAGTTTATATTACAGATAACCAGCATGTTAAAGCCGGTGATTTAATTGCTGTTATTGATGATGATGATTACAAAATAAAATTAGAACAGGCTGATTCAAATTATGAAAAAATAAAACTTGATCAGTCAAATGCTCAAGCTAATTTGGTTGCTGCACAATCAAATATAGATTTGGCAAAAAGAGATTTGGAAAGATACAGAAACCTGTATGAACAAGGTGCTGTTTCAAAACAAACATTTGATGCAGCTCAAGTAAAATATGATAATGCTCAGGCAGGTTTAACTCAGGCTGAACAAGCTTTATTTTCCAATAAAGACGGACAAACAGTTGCCGATACAAATTTAAGATCTGCAAAAGCAGCAAGAGATAAAGCAGCATTAGATCTTTCTTATACAAAAATATACGCTCCGCAATCAGGAACTGTATCTTCCAGAAGAGTAGAAAAAGGTATGTGGGTTTCTGCAGGTTCACCATTATTTACTCTGGTTCCGGAAGAAGTCTGGGTTGTTGCAAACTTTAAAGAAAATCAATTAAGATACATGAAACCGGGACAGCCTGTTGAAATAAAGGTTGATACTTACCCTAATAAAAGATTTCAGGGAAAAGTTGACAGTATTCAAAGAGCATCAGGAGCTAAATCAAGTTTGTTCCCGCCTGAAAATGCTGTAGGATCTTTCGTTAAAATAGTACAAAGAATACCTGTTAAAATTGTATTTACAGAAAAAATCAATCCTGAAGAATATAATATAGTTCCGGGTATGTCAGTTGTACCAAAAGTAAAAGTAAAATAATATAAATATTATCAGTTTATAAAAAAGAATATCGGCATAATATTGTCGGTATTCTTTCATAAAGAGGGAAAAATGTCAGAAGAAATAAAAGAAAATGTTGCACAATTGGACGATGAAAATAAATATTTGCCCGAAAATCCATGGATATCTGCAGTTCCAACGTTATTGGCAGTATTTATATATGTTATAGACGGTACAATTGCAAACGTTGCACTTCCTTATATGGCAGGAAGCTTTTCTGCAACAAGAGATGAAAGTATATGGATTTTAACAAGTTACTTAATTGCCAGCGGTATAATTATTCCGTCAGTAGGATTTTTCTCTAAATTTCTGGGGAGAAAAAACTTTTATGTAATAAGTATATTATTATTTACAATAGCTTCAATGCTTTGCGGAATGGCAAGAAATCTTGGAGAAATGGTAATATTTAGATTTCTGCAAGGAGCTGGAGGTGGTGGAATTTTACCAATATCTCAAGCTATTATGATGGAAAGTTTTCCAAAAGAAAAACGAGGAATGGCAATGTCTGTCTTTGGTATGGGTATAATCATTGCACCAATTACAGGTCCTGTCTTAGGCGGATGGATTACCGATAACTGGTCCTGGCCATGGATATTTTTTATAAATGTACCGTTTGGCTGTATTGCAGCAATTCTTGCTCATAAATTATTATTTAATCCTCCTTACGCTCAAAGACAAAAAGGCGTAAAAATGGATGGTTTAGGATTTTTCTTTTTAACAATCTGGTTATTATGTCTGCAAATATTCTTTGATAAAGGAAACAATGCCGATTGGTTCAATGCGACATGGATATGCTGGTTATTCGGAGTTTCCTGTGTTTCCGGAATATGTTTCTTTATTTCTCAAATTGTCAGAAAAGATACCTTAGTTGATTTAAGTGTTTTTAAAGATAAAAATTTTGTTATAGGTACTTTTATACAGGTTGTTATGCAAGCTGTATTGTATGCATCTTTAGCTATATTGCCGCAATTTTTGCAAAGTATGATGGGCTATACAGCATTTTTAAGCGGATTTTCAATGATGCCAAGAGGATTTGGCAGTATGACAGCAATGATAATCTGTGCATTGATTGCAGATAAAGTAGATAAACGTATTTTAGTTTGTCTTGGTTTAGCTTTTCTTGGCGGAGCAGGTCTTGTTTTTGGATTTTTAAATTTACAGATATCAAATATAAACATTATGATACCTAATTACTTTATGGGATTGGGAATGGGTCTTGCCGGTGTTCCTATCATAAATCTGTCACTTGAAACTTTGTCTAACCTTCAAATGACAAATGCCAGCGGTTTACAAAATCTGTTGAAAAATATAGGGAGTGCAATCGGAACATCACTTGTTGCTACAATGCTTACAAGGTTCAGTCAGGTTCACCAATATATGATGGTAGGTAAATTAACAGACTTAAATCCTGCATTTACTGAAAGAGTTCAATCAACAACAGCAATGCTTTCTCAATATACACATGCTTCTGTTGCTAATTATATGGCTCAATATTCACAATATGCCACTCTATTGAAACAATCAAGCCTATGGGCTTATATGGACTCTTTCAGAATATTCGGACTTGCATGTCTTGTATTAATCCCACTGTTGTTATTATTCAAAAAAAGTAAAACAACATAATAAACCATATAACTTCTATATAAAAGAAAATCATGTTTTTAAAATTTAAAAACATGATTTTTTATTTAGAATAGTTAAATTATTTATTCAATAACTCTTATCCAACCGTCTGGTGCTTTTATCTTACCAAATTGAATGCCTGTTAATGTTTCATATAATTTTTTAGAAACAGGACCCATTTCTTCCATTCCTGACGGGAAACATATTTCTTTGCCATGATCAACTATTTTGCCAACAGGAGAAATAACAGCAGCTGTACCGCATAAACCGCATTCGCTGAAATCTTTCAATTCTTCAAGCATAATTTCTCTTTCTTCGGTTTCTAAGCCTAAGTATTCTTTTGCAACATACATCAAGGATCTGCGAGTTATTGACGGTAAAATAGAATCTGATTTTGGAGTTATAACTTTATTATCCCCGGTTACAAAGAAGAAATTAGCACCGCCTGTTTCTTCAACTTTTGTACGTGTTTTTGCATCAGGATATAAGTTTTCGTCATAACCTTCTTTGTGTGCAGAAACTATTGCATGCAAACTCATTGCATAATTTAAACCAGCCTTAACATGTCCAGTACCTCTTGGAGCAGCTCTATCAAAATCACTGACTTTCAATGTAATAGGTTTTGCCCCGCCTTTGAAATATGGTCCAACCGGAGAAGCAAAAATTCTGAATTGATATTCTGTTGATGGTTTTACTCCCATAACAGGAGCTGAACCAAACATAAAAGGTCTTAAATACAACGTTGCACCTGTACCGTACGGCGGAACATATTTTAAATTAGCTTTTACAACTTGCTCTACAGCTTTTACAAATTTTTCTACGGGATAAGGAGGCATTTCCAAACGCAGTGCTGTTTCATACATTCTTTGAGCATTTAAATCCGGTCTAAAAACAACAACATGACCATCTACAGTCGTATAAGCTTTCATACCTTCAAAACATGTTTGGGCATATTGCAAAACTCCGGCACTTTCATTTAACACAATATTTTCATCAGCAGTTAAATGACCTTCGTCCCATTTGCCGTCTTTAAAATCAGAAACAAATCTTACATCTGTTTTATAATATCCAAAACCTAAATTTTTCCAATCAATATTAGCTTTTTCCATAGTTACCGCCATAACGCATTCCTTTCCGGGAATATTTACATATTCTCAAAATCTGTATCTATATTTTTTATAAATATTTTATCTTATTTGAACAGGCATTATTAAACAAATAAAATCTTCGTCACTGTTTGGTTTTAAAACAGTTGCAGACAAGCTCGCATTCAAACCTATTATAACTTCATCACTTTCAATAATTCTTAAAGCATCTAAAACAAATTTGTAGTTAAATGCAATTAACAATTCTTCTGCAGTATATTGTATATCTATTTTATCCTCAGATTTACCAGAATCGGGAGTATCTGCAGAAAGAGTTAATTCATTATCAGCAAAGAGCATTTTTACAATACTTGTTTTATCATTAACCATTACAGAAACTCTTTCCAATGCGGCAATCAATTGAGAAACATTAACTATTGCCTGCTTTGGACTTTCAGAAGGTATCAACTGGTTATATTTAGGGAATTGTCCTTCAAGAAGTCTTGAAATAGTCAAAGTTTTTTCAGTTTTCAAAACTATTGTAGATTTATCCTTGCAAATTTTTATAGTTTCATCATCTATAAACGCACCCATTTTCATAAATTCATTCAATGTTCTTGAAGGAATAATAAGCTGGGTTTGTTCTGTAATATCACTGTTAATTTTTTCTCTGACTCTGGCAAGTCTGTTACCGTCTGTTGATGCTATTTCTAAAATACCGTTAGAAAAATCACAGACAATACCGGATAATAAATTACTTACTTCATAACTTGCAGCAGCAAAACCTGCTTGACGGATAGCTTTTAAAAATGGTTTTAATTCAACATCAAAACATTTTGATTCATCAAGTTCATAATTAGAAACTTCAGGAGGAAATTCATTTGCTGAAATACCGATTATATCAAATTTAGATTTGTTGCAGGTAATATTAACACTTGTTTCACCTTCTTCCATTTCAACAGTAACCAAATCATTTCCCAATTTAGAAACAATTTCATTCAATTTTCTGGCAGGAAGAGTAATTTTTCCAGGCTGTTCTACCTGAGCATCGACTGTTGTAATAACAGTTAAAACTAAATCTGTTGCGGTAAGTCTTACCGTATTATCACTAACAGCTTCAATCAAAATATTGTACAAAACAGGCTGTACAGCTTTTTGAGAAGTTGCACGTTCAACAATTTTAATACCGTTATATAAATCCTCTTTTCTTATGATGAATTTCATACCCAATACTCCTTAATCAAATCTCTATTACAATCATTATAGAATAAAGACACCGAAAAATACAATAAAATCAATTATATATTACAAAAAATACACAACTAAAGAAAATTTAAATATGTAAATTTTGTGGCTTACATTACCATTTATATCAACTATTAGTAAAAATACTTCAGAATATCGATAACAATAACTAAAAAAGGTTATATAATATTTTCGTATTAAGAAAGGTGAATTTTTATGAAAAAGCTTTTAATTTTTACAGCATTAATAATATTTAGTTTATCTGCAACAGTATATGCAGCAACATACGAACAATTATACGATTGTTCTGGTTCTGATGATACAATATTAGGTATTGTACCTGGCAAAGTCGGAAATGAAAATGACTGTAAAGGTTTAGAAAATTATAAATCCTCCTATACAGCTTGTATACAAGAAATTAGAGAAACAAATCGAAAAACTTTAGCTCTGTATAATCAAGGAAAATGTAAAAAATCAAATATGAAAATAAGCGAAACTTTTAAAAATTCCAAATGTTCTTTTTCTTATAATGTAAGTAAAAAAGAAGTAGTCGGATATGCATTTTCCGGTAATAGTAAAGACAAAGATGCTTGTCTGGTCCTTTTAGCAAAAGAGATTAAGAAAAAATATCCAAATATAACAACTGATAATTCAGACTTTGTAAAATATGGTTTTACATATAAAGAGTCTAGATATTAGAGCCAATATGTAAAAATAAAAATTTTAAAAAGACTTATTTTTTGAAACTAATATAATATTAACAATAATATTTATATATTTATATTAATAAAATACTTCATGATAATAAGCTGTAAATATTTGTAGAAAACTTTGGAAACTATGATTATATAATAATTTTAAGTTGTATAAAATTTGTAGAAAAAGTTGTTAGTTTTTGTACGAATTGTAGAAAACTTTTTTTATAAATTTTAAATAAAAAAATAATGTAGAAAATTAAAACTTTTATACAGTTTTTATACATAGTTTTCTTCATCTATAATATTCATATTTGTGTTATAATAAAAAACAAAGATAACCGGAGAGGGATATGGAGTTTAAGAACAGATTTTTTAGCGTGTGGGAAAAAGTAATCAATTTTGCTGATAAGTATGTTGATATTTTGACATTTTTAGGTCTGGCATTGATTTTTTATTTTATATTTTTTCACGATATCGGTACTTATTCTTTGATGGATGTTGATGAAACCAGATATGTTGCAATGGCTAGAGATATGTTTCATTCAAAAGATTTTATGACTTTATATTTAAACGGTCATTATTTCTTTGAAAAACCTCCATTATATTTTTGGCAGGAATGTTTATCTTTTGCCCTGTGGGGAAAAATCAATGAATGGACTGCACGATTTCCTGTTGCTTTACTCGGTTTTTCTTTTTCTTTAATAGTCTATTTTGTTTCAAGATATTTTGTAAATCGCAGATTTGGAGTCTTTACCTCGCTAATACTTGCTACATCTTTAGAATTTATTATGCTTGCAAGATATGCAATTCTGGATATTGTATTAACTTTTTATATAGGACTTGCTCTGGTATCTTATTTTTCTGTTTATTTTTGCAAAGAACATCATAAAAAATATTTCTGGTGGGCTTTTTATCTTTTTTCGGGTTTAGCTGTTATGGCAAAAGGTGTTCCCGGATTTATTGTACCTTTTGGAACAGTATTTTTTACCGCTATTATGGCGAAAAAGTTTAAAGAAATTTTTAAACCCATTTATATGATTCCCGGTATTATACTGTTTTTGTTGATTGTTTTGCCATGGCATATTTATATGTTGTATAAATATAATCCGTTATTTTTCAACGAATATATTGTTAAGCACCATATAGAAAGATTTTTTAATACTGCACACAATGAAATTGGCAGGAAACAGCCGTTTTATTACTATTTTGTGGTTGTTCTATGGGGATTTATACCTTGGATTTTTTCAATGATTGCTGTATTTATTGATAAAATTAAGAATTGGAATAAATTGCACTATATTGAAAAAATAGAGAATTTTGACTTCGAAAAACAAGATAATACTCATAAGATAATAGCATTATGCTGGGTTACTATTCTTTGGATTATGTTTTTCTTTTCAGCATCAAGTACAAAACTTGTAACTTATATTCTGCCGATATATTATCCTCTGTCTATCATAGTAGGGTTGATGTGGATGGATTATGTAGATAAGAAAAAACACGAAAAACCTATAAATATATCTGTCAAAATATTCGGCTGGTTTTGTGTAGTATTTGGGGTTGCTGCTATGTTTACTCCCCTATATCTTCCAGCACAGTTAAATCATGATATTGCAGAAATCAGATGGTTTAGTATAATTTGTTTGCTGGTCTTTGGTATTGGTACTTTGTTATTTGTAAAATATAAAAGATATTTGGGTGTATTCATCTTTTATGTTCTTTTTATGACTGTTATTTCAGCATTTGCTACAGAGGAATTTTTCGAAGTTGATTACAAATTCGGACAGCAGGATCTTGTAGAATTTGCAAAATATGCCAGAGATTATGATTATACAATATCTGCAAACGGTATGGACAGAAAATATTCACTTCTTTTTTATAATGATGAAAAAGTTGATTTTAATCCTGAAGATGTTGATATAAAAGCTATAAGAAAAGATTTAAAAAAACGGGGCAATGTAGTTATTGTAAAAAATAAAGTTCTTGATAAAGTAAGTAAAGAATTAAAATTCGATATAATTAAAAAAGGTCGTCGTTATACAATGATAAAGGGTTGCGAAAAAAATAAAAAATAATTTGGAGAAATATTTTGATAAAACGTTATAAAGAGTTTTTGAAGGAATTTGACAAAGTAGTAAATACATTATTTGAAGAACAAAAATCTTATATTCATTGTAAAAAGGGTTGTTCAAAATGTTGTGAAAAAGGTGAATATCCGTATTCTCAAATGGAATTTGCATATTTGACGCAGGGATATATAAATCTTCCTCAAAATACAAAAATTCTTGTTCAGCAAAATGTCAGAAACTTATTGATGGATAAAAAAGAGTTTAAAGGTGAAAGATTTGAACACAAATGCCCGTTTTTAATAAATGGAGAATGTAGTGTTTATGAATATCGCGGAATAATTTGCAGAACATTCGGGGTTTGTTATTATGATGATATAAAAGGTTATGCCAGATTGCCTGAATGTGTGCATGAAGGTTTAAATTATTCAGATGTATATGATGAAAAAACAAATACTCTAAATTTAAAAGATATTCCCAAAGTAAATTTAAGAGTAGACAGAGTTTTGAATAGCGAATTGGCAAACAGTTTCAATTTAGATTGCGGAGAAATCAGACCTATGGTGGAATGGTTTGGCGGCAGGAGTTAAACTTATTACTTCAAAATACCCTTTGACAATAACGGTTTAAATTATATAATTTTTATATGGCTGAGATTATTAAAGTATTAAAAGGAACAAAAGACATACTTCCGCAGGAAGTTAATATGTGGCAGCTTTTAGAAAAAAAAGCAGACCAGGTTTTTTCAAAGTACGGATTTAAAGAAATTCGCACTCCCATTATTGAATATACAGAACTATTTTCAAGAGGTGTGGGAGATACAACAGATATTGTTAATAAAGAAATGTATACTTTCGAAAAAAGTGACAGATCTATTACTTTACGTCCGGAAAACACAGCAGGAGTTGTACGTTCATATATAGAAAACGGTATGACAAGATTACCTGCACCGGTTAAATTATGGTACCATGGTCCGATGTTTCGTTATGAAAGACCGCAGGCAGGACGTCAAAGACAATTTCATCAGGTTGGTGTTGAAATGTTTGGAGTGAAACAGCCTACAGCTGATGCTGAAGTTATTTTAGCAGCTGTAAATTATTTGAAAGCACTAGGTCTTAATGATTTAGATGTTGAAATAAATTCTCTCGGCTGTCCTAAATGCCGCAATGAATTTAAAAATAATTTGAAAGAAGTTTTAAAACCTTATTTTGATGAACTTTGTGATGATTGTAAAAACAGGTATGAAAAAAATCCGTTAAGATTGTTAGATTGTAAAATTGAATCTTGTAAAAAAATATTTGAAAAACCTGAAGTTCAAGAAGTTATAAATTCAGATTTTATTTGTGATGAATGTGCGGAACATTATACTGAATTAAAATTATATCTAAACAAAATGGGAGTTCATTACACAGAAAATAAACTTCTTGTAAGAGGTTTAGATTACTATAACAGAACAGTTTTTGAAATAAAATCTAATAATTTAGGTTCACAAAATGCCGTCTGCGGCGGCGGAAGATATGACAGTCTGGTTGCACAATTGGGTGGCGAAGATACACCTGCTGTCGGATTTGCTATGGGTATGGAAAGGCTGATTTCGCTTATTACACCAAAAGAACCAAAAAGATTAGACTGTTATATAGTTTCTAATTTCCCTGTAGATGCATTCGTTCTGGCTGAAGAATTAAGACATCAAGGATTGAATGTTGAATTTGATTTGGCAAACAGAAAATTCACAAAACAAATGGAAAAAGCTTCTAAAACTGCAAAATATGCGTTTATATTAGGTGAAGATGAAATATTGAAGCATCAAGTATCAATAAAAAATCTGGATAATGGCAAGCAAATAACTGCAGATAGAGCATCTTGCACTAAAATGCTTGATTTATAAAATTCTCCATTTTTTCTTTGAGTTTTTTATCAGCTGTATCTTCACTATTTGTATGTCTTGGATAGCAATCTTGTGCAGGTATTTCCATGTAATTGCCGTAAGTTTTTCTTAGAATTAATTCACAATTATTTGGAGCCGGAAATTCACTGTCTTCATATACAACTTTTTTGAGCGGAAAAATATCTTCATAGTCAAAAACGTAATTACTATGTATATGAGGATAATCTATACCGTAAAATAAGGATGGCTGTAAAGTTTTATCAATATTATTATCGTTTAAAATTTGTTTATCACGAATTTTACAAAATCTTTTACGCATTTTTTCAGGCGAATTTATATAAAACGGAATAAATAAAGTATTCCATTTATTTTTTATAATTTTATAGATCTTTTGAGATATTTCCTGTTTTTCTTGTTCTGTAGTTTTTTTATAATAGTAATCATACGGGAAAATATCAATACAAATATTTGGTATATTTTTATGTTTTATTTTCAAAAAACATTTATCTTTACCGTTGTTATTAAACTCCAGATATAAATCATCAAATCCCGGAATTCCGTTTTGAAATTTTTTTATAAACTCTTCATAATCATCTCTAAGCATGCCCACATCAATATCATCATCCCAAGGAATAAAACCCTTATGACGGATTGCACCGAGCAGGTTACCAAAATCAATCCAGTATTGAAAATTGTTTTGAATACAAATTTTGTCAAAAATTTTCAAGAATTTTAAATTTGCCAGTTGAATTTTTCTCAAAAAACCTGTAGCCTGCGGAATTTCAGAAGGTGAAGCATATTTTTTGGAAAATTCTGTACCAGCATCTTTAACTGCTTTTTTTATATGTCTAAATTTAAAACCAAGAAAATAGACAATAGTCCTATTTGAACTTGTGTTATCAATTGAAATAATATGTTTTAATATGCTATTTAAAGTCATATTTACCTTAATTAAGTTATAAAAACATCACTTTTTAATATCAATCATACATTAACAAAGTTCAAAAGTAAACATTATTGTCCTATTTTAGAAATAGGGGAATATATACATATTGATAAAAGATTTATTGGGTAAAAAAATACGGGCTTAATATGAAGTAATAATAATACAATCTCTTTAAATAGTTAAATGATATTTTTTTCCAGGGCTTTTTAGGACCTACAAAATGTATAATAACAGCATTTTTTACTAATTTAGGATATATTCGTGCAGTCTTTGATGTAAAATTGTAAATATACTCAATCTTTTTTATATTTTTCTGCAATGTAATATTTATAATGTCTTGGTCTTGATATTTTATTAAATTTTTATATTTATTATTATTTTCAAAAAACTTTTCAGAAATTTTATCATCTCTCATTTTTTTAAGGTTAAATAAGATAACTCCGGCATTTATATAAATATCATCTTTATCAAGCCCTATTTTATATTTATACTCATTAACGTCAAAATTAATATCCTCAACGGCTGCACAATAATATTCTTCAATATTTTCATTCCATAGATTTTTTATATCCCCGTTTACAACTAAATCAACATCAAGATATAATATTTTTTCCATATTAGGAAGCAAATCTGCTAATATATATCTAAAATATGTTTCAATAGAAATATAATCTATAGTTATATTGAAATTTTTAAAAATATTTTTATCAACATTGATATAATTTACTTCATAGTTTTTATATTTATTTTTTAATTTATCTATAATTTTTTTATTTTTGTCTGAAATATCATTTGTTAAAACAAAAAATTGAAAATATGAGTCTGTGTTATTTTTTAATATTGAGGTTAAAACGACACCCAAATGTTGAGAATACAAATCATTAATACAAAAGCAAATAGAAATCTTATTAGACATTTTTTCCCTTTTTCTTATACCTAAATATATTTATCTTGCCAAACAAAAATACATATTCTGACTTTGTACTTTCTTTTATTGAAAACAATGTTTTGCCGAATATTTTAAAATTATATTTTTCTGCTTTGTATAAACCGTCAGGAACATTTATATTGTGTTCAATAATAAATTGCAAAACCTGTTGACGTACTAACACATAATGTTCATTTTGAATTTTATTCAACCCTTTTTTAACAATAGATTTGGGATTGACAAAATATCTGTAGAATGTATCGGGAACAGTTACAAGTTTGTCTGAAAAATAAAGAGAACGTGCCGTAAAATCTCTATCTTCATAATACATTCCTTTTACAAAATTCAAATTTATTGATTTTAGAAATTCTGTTTTGTAAATTTTGTTCCAAACACAGCCTTCTCTATATGTTTTACAAATCAAATATTTTTCTTCGGGTCTTTGATAAACTTTTTCTTCTGTTATATTAAGACGTTTTTTCTTTCTTTTCGGGTGTTCTCTTATGAAATCGGCAGCAGCAATATCACAACCGTATTTTTTAGCCGCATTATAAAGTTTTTCAAAAAAATCTAAATCAACCCAATCATCAGAGTCTACAAATCCTATATACTCTCCTTTTGCATGGTTCATGCCATTATTTCTGGCAGCAGACAAGCCGGCATTATCTTGGTTTAAAATAATTATTCTGTTATCTTTTTGAGAATATTCTTCCAAAATTTTTATTGAATTATCTTTTGATCCGTCATTTATACAGATTATTTCTAAATTCTTCAAAGTTTGGTTAATAAGAGAATCTAAACATCTTGAAAGATATTTTTCAACATTATATACAGGCACTATAACAGAAACTAAAGGTCTATTATTCATTTTTAAAAATCCTCTTTTAATGTTTTAATAAGTTTCAAATACAGGTTTATTTCTTTGTCATTAGATGTATAGATAAGCTTTAATAATTCCATTTTATTTTTGTTTTCCTGTTGCTTGATTTTTATACCTAAGTCTGAAAAATTTATATTTAAAACTTCAAGTATATTTATGAAATTTATGAAATTAGGGAGATATTTACCTGCCTCAATTCTTCCAATGTGCTTGTCGGAAAGTCCGACTTTTTCTGCCAGTTCCAATTGAGAAAGTTTTTCCTTTTTGCGATATTCTTTAATTTTTTGACCAATAAATCTTTTATCAATATGCATATATTCCCCTACTTCTAAAATAGGACAATTATGTTTACTTTTGAACTTTGTTAATGTAATATTAGAAATAAAAAGTGATGTTTATGTAACTATATTGGTATGTTTATGTTAAAAATTTTTTCAAAATATTTTTATATTAAAGATATAGATTCTCATTATATTATTAAAATTTTTAATATACGTATAAGATTGAAACATAAACAATATTTTGACTATAAACAAACAACATCACTTGGTATAACTAAAACTAAAAGAAAACCTGAAATAATTGTTTCGTTAACATCATTTCCTAAACGTATAAATATTGTTGTTAAAACAATTAACACTATATTAAATCAATCTGTAAAACCGGATAAAATTATTTTATGGTTAGCAAATGAACAGTTCCCTAACAAGGAAAAAGATCTTCCAGATGAATTGTTAGATCTAAAAAATTTTGGGTTAATGATAAATTGGTGTGAAGATTTACGTTCTTATAAAAAACTAATTCCTACATTAAATTTATATCCTAATGACATTATAATAACAGCAGATGATGATATTTATTATGATAAAGACTGGATTGAAAGTTTATATAATGAATATTTAAAAAATCCAAATTTAGTTTATGCAAGAAGAGCAATTAGAGTAAATTTAAAAAATGATAAATTAATCCGTTTATCTGAAAGGCAAACTGATTATAAAAATTATTTTAAACCAAGTTATTTAAATCAAATAGTTGGCTGTGGAGGGTGCTTATATCCTCCTGGGTGTTTTTTTAAAGATATTTATGACACAAAAAAATTCTTATCTTTGATACCAACACATGATGATGTTTATTTTTGGTTTATGCTAATACTCAATCATAAGAAAATTAAAATAGTAAAAGGGTTTAATGCAAATATATATTGTATTGAAGGATCTCAAGATTTTGGACTTTGTAAACAAAATAATGATAAAGGCGGATTTGGAGTAACAAATCAGGCAGCATATAACATTATGTTAAAAGAATATCCTGAAGTTTTAGAAATTATAAAAAAAGAAGAAGGAAGCTTAAATGACTAATATAAATGGAAAAAACGACCGCTTTGTTTTTTACACCCTAAATATTTATATGCTTTTTATCGATCTTTCATTTACAATGAAAAAAAATCTTAAAACTGTATTATTATAATATTTTTCAAGTACAAGCTTGATTTTTCTTAAAAAATAAAGTATAATACTTTACTGTAACCAGTATTGAAGGGGTAAATATATGTCAGAAAAAATTACAATTCGTTCAGACAGAGATACAGACTACAAATTCATGTACAAGGGTGAAGAAGTTGTTCTAGGTGCCGGTAAAATTATTGGTATTGCTGACGGTTTGGAACATGTTGTTCTTCCTACCTGTGCTATGAAAATTATGAATAATTTAATTGTTATAAAAGATGATGTAAAAAAATAAAGTATTTACATTTACATAATAAAAGCATATTTTAAAGACCGATTAAAATGTCGGTCTTTTATTTTTTGCTTTCAGCAAAAAGCAAACAGTCAGAGTAGAAGGCTTGTTTATGTTATAATATTATCAAAAGAGGAGAAAATATAATGAAATTATTACACACAATGATAAGGGTTAAGGATATTGAAAAAAGCTTAAAGTTTTATATAGAACTTTTAAATATGAAATTGGATCATAAAAAGAGATTAGATGATTGCTGGTTATATTTTTTGAATGATGAAGATGGTACAACACAATTGGAATTGACTGCCAATGACGAAACTCCCGAAAATGGTTATGAGTTGGGTAGTGGTTTTGGTCATTTAGCGTTTTCAGTTGAATCAATGGATAAATTCAGCGAAAAACTTAATTCTTTAGGGTATAGATATTTATATGAGCCGTTTGATTTGAACGGTAAGGGTTCTAAAATAGCTTTTGTTCAGGATCCTGACGGATATGAAATCGAAATAATAGAAAAAGTTGTCTGGTAAATTATGCCAGCCTTGCAACGGTAATACTATAAATTTTTTGTAAAAATTCATCAAGCGGAATTGTTTCTTCAAATACTGTTCTTGTTGGATCAATAACAGTTACGGTTTTTGTTTGAGGATTGAATGATACAACAGTTCTGGCATGTCCGTAGCCTCTGTCGGTTTCAAAACCTTCCTGAATAATAGTTCTTTTATTATTAGCAAAATCATTTAATATTTGTTCAATTTGTTTTTTATCTTCAAAATTTCTGATAAAAACATTATCAGATAATAACTCTCGCATTGAACATTCTAGTTGCCCGCTTTTAATGCGATTTTGCAAATATTCTAAATTATCTGTAGTCAACGGATTTAATATCTCCTGACTTTTTACTTCCTGTGGTGTTCTTAATGCAGTACGGGCATAAGCTTGTTCAAGCATTTGAACATTTTTTGCAGCATTTGCACTAAAATCTTGAACATCTATCTGTCCGTTTGGAAATATAACTTCTCCGTAATAATTTTTATAAACAGGAATTGTAACAGAAATATCATTTCCCTTTTGTTCAAACATTTTGTAATATTGTCCTCTTGTTTTGGGATTTTTGTACATTGCATCAAGCGGGCTTATAAAATAACAGTCATCTAAACCCTGTATAGTTGAAAATCTGTCGACAAGCGGGAACAATTCATTAAATTTTTCTTCTGTCATATTCCACTGTTCAAGATGACCGTTATTGTTTATGTAGAGTTTGCCTTTAACTGAAATAACATCTCCTGCTGTTGTTTTTTGCAAAATATCTTTTGTTGTGTCAAATTTTTTAATAAGACTTTCATTGTTTAAAAGTTTTTGAATATCAGAATATACTTCCGCATAAAAATCTTTTTCCGGAGAATAACCTTCAAGAATTCTCGGATGTACTTTTCCCTCTTTTATCAAGTCTAAAATTTTTGTATTTTGCAGTTTTGCAAATTGTGCAGGATTTTTAATCTGCATTTTGGCAATTTTTTCTGCAATATAAATTTTTGCACCGTACGGCATCTTATTTTTTTCTGTTGCTTGCAACAACGGAAGGAAAGTTTCTTTATAAGCTTTTTCTGTCAAGTTTTTATCAAACGGCGGAATTGCATTCATTTTAAATTTAAAAATATTTTCGATGTCAAATAAATTGTTTTTCAGCATTGTTTTTAACATATTGAAATTGTTTTTGTTCGCATTCATGCAAATATCGGGAATTAGCTCAGGATTATTCAATTTTGCTGCTTTTTCACAGATTTCTTTTAATAAATTTTTATCTCCGCCCATTTTAATAAATTCGCACATACAAGATAATGTTTCAGGTTGGCATACATCAGAATGTGCCTTTTCAAATTTTAAATAGTAATTAAATAAATCTTCGGTTTCCGGTATTTTTTTATTAATGAGGAAATTTGCATAATGATTAGCCATACCCGGAGTTGTTTTTTGAATTTGTAATACTTTTTCTACAATTTCAGGATATTCTGCTGCTTTATCAATAAGTTTTAGAACTTCTTTATATCCGAAATTTTTAAAGTTTTTGTTTAGTGAAAATTTGTTTAAAATTTTATTTGTAAGTTCAGGATTTTGGATTTTTTCCAGTTTTGTAATAAATTCATTCACAAAATCAGGATTAAGGCATATTTCATCGTCAAAAATTTTTAAGTATTTATTCACTGCAGTTTTATCAAGACCGGATTTAACAAGTCTTTCATTTGTTGCTTTTTCAATATTGTCAAATAATTTGTAAAAGTAATTTTCATCAATTTTATCAGTTGATTTGAGGTCTTTAATATAACTTATGTTGAGCCGTCCGGCTATAATTTCATCTATTCCTTTTGATTTAATCAGATTTCTAAAACTTTTCGGGTCTGTATATCCCATTACAGTTAAATTTGTTAAAACAGATTGTTTATCTCTAAATGTCAGATATTTTGCGTTTTTGAATTCCTGAAACAGTTTTTTTTCTAAATTTCGGTATTTATTGTAATTATCTATATTGCAGACGATAGTATAAACCATATTTTCATCAGAACAGTAATTTATAAGATTTTTTATGTATTCTTCATGAGTATTGAAAATTTGCGGATTATTTTTTTTGTTTGCATATTTAAAAATAAATTCTCTTAATTGCTGTACTTTTTGTTGTGTTCTTGGAGAATACTGATAATATTTTGCATTTGTATTTATGCTTTTTACAATATCAGGTAAAGTTTCCGATACTGTTCCGGCGGCTTTGGTGATAACTGCAGTTGTTGTTTTTTCAACTGCTTTAACGGCTGCTGTTGTAATATCTGCTTCTTTTACAGCAGCTTTAATTGTACCTGTTAATAATTTTACAATCCCCATATTCTAATTTCCCCGTATTTATATAAAGAAAATTTTTATGAGAATATTGCTTTTTTGAGTATATACAATCTTTACATAATTTAATTTATTTACAACAATACAGCGAGATTGTATTATTATGTATAGTGAAGATATGATAAAGATTTCTTTCGGAGGCAAAATTGGTAGAAAGATATTATATAAAAGGCGGAACCCCATTAAAAGGTGAAGTATCTATAGGCGGCGCTAAAAATTCTGTATTAAAATTGATGGCCGCAGCACTTTTAGTAAAAGGTGAATCTAAAATATATAATGTTCCGGCATTAACGGATGTTGAGATTATGCTTAGTGTAATTGAACAATTGGGTGCCAAAACAAGTTATAATAAAGAAGAAAAGTCTTTAACAATAGATGCTACTGATATTACAAGTATTACTGCAAGTTACGAACTTGTAAGTAAGATGAGAGCATCTTTTATTGTTTTAGGAGCATTAGTATCAAGATGTAAAGAGGCAAAGGTAGCTTTACCAGGTGGCTGTGCAATAGGTGAAAGAAGAGTTGATTTCCATATTAGAGGTTTAGAGGCACTTGGTGCAAAAATAAAAATTGAAAACGGTTATGTTCATGCAAAAACTAACAGACTAATTGGTGCGGAGGTTTATTTGGATATACCGTCTGTTGGTGCTACTGAAAATATTATGCTGGCATCTGTTTTGGCAGAAGGCTCCACAAGAATTCAAAATGCTGCTCAGGAACCTGAGATTGTTGATTTGGCAAACTTTTTAAATGCTATGGGCGCAGATGTAAACGGAGCTGGAACCTCTGAAATTATTATAAATGGTGTTAAACAATCTGATTTACATCCGATAGAATATACAACAATTCCGGATAGAATTGAGGCCGGAACTTTTATGACAGCTATTATTGCAACTAAAGGTAAAGGTATTATTAGAGATATTTACCCTGCACATTTAACATTCTTTACTGATAAATTATTGAAGATGGGTGCAAATATCAAATTACTGGATCCGACTTCAATGGAAGTCAGCTGTAAAAACAGGCTAAATTCAATAAATTTTGTAACCCAGCCTTATCCAGGTTTTCCTACAGATTTGCAGTCAATGGCGATGACACTTTTAACGACGGCAAACGGTGTTGGTATTATAACCGAGAGTCTTTATGAAAACAGGTTTATGCAAGTTCCTGATTTAAACAGAATGGGTGCAGATATTCATCAAGATCGTAATCATGCTATTGTAAAAGGTGTTAAAAAACTTACAGGAGCTACATTAACAGCCAGTGATTTAAGAGCTGGAGCTTCTTTGGTTGTTGCCGCATTGATGGCAGAAGGTAATTCTGTTGTTGAAAAACTACATCATATAGATAGAGGATACGAAAATTTTGAAAATAAGATAAGATTGTTAGGAGGGAAAATTGAACGAAGAAATGACGATTCCCCGATAAACCTAACGGAGGGTACACATAATGAGTCCTACTTATAAACGTTGGTACGATCATGACCCGTTATTATTAGAAGTTATTGAGCTTTTAAGAAACTATCAAACAGAATTAAGAGCTCAGGCAGAAATTTTCTTACAAAAAATCGAAGAAAAAGTTTCAAAAGAAACGATTGATAAATTTTATGCAATGGTTAAACCTGTAAATGCAAATAACCGTTGGTATGATAAAGATCCGGTGATATCCAGAACTGTTGAAATATTACGAATTGTTCCGCCGGAAGCTCAAAGAATTTGTGCTCAGAATTTCATTAAAACATTGAAAGAAATGGGTATAGAATACGAAAGTAAAAATATTCATATAGAAAAGTAGAAGGTAGTTTAATAGTAGGTTAGAACTCCGTATATGGAGTTCTTTTTTATTGTTTGCTTATATATTGAAATAGTTGCCCGTTTGTCATAAATTAGTTTTATGTATAATGACTATCAATATATATTGGAAGAATTAAAAAAACATTCGCATTTTAGGGATTTAAAAGATTTTGAGAATAAAGATAAAAAATATATTTATTACAAGGGACGAAAACTTTTAAATCTATCATCAAATAATTATTTGAATTTTGCGGATAATAAAGAAATTACTAAAGAATTTTTAGATTTTGCAGGGTATGAATTTTCTTTTGGCAGTGCTTCATCCCGCCTTTTGACCGGAACTTTGCCAATATATAAAGAGTTGGAAAATCTTTTATCAAGTTTATATAAGAAAGAAGCTGCATTATTATTCAACAGCGGATATCATGCTAATGTAGGAATTTCAAGTGCTTTGAATCAGAAAGGTGATGTTATTTTTTCTGATAAATTAAATCATGCAAGTATAATTGACGGTATGCGATTATCGGAAGGTAAATTTTTTAGATTTCCGCACAATAACATGGAAGCTTTGGAAAAACTTTTAATAAAAGAGCGTGAAAATTATAAAAATGCATTTATAATAACAGAAAGTGTTTTTTCAATGGACGGTGATATTGAAGATTTGAAAAAACTTGTTGAATTGAAGAAAAGGTATAATTGTAATTTAATTATAGACGAAGCTCATGCCTTTGGAGTTTTTGGAGAAAAAGGACTGGGAGTAGCCGAAGATTTAGGAATACTTGATGACGTTGATTTAGTTGTCGGAACATTTGGAAAATCTGTCGGATCAATGGGTGCCTTTGCTGTAGGTTCAGAAATTTTAATTGACTTTTTGATAAACAAATCCCGTCCGTTTATTTTTTCTACGGCTTTGCCGCCAATATGTATTGCTTTTTCAAAATGGATTATTGAAAATAAGTTTCCGCAGACAAAAATAAAACGCCAAAGAATGCTAAAAATAGCAAGACAAATGGGCAGCAGCAGTCAGATAATTCCTGTTATTGTCGGAGAAAATAAAGACACTGTTGATTTGTGTGAGATTTTATTTCATAATGGCTATTTCACACTTCCTATAAGACCTCCTACTGTTCCTACAGGTACATCCAGAATACGATTATCTCTTACATGTGAAATAGAAGAAGAAGAAGTAAATTTATTGATGGAGAAAATTAATGCAAGCTTATTGGTTAAACAAAAATAATAATAAAAATTTGATAGTATTTTTTGCAGGCTGGAGTTTTGATTATTATCCGTTTATCAGCCTTGGAAAAAATGATTATGATATTCTTTTTGTGTATGATTATAACGAGTTATCAATACCAAAAGAGTTTGACGATTTTAAGTTCTATGAAAATAAAAATCTCATTACCTGGTCAATGGGAGTTTTTGTTGCATATTTGCTAAAAGATCACTTTAAAGATTTTAATTATAAACTTGCAATAAACGGAACTGTTACTCCGGTTGATGATAATTTTGGAATTCCTGTTCGCATGTTTGAATTAACATTAAAACATGCGGCCAAAGGATTGGAAGGGAAATTCTATCAAAATCTGTTTTTAACAGAAGAAGAATTTAGTTTATATAGTAGTTATCCTATACGCAGGACAATAGAAAACCGAGCTTCAGAACTGGAAAATCTTTACAAATTGATTAAAAATACAAATATTGAGTATGAAAGGTTTTATGATTTAGCTATAGTAAGTGATTATGACAAAATTATTCCTCCGAAAAATCAAATTGCAAGTCATAAAAACAATAATGTATCTTTAATAACTGTTCCGTATGGACATTATTTATATTATTATTTTGCAAGCTGGGATGAAATTTTAAAATGCAGACAGACTATAAACACATAAAAAAACAATTTGAAAAAAGTATGGAAAGTTATAATAAGAATGCTGTAGTTCAAGATTTAATGGCATCTAAAATGATTATTGAACTGGTTAAATTTTCAAACCATTTTGATAGTATTTTGGAATTGGGTTCAGGAACTGGGCTTTTGACAAAACGTGTTATAAAGGATATTTCATTTAAGAATTATTGTGCAAATGACTTGGTTGAAAAATCAAAAATTTATGTTCAAAAATTAATCCCGAATGCTCAATTTTTCTGTGGTAATGCATTAAAAATTAAACCTTCAAAAAAAGCAGATTTGGTTGTTTCGAATGCAATGTTTCAGTGGTTTGAGAATTTAGATAAAGCAATTGATATTTTAAAACGGCATATGGCTAAAGAAGCGATTTTAGCTTTCTCCAGTTTTACTCCTGATAATTTTAAAGAAATTAAAGAAATCACCGGACTTTCTTTAAAATATAAATCCCAGGAAGAAATAAAATCTATTTTGACAAACCATAATTTTGAAATACTATATTGTGAAAGTTTTTATGAGGAAATGAAATTTAAAACCCCGTTAGAACTTTTGGCACATTTAAAAAATACGGGAGTAAATTCCCTTTCTGAAAAAACATGGACAGTTGCTAAGGTTAAAGATTTTTGCGATAGATTTTCAAGAAAGTATCCGCAGGCTATACTTACTTATTCCCCAATAATAGTTATTGCCAAACGTAAAACTTAATTAAGCTGCCCAAATATTACTCTGTCAATATTTGCAAGATCTTTTACAACCTGGATATTTTTAAATCCATGATTATCTAAAAGTTGTGCAACATCAAAACTTTGTCCCAAACCAAGTTCAAAAAGAATAAACCCTTTCGGATTTAAAAATTTTGGTGCATCTTTTATAATTTTTTCATAAAATTCCAGCCCTTTTTCATCTTTTGTATAAAGAGCGGAATCAGGTTCAAAGGTCACTTCTGTTTGTATTGTTTTTTTTAATTGGGGCGGGATATATGGCGGATTAGATATGATTATATCGAAATTTTCTTCAGGTCTGATTTTTGAATAAATATCAGACTTTCTGAATGTTGCCTTGTTAAAAAGTTCCATTTTTTCCATATTTGAAAAAGCCGTATGAATTGCTTCTGTTGAAATATCTGTTCCTATAATCTGGCAGGAAGTTAATTTTGCAACCATACATGCTATACAACCGGAACCTGTTCCAATCTCAAGGGCCTGTTTAAATTTATTTTGATTGATTATTTCGACAGCTTTTCTGACTAAAATTTCAGTTTCATCTCTCGGTATTAAAACGGATGGGTTTACAGAAAATTTTTCACCCATAAAGTCTGCCAAACCTATGATATATTGAATGGGTTTTTTTGTTGAAGCTCTGTATTTTGCTTTTTCTTCAACAATTTTTAATTTTTCTTCATCAAGCTTTTTCCCCAATATAATATCAACAGGAGAAAAACCTGTGAAATGTTCAATAAGAAGTCTGATTTCAATATTTGCTTCATTTTGTTCGATGCCTGAATCTGTCAGGATTTTTACTATATCAGGTATTAGCATATTTTATTCTTCTCTTTCCAAATCTATTTTATATTCTGCTTGATGTTCTGTTATTATTTTATCAATTTCATTGCGGGCTTCAAGTTTTGAAGTTAATTCTATTTTTTCAAGTCCATATTTTTTACATAGTCTGTCATAGTAATAAAGTTGTTTTTTTGTTGGTTTTTCTTTGGACATTTTAACTTCTTGTAAAAATTTTCTCTTTTGTTTTTCATAAGCTTTGTTTGCTTCAATAATCGGCCGTTGTTTTTCTTTGTATTCGTAATATTTTTTGCATTCTTTTAAATATTTAATAGTATCTGATTTAAAAACCTCATTATCAATAATATCTGCCAAGAATTCAAATCTTGAACAATGTAATTCAAGATAATATTTTTCATCAGCGATAAAACTCTCAAAAATTTCATCAACTGTTAAATCCATTGATTTTTTTACCAATGCACGTAAAAAGTTACATAGTGCAGACTTTTGATTTTTAGTGAAATCCGGATAAATTTGTTTTTTTATTTCGTACATAATTAAAAAAATTATTCAACCTACCAGCTTTTTAAACTTCACTACCCCGAATGGGGAAACGAAGTATAACTATTTTCGGCTCCTCACAAACCGCAAGAATTACCCAGCGTGTCGATCCTCATAAAACCGTGCTACACGAGCCTATCTTTTAAACAAATCTTTGACTGAAAATTTGCAGGTTTTGTCAGATAAACTGAAGTCCAGCAACTTTCTTACAATGGGATTTGTCTGCCGAGTCTGCCGATTTTTATCAACAACTTCTTGTTCTCTCGTCTCTGGAGCATCTCTTCTAATTACTTTTAAGTTTTGTTCAGCTTTCTCGACCATGATTATAATTATACCTCGTTATATTATTATAAACAATTTGTAAAAGATAAAATTGCTAAATAATATATAAAAAATATATAATCTTTACATATTGTTACATATATTCAATATTATAATCAATTAAGCACGACCGTATATGTCCTGATAACGAATGATATCGTCTTCTGACAGGATATCGCCTTTTTGAACTTCTATAATTTCTAAATCTTCTTCATAAGGATTTTGCAGAGAATGAATAGCTTTTACTGCTATATCAATACTATGTCCCGGAGAAAGAATGTGGTCTTCACCTTCAAGAACAACCTTTGCCATACCGGAAAGAACAACCCAGTGTTCACTTCTATAGTTGTGTGATTGAACGGATAATTGCTGACCCGGATTAACGTGGATAATTTTTGTCTGAAACCCTTTACCTTCTGCTATTACGGTATAAAATCCCCATGGTCTGTAAACTGTTTTGTGAACTTTTTGAGTATCATCATGCTGTTCTTTCAGAGTTTCATATATTTGTTTAACTTCTTCTGTTTTATCCTTTTTGCAGGCTAATATTGCGTCTTCAGTTTCTATAACAACAGTATCTTCAAGTCCGATTGTTGCTACAAGTTTTGATGAAGCATATACAAAAGAATTTTTTGAACTTTCATCAAGAACATGTCCGATAAAAACATTGTTATTGTTATCTTTTGGACTTACTTCATAAATAGATTTCCAGGAACCTAAGTCTTTCCAATCAGATTTTAATTCTATCATTGCTATATTATTGCTTTTTTCCATAACAGCATAATCAATAGATATAGAAGGCATTTTTTCAAACTCGGTAAATGGAATTGTTTTATCTGAACAATTTATATTTTTTATAATAGATGAGATTTCAGGACAATAATGTTCAAATTCTTTCATAATAACAGAAGCTTTGAACATAAATATTCCGCTGTTCCAGTAATAATTCGGACTTTTAATATATTCGCCGGCAGTTTGTTTATCAGGTTTTTCCGTAAAACGTTTGACAATGTTATTTTCTGCATATATATAACCAAAACCTGTTTCCGGATAATCAGGTTTTATTCCGAAAGTTACAACATAACCTTTATCGACAAATTTTTGTGCTTCATTTATTGTTTGAATAAATTTTTCATTATTTTCAATAAGTAAATCTGACGGTACAACAAGAATGGTTTCGTCATTTTTGCTGTTTTCAATAATATATTTGACACTCAGTGCAATAGCGGGAGCTGTGTTTTTAGAAATTGGTTCTGCCAGAATAATTGAACCTGAATCAATTTTACTAAGTTGCATTTTAACATTAGCCTGGTGTTTTACATTAGTTACACTGATAATATTTTGTGCGGGAATAAATTTATTTAACCTTTCGAAAGTAGATTGCAGCAAACTCTTTTCTTCATATAAATTTAAAAGCTGCTTAGGATACAATTCTCTTGATAATGGCCATAATCTGCTTCCTGAACCTCCTGCCAATATTACTCCGAACATTGTTGCTCCTTCTTCAAAAACTATCCCTTAAACCAATTATACTACAAAAATTTCAAAATCTTGCATATTCAAAAATAATTAACAATTTACAAAAAGTTACAAAAAGGCAATATTTTTTATTTATTTACTTTTATACTATAGTGTAGTGTAATTTTTTTTAAGGCAGGTAGTATGATTGATTCTGTAAATTCTTTACCAATGGTTCAAAATTCTGGAATACAAAACGTTTTAAATACAAACCCCGTACAACAAAGAACTGTAAATTCTCAAATTTCCGGAGTAAATATAAACGGTGCTAATGCATTGGCATCTTATAATATGCCAATGGTTGCCAAGCCTGCATCTAAAAATATTCAACCTCTTTTGCCGACAGTACTGCTGCCGGAAGCAATAAAAGCAATAAAGGGAGAACGAATTTATTCTTCAACCGGAGAATTGGATTCTATAATTTCAAAATCCGAAAATGGTACTATTGTTTATAAAATGGATATTCAGGCTCCAAATGATGCAATCAGTAAAATTGAAGCTTTTGATAATGAAGGCAGACTCATTAGACGTCAGGAAAATTTGAATATTATCAGACAGGGGCAATTGCCGAAAATTTCAATGATTGAAATACTAAAATTCTCACCTGAAACAGGTAAAGAAATAAGCGGAACACTCTATAATAACGGAAAACCTTATTCCGCCTGGGAAAAAGAATATGAGCCAAACGGCACCGTAAAAGAATATGCCGTAAATTTCAAAGATAACGTTTCATCTGTTATTGAAACTAATACAAATCAAAATATAAGCAGAAAAATTGACTTTGATAAAAATGGCAATGTACGCAGTATTTTGACAAAAGATGCTGTTAAAAATTCAAAAGAAACCTTAAAATTTAAAAACGGAGTGTTACAGGGCAGATCTGTAGAAACAAAAACTCCTATACCTAATACAACCGGCAAAAATCCTGCTTCTGATCCAGAATTGGTTCCTGCACAGCCGTATCTCTTAGGTTATGAACCAAAACAAATTCAAGGTAATAAAACTTACTATTCAAACGGAATGCTTGAAGCAATTACTACTTTAACAACAGATGGCGGCATGGTTATTCATAGATTTGATATCAATGGTAATTTGAATACTATTATGGATCAAAAAGATATCAATAATCCGAAAATAATTACATTCAATCCGGATAGTTATATCATCAGTGAGCGTTTGTCAAAAGATGTTGAAAAACTTACGGTATTTAATAAAGACAATTCTAAAGAAGTAAGTGTTGTAAATCACAAAAATAAATCAGAAAAGATGATAAAATACTCAAAAGACGATATTCCTGAATCTTATGTGGACATAGATGCTGTTACCGGCAATAAAATGCTTATGGACTTTGATAAGCAGGGAAATTTAATAAGCGTATATTAAATTCCGGCTAGGGCAGATATTTTAAAACTTCTCTTGCTGAGTGTTCCGGAATTCTTGCATACATTATGGAATTTGTCATAACAACCTTATTTACTCCGGCTTGAGCAAGTTCCTGAATGTTTGTAATTGAAATATCTCCTGTTAAAAATACCGGAATATCAATATTATCTGTTACCCATTGAATCTGGGCAAAATCGATGTATTCGCCTGACTTTGAAAGAGTTGTGAAAATTGGTCCGAAAGTTACATAATCAGCTCCTTCATTTATTGCAGAAATTATTTCATCTGTATTATGGCAGGATTTTCCGATTATTGAATTTTGTCCTAGTATTTCTCTTGCATCTTCAACATTTATGTCACTCTGTCCCAAATGCACTCCGTCCGCTTCTACAATTCTTGCAATGTCCGGTCTGTCATTAACAATAAAAGTTGCTCCGTATTCATCACATAAGGTTCTGATTTTATGACCCATATCAACAATTACACTATCCGGAACTGTTTTTTCTCTCAATTGAACAATGTCAACTCCCCCCTGAAGGGCTGAGGCTATTGCATCTAAAAAATCATCTTTTGAAATAAATTTTTCAGAATCGGTAACCAGATAAAGTCTTTTCTTTTCAAGTTTTAAAAGATTAAATTGTTCTTTTAATTTGTCCCACATAAAAACAACTCCGATGCTTACATTTTACAAATTCAATACCTTTACGTCAAGTACAGAAGAGATTTTTAAGGCTTGTAAAAGATATGAATAAAGTTCCATGTTGATTTTAACTATTTTTTTCGTTAAAATACATGTACGAAAAGGAGATAAGTATGGTACAACAATTTAATCCTCAAGGAATGAATGCTCAAAATATCAAAAAACGTTATGCAGTTCTTGTTTTTATCAAGAGTTCAACTGCTCCGTTAGTGCTGTATGTAAAAGATGCACAAGCTTTGTATCAGGAATTAGTTGAAAAAATGCAATCTCCGAATGCTTCATTGATTGAAAAAGAAACAGAAGGACCTTTGAAAAAGGTTTGTTTCTTATCAAATCAAATAGCATCAGTTGCTATTCAAGAAGAACAATACGTATAAAATGGAAAAAATATTACTAATTGAAGATTTAGAAAAAGCCGAAAATAAAACACTTTACTGTACCTTTAATGAAAAAATTGAAGGTCTTGATTGTGTTACCCCTATATATGCCGAACTTTGTGCAAAATCTCTTGGTGATTTTATTGAAATTACCGGTAATGTTAAAGGAACAGTTACATTAGAATGTGATTTATGTCTGGAAAAATTTAACTATGATTTAGATTTTGATATAGATGAATTATATTCAAAAGGTTCTCTGTTAGGGGAATATGAGGAATCCGGACAGGAATTTGAAATTAAGGAAGGTCAGTTTGTTACTGATTTAAACGGTTCAGATGAAATTGATATTTATGACTTATTGTATCAATCTGTAATATTAAATCTTCCAAATAAAAAAGTTTGTGGTATTAATTGTAAAGGGAAGGATTTTCTTTCAGAAGAAAATATTCCCGATCCAAGACTGGAAGTCTTTAAAAATATCCATATTAACCCAAAAGATTAGTTAGCAGAAAATAAAAAAGGAAAGACAAAAATGGCAGTACCTAAGAAAAGAACAGGACATTCCGCTCAAGGCAGCAGAAGATCTAACTGGAAGGCTACCAAGCCGACAACAACAAAATGTCCTAATTGCGGTGAAACAGTTTTGACTCATACAGTATGTACAGCATGCGGCACTTACAAAGGCCAGCCTGTAAAATTAGCAGACAAAGCAGCTGCAGCTGCAACAGCTCCTGCTAAGAAAACTGCAAAAAAATCAACTAAAAAGGCAGCTCCTAAAGCAGAAGCCAAAAAAGTTGAAGAAACTGCAGAAGAAGTAAAAGCTGAAGAAGTTAAAACTGAAGAAGCAAAAGAAGAAAAAACAGAAGAATAACAAGACTAAATAATCAGAGGCGACAATAACAATTGCCGCTTCTGATTTACATACCAAGCTTTGGAGAGAGAAGGATATGGCAAGAATAGCAATAGATGCAATGGGTGGTGATTATGCACCAAGAGCAATTGTTGAAGGATCAATTTGGGCGGCACAGGAATATGGTGTCGGTCTTGAGCTGGTCGGACGTGAAGATGAAATTAAAGCCGTACTTGAAAAAGTCAGAAAAAGGGGTTTTATTCTTTCAGATTGCGGTACCAAAGGGCATAAACGTAAGATAAAAATTGATCTTGATAAAATTGATTATACAATTACTCACGCATCAGAAGTTATTGGTATGGGTGAAGCTGTAGGACAGTCTATTCGAAAGAAAAAAGATTCTTCTATTGTTGCATCTGTCAGAGCAGTTGCTGAAGGTAGATGCGAAGCAGTTGTATCTGCTGGTTCAACTGGAGCAGCCATGGCTGCCAGCTTATTTGGTTTAGGCAGGATTCATGGTGTTACTAGACCTGCTATTGCTGTTACTATTCCTACTATGAAAGAGCCTATTGTTTTGATTGATGGCGGGGCAAATAGCGATTGTACGGCTGAAATGCTGACTCAATTTGCTGAAATGGGTGTTGCATATTCTAAACATATAGTTGGAATTGAAAATCCGAAAGTCGGAATTTTAAGTATCGGAGAAGAAGAAGGCAAAGGTAATGCTTTAGTTAAAGAAACTTACCCGTTATTAAAAGAAATGCATGAACAAGGCAGAATAAATTTTGTAGGAAATATTGAAGGTAAAGAATTATTTATCAATAAATGTGATGTTGTTGTATGTGACGGATTTGCTGGAAATGTTGCATTGAAGGTTACCGAAGGTACCGCATCAATGCTTTTGAAAATGATTTCAAGTGAATTTAAATCTGATATTGTCGGTTGTATTATTGGTTTGATGGCGAAACCTTTCTTAAGACGTATTTTGAAAAAAATTAATTGGGAAGTTTTTGGCGGCATGTTATTATTAGGAGTAAAAGGAATTTCGGTTATTGCTCATGGACGCAGTTCAACTTATGCGATGAAAAATGCTGTAAGAGCTGCTGTTAGAGTACTTAACAAAGATATCAATTCCAAAATTGCTGAAAACATAAACAGATAGGAAAATTTATTATGACTAATAACGTAAAACCACTTAGAATAGCCGGCATGGGATATTGTGTTCCGGATACGATTATAACTAATGATGATTTAACAAAATTGTATGAAACATCTGATGAATGGATTTATACTCGTACCGGTATTAAAGAAAGACGTGTTGTTTCCGGTAATGAGAGTGCTATTGATTTGGGTGTGAATGCAGCTTTGAAGGCTATGGAAAAATCCGGATTCAAGCCTGAAGAAATTGATTGCGTTATTGCTGCAGCATCAGCCCCTCCACAATTATATCCGGCATTGGCATGTGATATTCAGTATAGATTGGGTATTCCAAATCATATACCGTCTTTTGATTTAACAGCTGCTTGCACCGGAACAATTTATGCTCTACAGGTCGCAAGAGGTTTGATTGGAGCAGGATTGTATAAAACTGTTTTAATTGTTGCGGCAGACAATAATTCCCGTTTGGTTGACTGGAAAGATAGAGGAACTTCTATTCTATTTGGTGACGGTGCAGGAGCTATGGTTGTTACTGAAGCTGAAGATGGTGTGGATGATGTTTTATCATTAATAATTAAAGCAGATGGAGAAATAGGCCAGTATATTTATATGAATATGCCGGGAGAAAACTGTCCGCTTGTTGAACCTTGTGATGCAGTTGATTCAAAAATTCATATGGCAGGACGTGATGTTTATAAATTTGTTGTAAGCACTTTGCCAAAATATGTAGATATGGCAATTGAAGAAGCTGGCATGACTGCTGATGATATTGATTATTTGATTCCTCATCAAGCTAATCAAAGAATTGTAGAAGCCCTTCAACAGAGATTAGGTTATTCTGACGATAAAGTAATTTCTAATATTAAATATTACGGAAATACTTCAGCAGCTTCTATTCCTATCGCTTTAGTCGAAGGGGTCGAAAAAGGTAATATAAAACTCGGTTCAACTGCAATTTTATGCGGATTTGGTGCTGGTATGACCTGGGGTGCTGCGGTCGTCAGACTGCGTGAAGGCATTTGTTAGGTATTATTGACTTTGGATATTTAAAATAAGTTTTTATTTTGTTTATTGTATAATTTCTATTATCAGAGAGATATTTTAATATTTAGGGAGTAATAGTATGACAAAAAAGATTGCATTTATTTTTCCGGGTCAGGGTTCACAGTCTGTAGGAATGGGGAAAGACTTGTATGAAAACTTTGAAGCTGCAAAGAAAGTTTTTGATACGGCTGATAAAGTTTTAGGAAAAAGTATTACGAAATTATGTTTTGAAGGTCCGGATGAGGATTTGAAACAAACAATTAACACTCAGCCTTCAATTGTTACAATGTCAATTGCAGCATTAGAAGCTTTGAAATCCCAAATTGATATTACACCATATTGTACAGCGGGTCACAGTTTAGGTGAATATTGTGCAATGTATGCTTCCGGAGTTATGGATTTAGAAACAACATTAAGAGCTATTCAAAAACGTGCTGACTTAATGGGACAAACAAAGGGCGGAGCTATGGCAGCTATTTTAAATGCTCCTGAAGGAAGTTTGGAAGAAGCTTTGAAAGAGGCATCAAATATTGGTTATGTTGATGTAGCAAATTACAATTCTCCGGCTCAGGTTGTTATAACCGGTGACGAAGCAGCCGTAGCTAAAGCTGGTGAATTATTAACTCAAGCCGGAGCAAGAAGGGTTGTTCCGTTAGCAGTTTCAGGTGCATTCCATTCAAAATTTATGGAAAATGCAGGTCATGAATTTGCATCTTTTGTTGCAGATCTTGGTATAGAAAATGCTGAGGTTCCTGTATTTACAAATGTTGATGCAAAGGCAACATTCTTGGCATCTGAATTCAAACACAAAATGCCTCGTCAGATTTATTCATCTGTACACTGGACACAGACTATCCAGAATATGATAAATGAAGATGTGGATGTGTTTATCGAAATCGGACCGGGTAAAGTTTTGGCAGGTTTGAATAAAAAAATTGATCCGACTGTTAAAACATATAATATTTATGATAAAGAATCTTTAGAAAATACTATCAATGAATTAAAACAGGAACTTTGCGGAGTGTAAAATGGAACAGTTAAAACTTTCTGCTCAACCATTAAGATCTGTAACCTTCGCAAATAAAAGTTCTGTTCTTGAACCTAAAAGAGCCTATTCAAAAGATAGAAATTTTTGCAGGGAACATCCTGATTTACTGCCGCGTGATGTCTATCTTGCAAGTGGCAGAACAATAGATGAAACCGAAATTAATAAAAGGTTTGAAGAGGCATTCAAATTATCATTTCGTGACAGATTAGATTTATTTTTTGTCAAAGCGAAGAGAATTTTTGAACATTTAAAAATAAAAAAATAATTCTACAAATTAAATAAGGAGAAAAGTTATGACAGATAAAAAAGTTGCATTAGTAACAGGCGGATCAAGAGGTATTGGTAAAGCTTGTGCTTTAGAATTGGCAAAGGCCGGTTGTGATGTAGTTATCAATTTTGCAGGTAATGTTGAAGCTGCTGAAAAAACTGTTGAAGAATTAAAAGCTTTAGGTTCAAATTCTGAATGTTACAAGTTCGATGTTTCTAATCAAGCTGAAGTTGATGAAAATATCGCTAAAATTATTGAAAAATACGGCAGAATCGATGTATTGGTAAATAATGCAGGTATTACCAGAGATGATTTATTTATCAGAATGGGCGAAGATAAATGGAATGCAGTTATTAATACCAATTTATCAAGTGCATTTTATGTTTCAAAACCTGTTGTTAAATTAATGATGAAACAAAGAAGCGGTGCTATTGTTAATATGTCATCTGTTGTAGGTTTATACGGCAATCCTGGTCAGGCAAATTATTCAGCCGCAAAAGCAGGTTTGGTTGGATTTACCAAATCATTGGCAAAGGAATTGGGTTCTCGCGGGATTAGAGTTAACGCTGTTGCTCCAGGATTTATAGCTACAGATATGACAAAAGATCTTGGTAATGTTGATGAATATATGAAAATGATTCCGTTGAAGAGAATGGGTGAAGCTGTTGATATCGCAAAAACCGTTAAATTCTTAGCTCTTGATGCTGATTATATTACAGGTCAAGCAATTCAGGTTGACGGCGGTTTGATTATATAAGCTGATAGATATTGCGGCTGTAAATTATTATGATAGGCGGAAATATTTAATATTTCCGCCTGTGTTTTAATTTTTTATAGAATTGTTTTTTATTTAATTGCTAGGTAAAGATTTTTAACAAAATGCTTGTGTATTTGTAAATGTCTTGCAAAAATTTATTCAACGGTTTATAATATAGCAAGAAAAGTATTAGTAATACAAAAATAATAATGAGGAAAAAGAAGATGAGTACATTAGACACAGTAAAAAAAGTTGTAGTAGATCAATTAAGTGTTGACGAAAAATTAGTTACACCTGAAGCTCGTTTCACAGATGATTTAGGTGCTGATTCTTTAGACACAGTTGAATTAGTTATGGCTTTGGAAGAAGAATTCAAATGCGAAATTCCTGACGAAGACGCAGAAAAAATTCAAACAGTTCAAGATGCAGTTAACTACATTGACAGCAAATTAGGTAAGTAATTATCTCACTAATTGAATTTTGAATTTTTCAAACTGGATTTTATATTTGCGAGAGTGAGATACCAAGGTATTTCATTCTCGCATTATTTATACTAAAGGGGATATCTTAAATGGATAAAAGAAGAGTAGTAATTACAGGATTGGGAGCTGTTACACCGTTTGGTGTCGGTGTTGATAAATTCTGGGAAAGTTTAAAAGCCGGCAAAAGCGGTATTTCAACATCTGAATCAATTGATATATCTAAACATGTTGTCAAAATTTCAGGTGAAGTTAAAGATTTTAATCCTGAAGATTATATGGACGGCAAAGAAGCCAAAAAAATGGATAGATTTATTCAATTTGCTATGGTTGCTGCTGATGAAGCAATTAAGGATTCTAAAATTCAGGAAATTAAAGACCTTGATCCATATAGAGTCGGTGTTATTGTAAGTTCTGCCGCAGGCGGATTTAGAACATTTGAAGAAAATCATATCAGAATTATTGAAAAAGGTCCGAATAAATGTTCTCCGTTTACAGTACCGATGATGATTGTTAATATGCCATCAGGCAGAATATCTATTAAATATGGATTTAAAGGTATAAATAAAGTTGTAGTTTCAGCATGTGCAACCGGTTCTCATTCAATTGGCGATGCTTTCCGCTCAATTCAATATGGAGATGCGGATATTATGGTTGCAGGCGGTGCCGAAGCAACAATTTGTGACGTTGGTGTCGGTGCTTTTTCTGCTGCGAGAACATTGTCAAAAAGAAATGATGAACCGCAAAGAGCTTCTCGTCCTTATGACAAAGACAGAGATGGTTTTGTTATGTCAGAAGGTGCTGCAGTTCTGGTTCTTGAAGAATATGAACATGCTAAAAAGCGTGGTGCAAAGATTTATGCAGAAATCGTCGGTTATGGTCAAACCGGTGACGCTTATGATATAGTGGCTCCTGCTCCTGATGGCTCCGGTGCTATTCACTCTATGGAATTTGCGTTGAATGATGCAGGTTTGAAACCATCTGATATTCAATATATCAATACTCATGGTACAAGTACCGGTTTAGGTGATAAAGCTGAATCTGATGCTGTTGCAAAAGTTTTTGGCGACAGAAAACAAAATCCGGGACTTTATGTTACTTCAACAAAAAGTATGCATGGTCACATGCTTGGTGCAACAGGAGCTGCTGAAGCTATTGTTTGTATAAAAGCATTGAATGATAATGTTGTTCCACCTACAATAAACTTAGATAATCAAGATGAAGAAGTTGCAGATTTGAATTATGTACCTTATAAAGCTGTAAAAGCTGAATTGCATGCTGCATTATCTAATTCTTTTGGTTTTGGCGGACAGAATGCATCTTTAATATTTAAAGAAGTTTAATTAAATTTCAATAATCAGATATTATTAAAAAGGTTTTGTAATTTTTACAAAACCTTTTTATTTGTTTACATTTTGGCAAAAATTTATATTTTTATATTTAATATTTATATGAATTTGCTAAATAATAACATAGGCAGAGCTATCACCTCATTATATTCAAACTGGATTGACTCATATCAGCTTCCTGATGTGATAAATACGGTCACCTACGATGTTTATGAAAGTAATAATCCTTTACGCTACCATTTTGATGAAGATAAAATTAAAAACGATAATCTTCGCAAAACAGTAAATGCAACAACATTAGTTGGTGCCGAGTTTTTTTCTGTTTTAACAAATCCGTATTATTTAACTCACAAAATTATAAAACTGCCTTATATGTATCAAAATGCTGTTGATGCTTATAAAAGATACTCAGATAGTTTGCATGAAGAAGATTGATTTTTTAACTAAATTTTAAAAGATTTTCGATATTAGTTTCCAGTGCATTTGCAAGTTCAAGAATTTTCCCCAGCGACATATTTTGTCTGCCGTTTTCAACACAGGCAAGGTAATTTGCACTGACTCCGAGAATTTCTGCAAACTTTTCTTGTGTTAAATCTTTCTTAATCCGTTCAATTTTGACATTTTTACCGAATTTTTTCAGTAATTCTTTCTTATTCATAAGTTATAATTATACAATCTTTGACAAATAACTTATATTAGTCTATAGTTTATATAAATATAAGTTATAGGTTATAGTGATGCAAAAAATAAAAAATATTGAGTTATTAAGATTTTTATTTGCCCTGAGCATTGTTTGCTGTCATTTTACGCAGGGAATTGTGAATATTTTTGATATTCCGTTGTATAAAACTCTTATGAATAATTTTCACTGGGCTTCTTTGCCGGTTGATTTTTTCTTTATTATTTCAGGATTTTTCTTATTTTTAACAACTAAATTTGACCAAAATTTTACAGATTTTGCGAAAAAGAAACTTATACGATTTATGCCGACAATATTGTTTATGTTAGGTTTATATTTTATTTTTTCGTGGTTTACCCCTGTTCCGTTTGCAAGACATGAAAATATTTTTACTATATTAAATTTACAAAATGTAGGATTAACTTTTCAAAACGGAAATGTGCCTGCAGCCTGGTTTGTATCATCATTATTCTGGGCATTATGTTTTTATTTTTATTTATATAAATGCGTTGATAAAAAGATTTTTAATTTAATTACGGCTTGTATTGTATTTTTTTGTTACTCATTGTGGATACATACAAAAGGAACAAATACGGTTAATGTTGCGTATGTTTTTAACAGAGGAATGATAAGGGCTTTTGCAGGTGTTGGAGCTGGGTATTTTCTTTCAATGGTCTATAAGAATAATATAGAAAAAGTAAAAACAAAAGTTTTGAATATATGGCAAAAGATTTGTATAACAGGTTTTGAAGGATATCTTTTCGTATTTATATTTTATTATTTATGTTTTCATAAATCTGCTTATAACAATAAAATGATTATGATAATTGCATTTATCGGTTTGTTTTCTTTATTTGTCATACGCAAAGGTTATATATCAAAATTATTTGAAAATAATATTTCTGTATTTTTGGGACAATTTGCATTTTCAATATTTTTATCTCATCAATTTATAATAAAATTATGGCATTATTATGTTTGCAAAGCTCATTTCGATTGGGTAATTGCAAATCCTGTTTTGAATTTAATTTTATTATTTATTATTATTATATTTTTTGGAATATTTGTTTATTATTTTGTGGAAAAACCTTGTACAGAATATTTACGCAGCAAATGTAAATAAAAAAAGAAAGCGTTTATTTTTAATAAACGCTTTCTTCAATATATGGTTATTGTTTATAACAATTCTTTTAAATAATTCGGAAGTGCAAAGCGTGCATTGTGATATTCTTTGTTATAAATTTTGCAGGTAGAAATAATTTCTGCTGCACGTTCTTCATTAAAATATTCCAGAGGTTTAACATCAACAGAACAAAATGCCCATGCCCAGTATCCTCCCGGATATGTCGGAATATTTGAAGTATATGTTGCAACTGTCGGGAACACTTTTTTCAACAGGTTGTACATCTTTTTAATTTCTTCTTTATTCGTGAATGGGGATTCTGATTGTGCTGCCATTATTCCGCCTTTTTTGAGTGAATTTTTAACATTTGTGTAAAATTCTTCTGTAAATAAACCTTCACCCGGTCCCATAGGGTCTGTAGAATCAATCAGGATAATATCAAATTCGTCTTTTTTATCTTTAATATATTCAATAGCATCTTGAACAAGAATCTCGACTTTAGGATTATCTAATTCACAGGATATTGTCGGAAGATATTTTTTGCAGGCATCAATAACCATCCCGTCAATTTCGCATAATACTGCACGTTCAACTGTCTTATGTTTCATTACTTCACGAATTGTACCGCCGTCGCCTCCGCCTATAACTAGAACGGATTTTGGATTCGGGTGCTGCATCATCGGAATATGGGCAATCATTTCATGATAATGGTATTCGTCCCCTTCTGTTGTCATCATTAAATTATCAAGAGTTAAAACTCTGCCTAATTTTGAATCAGTTTCAAATACTTCAACTTTTTGGAATGGTGATTGCTCAGAAAATAAAACTTGTCCTGCTTTTATTGCAATACCGTATCCTCCGGGGGTAATTTCATGATAATAACCGTTTTCTATTCCGTTTTTCATTCTTCTTATTATCCTTTCTCTTTCATTAAAATACATTAGGTTACACAAATTTTGTGTAACCTAATGCTATCATATAAAGATTTCTTTTCAAATTTTATGCTAAATAAGTGTTATCATCAGGATTAAATCCCGGATTTTCATTGTTTCGTTTTATTTCATTCGGATCATCCATCAAATTATTTATTTCTGTTTGGGTCAAAAGAACTCCGTTTTTATCTCTAACTTCAATAGAACCATCTCTGGTATAACCCACTTCATAATTCTCTCCAAGCATAGCTTGAAGTTCTTGTCTTTTAGCAATAGTTTCTGGAGAAGGTTTTTTAGCAGTAATGGTTACTTCAGCTAATTCGCCGCCGTCTATGCCATCCTCAGGAATATCTGTAGTTTGTAAGCCGGAGTTAGCTTTTTCAGTAAGGTCTGCAAGCAGAGTTCCGTTTTTATCTCTAACTTCAATAGAACCATCTCTGGTATAACCCACTTCATAATTCTCTCCAAGCATAGCTTGAAGTTCTTGTCTTTTAGCAATAGTTTCTGGAGAAGGTTTTTTAGCAGTAATGGTTACTTCAGCTAATTCGCCGCCGTCTATGCCATCCTCAGGAATATCTGTAGTTTGTAAGCTGGAGTTAGCTTTTTCAGTAAGGTCTGCAAGCAGAGTTCCGTTTTTGTCTCTAACTTCAATAGAACCATCTCTGGCATAACCCACTTCATAGTTATCCCCAAACTGTGCTTGAAGTTCTTTTCTTTTAGCAATAGTTTCTGGGGAAGGTTTTTTAGCAGTAACGGTTACTTCGGCTAATTCCCCGCCGTCTAATTCGCCTTCCGGAATTTCACCAGTTTGAGCTGAATCGAGTTTTTGTGCATCTTGTTCAAAGTTGAACTTAGGCATTTTAATCTCTGCTCCTGCAAGGAAATATTGATTGCCTTTATATTTACCATTTTTCATTGTATGAACCTGGTCAGCATTTGCTTCAACAAGCTGCTTTCTTGCTTCTTTTATCTGTTCTTTGGTCGGGTTTTCAATGCCTTGCTGCTTCAGGTTTTCTGTAACAATTTGCGTTATACCGTATCCGTTTGGAACTTTATATGAATAAGATTCTTCTTTCGGCGGTGCATTAAATTCTTCCGGCTTAATTTCTTCTCCGTTTGCATTTTTATATGTTGTTGTTTTTTCGCCTGCCGAATTGACTGAATCTGCCTGAACATTTCCATTAGCATCATATTTATATGTAATATTTGTTTCTGTTGGAAGTCCTTTGTTTCTTACTTCAGAAGCCGGACGATTATTTTGAAAATCTGCTTCTGAGTTAAATGTCATTTCTGAAGAGTATGTTTTATCACCGTCTTTGCCTCTGCCTGATACGGTAATTGATGTTACTTGACCGTCATCGCCAAAGTTTGTAGTTACTTCTTTACCGTTATTATTTTGTACGGTTTTTATTTTTTGCCCGTCTTTTGTCCAAATAGCAGTATTTGCATCAGGAAATGCTATTTCTGTACCGTCAGGTGTTATTGTTCCTGTATGGTTGCCGGCTTTATCATATTTTGTAATTGTTCCGTCTTTTTTAATAAATTGCGAAGAGCCGTCTTTTAGTTTAATTAAAGAGCTTCCGTCTTGATATTTTGTAATTGTACTTCCGTCGGGATTTGTTGTTACATCTTCTCTTTGTGCTCCTTCAATTCCAAAATTGCTGTTATAAAAAGATGTAGTCGTATTACCGTTTACTTCTGTATATTTTGAACCTTTTGCGGTTGCTTGCTGGTCTGATAGTTTTGACAAAGCTTCAAATGCCGCTTTGTTATTATCGCCGAACAGAGCTTTCATTTCACGCTGGGAAATTTTTCCGTTACCATTAGATAGAGAATATAAACTTTTTTGCATGATTAAGGCTTCATTATCATTGATAACTCCATCTCCGTCTTTATCATACATTTTAAATAAGGCTTCGTTGCCTTTTGTTTTTTGCAAGCCTTTTAAATTGCCTAAATTAATACTTTTACCGTCTTTGCCTTTTAATTTAATAGTTTGTTGCTGTGGATTCTTACCGACTCCGTCTACCATAACGCATATCTCCTTGTCTGTTTTTGTTCATACGTTATGGTATAACGGGTTCTTTATATTAAATCTTTAGTAAAATATCAAATTCTGTAACAATATGTAATATTATTTGCTGCCAAGTATATGTATATGCAGGTGGAAAACCTCCTGTCCTGCTTCTTTGCCGGTGTTGATTTGTGTTTTGTATGCTTTCAATCCGATTTTTTTAGTTACATCTTTTACTGTTTGTAAAAGTTCGGCCATTAAATTTTTGTCATCAAGTTCATTTAAAGATTCTATATGTTTTTTAGGGCAAACTAACATATGTATAGGAGCTTTTGGGTTTATATCGTTAAAAACTACGGTATTTTCTGTTTCGTAAACAAATTCTGTTCCGAAATCGCCGTTTATAATCTTACAAAAAATACAATCTTCACTCATAATTTTTCTCCTATCTTATTTTTTTTGCTAACGATAAACCTGCAGGAAGCGGTAATACAACATTCTCATAGTCCGGATTTGCATTTATATCATCAATAAACGTTTGAACTTTTGCTGCATGTGAAATTACATTATCGCAGGCAATATATCCTCCTGTATTCAAATGTGGTGCAATTAAATGAAAAAATTTGATATATTGAGCTTTATTTGCATCTATAAAGGCAAAATCAATTCTGAAATCTTCCGGAAGATATTCTAAAATTGTTGCGGCATCGCCTTTTTTAGTTTCGATAATGTCTGAAACTCCACATTTTTCAAAATTTTCTTTGGCTATATCAAGTCTTTTGTCATAAAATTCAATTGTAGTGAGTCTGCCTCCTGTTTTTTTTAAAGCTTTAGCAATCCAAATTCCGGAGTAGCCGTTTGATGTTCCTACTTCTATTACACTTTTTGATTTTGAATCAACAATTAAATCATATAAAAATTCTGCAGTTGTTCTTGAAATATTCCAAAATTGTTTCTGAGTTTTTTCCAGGTCTTTTAAAATTTCCTGAGTTGTATTATCAAAAGTTTCTATCATTTTATTGTTTTAACCCTGTTTGTTATTACTATTGTTCTGACAGGTACATCAATCGGACTTGTTTTAACAATTTCTTTTGTATCGGTATCAATTACAGAATACAGTCCGGATCTTGCATTTGTTATCATTATTAAATTACTGTTTTCAATTGGTGTAATGTTTGTAGCAAATGCATTTGTATTTAAGAATAATTTGTCTGTAACGATATCATCTTTAGTGTTTAAGACTTCTACAATATTATCCTGTGCACCGAGAATAAATAATTCTCCGTTATGTGCATACAAATCAACCGGTTTTTCACAAACTTCCAGCTCTGCGAGAAATCCTAAAGTTTCATAATCTACTATCGCAAGCCGGTTTTTAGTTCTGCTGATTATGTAAATTTTGCCGTTATCATAGGCGATTTTTGAAACATTTGGAAAACTTCCGATATTTCTTAAAAGAAAATCGTTATCAAGTTCTATTGCCCAGATATCATTTGTATTTCTGTCTACATAGAATAGTTTTGTTCCATCTTCGCTCAATGTAAATTTTTCGCACATACCGTTAATTTTTAATTGTTTTTTTAAAGTCATTGTTTCAAGACTTAATACATATATGCTTGAATTTGAACCAGATGTAATATATGCGATTTTTTTAGGTGTATCAATAATAATTTGTTCGGGGCAAATGTCAAAATTTACCTGTTTAATAATTTTTTCATCCATTAATGAAATAATATTCATAATTTTTGAATCAAAATAAGTTACCAGAAGAAATTCATTATTATAAGCTTTCATATCATTAATAATATGTTCCTGTTCAAGAGCATATTCAGGATTTTTACTGTTTGTTTGGATAACTTGAATATTCTTATTTGTTCCTGTTGAAATGTAAAACGTTTTGCCATTCAATGGTTCTACCGGAGTAGTGGCTTTTTTTCCTTTATTCCTTGTATTATTTATTCTTAGACCTGTATCTTGAGTAACTGTAACATCTACATTTCCAATAATTCCTTTTAAGGATTCCGGGATAACAAGACCTTTTGGCAGAAGAATATCCTGCGGCAGCAACCCTGTTTGAAGTTCTTCAGGCGGAGCAGCCATATTTATAACTGTTTTTTTGCCGTTTGTATTGATAACTTTTAATAATACGTAATTGTTATTTAAAATAATCATATCCGGCTTTTGCTTCATTGTAGTGTTTACCGGATAACTTGATTTTATGCTTACCTCTTTTAAATCTTGGGTCTTTGCCGGAAATACAGGAAGATACATCGTGTTATCAGGCAAAATAATTGCTCCGTCAAACCGGAAATTCGTATTAGGAAAATCTTTGTTCACAAAGTTTTGTACCGACTCAGGAACTTGCGCTCCAAAAGCTGTTGTACAAATCATGAAACATAAGCAAATTGCTGTTAAGATTTTCCGCATTATCTGAATACTCCCTTAACTTTTGACATAATTGATTTTTGCGGCTTTTTTCCGCCATTAATTTCATATAATCTCTGGTACAATTGTTTTTCTTCATCAGTCAGACGTGTAGGTATTTTAATTTTTACAACTACAATGTGATCTCCTCTTTGAGAAGGTTTTGTAATTACAGGAATACCTGCTCCTTTTATTTTGACGATATTTGAATGTTGAATTCCTGATGGAATCTGTACTTCTTTTTCTCCGTCAAGTGTTTTGATTGTAACTATATCGCCCATAACAGCTTGTGCCGGCGAAATGTCAAGTTCGGTGAAAACATTTATTCCGTCACGTTTGTAATAATTAGAAGGTTCAACATGAATAACCACAAACAGATCTCCGTTTGGACCGCCGTTTATTCCGCAGTCGCCCTGAGAAGATACTCTGATTTTTGACATATTGTCAACTCCTGCCGGAATTTTTATTTCAACTTTTCTTTCTTTTGTAATTTGACCATGACCCTGGCAAGTTTTGCAGGGTTTATCAATAACCTGACCTGAACCATGGCAGTGCGGGCAGGTTGTAATTTGTGCGAAACTTCCTAAAGGAGTTCTTGTAACAGTCTTAACCTGACCAGAACCATTACATTGCGGGCAGGTTTTCTTTTGGGTGCCTTTTTCTGCTCCAGTACCATTGCAATCAGGACAAACTTCCAGATGATCAAATTTTATTTCTTTATTAACTCCGAAAGCTGCTTCTTCAAATTTTAACTTGATATCATATCTTAGATCGTCGCCTCGCTGCGGAGCGTTAGGATCAGGTGCTCCGCCAAATCCGAACCCGCCGAACCCGCCGAAAAATGTTTCGAAAATATCATTCAAATCTCCAAAACCGCCTGCAAACGGTCCGCCTGTATCAAAACCTGCATTTTTAAGCCCGTCTTCACCATATCTGTCATAAGTTGCACGTTTATTATCATCTGACAGGGTTTCATATGCTTTTCCAAGTTCTTTAAATTTTTCCTCAGCATCCGGAGCTTTGTTAACATCGGGGTGTAACTCTCTTGCTTTCCTGCGGAAAGCTGATTTTATTTCATCTTTTGAAGCATCTTTTGATATCCCTAATATTTCATAGTAATCTGCCATTGTTCTTTTTTACTTCCTCTGCATCCTCAAGTCTTTCAAATAATGTTATTCGGCAGTAGCAACGTTAACAAGTGTAGGTCTTAAGACTTTATCACCCAGTTTGTATCCTTTTTGTAATTCGTTAATTACTGTATGTTCAGGTTGTTCACTTGTTGGTGTCTGCATAACTGCTTCATGGAAATTAGGGTCAAATTCTTCTCCGACGGCTTTGATTTCTTCAAGTCCGAGTTTTGTTAATGCATCAAAAACTTGCTTGTGGACAAGATTAAAACTTTCTTTAACCTTTTCGCAATCTTCTACATTTTCAAGAGCTTTTTGTCCTCTTTCAAAATTATCAAGAACTTCAAGCAAACTTTTCAGTGCATTTTCAGTTCCGAATTTAATAAGATTTTCTCTTTCTTGAGCCTGACGTTTTCTGTAGTTGTCAAAATCAGCAGCAAGACGAATATACTGTTGGTTTAATGCATCATATTTTTCTTGAAGTTTTTCAAGTTCATCATTTTTATTATCATCAGCAGAATCATTTTCTTCAGATTTTTGTTCTTCAGTTTCTTCTTCTGTTGAATCTTGTTTGTTATTTTCTTCGTCTTTAACAATATCCTCGTTCTTAAACGGATTTGAATTTTTATTGAACATAACTGTTTCCCTTCACAACATTATATATATACATTATAGTTTATCAAAACGATTTCACAAGTTAAATTTATTATTTTTTAATATTTTAAAATTTGTGACTTTCTAAGATGAGATTGGGTATAAAATAAGTGTTTAAATTTCACTTTGTACGTTTTTGTTGTAGAATATTGCATGTAAATACGGTTACAAAAGGAAAGGATATTTAAATGACAAAACTTTCACCATTACAAATTGAAAGATTAAAGTATCAGCCAAAACTTCCTTCAAGTTTACAAAACGGAGTAAACTCTTTGGAAATGGTTGAAGGATCTGCAACAGAATCTGTTAGAGATCGTGAACAAATTAAAGCTTTGTTTGCTAATACTTACGGCAAACCAACTGTTACATTTAAATCATCTTCTTCAGTTTCAACTTCTGAAGTGAGAAATGTCGGAGTTATTTTATCAGGCGGTCAGGCTCCCGGCGGTCACAATGTTATTGCAGGTTTGTATGATGCATTGAAAAATGCAAATCCTGCAAATAAATTGTACGGTTTCTTAGGCGGACCTTCAGGTATTATTGACGGTAAATATGTTGAATTTACAGATGAATTTATTGATGCTTACAGAAATACCGGAGGTTTTGATATTATTGGTTCCGGCAGAACTAAATTAGAAACTGAAGAACAATTCCAAAAATCTTTGGCTGTTTGTAAAAAATTAAACATCTCTGCAGTTGTTATCATCGGCGGTGATGATTCAAATACAAACGCTGCATTACTTGCTGAATGGTTTGTTAAAAATAATACAGGTATTCAGGTTATCGGATGTCCTAAAACAATTGACGGTGATTTGAAAAATGAGCAAATCGAAATTTCTTTCGGTTTTGATACAGCAACTAAGACTTATGCTGAACTTATCGGTAACATCCAAAGAGATGCAAATTCAGCTAAAAAATATTGGCACTTTATTAAAATTATGGGAAGAAGTGCATCACACGTTGCTTTGGAAGCAGCTTTGCAAACTCAACCTAACATTACTTTGATATCAGAAGAAGTTCAAGAAAAGAAAATGTCATTGGCTTCAATCATTGATTATATGACAGATATTATCGTAAAACGTTCTGATATGGGTAAAAACTTTGGTATTGCCGTTATTCCTGAAGGTTTGATTGAATTTATTCCTGAAATGGGTTCTATGATTTCTAATTTGAATGATATTATGGCATCTTTGGAATCTGATCCAAGTTTCGTAAATGCTACTACTATCAGAGAAAAATTTGATATTGTTGAAAATAGATTAGATGCAGAAAATGCCAAGGTTTATAATTCATTACCGGCATTGATTAAAGGTCAGTTATTAGCAGACAGAGATCCTCATGGTAATGTTCAGGTTTCTAAAATCGAAACTGAAAAATTGTTGATTGAAATGATTTCTACACGTCTGGATGAGTTAAAAGATCAAGGTGAATTTATAGGTAAATTCTCAGCTCAATCACATTTCTTCGGTTACGAAGGACGTTGTGCATTCCCTTCAAACTTTGATGCTGATTATTGTTATTCACTCGGTTATAATGCATTTGCATTGATTAACTTTGGTTTAACAGGTTATTTATCTTCCGTAAGAAATCTGACCCAGCCTGCAGATCAATGGATTGCCGGCGGTGTTCCGCTTACTATGATGATGAATATGGAAAAACGTCATGGTGAAATGAAACCGGTTATTCAAAAAGCACTTGTCAGACTTGACGGTCCTGTATTTAAACAATTACAAGACAACAGAGATGACTGGGCTATGAATGACAGATATTTATTCCCTGGTGCTATTCAATACTTTGGACCAAGTTCAGTTTGTGATATTACAACAATTACATTACAATTGGAAAGAAGTAAAGAATTAGCTTCTGTATAATAATTAAAAAATTATGCAAAAGGACTGCTTTAAATTATAAAGCAGTCCTTTTTGATGTTTAAATTTTTATGTTATACTTAAATCGAGGAATATGGAGTAAGAAGAAATATGAAAGAAAGTTATTTTCCGCAGGAAATAGAAAAGAAATGGCAAAAGGTTTGGGAAGATACAAAGGCTTTTAAAACCCCTGATGAATCTGATAAACCTAAATATTATGCACTTTCAATGTTCCCGTATCCTTCAGGTAAGCTGCATATGGGACATGTTAGAAATTATACAATAACAGATGTTATAGCAAGATTTAAAAAAGCAAACGGATTTAATGTTTTACATCCGATAGGCTGGGACAGTTTCGGGCTTCCTGCTGAAAATGCAGCTATGCAGCATAATGCAGATCCTGAAACTTGGACTGATGAAAATATTGCTTATATGACAAAACAACTAAAAATGCTCGGGTTATCTTATGATTGGGACAGAGAAGTTACGACTTGCAAGCCTGATTATTATAAGTGGACTCAGTGGTTATTTTTACAGCTTTATAAAAAAGGGCTTGTATATAAAAAAGAGGCTGCTGTAAACTGGTGTGATAAATGCGGAACAGTTCTTGCAAACGAGCAGGTAATTGACGGCAAATGCTGGAGATGTGACAGTGTTGTTGAGAAAAAATATTTATCCCAATGGTTTATTAAAATTACCGATTATGCGGAAGTTTTGCTTGAAGATTTGGATAAACTTCCGGGATGGGGCGATAATGTTAAAACAATGCAGGCAAATTGGATTGGTAAATCAAGCGGTGCAATTTTTAAATTCCCTGTTGTAGATGCTCCAAACGGTGAAAAAATAGAAGTTCCGGTTTATACAACAAGACCTGATACTGTTTTTGGTATAACATATCTTGTTGTTGCTCCCGAATATAAAGATATAGAAAAACTTACAACACCTGAAAATAAACAGGCTGTTGAAGAATACAGAGCAAATGCCCGTAAAATGACTGAAATTGAAAGATTATCTACAGAACGGGTTAAAACAGGTGTTCCCCTTGGTACTCACTGTAAAAATCCGTTTAATGGCGAGATTTTCCCGTTATGGACAGCGGATTACGCTCTTGTTGAATATGGTACCGGTGCTGTAATGGCTGTTCCTACGCATGATACAAGAGATTTTGATTTTGCTAAAAAGTATAACCTTCCAATGAAAGTTGTTATAGAAAATCCGCAGAATCCTAGTGATTGTTCTTCTGAAGCATATATTGAGCCTGGTGTTCTGGTTAATTCCGGTGAATTTAACGGAATGAAAAATGATGAAGCTAAAAAATCTATCACGCAATGGGCCGTGGATAAAGGATTTGGTGAATTTAAGACTCAATACAGGCTGCGTGACTGGCTGATTTCCCGTCAGAGATACTGGGGTGCTCCGATTCCTGTTGTATATTGTGACAAATGCGGTATACAGCCTGTACCGGAAGAGCAGCTTCCTGTATTATTGCCAAAAGATGTGGATTTTAAGGTTGTAGGCAAATCCCCGATTACAACGTCTAAAACCTTTAAAGATACAATTTGTCCTATCTGCGGCGGACATGCAACAAGAGAAACCGATACAATGGATACTTTTGTATGTTCAAGCTGGTATTATTTAAGATATTCAGATGCTAAAAATTCTGAAAAATGCTTTGATAGGGCAAAAGTTAATCACTGGCTGCCTGTAGATCAGTATGTCGGCGGTATTGAGCATGCAATCTTGCACCTGTTGTATTCAAGATTTTTCACAAAAGCTTTAAGAGATTGCGGATTACTTGATTTTGATGAGCCGTTTAAAAATCTTTTAACTCAGGGTATGGTATTGAAAGACGGTTCAAAAATGTCAAAATCCAAAGGTAATACAGTTGATCCTGATGAGATATTTGAAAATTACGGTGCCGATACGGCAAGATTATTTATTTTGTCAGATTCCCCTCCTGCAAGAGATTTTGACTGGTCTGATGCCGGCGTTGAAGGTTGTTATAAATTCTTAAATCGTGTTTGGAGATTGATTTCATCTAATCAGGATAATATTAAACTTGATTATAAATTGAATTTCCCGCTATCAAAAGAAAATGATGATCTGGTAAGAAATGTTCATATTTCTATAAAAGGTATTACCAATGATATTTCTAATGATTTCCAATTCAATACGGTTATTTCCAAATACAGAGAATTGACCAATGCTATATACGAATGGCAGGCTAAAAAATCTAATCTAACCGATGAAGATAAAAATGTTTTAAGTTTTGCTATCGTATCTCTTATAAAATTGATGTCGCCTGTTGCCGTTCATTTAACAGAAGAAGCATGGCATGATTTGGGCGGAGTTGGTTCAATTCATGAACAGCCATGGTGTGAATGGGATGAAAACCTTGCTAAATCAAGTTCAATTACTTTAGTTGTACAGGTTAACGGTAAAGTTAAAGATAAAATTGAAGTTGATGAAAGCTTAGATCAGGAAGAAATGAAACAAGTTGCCTTGAATAGCGAAAAAATTAAGGCTTTGACAGAAGGAAAAACAGTTGTAAAAGTTATTGTTGTTCCGAAAAAACTTGTTAATATTGTAGTTAAGTAAAAATATGATATAAAATAAAATGTCCTCCAAAATCAATCTGGAGGACATTTTTAATTTTATCTTTTAAATTTACTAACCGATAACCGGAGCTACAAAAGTTCTTGTTGCAAGTTCTTTATCAAGCATAAATAAAGCTTTCTTATCATCTCCGATGAGTTTCAAATTAGCAAGAACTCCGCCTACATTTGATTCTTCTTCAACCTGTTCTTTAAGATACCAGTCTAAGAAAGATAATGCAGCTCTATCTTTAACTTCTTCCGCTACGTCCATTAAAGCATTGATTCTTGAAGTTACATATTCTTCATGTTCTAAAACCTGTTCGAAAATTTCTAAAGGTGTTGAGCCTTTAATTTCCGGTTTATCAATAGCTTCAAGTTTTACTTGTCCGTTACGCTCAAATACATAATCAAACATACCCATAGCATGAGCTCTTTCTTCCTGAACCTGTACATCAAACCAGTTTACAAATCCCGGGAGATTCATATCTGCAAACAGAGCTTTCATTGCTAAGTATAGATATTCTGAATACAATTCTTTGTTAATTTGATCATTAAATGCGTTTTCTAATTTTTTATCTAACATGATTTTCTCCTTTTAATTTTGTATATTTTATATGCTATAAGTCCATTGTATCTACAATAGCTTTGGCTAAAGTTTCCAGTTCTTCGATTTGGGTTTCTTTTAAAGTTGATTTTAGAGAAACTTTATTTCCTATAATTTCAACATTTTTCAATTGAGAAATCAAATCTGTCATCAATTTGCCTGAAACAGGAGCCCAGGAACCGTTTTCAATAATTGCAATTTTACGATTTTGAAGATTATGGGCAACTATATCATGCAGCAGATTTTCCATTGAAACGAATATTCCGTTATTGTAAGTTGTTGAGGCAAATACAATATGAGAATATTTGAAAGCGTCAGCTATAATATATGATGCATCAGTTACTGATGTATCACAAATTTTTATATCTTTAACGCCTAGTTCAGCCAGTTTAGCCCCTAAAATTTCAGCTGCATTTTGTGTTCCGCCGTAAACGGATGCATATGGTATCAATACAGATTGAATTTCAGGAGTGTAAGTTGACCATTTTACGTATTTATCAATATATTTGTTTAAATCTTTTCTCCAGATAAACCCATGAAGCGGACAAATCATCTTAATTTCAAGAGAAGATGCTTTTTTCAATAATGCTTGAACCTGCGGTCCGTATTTGCCGACAATATTTGTATAATATCGTCTTGCTTCATCCATATATCTGTGTTCAAAATCGACTTCGTCAGCATAAATATTACCGTCTATTGCTCCGAAAGTTCCGAAAGCATCTGCTGAAAATAAGATTTTATCTGTTGTATCATAGGTTACCATAACTTCAGGCCAATGAACCATCGGGGCAAATACAAATGTTAAATTGTGTCTGCCGGTATTTAGAGTATCACCTTCTTTTACAATCATTATTTGGTTTTCGGGAATTTTGAAATCAAAAAACTGACTGAGCATTGTTTGAATTTTTTGATTGCAAACTAATGTTAAATTCGGGAATTTATTAAATATTTCCGGAATTTCTGCACAATGATCCGGTTCCATATGATTTATAATAAGGTAATCTAAACTTCTGCCATTTAATGCCTTTTCCACATTTTCAATAAATTGATGGTGAACAGCTTTGTCTGCAGTATCAAGAAGAACTGTTTTTTCATCCATCAAAAGATATGAATTGTAAGATACACCTATCGGAACAGGGTAAACACCTTCAAACAAGGATAAACGCCTGTCGTTTGCACCGACTAAAATTAAGTCCTCAGTAATTTTTCTTATATTATACATTTTAATCTCTCCTATTTTTTAGTTTTATGATAGCACAAAGGGTTAAATGTTACTACTTCAAAAACTTGGGACTTATATAATAAATTCCACTGATACTATAAAAGCCCGTCATTCTGAGGACTATAGTCCGAAGAATCTTTTTGTTGAGATACTTCGCTAACACTCAGTATGACACTGTTTTGAAAATTTTTGGTGGGATTTGCTACATAAATCCTAAAAACTTACTTTCAATCAGGTTAATAATTAGTGAAAATACCCAACCGGGCAATAGAATTCTCTTTAAAATTTTAATATTCTTATAAAACAAGGAGGCTAAATGGAAAAGGATTATAATTTTTTATATTATAAAGATAGAAATACAAAATTTATTTCTTGACAATATAAAAAATGTTTTAGGGTGTGATTTAGTATGAAAAAGTACATTTTTAATTATTTTAATTTGTTGATACTTTCTGTCGCACAAGTTTAGAGACTAAAAATCACTGTTCATCAATCCCAATATAGCGGGTAAATATAATAAACCTTTAAAAATATAAACACAATAAATTATTTAATGTTTTGATTATTAGTATTCAATGTTTCTAAACAGATAGAAAGTATCACTTTTTTTACTATTATTGTTGGGTGAAAAATTCCAGAATTTTGTCGTTATATCTATTATCGACAGCACTGAAAAGGAAAACTTCTCCGTCAAATTCTTTTTTAACATAAGAAAGGACACTTTGGATTTTGTTTTTTGAAATACAATCTGTTTTTGTAACAACAGTAATTATAGGCAGATTATATGCATTTATCCATTCTCGCATCTGGTAATCATTTTTTTGAATATCATGTCTGGCATCAATTAGCTGAACAAGAGTTTTTATTTGTTTTCTTTTAAGCAGATATTCTTCCAAATATTTTTGCCATTTATTCTGGGCTTCTTTTGAGACTTTTGCATAACCGTAGCCGGGCAAATCGGCTATTATAAAATTATTTGAAAAATTAAAAAAATTAATCAATCTTGTTTTTCCCGGAGTATTAGAGGTTTTTGCAAGTTTTTTATTATTTCCAAGACCGTTAATAAAAGATGATTTGCCGACATTGGATCTTCCTAACAATGGAAATTCCGGAAGTGCAAAATCAGGACACTGGCTTAGTTTTTCCGCACTTATAATAAACTTTGCGTTCATAAAAGGTTTTGTTTTCATTTTGTCAATGCCTTTTCTTTTGCTTCTTTCACCCGTTTTTTATATAATACTGTTTGAAACAGGTTATACATTTTTTCATTATTAACAACAGTTAACTGTGTTTTGTTGTTAATAAAATCTATATTAAAGGAAGATTCCTGATTGAAAATATTTGCCTGAATGTTTACTATTTGAAACAGCCCCTCAGTTAAAATACTAAGAGGCTCTTTCAAAAATGTTTCAAATGTTTTTCTTATATCAAATTTTTTTTTCATGATAATGTTCTAACATTCGTATAACAAATATGCATCTTCCGGCAAGTGAAGAACATTCGGGTTATATTCTTAAATTTTCTGCTGGAAGGCATTAATTCTTTGCATAACGGCGTTTTTATCATTGGCATTAGGTGATAATGCCAGATACTGAGTATAGTATTTTACAGCACCTTGATAGTTGCCTTCGGCTTCATACGCTTGAGCTTTTAATTTTGCAATTGAAGGTGCATTGTGATAGAAATCGATTGCTCTGTTACAATATTCAATTGTTGAAGCATAATTGCCTTCTTTATATTCTCTTAGAGCAATTTCAAAGAATTCATTTGATTTCATTTCACATAAATCAATATAATGAATACCATTTGCAGCAATTCTGTTATCAGGATCAGTCATCATAACTTTTTGCAAAGCTTTTCTTGCTGTTCTGAATTGTTTATGTTGAACAAGAATTTCTGCCAGATATAATTCATCATCAATACTGTTTGCAAAATTAATTGCATTTTCAAATGTATAAACAGCATCTTTTTCTCTGCCTAATGAAAGATAAGCTTCACCTTTAATTACTGTATCCATGAGGCTGTTGCTTGCAGATTGAACAATATAGTTCAGATTTTCTTCAGTTAAAGCCATCTGGTGTGTAATTCTGCCTAATTTGATTTTTGCCAGATGAAGTTTTAAATCATTTGGAGTTCTCTGGATAGCTTCATTTACATAGTCGTAAGCAAGATAGACATCTTTGTTTGTAGTAAATGCATTGCTGTCTGCAGTATCTTTTGCCATTTCGTAATATGTATTTGCCAGACCGATAATGGCTTTATTATTGTAGTTAGCATCGCCTAACAATCTTGAATAATACTCAAGAGCCTGCTGATATTTTTTTGTTTCCAAAGACATATTTGCAACTCTGTAAATACCTTCTTTATAATTAGGATTTAAGATAATTGCAGTTTTTAATTCTTCCATTGCAAATTCATGATCGGCTCTTCTTTCATAAACTCCTGCCAAATTGATATATGGACGGGAATTTTCAGGTTTTACACGAATAGCTTTTTTGAATGAATTTATAGCAGCCGGCTGGTTACCTTGTTTAAGGTATAATTCTCCTTGCAGATTCCAAGCAGGTGATGAATTAGGGTTAATATGCAGGGAGTGGTTTAACCATGTTAAAGCTTTTGTATAGTCGCCGCGTCTTGCTTCTACCTGACCCATGTGATACATAGATGTCGGGTTATGAGAGTTGCATTTAATAGATTGCAAATAGTATTTTTCAGCTTGATCCAAATCTCCGTCAAGCATTGCAATATTACCTAAATTGTCATAAGCCGGTGCAAATTGAGGGTTATTTTTCAGTGCAACTTTAAACAAATCCTGAGCATCTTTTTTATTGCCTAATTTTAATGTTGCAACACCCATAGCATTGTATGCTTGATAATAAGTGCTGTCAATGCCTACTGCTTTTACAAATTCTTGAATAGCGGCATTTGAAAGATTGTTAATATTCTTAATGTATTCAACATCAGATGATGTCTGACGCATTAAGTAAACTAAACCTTGAGCGTAATGTAATTGAGCATTGTTAGGGTATTTTTTTAACAATTTATCTAATTCTGATTGTGCAGGTGCCAATTTATATTGTTTAGCCATAGATACAAGCTGTAAACCTTTTGCATTGAGGTCATTAGGGTTTCTGCTTAAAATTTCTTTTAATCTTGCATCAGCAGTTTCATAATTGTTATATTCAATCATACGATTGATATCAACATAACTTTTAGATACTTGAGCTTTCATAGGTTGGGCAGCAAACGAAGAATTTACACAGAATATAGAAACTGTCAATAACATTGACGTAACTAATAATTTTTTACAATTCATGTTTTCACCTACTTTTTAACTTTTAACTATTCTAAATATTCTAAAAGTATTGTATAATAGTTATCGGAAAAAAGCAATAAGGTAAATAGATGGTATTGAACTTAGAATCAAAACATGATTTAGAGGATTTCAAAACATATATTCTGGTAGAAAAAAACTTTTCCGAACATACCGCAAAAGCTTATTATGCTGATATTTTAGCTTATTTAATATGGCTTGATAATCAGGCATGTGAAGATGTTAATTTTTCTAAAGTTCGGGAGTATTTACACTTCATACAAATCTTCAATTATAAGAAGAGTACTATAGCCCGAAAAATAGCATCAATACGCACTTTTTACAAGTATTTACACAGGGAAAAAAAGGTTGAAAACAACCCTGCGGAGAGTTTAATATCCCCCAAACGACCGAAATCTTTGCCAAAATTCCTCACAACGGATGAGATTGAACAAATTTTGAATAACATAAATATAGAAACTCCGGCTGGATACAGAAATCGTGCAATTTTAGAATTGTTATGGGCAAGCGGAATGCGAGTTTCTGAGTTGAGCGGTTTGAATTTTGAAAATTTGAACCTTGAAAATAATGAAATTACTGTTTTTGGTAAAGGTGCAAAAGAAAGGATTATTCTTATAACAGACAGGGCAAAGAGATATCTTCAAGGGTATATAGATTATGCCAGACCATTGATTGCAAAAGGCTATGTACTTGAACCTATAACGGAAACAACACCTGTTTTTATCAATAAAACCGGTTATCGTCTACAAACAAGGATGATACGTAATGTTATCAATGATATTGTTGAAAAAATCCAGCTTCCTAAAAAAGTTACTCCTCATATGTTCAGACACAGTTTTGCAACACATTTGATAGAAAACGGCGCTGATTTGAGAGTTGTTCAGGAACTATTGGGTCATGCCAGTATTTCAAACACTCAAATTTATACACACATTTCAATGCAGCATATGAAAGAAGTTTATAATGAAACTCACCCAAGGGCTTAGTTTTCAGGTGGTACAATTGACTAGATGAGTTAAATATGTTAAAATTAGTTTATAGGGTTGATGAGATTTATGAGTATGAAATTGAATAACAAGAAATTTGGGTTTACACTATCAGAAGTTTTGATAACATTATCACTAATTGGTTTTTTGGCTACAATGACATTGTCTACTGTCGGCTCTTCTGTACAGCAAAGAGCAAGGCTTGCAGAATTCAGAACTGCTAATGCAAAAATGGAAGCCGCTATACAGAATATTTCAATTGATGAGGGAAAAGTCTATTCTTGTTATAAAGTTCCTGATCAAGATACAAAAGATAATTTCGGACTGAGTATTGAAGGTACTCCTACTGAAAAAGGCAATGAGTGTCATAATGCTATGTTAGCCTTTGTTAAGGCTATGGGCGGTACCCGTAAATGTGAAAATGATCCTATAGCAGACGGGTGTATCCCAAAGAACTATCCTGCAGCACCATGGGGTACATTAAACAAAGCTTATGTTTTGGATAACAGTATGATTATCTTGACTAATAGTTCAAATTATATGAAATTGTTTGCTATTGATGTTAATGGCCGTAAAGGTCCTAATAAATGGGGACAAGATATTTTTGCATTTTCTACCAGAGTTTCGGAATCAGTTTTAATAGGTAACAGAACATTTGTAAAATCTGTAGCTTTATTCCCGCCGGATAATCCTGAAAATTATTTGGGCGGTGATGCAAGTAAAACTACAGAGCAAATGTTAAAAGAGTCTGCCGGAATTAGAGAATAGGTTATTTGATTAAATTTACCGTTTCATTAAACATTACCATGTGAAAGTCTGCACTTGTCATATTGGGGTTTTGTTTCATGAATTTTTTTACGTCAAATTTTGTCAGAAATTTATCTAGTTTTTCAATAATTTTAGGCTCGGAGCTGTGTTCGGATTTCAAATTTGCTATGTAATTATTAGTCATTGCCGCAATTTCTTCTTCTGTTAAAATAGGCAATCCGCCGATTTTAACTTCATCTTTTTCATCATTTTCAAGATATCTTTTTTCTTCTTCTTTTTGCTGTTCTTGTTGATGCTGTCTTTTTTCCTGCCCTGTAGATAGTGCAGATTCTATTCTTTGACCAAAAGGATTGTTAACCGAATTAAACATAGATGACCTCTTTTATCATTAAAATAATATGTTTTATATATCGGCAGATTTTATTATATCTTTAATATTTCCTGTTTTTGGAGGATATTTACAGGCTCATATAGTAATCTTTTAACAGCTTTGTATCTGTTTCAATATTAGGACTTTCGCAGACCAATGCTCCTTTTACATTAAATTCTTTCAATGCTTTTAAAAGATCTTTGTAATTCATATCGGATTCTTCTAATATAAGATGACATTTTTCACCTTTTTGAGTATATTCAATTCCGGCAAGGTGTGCATGAAAATTATCGAGTGCAAAATTACCGAGTTCTGTTCCTATACGCTCAAGTATTTTACAAAATTCATCATAGGTATTATATTCTCCTGCAGTTCTGGCATGAATATGTGAAAAATCAATACATGGCAGAACTTGTTCAAATTCTTTTGACAATCTGATGATTTCTTCGTAATCTCCCCATTGGGTTGCTTTGCCTGTTGTTTCAGGACGAACCCATACTTTTAGATTATATTTTTTTAAAATATCAATAATTTTCTGCGTTTGTGTATGAACCTGCTGATAAACTGTTTCTTTATCTTTGCCCATATAAAATGCAGCATGATAGGTTATGCTGTATCCGCCAAAATCGCAGGCTGCTTGTGCCGTATCAACAATTCTTTGAACTGATGCTTCAATTTTATCTTCTTCTTTGGAATTGAGATTTATATAAAATGGACCATGAGCTGTGAGGATAAAGTTTTTTTCTTCTGAAATTTTTTTTAAATATTTGCGGGTATCATCAGACATTCTGACACCATGAACAAATTCGACTTCCATTCCGTCAAGATTCATTTCTTCCAGAATTTCAAAGGCTTTCTGATAACCGCCTTTACCTGTAGTTAAAGGCATTCCGGCTGTTAAAAAGTTAAGTTTATCAGGTTTATAAAAATTTTGCACAATATCCTCCGGACAAAAGATTTATACTTTCACTTTAATCAGTTCTTCCAGAATTTCGCAAGCATCAGTAACAAGCTTTGCACAATGTTCTTTTCTGGCACTTCCTTCTAAACCTGCACATAGAACTCTGCAGCAGGTAACTTTATTTCTTTTTTTAAATTCTTCTACAAATTTTGCAGCTTTTTCTCTTCCGACAACAGGATTTTCATACTTGTTGTTTTTGCCAAAATGGCTGCCCAAAATAATTTGAGATGCTGCAACAGTACCGCATACACAGCCCGAAGACATTCCCCCTGAAAAGGTTGTAGCACAAGGTAAAAGTTCAGAACCGCATAATCCCTCATCAACACATGCCTGCATTACTGACTCCGAACATGAATAACCGTTTCTAAAATATTCTAATGCTTTTTCTTTTATCATCTTATTTCCCTCAAAATTAATTTTTCACATAAAAATATGCCGATGTCAAAAGTTTTGTAGGATTATCCCTTGAATATACTTTCATGATATATGCCCCGGGATCATTTAAAACTATATAATTTGTATAATAATAAACTTGTTCATCTCGAATTTTTACGGTTTTTCCCCAGACAAGCTCGTAGCCGTAACGTTCTTGTTTATCTCCACCTATTTTGACAATTTGTATTAAAAGCAATTTTGACTCTATAGGTTTTGGAAGAGTAACTAAATAATTTATTCTATCCCCCGGTTTAAAGATATTTGTATTACTGTTAGAAGTTATAGTTTCCTGAGTAAAACGATATTTATTAAACAATATAACTGATTTTTCACTGTTGCAGGCACTGGTAAATATTGCAAGAAATAATGTAAATATTAATGTTAAAGTCTTTTTCATCATTTTTGGAGCTGCTTGATTTTTGTCTGAACAGTGTTAATCATATTTTTATCATTATTATATTTGACAAACAGTTTATAATTTTTTATAGCATCTTCAGTTTTGCCCTGTTGTTCTAACGCAAGACCCAGAGCATAATATGCATAACCGAAATTATAATTTGAATCCAATGAAATTACTTTTTCAAAGCTTTTTTGAGATTCAATTAAATTATTTTCATTTGCATACGCAAGTCCCAGATTAAACCAGCCGTCAGTATAATCAGGATTTACAATAATAGATTTTTGATAATAATTTACAGCTTTTGTGTTATCTTCTTTTAATTTATAAATATTACCGAGTTTAAGCAGGGTGACTGCATCATTTGGTACAAGCTGTAATGCATCTTGATAATTTTTAACTGCAGCATCATAATTGTTGCTTTTATAATTTTTATCACCTGCGGCAATTAATTCTTCATTTTGTTTTGATACAACAGAAACTGAAGGTGTAACGGGAGGTTCTGTTTTTTGAGCTTTTGATTTAACTTCATTTGCTGGAGTTGTATTAGTTGTCTTGTCGACTTCATCAATTGTTAAATTTATTGACGGCAAATCTCCTTTGTCAGATCCGGGAGTTTGTTGTACTGTAACTTTTGGTTTGTATAAAGATGAAATAAATTCACTGTATTCTGCAGAATATTCAGTTCTGTCAGGGTCAATAGAGATAGCTTTTTCATAATTTTCGGCAGCTTTTGTATTATCACCTGTTGCTCTGTAGGCTTTTGCAAGTCCATAATATACAAATCCGTCGGTATAGCCTTCTTTAATTGCTGTTTTAAAGTTTTCTACTGCACTGCCGTAATCTTTTGCTTCAATTTGTTCATGACCTCTTGCGACACGAGCATTATTCAGGTTATCTTTTATTGTTTTATCATTCTTTACGGGCAAGAGATTTTCATACATTGCAATAGCTTCATCATAACGTTTCAGGGCATGTAAAGCCAGAGCTTTATTAACTTTCATATTATAATCGTCTGGCTGGGTTGTTAAAATAATGTCGTAATATTTTAATGCATTTGCGTAATCTTTTTTATTATGGTAGCAAAGAGCTATATTTTTCTTTATGTTTATATCGGCAGAATCTTTTGTTTCTGCAATTAGATAATTTTCCAAAGCTTTATCATAGTTACTCAAAGTTTTATAAACATCTGCTATATTTTTGTAACCTTTAATATCATTCGGAAAAGCTTTAATATACATATTGTATTGCGTAATAGCTTCCGTATTTTTATTCATATCTGCAAGAAGGTTAGCATAATCAAGGCGAACAGTATTTAAATTGGGAACTTTAGCAAGAACAATCTGATACTGTTCATAGGACATATCTTTTTTGCCGAGATCTTGATAAGCCTGTGCCAAACCTAAATGAGCAGAATAATTTTCTGCATCAATACTGATTGCTTTTTCAAGCATTTCGGCAGCTTTTTCCGGGCTGTTATCATTCAGTAATGCAAGTCCGTACTGTGAAAAGCTTTTAAAGGTGTCCGGGTTTTTGTCATACAATAATTTATATTGTTTTACGGCATCATCATAATCTTTTATTGCATAATAGGAAGCTGCAAGATTTTCTCTGGATTCAGAATGCTGAGAATAAGTTTCAAGGAAAGTGTTATAACTTTTTATTGCTCCGTTATAATCACGTAACTGATATTGAACATTTGCAATATTAACATAATTATATTTATACTCAGGATAAATATCCAGAGCTTTTTCATAAGCTTTTAATGCTTCTTTGTAATTTCCTTGATTTTCGTATATACTTCCGATGCTTATATATACAAAAGCATCATCAGGGTTGAGTTCTATAACTTTTTTATAAGTTTCGAGAGCTTTTTGGCTGTCGTCAATTTCGGCATATAAGCCTGCTAATTTTGTGTAAACCATAGCATCCGCTCCTGGCAGTTTGACAGCCTGTTCTAATTTTTCAATAGCACCTTTTAAATCCTGCTGATGTTCGGCACTGCAGGCTTCCTGATAAAGGGCACTTGCTTCAGGCGACATTTGTGCAATGGCAGGCATTGTACAAAACATAAACGTTGAAACCAAAATAGTTGTTAATAAATGCTTTCTAATTTTTCTGCTCCTCAAAATTTTTCCTTATTCTAACATAAAACTTATACTTGTGTAAAGCTGTCGGAATATATTGTTTTATTTAGCAGAACCGCTGCTGTTTTAATAATATTTTGCTCATCAATATTATTTTTGTCAAATTTAATATCTTCCAGGCTGCCAAAATTTTTAATCATTTCTGAAAGATTTAAATATAATTCATCAATTTTTGACTCCGGCGACTTTTTATCAAGTATTTTAAAAGTTCTGATTAATTCTTCGTCTTTGGCATCCATAATAACAGCATCTAATCCCGCACCGTATGCTAAAACTCCAAAAACTCTGTTTATCAACGGACGCAAATGTTTCGGCGACCCGTTTGAAATATTGGATAAACCTATAATTGTATTTACCTGAGGTTCAAAGCTTTCTTTAATCATTTTTATGGTATTTAAAGCCTCCAAACTCTGTAATTGATCTGCCTGTACAGGCAGAATAAGCGGATCAAAAAAGATTTTATTATTTTCAATCCCTTTTTCCATACATTTTTCGTATATTTCAAATACAATTTCTAATCTTTCATCGGCAGTTTTAGGGATACCTGTTTGATTGGACATGGTTAATGCTATAAGATTACATTTGCTTGATAATGCACAGTCCGTAAGTGTTTCCAATCGTTCCAAATCATTTGACGTGCTGTTAATAAAACAGTTTTCCGAATTTTGAACGAGTTTTAACCCCTGTACGATTGCTTCTGCATTGGTAGAATCAAAAGAAATATTTTTCCCGTTTGTAAGCGGAACAAGCCATTCAAAAATCTTGTCAAGTTTTCCTCTTGCCGGACCGATATTTAAATCTATGCAGTCCATTTTTTCTTGAATTTTAATCAAATTTTTGATAAAATTTTCGTCTTTATTTTCCAGAGCTTTACGGACTGTTTTTGAGATTATATGTATATTTTCACCTATCAATAGCATAAAAAAAGATTAACACAAAAATGCTAAAATTTAAACAAAATTTTATTTAATTACATAAATATTTATAAAAACAAAATTGCTTCATAAAATTTTACATAAAATTTTCCTAGACTGCTAACAAAAAATTTTATTGCCGGGATTTATAGCTGGTAAAACCATGGAAAATGTGTTATAATTAAAATGGGGTTCTAGTTTTAAATATTATAAGTGTAAAAGGAGTAGGTTCTATGTCAACATCAATCACAGAAAAGGAAACACAAAAAGTAAAATCCAAATTCAACGATGAATTTGAAAACTATTTAAAAAATCAATGTGCAAAAACAACTTTTAACGGTACCGAGTTAGAATCATTCTCTTGGTATAAAAAAGTTCTTGGGCTTGTGTAATTACACAGGGTATTATCCTCACTTTCAAACTATCCGGCCTTCGGAGGTTAGGTCGGTTTTTTGTAGTGAGAACTTTTATGTACCCGGTTGTTTTACAATAGAAATTTTTTATATATAATCTTAGGTATGAGAACCAGAGATAATGTAAGAAATTTTTGTATAATAGCACACATTGACCATGGGAAATCTACCCTTGCTGATAGATTACTTGAAAAAACAGGTACTGTCGCTCAGAGAGATATGCAGGATCAATTGCTTGATTCTATGGATATTGAGCGTGAACGTGGTATTACAATAAAACTCAATGCTGCCAGAATGAAATATAAAGCATCTGACGGAAAGGATTATGAATTAAATCTGATTGATACCCCCGGCCATGTCGATTTTTCTTACGAAGTTTCAAGATCTCTGGCAGCTTGTGAAGGTGCTTTGCTGATTGTTGATGCCACACAGGGTGTTGAAGCACAGACTCTGGCAAATGTTTATCTTGCAATTGAACAAAATTTGGAAATTATTCCGGTTATAAATAAAATTGATTTGCCCTCTGCTGATGTTGAGCGGGTTAGACAGGAAATTGAAGAAATTTTGGGGATAGATGCTTCAATGGCAATTCCCGTCAGTGCAAAGACAGGTGAAGGGATTGAAGATGTTTTGGAAGCTGTTGTGAATTATATTCCGGCTCCTGCTGATAATTCGGAGAAACCTCTAAGGGCTTTAGTTTTTGATAGTGTATATGACCAGTATCTTGGAACTGTCTGCTATTTCAAAGTTGTTGATGGAAGTATTTCAATTGGTGACAAAGTTAGGTTTATGGCTTCAGGTAAAGAATATGAGGTTGTTGAACTCGGGTATCAAACTCCTGCGAGAGTTCCTGTTAAAAATCTTACTTGCGGTGATGTCGGATATTTTGCCGGTTCAATAAAAGAGTTGACGCGTTTTGTGGGCGATACAATTACAAATGTTGAAAAACCTGCAGCAGAACCTTTGCCGGGATACAAAGAAGCTTTACCGATGGTTTTTTCAGGAATGTATCCTGTTGATAATGAAGATTACGGCGATTTGAAAGAAGCTCTTGAAAAATTGAAGCTGAACGACAGCAGTATTACTTTTGAGCCGGAAACCTCAAGTGCATTGGGCTTTGGTTTCAGATGCGGATTTTTGGGAATGCTGCATATGGAGATTGCTCAGGAAAGGCTTGAGCGTGAATATAATTTATCTCTTGTGACAACGGCTCCTTCTGTTGTTTACAAGGTTCACAAAACAAATGGTGAAATTGTAGAAATTGACAACCCTGCTAATCTTCCTCCGGCACAGTACAGAGATTATATTGAAGAGCCGTATGTAAAAGTTCAAATAATTACTCCTAATGACTATGTTGGCACCTTAATGGATTTGGCACAAACTAAACGCGGCATTTTTATCAACATGACTTATTTGGATAAAGTACGTGTTGATTTAGCTTACGAAATTCCGCTGAGTGAAGTTATTACTGATTTTTATGACCAATTAAAATCTCGTACAAAAGGTTATGCAAGTTTGGATTATGAATTCAGTGAATATAAGCGTTCAAAACTTGTTAAATTAGATATAATGCTTGCCGGAGAAGTTGTTGATGCCTTGTCTGTAATTTGCCATGAGGATAGTGCTTTTCACATCGGGCAGAAATTGACCGCAAAATTAAAAGATATTATTCCTCGCCAGTTGTTTGAAGTTCCTGTTCAGGCAGCAATTGGCGGCAGGGTTATTGCCAGAACAACAATTAAAGCAATGCGTAAAAATGTACTTGCAAAATGTTACGGCGGTGATATTTCAAGAAAAAGAAAACTTCTTGAAAAACAGAAAAAAGGTAAAAAACGTATGAAATCAGTCGGTAGCGTTGAGGTTCCGCAAGAAGCTTTTATGGCAGTATTGAGTCTTGATGAGGACTAAAATAAAATTTTATCTTTTGCTAACATTGCTGCATCAAGTCTGTTTCTTACCCCGAGTTTGCGTATTATTGCTGCAACATGAGCTTTTACCGTATGGTGTGTAATCATTAAAATATCTGCTATTTCTTTATTGGTCAGACCTTGCATTACATATTGCAATACTTCTTGTTCTCTTTCTGTTAAATCTTTTTTCATATTTCTGCTTTTCATCTATCCTTCTATTCTTAAAGGTATTATATAATCATAGTAGCCCGTTTTACCATTAGTCTCATGGCTAATTAATTACCCGGGCGGGTATATTTTGTTAAGAGATTGTAACATTTTATTCCAATTACGCAATTATTTAAAAGTGAAATACTTTATATATATACGAGATGGAAAATCTGATGATAGGATTGATTATTGAAAAATAAATAATAGAAAATCATTGAGAGAATGTGAGTAAAAAGGAGATTCGACAATGGGTTACTTAGACAATTTAAATGCTTTTTTCCCTTCACAGGCAGGAAAAGTTACAGGACCTAAAAAACAAGAAGGCACACAACATTTACAACAAGCTGAACACACACAGCAGGCTCAAAAACCTGAAACAAAATTTACAGTTGATTCAAGTGAATTAGAAATTAAGGCTGAAATGAATAAAGCACTCGGTTTTGTAAAATCAAATCCGGATGTAGAAAATAATTATGCTAAAGCTGATGCGGAATTTGCAAAAGATCCGATAGCATTTGCTCAGAAATATGCTTCTCCTGAAGTTAGAAAGAATGCTGAATCTGCAGCTGCTGAATTTGATGCAAATGCAATTGTATTAAGAACATTATCTCCAGAAAGACAGGAACAAGTTATTGCAGGTTTCAGCCAGAGAAATGAAAATCCGAGAGCATTTACAGGTGAATTCTTAGATTTATTTTCAGTAGCTTAGTCGAAAATGTTATTACTCACATATTATATTTGAGGTCAGTCTTTTCAGGCTGACCTTTTATTTTGTGATAAAATTTTCGTATGAAAGAATTTGATTTTTACATTGTTCCGACTCCTATCGGAAATCTTGGCGACATAACTTTAAGAGCAATCGAGGTTCTTAAGTCTGTCGATTTAATTGCCTGTGAAGACAGCAGAGTTACTCAAAAACTTCTTAATCATTTCGATATCAAGACAAAATGTGTTTCTTATCACAAATATAATGAAAAAGAACGTATTTCTCAGATTTTGAATGTTTTAAATAGCGGGAAAAAAATGGCACTGGTTTCTGATGCCGGAACCCCTTTGGTTTGTGATCCCGGTTCTGTGATTGTTAGAGAACTTAGACAAAATGGATTTTCAATTACTGCTTTGCCGGGAGCGTGTGCTGTTACTACTTTTCTTTCTCAGATTTCCAGAAGCAGTGAAGTTTTTTCATTTGTAGGTTTTTTACCAAAAACTCAAAAGCAAATTGAAGATATTGTTCTTCGTTACAAATCTGAAGATATGGTTTTTTATGAATCTCCGAATAGAATTATTCAGACTTTAAGGATTATCAATAATGTCAGAGGTAGTGTTACGGTTGCACTTGGCAGGGAATTAACAAAGGTATTTGAAGAAGTTATTGTTGACAAAATTGAAAATGTAATAAGTCATCTGGAAAATAATGTTTCAAAAGGTGAATTTGCCGGAATGATTTTTAAAGATGAAGCAGCTAATGAAAATATTGACATCGAGGATAAGATAAAACTCTTGCAGAATAAGGGTTTTAGTGCAAAAGATATTTCTGTAATTTTATCCGAATTATATGGAATAAATAAAAATAAAATTTATAAAGTTACAGTTGGTAAATAGTTGTAAAATTTTTGTACTTTTTTTTTAATTTATGCTACAATTTTGGCAGGAGAATAGTGAGAGTTTGTAAGGAACATAATTCTTGAAATTTAATAAAATCACAAAACAACTGGTGTTGTCAGTAATATTAGTTATGATGACACAAACCGTCAGTTTAGCTGTTGATGATGTATGGGGAGGAATGGGCTTATCCGATGAAGCTGTACAATATAACAGTGATTATGCTAATACGGTTTTTGATAAATATACTGACTATTCAAACTCTAATACTCCTGAATATTCTAAAGGTCAATATCCTACAAACTTAAGTTCTAAAAAGCCCCCATCCGAGTCTGCTGACAATGAAAAGCGGACTATTAAAAATATTGAATTTTATGGGCTTAATTCTATTTCTCCGCAGGAATTAACCGACAAAATGCAGATGAAAGAAGGGGTTGAATACTCCAGAGAACTTCTGCAATCTGATTTAAAAGCAATCTATGAAACAGGATATTTTACGGAAAAAATGAAAGCTATTCCATCTAAAAATGATGATGGTACTGTTACGGTGAAAATTGTTGTTGAAGAAAATATCCCTGTAAAAGATTTTACTGTTGAAGGCAATACGGTTGTTCCTATTGAAGATATTCTGGCTGCTTTGAATGATATGAAAGGCAAGCCGCAGAATATTACAAAATTAAATGCTGCAATTGCACAAATTCAAGAACTTTACAATTCCAAAGGTTATATTCTGGCAAGAGTTGATTCTGTTACTGATGATCCTGACGGTACAATCAATATCAGTATTAAAGAAGGTATTATTGATAAAATTATGATCGAAGGTAACGAAAAAACCAAAGATTATATTGTCGCACGTAATATTTTAACCGAACCCGGCATGATTTATAACGAAAATTTGATTAAAGAAGATTTGGTCAGATTATATGCTACTCAGGCTTTTAAAGATGTTACAAGAGAAATTGAGCCTAGTGACGAAGTTCCTGATGCTTATGATATTACTATTAAAATTCAAGAACAAAGAACTGCAAGTATTTCAGTCGGCGGCGGTATTGATACAGTTACAGGTTTATTCGGATCTCTTGGAATTTCAGAAAATAACTTCAGGGGCAGATGCGAAAGATTATCTTTGACCGGTTTAGTTGGTACAGGTGTAATTCTTAACGACTCTTCAGTTAAGGATCACATGAATATTCAGGCTGAATTGAGTTATTTCAAACCGTATTTCTTTAATGCGGATACTTCATTAAATAACAGAATATTCTTTAGAGATTTCGGTTCTTATCAAGTTCCGCTGGCAATTGAAAGAAGATACGGTATAGAAGCTACTGTAGCTCATAGGTTGAAGAAAAACCGTCATGCAACAGCATCTTTCAGCTTAGGTGTTGAAAATATTGATGTTAAAGAAGGAGATTTCAACGGTATTTACAAACTGTATCAAAGATACAATGTTCCGATTTCAGAACGTGCTAAACAGTTAGAAGGCGGATTATTCTTGTCATTAAGCCCTGCATTAATTTACGATACAAGAGATTCTGCTACTGTTACAAGACATGGTACAATGGCAAGTTTAAGATTTGATGAGAACTTGGGTCTTGACGGATTTGATAAGACGAATGGTAAGTTGACAGGTATGATTAAACAATATATCCCTGTCGGTAAGAAATCTTCATTATCATTTACCGCAAAAGGCGGCGGAGCAATCCATGGTGATATTCCTGAAGTTATGGCATACCGTTTAGGCGGTCCTTATACAGTCAGAGGTTTCAAGATGAGCGGTGTTGGTACAGGTAATGCCTTCATTATGGGTTCTGCTGAGTTTGCAACTCCAATTCCGTTCCTTGACAGAACAAGAATTGCATTCCTTAATAACCTGAGATTTACTGTATGGGTTGATGCAGGTAAAGTATTCGACGGAACAGTTTCCAATACGTTGTATGACAGACCTATGTATGCTGTGGCTGCAGGTGTTGGTTTGAAAGTATATATTCCGGGTATGGGTCCGTTGTCTATCGATTATGGTATTCCGCTTACAAATCCGGGTGATAACGGTTCTTCAAACGGTTACTTTACTTTTGGTGTAGGAGATTTATTATATTAGTATAAGAACATAGGAGGTATTATGAAAAAATTGAAATTAATGGCACTGCTTTTAGCCGCGGGAGTTACTGTTTCTATTGGAACTCAAGCAAATGCCGAAGTCGGTTATTTGAATTACCAGAAGATTTTGGATAATTATCCTGCCGCACAACAAGCTGTAAAAGAAATTGATGCTAAAAGTCTTGAATTACAGCAGTATATGGTTGATAAAGAAAAACAGTATAAGGCATTGGATACTCCGTTAAAAAAACAGAATTTTGAAACACAAACTGCTGCTGAGTTTAATTCAAAACAAGAAGCTTTGTTTAAATTGAGAAATGCTAAAGAAACTCAAATTTTAAATCAGGTTCAAGCAGCAGCAAAAGCCGTCATGGTTGCTCAGAAATTAGATGCTGTATTATCTGATCAGGTAATTTTTGTAGGTGGTGTTGATATCACTGATTTAGTTATCCAAAAATTAAAAGGACAATAATTTTAAATAAGAGATAAAAGTGATTAAATTAAATTTAATCACTTTTATGTTTCAAAAGAGGCATTTATGAACTATTCACAGGACGGTACACAATATCATATAGGTTTAAAAGAAGGTGATGCCGGAAAATATGTTATACTTCCGGGTGATCCTAAAAGATGTGTAAAAATTGCACAATACCTGGATGATGCAAAACTTGTTGCAGACAGGAGAGAATTTGTCACATATACAGGTTATCTTGACGGAGAAAAAGTTAGTGTAACTTCAACAGGCATTGGCGGACCGTCTGCATCTATTGCTATGGAAGAATTAGTAAAAGTAGGAGCTGAAGTTTTTATAAGAGTAGGAACATGCGGCGGAATGTCTTTAGATGTCCAAGGCGGCGATGTTGTAATTGCAACAGGGGCAATCCGTATGGAGGGTACCAGTAAAGAATATGCTCCGATTGAATTCCCTGCTGTAGCGGATTTGGACATTACAAATGCTCTGGTTAATGCGGCTAAAAATCTTGGATATACTTATCATACCGGGATTGTTCAATGTAAGGATTCATTTTACGGACAGCATAATGCTGAAAATATGCCTGTGAGTTACGAATTGCAAAATAAATGGGAAGCATGGAAACGATTAGGATGTTTAGCTTCTGAAATGGAATCCGCAGCATTATTTGTTGTTGCCAGTTATTTGAAGGTTAAAGCTGGTTCGGTATTTTTAACTGTGGCTAATCAGGAAAGAGAAAAACAAAGTTTGGAAAATCCTGTTGAACATGATACCGAAAAGGCTATCAAAACTGCTATTGAAGCAATAAAAATTTTGAAAAAGGATAAATAATTATGTACAGAAAAAACAGAATGGAATACGTTATAAAAACATGTTCTGGAGATGATGCACAAGAGTTGCAAAATCTTCTCAATGAAATGTCTATGAACGGATGGGATTTGTACAGTATGCACGATGTCGGAGATGAAGAAACCGGCTCTCAATTAAATTGTATTTTTATGCGTGAAGCAAAATCCGAAAATAGTACAGAAAGTGATATAATCAGCATATCCGATTTTAAAAGCCAGATGGAAAAAATGCTTTCTCCAAAAATGACAGAATATGAACAATGTCTGGAAATTCAATCGAAAATAAGAAGAGAAAAAGATAAGATAAACAAAATTAAAGCTGAGCTGGAAGGCGAGGCTCCTGCTTCTGTTTCAAGGAAGAAATTAAATGACAGAATTTCCGCAGGTTTGAAAGAATTGGAAGATTTAAAAGCTCAATTAAATAAAGCTACTTCTCCTGATTTAATGTATTCAAAATTGCACGAAGAAAAACTTACAATATACCTTAGCGAGGAACTTTTAGGTTTTGTTGATTCTGACAGAAACAATACAGGTGAAGAGTTAATAGCGGAAACTGTTAAATCCCGTTTAAAATTGACAGAAGAAAGCGGATATGTAATTCCGAAAGTTGTATTCAAAGATGATGAAAACTTAAATTCATGCGAGTTTAGTATAAGAATTCGCGGGATGGAGGTTTTCAGAGCAGGAGTTTGTCCCGGGTATTTAATGTTTTATGCAGATGAAATACACCTTGGCAGTAAGATAAAAAATACTGTTTCAGCTGTTGATGAAATAACGGATAGAAAAGTTATCTGGATAGAGAAGGATAAAACAAAAGATTTCTGGCAAAAAGGAATTACACCATCTGAATACATTGCAAAAGCTCTGGAATATATTGCTGTGAAATATGTTGATGATCTTTTGGATTATGATGATATAGATAAGTATTTGGAAGTTGTAGAAAAGGAAAATGAATTCCTGGTTGAAAATCTTATTCCGGATTTGCTTACTTATGCTGATGTTAAGTATCTTTTAACAAGTTTGATAAAGGAAAAAGTTTCTATTAAGAATATTACTTATATATTTGAAAAGATTAATGATTTTGCAGAAGAAGGAAGTAAATCAGATATATTGAACAAAATCAGATTATCTTTATCAAGACAAATTTGCAGAAATTATGTCAATGATGACGGAGAAACTATCAGTGCATTTGAATTGTCTGACAAAACGTATTCTGATATTGTTTTAAGCTGTGATGAAAGTGATGATTCTTTGATAAAAATTGACGGAGAGCTTGCTGAAAAACTTGCTAATAAAATTATCAGAAAATCCAAGAAATTAAAAATATATAATCCGAAACTTATTGTTCCTATGGATTATAGACAAATATTCTTTACTATATTATCGCTGTATTTAAATAATATTACTGTATTATCACAGGAAGAAATCGGCTGTAATTTTAAAATTGACAGTCTTGGCGACATATAGTTTTTAAGTTATATTTTTTAAGTAATTAAATATTGCGGTTAGTAATGACGGTGCTTTTTTAACTGTTTCTTTTATTGGCAGAAACATATCCAGATTTTGGGACATATAAAGACTTATTTTTTTATTAAGTCTTATGCAGCTGTCTAAATATTTGTTTATACTTTTGGATTGGCAGATAAAACCTTGTTTTTTGTAGAATATATGCGGAGGATTTTCTCTATCATAAATTCTGCTTGCGATAAGATGAATTTTTCCATTACAGTTATATTTCCTGCTTTCGGCTTTTGCAAGGTTAATAAATGCAGTACCGAATCCCTGATATTTTTCTTCAGATCTCAAATAGTGAATATAAAAGGATCTGTATGGTTTATTATAAGGATAAAAGTATTGGACAGGATTTTCATATAACATAGGAGCGGCAATCATTTTCCCTCCGGCTTCTCCTGTTTTTGTGTTTATTCCTGTGTACTGAAATGCAGGATATGTGCGTGTTTCAGAATTTTTATCGTGCATGGAATCTGTAATAGTTGTTTCAACTTTATAAAATAACTTGTCAGGAACAGTTTTTAACGGTTTTATTGAAAGTAGTGATTGCATAATTCCTCTTTTCTAATCTTTTAGTCCAAAAATAGATTTTAGTCCGAATAAAAATCCTTTATAGATTGCAGATTGTATTTTATCTTTCGGATGTTCAATCGGCGGATAGAACATATCTACATCATCAAAATCTTGGTACGTTGCATTTTTGCCCTTGGCGATAAATTGATCAAGACGCTTGTCAATGGAAGTTTTTTTTGTACTCATTCCGAATTTTCTGTAAAAAATATGAGGAATTCTGTTTGGCATAAAACTTCCATCGGCAGATAAATGTAGATTTCCGTTACAACCAAGTTTTTTACTGTATTGTATTGCAAAATCAAGCATTGCAGTTCCAAAACCTTTGCCTGAACAATTTGAGCTTAAAAACCATATATATAAAGACGGGACATTTTCTTTTCCGTCACGTTTTATCAATTCCGGAGAACAGGTCATTCTGGCATGGTCATGAGAGCCTTTTTGGGTGGAAAATATAATAAATTTATCTATTTTACTTTCGGTATTATATTTGTATACAAGTTTATCCGGAAATTTTTTAAGTATATTAGATTTTAATGGCGGATATTTTAAATGTGAAATATTCATATTTGTATTAAAACTGATAAAGATTATTTTTGATAGTTTATTAATATTTTTTACATATATTAAAAAAGATAGTGAAATTTAATTTTCATTTCGTAAAATGCCGCCTGTTTTTTTCCGGATAAATCGACATCCTTTTCGATATACATTGGAATATCCAGCGGACATTTTCCTTTTTCAATCCGGGTATGATTTTGTATACATTCATCTAGATATTTTTCTATGAGTTTAAAGTATTTGCTGCATAAAAATCCCATTTTTCTATAAAAAATATGCGGAGGATTTTCCATATCCATTCTGGCCGATGATATCAGGTGGATATTTCCTAGGCAAAAATTTCTCAAACTTTCTTTTCGGGCAATATTTATGAATGCTCTGCCTGCTCCTTTATGGCGGTCAAATACATTCAAACGTTTGATATAAAATGATCTGTATGAATCTGCATTAGGTGAGAATTGGCGGTTTAGATCATGAATAGTTTCCGGATATGCAGTCATTTCACCTACGAAATTTCCCTGCCGGTTGAACATTTTATATATAAATGCACCGGTGTTTTTAGATTTTATCTTATAGACGAAATAATTTGAGATTTTTGGTTGTTTTATCGGCGGAAATTTTAACATAATTTCAAGTATAAAAACTTCTCAAGAACATTTTTTGCCAGATTATTTTTATTGTTAAAAAATAATAAAAATCAATCATAATTATTATTTTAGTATTATAATTAGTAAAAGAAGAGTAGATATAAATAGTAGGGATAATAATTTTGAAAAAGAAATATCATTTTATAGCCATTGGCGGTGTAGGTATGAGCGGATTAGCTAAATATCTTCTTCAAAAAGGATATGAAGTATCAGGCTCTGATATAAACGATAGTAAATATGTACAAAAAGTAAGAGAACTTGGAGCAAAAGTTTATATAGGACATGATGAGAATAATGTTCCTGATGATTGCGTTGTTGTTGCAAGTACTGCAATACGTGATAACAATCCGGAAATTATGAAAGCTAAAAGATTAGGGTTGCCGATATGGCATCGTTCTGATTTATTAGCGGAAATTGCAAAAGATGAAGAATATTTTATCGGATTTTCAGGAACTCATGGAAAAACCACAACAAGCGGATTATGTTCTTATGTTATGGAAAAAGCCGGTTTAAAACCATCATATGTTGTTGGCGGAATGATTCCGGAACTTGATACAAATGCCAATGCGGCTCATGATAAATTTTTTATTGCCGAACTTGACGAAAGTGACGGTACTATTGTTAAATATTCGCCAAATCTTGTTGTTGTGAATAATTTAGAACCTGATCATCTCGATTTTTACAAGAACGGTTTAGAGTCTATTCTGGAAACTTTTGAAATATTTCTTTCAAATTTGAGAGAAAAGGGTATTGTTCTTGCAAATACGGATAACGAAGGTGTTAAACGACTGGTTAAATATTTTTCGGAAGCACCTCTGGCTCATAATGCAAGATTTGTGACATATTCTATAGGCGGTAATACTGATTACTGTGCCAAAAATATTAACTATGCTGAAGATTTTACTACATTTGATATTTTATACAAAGGCGAATTACAAACAACTTTGAAAATATGTTTGAAAGGGGTTCATAACGTATATAATTCTCTTGCGGTATGGGCAAGTTTACATCAGGCAGGTGTTGATATGAGTTTGGTTAATTCTCATTTCGCAACTTTCTGCGGTATGGGCAGAAGATTTCAAAAAGTCGGAGAATTTAACGGAATTGCTGTATATGATGATTATGCACATCATCCCACTGAAATTAAAGCTACACTTTCATCTTCAAAATCTTTTAAGGATAAAAATGTTATTGCGGTTTTTCAGCCTCACAGATATACAAGGCTTCAGAATTTGTGGAATGATTTTATGAAAGCCTTCAATGATGTTGATAGAGTTATTGTAACTGATGTTTATGCGGCAAGTGAGGATCCAATAGAGGGAGTTAATTCAACAGCATTTACCAGTGAATTAAAAGAAAAAATAGATATACCATGCGAACATATATCAGGTGATATGAAAGAAGTTGCCCGCAAATTGTATCCTGAATTAAAATCCGGCGATATTGTGATTGGTTTAGGTGCCGGAACCATTACTAACTTAGGCAAAGAATTGTTAGCTTTGAGCAAGGAGAAAATAGGAGTTGGTAATTAATTGTGAAAAAAACTTTGATATCAAAAAATTGACTTCATTTAAAATAGGGGGCAGAATTAATGAAGTATTTTTGCCTGAAAATATAGATGAGTTTAGTCAGATTTTAGATGAAAATCCTGATATAAAAGTTTTTGGCAATTTGTCCAACACTCTTATTTCTGATGATGGTTACAGCGGGAAAATAATACTCACTAAGAATATGAATTCGATTAGAATCGAAAATAATTCGATTATTGCAGATTGTGGAGTTAAAGGTCCTCAATTATCACAAACCGCTTGTGAAAACAATCTTGCGGGTCTGGAATTTATGATAGGTTTTCCGGGGTCTGTAGGCGGAGAAGTCTATATGAATGCTTCTGCAAATTCTCAGGCAATTAGTGACAGATTAAATTATGCAATTTGCTATTCAAAAAATGAAGGAATTATGAAACTTTATAATAAGGAAATGGAGTTTCAGTACCGTTCTTCTCGCTGTCAGAAAGAGAATTTGGTTGTGCTTCAGGCATGTTTTGAACTTGAATATTCTGACAGATTTGCTATTCAAAAAAGAATGAATGAGAATTTGAATTTCAGAAAAGTACATCAGCCGTCTTTAGTATTGCCTAATTGCGGGAGTATTTTTAAAAATCCTGCGGGTGATTCTGCCGGCAGGCTTCTGGATTCTGTAGGAGCAAAGAATATGATATCCGGCGGGGTCAGAGTATGGGAACATCATGCTAATTTTATAGTTAATGACAGAGCCGGGTCTTCACTTGATGTTTTGAATTTGATGTTTGAAATGTACTCAAAAGTAAAGGAAAATTATGGTATAGAATTAGAGCCTGAAATAAGATTTTTAGGCGGTAATAATAAAAAGGAAAATGAATTATGCAAAATATTGTACAAAAAATAGATAAAAATGCTAAAATTGCTGTATTATGCGGAGGAATGTCATCAGAGGCTGAAATTTCCAGACGTTCAGGCAAAGGTTGTTTTGATGCTTTGCAAAGATTGGGTTATAAAAATGCCGAACTTGTTGAAGTTGATGAAAATATTGCACAAAAATTAAAAGACGGCAAATATGATTATGCGTATAATGCTTTACATGGCAAATACGGTGAAGATGGCTGTATTCAAGGGATATTAGAAATTCTGCATATTCCTTATACCGGCTGCGGGGTTATGTCATGTGCTATTTGTATGAACAAAGAATTTACCAAAAGAGTTCTGGCAGCTTGTCCTGAAATCCCGCTTGCTAAATCCGTATTTGTGCAAAAAGGGGAAGATGTTATGGAAAAGACGAAAGATTTAACTTTTCCTGTATTTACCAAACCTGTTTCAGAAGGTTCAAGTTTTGGTATGACTAAAGTAAATTCACGTGAAGAACTGCCTGAAGCATATAAAGAAGCTGTTAAATATAATGATGATGTTTTAATTGAAGAATTTATTGACGGTGTTTTTGTAACAGTAGGTGTTCTTGAACAGGATGGCGAAGCTTTTGCTACGGAAATTCTTGAAATTATACCGAAAAATGAATGGTATGATTATGAATCAAAATATACTCCGGGAATGTCAAAATTCATTTTACCTGCGGAATTAGATGAAGATTTAACCCGCAAGACAAAAGAAATTGCGGTTAAAGCTCATAAAATTGCAGGCTGCAGCGGAGTATCAAGAGTTGATTTTATGATAAGCAAAGATGGCATTCCTTATGTAATTGAGATCAATACTTCTCCTGGAATGACAACAACAAGTGATCTGCCGGCTCAGGCAAAAGTTATGGGTATAAATTATGATAATCTTGTTCAGATTATTTTGAACGGTGCAGGGTTAAATAAATAATGACAGAAGATGAATTGAACAATCTTGATAGTAATGAAGAATTACAAGATGAATTTTCACTTGTAAAACATTCTGTTAAACATAAACAAACCGAAAGAAAAATACGAAAAAAACGTAAAAAGATTAATCGTATAAAAGGTTTGTTAAGATTTATTGTTCTTCTTATATTGCTCTTTTTAATATATAAATTTTTTACTTTATCCGGCTGGTATATGCCTGAAGATACTTTCCAAAAAGCACCGGATAACAGAATTGAAATTATTAATAATAAAATTGTACCTGATTATGTTATAAAAAATTCATTAAAGAAATTGGCTTCTCCTAAACTGCCTATATTTTTAATGAAAGTTGAGCCGGTAAAAAAAGAAATATTTAAAATTCCCGTTATTAGGAATATGTATGTAAGACGTTATGGTTTTCCTGCAAGAATACAGATTATTGTAAGAGAAAGGACTCCTATTGCGGTTATCAAAACAGATTTGAAAGCTAAACCTGTTGCATTTTTTACATCGGATGGTATTTTAATTACAAACAAACATTATATGAATCTTGCAGAATCTGAGCCGGTTCTTAAGATTTTAACTACTTATGCCAATTTAAATAAAGATATTTCGGTTGAAAAAATCCGGTATATTGAAAAAATTGTAAAAGCTGTTGAAACTTATTCTAATGAAAAAGTTGAATATATTGATATGCGTAATAAAAATGATGTTTATGTCAAAATTCAAACAACAAGCATAAGACTCGGAACATTAGACAGTTCGGTATTTGAAAGAATTAAAAGAATTTATACAATTTTGCCGCAAATTTCTGATGTAGACGGCCAGATCAGATATATTGATTTGAGCTGGGATAATGTAAATTATTTAAAATTAAAAAAATCTAAATAATAAATATGAACTTTAATGAAAGATACAATAATATAAAACAAATTGTCAAACCGGATCTGGATATAATTGAAAAAAAAATGACCGGTGCAATTCATGTTCGAGAACCTTTAAATTCGTATCTTTCAGATTTTTTAACTTTTCCTTCCAAGCGTGTTCGTTCATTATTAGCTTTGTTATATCTAAAAGCTAATAATATAACTGTATCTGATAATATTCTTGAAATTTTAACAGTTGTTGAATTAGTACATAATGCATCTTTAATCCATGATGATATTATTGATGAAAGCAGCTTAAGACGCGGACATAAGACTCTGTCTGCCGAGTTTGACAATAAACTTGCTGTTATATCGGGAGATTATGTTCTTGCAATTGCAATGGATAAATTGACAAAATTTGGGAATATGAAAATTTTAGAACAGTTTTCAAAAACAATAAAACAGATGTGTATTGGAGAAATCAATCAGAATTTTGACAGATTTAAAATCGTATCAATAGAAAATTATATTGAAAAAACTAAAAACAAAACGGCATATCTTTTTGAAACTGCATTAATAACTCCTCTTTTACTTGATGAAAACAGATATGATGTAAAAATTTCTGCGGAATTTGGTTTGAATTCCGGTATAGCTTTCCAAATAAGGGATGATTTATTAAACGTCTTAAAAACAGATAATTCTAAACCGGTAAATAGTGATATTGCCGAGGGTATTTATAATGCTCCGGTGATATACGGCGGTAGTGTTGATAAATATTTATCAGGGATTGAAAAAACTAAAGATTTGTTGAATAATTATATAAAAAGTGCCGCAAGCCAAATTGCAAAATTACCTGATAACAAATACAAAGAGGCACTGGAAGAGTTTTTGGAGCTTTTGAGCGATGTTTAAAGAATATATTGAGCGTTATAAAAAATTCAGAGAAACTGCCTGGGGAGAAACAATTGAAACTATTGTATTCGTTATTGTAATGGTTATAATAATAAGATTTTTTGTCGGAGAAATCCGTTGGATTCCTTCAGGTTCTATGAAACCTACCTTGATTGAAGGGGATAGAATTATTGTAGAAAGATTTTCAAGATTTTTTACCGGTCCAAAACGTGGTGATATTATGGTATTTTATCCTCCGTCAACTCAATTATCAAGAAAACCTCTTCCGCTTCTGGCAAGGTTGACCGGTATATTTTGTAAAGATGTTGCATATATCAAACGTGTAGTTGGGCTGCCTGGTGATAAAATTGAAATTAAAGAAGAAAAAGACGGCAAAGCATACGTTTATATAAACGATAAAAAATACGAAGAAGATTATATAAAAAGTGCGTATGAATACACTCCTTGTCCTAAAGGTGAAATAACTGATGAGATGCTTGCAAACCCGCAGCAAGTTAAATGCGGTCCGTTTAAAGTGCCTGAGGACAGTTATTTTATGATGGGTGATAACAGAGGCGATTCTCAAGACAGCAGATACTGGGGAACTTTAAAACGTGACAGATTTGTAGGTCGTGCTGTTACTGTTTTCTGGCCGCCTAAAAGAATGAAAATCCTTCACAGACTTGATGATAAAATGTCTAACTAAGCATGTGATAATATTTCATATAATCAGCTAAAATTGCGGAACTTGTACCATTTGCAACGTTAGCTTTTACAACTTGATCTTTATCCTGTGCAGTTTGATTATCCATTTTCGATGTTTCATCATTTTTAGGGTTTAATTCTTGTTGTTTTTGAATTTCCTGAGCCTGTTCAATAAAAGCTTCAATTTTTTCCATAACCTGTTCATGAAGTTTTACATCACCGTCAAAAGTTCCGGTGGATTGAATACCTGCGGTTTCAAAGTCTTCAAGAATTTGTTCCCATTGTGAATAATTGGTAATATTTGCGCCTTGAGCCTGTGCTGCTGCTTGTGCTTTTCTCAGTTCGTCTACGGATTTAATATCTTCTACGTCTGCCATTATTATCTCTCCTTATTTTTTATATTTATCTACAAATATAAAGGTTAAATTTTTCGGCTGATTTCAACAATAGAATTTTTTGTAACAAATTTTAATAATTTCTTACAAGATATTTTTTAAATTTTTCACCATGACATTTAGAATATTTAATGTTTCAGGATTAGGTTGAACCAGAAGGTCGTTAATATTTTTTTCGAAGTTTTTTGGAAGGATTTTGCAGTTAGTTTTTGCAAATTGTATAAGCCTCTTTTCTCCCGGGTGAAGGAGTTCATTTTGGGCAAAAATAATATCAAAATAACTTGCCAAAAATGCTGATATACGGTGGTTTATGCTGACCATATCATTTCTTGCTATTGCTTTTTCTATCTGTTCATAATATGAAGCAAAAGGTTTATCTTTTAGCAGCATTAAGTTTCTTTTAATAATATTAGCTTTTAATTTCTGCGGATATGTTGTATTGATTTTATTTTGCAGATTTTTTAACCAGTTGTTTGTGTCATACAGGATTTCAAAATTCTGCAGTGTGTATAAAAAACATGTTGTATAACCATTAGATGGATAATGTTTTACCCAGATATTTTCAACAGTATTTTCAAACCAGTTTATATTCCAGAACATTATATCCAGCTGCTTATTCAGATTATCAACAAAATACTCATCACCTGAACCGAAATATTCACAGCCTGTTTCGTATTTGGAAGATATAGGTTTAACAATTTTATTTCTTTTTTCAACAGGTATATTTTTTGTACAAAATATATAAACATCAATATCTGAAACAGAATCAGCAGTCTTTGCGGAAGAAGAACCGCCGATGGCAATAGCTTTAACTTCGTCAAGGCTTTTATATTGTTCAATAATTTTGTCAAAATTTTCATTATCCATATATTTCTCCCAGATAAATTTCAGCAAGAGCAAGGTCAGATTTTGTTGTAACTTTTATATTGCGGTAGTCGCCTTGAACTGTATAAACTTCATGTCCGTATGTTTCAACTAATCCGGCATCATCAGTAAAATTCTGATTTTTAAATTTTTCATGAGCGGCTTTTATTAAATTATATTCAAAAGCCTGCGGGGTTTGGGTGTTGTATAATTTTTGACGATCAAGTGTTTTTATGATTTTGCCGTTTTGGTCAACTTCTTTTATTGTGTCAACGGTTTTGGTCATAACGGATACCGCTTTTTTTTCAATAACTGATTGAATTGTATTTTGTATAACTTCTTTTGTAATAATGGGTCTTGCTCCATCATGTATAAGAACATAATCACAATTTATGGCATTTAGACCGTTATAAACTGATTCCTGACGGGTTGAACTGCCTTCAATAATTTTTATTCTGTTATTATTTTTAAAAATTTTTAAAAGCTCACTTATGATAGTTTTATTGGCACAGATAATAATTTGAGAAATAGACTCTAATAGAAAAGCCTCAACAGTATATTTAATAATTTCCTGATTATTTATTTTTTCAAGCAGTTTATTTGTGTTTCCGAACCTTGATGATGCTCCGCCTGCTGTGATTATAACTCCTATTTTCATATATTTTTCTCCGTATCAAAATGATTGAACAATTTGTTTTCAATATCAGTTTTTTCAAGATGAATTTTTTTATCTGCTGTAATAATATCAATTCCCGAACCTTTTTTAATTTTTCCGATTACGGCAGCGGATGTTTCAAAATCCTGCGGAACAGCTGCAATAAGCTGGTAATCTTCTCCGCCGTATAAAATTAAATCCTGCCAGTTTTCAAATTGTTTAATATCTTTATCATAAGGGATTTTATCAAAATCTACCTCAACAGAAACTCCGCTTTCATAAGCTATTGCTGATAACGTATCCATAAGTCCGTCTGATGTGTCCATCATTGCATAATCCTGCATAATAGTTTCGGCTATTTTTTCCCCGAAAAAAATTTGTGCTTTGGGTTCTAAATGTGATTTAATAAATTTTTCGGGGGTATTTTTTCCGTTTAGTAATAAGTATAATCCTGCAGCAGAAGAACCATGATTTCCGGAAACGATAATTTTATAGCCGGGTTTAGCATTTTTTCTTGACGAAATACGGCGATTTATAGCTGAACCTATTGCACAGATTGAAATAAAAACTTTATCTCCTCCTGTTATATCTCCTCCTGCAATTTTTACCTGAGGGTTATACTGCCGGCATGCTTTCTGCATTCCTGTATAGAGTTTTTCAACGAATTTAGATTCAATACAAGCAGGCATGGATAGAGATACTGTTATATATTTGGGTTCCGCTCCGCTTGCAGCAATATCGGAAAGATTAACCATTACAGATTTGTACCCTAATTGTTCCGGAGTTATGTAGTCAAGTGAAAAATGCACTCCTTCAACAAGACTGTCTTGAGTTATAACAATTCCCATTTCTTTGAGGTATGCACAATCATCTCCGATGTATTTAGAATTTGTAATCTGTTTTATTATGGTTATAAAATCTTTTTCCTTCATAAAAGAACTATATCACATCTGTATATGAATTGAAATGAAAATTTTTATGCAATATCGTGTTCAATAAGGGAAATAAATTCTTTTACAAGATTTTCATTCCATTTTTTACCGGTATCGGCTTTAATAATTTCAAGCGCATCTTGACCTGAAAGCTTTGCTCGATAAGGGCGTTGTTCTGTTAATGCAAAATATTCATCTATAATAAGAATAATCTGAGATGTTAGAGGTATTTCATCTTTTGATATTTTATTAGGATAACCTGTACCGTCCCAGTTTTCATGATGATGTTCAATAATAGGTAAAACGTCTTGGATATAAGAAATTGGTTTTAAAATTTCTCTTGCTGCAATGACGGGATGATTTTTAATAGTTTCACGTTCCTCATCAGTAAGCGGAGTGGCCTTTTGTAATAATTCAGACGGCAGCATGAGATTGCCTATATCATATAAAAGTATAGCAACTCTCAAGTTATCAATATCTTCTTTCGGCAAATCAAACCTTTTTGCAAGACTGACAGCCATTTGAACTTTTTGTTTAATAATTCCGGGGGTGTGCATAGGATTATATAATTTTGTAAGCATATCAGCAACTGTGTATAATCCTTCTTTTGAAGTTTCATTTTTATTGGCTTCTTTAAGCTTTTGGCATAATTCTTTTGATAGATGTTTAGCTTTTGGAATTCTGTTTTTAGAAAGAATATCAAGAAATGTGTTAACAGCAATTTCCTGCCAGTATGTTTCAGAGATTGGTTTAGCAAGTGTAACTCTATTTCGTCCTTCTCTTTTTGATGTGTACATAGCTTGATCTGTTAATTCCAGAAGTTCTTCAGGGTTTTCGCTATGTTCAAAATAAGTTGCAACCCCTAAACTTCCCGTAATATGCCCAACAGTATCAATTTCGGCTTTTTCTATTGACTTACGAATTCTTTCTGCTGCTGCCATTGCACCTTCTGAATTGATACCGGGTAATAATACATTAAATTCTTCTCCTCCGATACGTGCAGGTACATCGACAGAACGGGCATTTGATTTTAAAACATCAGCAATAGTTTTTATGGCTAAATCTCCATAAGTATGACCATAAGTATCATTTATTTTTTTCAGGAAATCTAGATCTATTCCAATAACAGAAAAGGGTTGTTTTTGACGTTTTGCACGTTGAACTTCTTTTTCTAAAGCTTCTTCAAAATATCTTCTGTTATACAGACCTGTCAAAGCATCTGTTACAGCTTGTTCTCTGACAGCCTGGAATAAGTCGGCAATTGTTATAGCCATTTCAATTTGTTTGGCGAACAATCCTAAAAAATCCATCTCGGCACTTGCAAGTTCTTCTCTTGCGGAAAATACGCAAAACCAGCCGAATTCTTTTTTTTGAGCTACTAAGGGAACTACTATAACTGATTTTATGGGCTGATTTGTTAGGATTTTTTCAACCGTATCAGGTGGTAATTCCGGCAATACTGCTTTTAAAGAAAGGTCTATGGATTTTGTTTGAACAATTGTTCTCTGCCTCATTGTATCTGCAAAAACGCTTTCGTTAGAGTAATGCAGACGCCGGGTTTGTATTCCCGGTGGGCCTATTAGATTATTTAATCTATCTATCAGTACATCATTTGACTGGGCTATAATATGCATATAATCGCCATCTTCATCAGAGCATTTCTTAATAATTACACAATGCATATATCCAAGTTCACCCTGTGTACTGTTTACTATTGCTTCCAGAACATTTTCCAGAGGTGTTGAAGAGTTCATCATATCCCAGATATGCTGAAGGGTAAACATACGTTTGTTTGCATCATTTAATTCTTCTGTGCGTTCGGCAATTTCTTTTTCTAATTCAAGGTTTCTTTCATAAATTTCAAGATAGTCACGTTTTTCATGGTAGATATTATTTTCTACCTCAGAAACTTTTCGTGTAACTTCTTTAAATTTGTCGAATAACCCCATAAAAACCCTTTATAATCCTATTATAGGTATAATAATTATACAACTTTCTGGCTAAAATATCAAGCTGTCTATCACTTTCAGAACTTCACTGGGGCTCGGAAAATTGGTGCAGGCATCAATATTTTTTCTCAGATGACATTTTCTTTTAAAACAAGGCTGGCATGACAATCCTTCACCGCCTAAAGCTATGTATTTTGAATTATTTCCATAAGGAGCCAGAACATCTTTCGGTGTGCAGGTAAATATTGTTATAACAGCAGGTTTTCTTGCAGCCCAGGCAAGATGGGCGCTTCCGCTGTCAGGTGCTATAACAAGGTCTGCACGTGAAAATAATTCCATAAGTTCTATGATATCGGTTTTGCCTGCAAGGTTTAAAAATCTTCCGCTGCTTATATAATTGATAAGTTCATTGTCATTCGGACCGCCGGTGAAAACCAAATTACATTTATCATAGATGCTGTCAACAATACTTTTCCAATTATCTTTGTTCCAGTGTTTATTTTTCCAGGTAGTTGCAGGAGCAATGATAACAAGAGGTTTTTGTTTATCGGTATTTAAAAGTAATTCGTCGATTTTTCTTATTTGTTCTTCATTTCTTGCAGGAAGTGTTACTTTTATATTTTCGGGTTTTATTCCGAGATGTTCTGCATATTTTAAATAGTTCAGTACAATCGGAGAATCCGGAGCATAAGAAATGTCATCAATCCATTCGTTTCCGCCTAAAATTGCCATTTCTCTTGCTTCTTTTGAAATAATTCTTCTTTTTGCTCCGCAAAACAGCATCCAGTATAAACTTTTGAGCATCATTTGAGAATCAATTGCTATATCAAATTTCTCAGCTCTTAATTCTTTTAATATTGCAATATATTCTTTAAAACTCTCTATTGAAAATCCTCTTTTTTTCCATTTTTGTACGGGAACTAATATTGCTCTGTCGACGCAAGGGTTGTTTTGAACAACCTGTATTCCTTTTTCAGATACAAGCCATGTAACTTCATATCCTGCATCTTTCAGGGCATTTGCTAATGGAATATTAAAAATTACATCACCTAGTGATGAGAGTTTTATAAGCAGAACTTTTTGTTTTTTTTCTTCCATTTATTATTCCTGAATAAATCAATATATTTCAATTATATTTCAAAAATTTTATTTGTCATTTTGTAAATAAGTGATATATTTATCTCCGTATTTTTTTTGTTTCAAAATGATTAAGTCTGAGAAATCAACTTCTGTTACATGTTCCAGAATAATAATTCCACTGCTGATTTTCCGAACGGCTTTGAGTGAACTTTCGTAAATCCCTGAAAAATACGGCGGGTCAATATAGATTACATCAAATTTTTCTGTTAAATTTTGACAAATTTTTATACTGTCACCTGAAATCAATTTTAAATTATCACCATTTTCATATTTTTTAAAATTGGATTTAATGACATTAAAAACTTTTTTGTTTTTTTCTATTGATACTACTTTATAAAATCCTCTTGAAAGTGCTTCAAGTCCCATAATTCCGGAACCTGCAAACATATCAAGGAAGTTTGCTCTATCAAAATCTATCATTGCCTGTAAAGTATTGAAAACACTCATTCTGACTTTTGACAGTGTAGGGCGGGTAATATTTTCATCCGGAGCAATGATTTTTTGTCCCTTGTATTTTCCTGCTGTAATATTCATAAATATAATTTATCATGAAAATTTCGCATGAAAAAAGACCTGAAATTTATATTCCAGATCTTTTTCTTTTCGACTGTCAATCAAAATTATTTTACGGCAACTTTCATAGTTTTTTCAATAATATCATTGAAGCTTTCAGCTTTTAAAGAAGCTCCGCCGATTAAAGCACCGTCAATATCAGATTTAGACATTTGTTCTTCAATTGTGGAAGGTTTAACAGAACCGCCGTAGAGAATTCTTATAGAATCAGCAGCTTGAGCTCCTGCAACTTCAGCAACAACGCCTCTAATCATTTTAATAACTCTGTTAGCTTCATCAGCATCACAAGATTTACCTGTTCCGATAGCCCAGATTGGTTCATACGCAATAACTGATTTAGCAACGTCTTCAGAAGAAATTCCTGATAATGCCGCTCTGATTTGAGAAGCTATATGAGAATCAGTAACTCCTGCTTCTCTTTGTTCTAATGTTTCACCGCAGCAAATAATCGGAATCAATCCGCCTGCTAAGATAGCTTTTGCTTTTTTGTTAATCATTTCATCAGTTTCTGAGAAATATTGTCTTCTTTCAGAGTGTCCGATAATAACAAAAGAGCAGCCTGCATCTTTTAACATTTCAACAGAAATTTCGCCTGTGTATGCTCCTGAAGATTCCCAGTGGCAATTTTGTCCGGCAACATATAATTTAGAACCTCCGCAGCCGCAATCACAAGGAATTTCTGCAACTTGATTTAATGATGTGAATACAGGAGCAATTACAACTGTAGGTAACTGCGGTGCATTAAATTTATCTACAAAAGATTTAATACCTTCATATAAAGCTTTAGCTTCGCTTTGAAGAAGGTTCATTTTCCAGTTTCCTGCAATAATTGGTTTTCTTGACATAATACAATCTCCTTTAATAATACCATTTACACGTGGTATTTTATATTAAACAAATTTTCAATGCAATATGACATTGTCGGAACTTATATAGCAAATTCCACTGGTACTATAAAAGCCCATCATTCTGAGGAATATAGTCCGAAGAAACCTTTTATTGAGATACTTCGCTAACGCTCAGTATGACGCTGTTTTAAAAAATTTTGGTGAAATTTGCTTTGTGTACCAATTATTATTTAAGATTTTGTAAACAATAATGTTATCCTGAAAGCGTAAACTTGCAGGACTTAAAATGGCACAGGAACCTGGCTAGTATTTCATAACCCAGCCGTCTTCAATAATTCTTGTCAAACACCCTGCGGCGGCAGCATTTATACTTGAAGTACTACCATTCCCGCATCGTTCAGCAGGAGCACCTTCAGAACCGGGAACATTGGAACCGCTTTCATAGTCAGATAATGTGCCGTCTGTTTTCATATCCATAGAAAATACATCACGACCTGCAGTATTCGGGTCATCTTTACCGTTTACATCAACAGTTATACTTGTAACCTGATTATTTGTGTTGTGTGTGGCACAAATAGTTGCACCATTAGTTGTTTGAGCACAGAAAGAGCCTCCCGGTTTTACAGTCAAAGCAGTCCCATTTAAACCTTTATAGGAGTCACCTACGCATGGATGATCGCCTGTTGCACAGTTTTCATTCATGGTTTTAAAATAGTTTCTTAGAAAATAACAAGCTCCTGTTTTACAATTCTCGCCGGTGTTATCCTGCGGAATACCTGCAGATGTTGTATAGAAGTTATCTGTTTGTTCTTCTGTCATAATAGTCTGGGCAGCTTCTGTTATCTGACCGTAAACCCTTTTCAATTGAGCAACATATATTTTATTCCTGTAGTTTGTAACAATGGCAGGAATAGTCAAAGCGGCAATGACACCTATAATACCGAGTGTTATTAAAACTTCTGATAAAGTAAATCCTTTTTTCATATATTCAACCTCTAATATTTCATTTTCCAACCGGCTTGAACTACAGCATTAAGGCACCCGCAGGCACTGCTGAAAATCCCGTTTCCGGATCCTCCGCCTGCATTACATCTGTCAGCTGCACAACCGATGCTATTATCGCCGCAACCGCTGTCATAATCTGATAAAGAGCCGTTTTTATGTATATCCATAGAAAATAAATCACGACCAACAATATTAGGTTCTGCCTGTCCGTTTACATCAACAAGTACACTTGTGCATTTGGCGATAGTATTATTTGCACAAATAACAGCACCGCTGACTAATTGTACGCAATAATAATTTGTTGGAATAGTAGTAGCATCAGTTCCATCAATATATTTGTATGTTGATGTCGGTACACATTTTTCATCATCATCACCACCGGCACAGTCTGTTTTAACCGTTTTAAAATAGGTATTTAAAAAGTATTCCGGACCTCCGGTACATTTTGATTTATCCGTAATTCCCTGACCGCAAGTTCCAACAACTTTAGTTTCATAAAAATTATCTACATGCTCATCGCTCATAATTGATTTAGTTGCGTCAACTATTTGAGCATAAACTTTTTCTAATTGAGAAGTATATAATCTGTTTTTATAATTTTTCATAACTGAAGGGATTGTCAGAACCGCAACAATACCGACTATACCTAACGTTATTAAAACTTCTGCTAAAGTAAAACCTTTTTTCATTTATATATAACCTCTAATATTCCATTTTCCAACCGGCTTCCATTACGGCAGTCAAACATCCGCAAGCACTTCCGTAAATTCCGTCGCCGGCTCCGCCTGCATTACATCTGTCAGCTGTACATCCAAAATTATTATCAGCACAACCGCTGGAATAGTCAGAGATTGAACCGTTTTTGTGAATATCCATAGAAAATACATCACGTCCAACAATATTAGGTGCAGCCTGCCCGTTTACATCAACTACAAGACTTGTACATTTGTTTCCCGGATTATGAAAACCGCATATTGCAGCTCCGCTTGCAAGTTGAATACAATATGTTCCGCTGCCTATACCACCTGCATCAGATCCGTCAATATATTTGTATGATGAAGTTGTTCCGCCGGCTACACATATTTCATCATTATCACCTTTTGCACAGTTTTTCTTGACCGGTTCAAGATAAGTAGACAAAAAATAAGGTAAACCGCCGGTACAGTTTTGTTTATTATTATCAGTACATTTGTCGGTTCCGTTTGCTTTAGTTTCATAGAAACTATCTACTCTTTCATCATTCATAATTGCCAGAGTAGCTTCGTTCAGTTGAGCATAGACTTTTTCTAATTGAGCTGTATATAATCTGTTTTTATAATTTTTCATAACTGAAGGAATTGTCAGAACCGCAACGATACCGACTATACCTAACGTTATTAAAACTTCTGCTAAAGTAAAACCTTTTTTCATATTTATCCTTCTGTTATTTAGTAATCCATTTCCCAGTTGTTTTCCAAGATTTTTTCAAGACATCCGTAACCATAAATTTCGGTTCCACATGTGTCAGGAGAGTATTTATCTCCTTTTGCATTGTATACGTCTCCGAGTTTATTGGTTTTGATATCTATAGCTATTGCAAAAAGATCTCTTCCTCCAATGTTGGGACCGTCAGTTGAGTTGACATCGACTCTTATTACGCATCTGGTTTTTGTGTAATCGCAAAAAAATGAAACAGCCTCGCCACTAGCTAATTTTGCCCAACCACTGTTTGCTAAATTTATAGATGATTCTTTACCACTTGCTAAAATTTTATATTTAGAAGAGAAAGGATTACTGTTTTGTCTATTAGCTGTTTTAAAATATTTGTTTAAAAATTCTTGTTGATTAGCACCTCCAGTTTTATATGTTGCATATGGAGTTTGGTAAAAATATGAAACATTATTATCCGTACAAGCTTGATTGATTGCATTATCAAGTATTTCATACGTTTTTTTGAGTTTGGTTGTATATATTCTTTTATGATAATCTTTCAAGAAACCGGGCAGAACAAGAGCTGCAATAACTCCGATAATTGTCATAGTGACCAATAATTCACCAATGGTTAAGGCTTTCCTCATACTCTTAATCCTATTTTTGTGTATATACAAATTATACAACTTTTTTCAAGTTTTTTCAAGTGGAAGGATAGGGGTGGATAGAACTGCTGCAAAAAAATAAGTATTGTTATGTAAACAAGAAAGACCGCCTGTTTGAGGCGGTCTTTCTTTCTGAATTTATAACTTATTATTTAGCATCATTTATTGCTGCCTGTTTATCAGCAAATTTAGCAGCACCTTTATTAGCAATTTTATCGGTAATTGAACCAAGGATTAAACCGCCTAATGCACCTGTGATTACTCCTGACGCTACTTTCAGCATACTTATTTTATTGCCTGCAACTTTTGTATTTAAGATTCCAAGTAAAGGTGATACAACGGCACCTAAAAGCACACCCAGTTTTTTACCTGTGTTTGTTTTACAGTAAACTTGTTCTTGTTTAGTTATTTCTGCATTATCATCGTTTTTAAGAACTTCTTTTTTCCCTTCTTTTTCCAACTTATCTGCAAATTGAGCATGTTTATCGTTAATTTTCTTGTCAACAAGTGCTCCGCATCCTATAGAAGTTAAAATTGCAATTGGAACATATATAAACAAAGTTTTGCTTGATTTACCTAATGTTTTTACAGTTTGTACAGCTTCCTCACCAAGTTCATCTGAATTTCGCTTAATGATATTTTGAAGAGCTTTAGTGCCGGAACCCAAAAGTGCAGCTAATCCACCTTCAATAACTCCGTAACCGATACCTGTTTTTAACCCGGCATGAGTTTTGTAAGGTTGTTTTTCTTTTGAATGTTCGTTTGTTTGAACATTATTTCCTGCTTTAAATGCAACCCTGCTGGGTGCTGTTTGATAATTTTGTACACTGCTAAGCATAAATTTCTCCTACTACTTTTAACATATATCTAATAATGTCCAAAATAAAAAAATTTGCCTTTTTGAATTAGATTATGAAAATTTTGTAACATAAGTTTACTTTGATAATTTTATCTTAACCCAGTCTGCAATAATTCTTAGCGGAGTTCTGGTAATTGCAAGAGCCCATGACGGTATATTTTTTGTTATAATTCCTCCTGCACCAATATTCGCACCCTCTTCAATTGTTACAGGTGCGACAAGTACTGAATTTGAACCGATTTTAACGTTATCTTTTAAAATAGTTCTGGATTTTTCATTTGTCAAAGGATTGAAGTTGGCTGTAATTGTACCGGCACCTATATTTACGTGTTCTCCGAGTTCTGAATCACCTATGTAGGATAGATGTCCGACATTTGTATTGGAAGATATTTTTGATTTTTTTACCTCGACAAAATTTCCAACCTTAACATTGTCACAAACTTCTACCCCGCCTCTTAAATGTGCACATGGTCCAATTTTACAGTTTTTACCGATAGTATTTTTCCCTTCAATATATGTTGCGGGATAAATAATAGTATCTTGTCCGATTATTGTATCTTCGCTAATCCATGTAGAATCCGGATCAACAATTGTTACTCCGTTTTCCATATATTTTTCAAGATTACGTTTATTCATCATTTTTGCAGCTTGTGCAAGGTTAATTCTGGAATTTATTCCGTAAATTTCGCTGCTGTCTTCAAGAATATATGCATTAACATTTAGATTTTGAGTTTTACCCCAGGAAATAATATCTGTTAAATAGTATTCTCCCTGTGCATTGTTACTTTTTAACTGACCGAATGCAGATTTAACTTTTGTCCAGTCAAGACAATAAATCCCTGCATTAACTTCTTTTACAGATTTTTGTTCAGGTGTTGCATCTTTTTCTTCGACAATACATTTTAAAGAATTGTCAGTTTCCCGGATTATTCGTCCGTAGTTTGCAGGATTGTCGAAAATGGTACTCATAACAGTTATATCAGAGTTTTGGATTTGGTGAAATTCAACAAACTTTTTCAATGTTTTTTCTTTTATGAGCGGAGTATCACCGCATAGTATTAAGACTGTTCCATTATAATTTTCCAACTCGGGGCAAACCATAGATACGGCATGTCCTGTTCCTAACTGCGGAGATTGCAGAACAGTTTTAGCACATTTATAGTTTTCTTTTACAAATTTTTCAACTTTATCTGCGTGGTGTCCGACAATTACAAATTCTTCTGATGCAAAATTTTTAACACTGTCTAGAACATATCCCAGCAAGGTTTTACCCATAATCTGATGCAAAACTTTCGGTGTTGTTTCTGATTTCATTCTTGTTCCTTTTCCGGCTGCAAGAATTACTGCTTTTATATCCATTTTATTCTCCTTATTTAATAAAGTAACTTTGTTTTTAATATTGCAAAAATACATTCATTGTGCAACTTTTATCAATTTGTTGTTATAACTTTTATATTTTTCGGGCGGGTAAATTCATCTAATAAATTGATATTTTGTGCAGTCTGATTTATTACAAGTTGTTTTATACAGAAGTTTGTTACAAGAACATTTGAAGATACACATGATACTATATAATCATTTTCTAAAAATGTTGAAAATAAAGACCGGACATTTTTATTTAATTTAATTTCAGCTTCGTGCATTGTCCAGAATTTGTAAAACTCTATTCGTGTCGGATTTTCATTTTTTTCTCCGTAACGTTTCATTATTCCTTTGTAGTTTCTCTGACACATATATTCAACGTCAGTGCCGATTTCCGCATTATTAAATGCCACAAGAACAATATCATTAGAATGTGATATGCTGAAATAAATTCCGTCTGACATAAAATAAGGTTTTTTATTTCTGTATTCTATATTGAGATTTTTAATTCCGTAAATATGTTTTGCTATGAATTTTGTTAAAAATAAACCTAATACATGTTCAAAATATTTGTTCTCACAGGCATATTCCCGTCCGTCCCAAAAACTTTCAAGACTTTTTTTATCTATAGCATCTAGTATTTCTTGTTTTTTTAAATAAAATATTTCCATTTCTCAACCTAAGCTATTACAGAATCAACAAGCGGTTTAGCCATAGATAATGCATCATTCAATACATTTGGATTTGTCCAGAAGTCACTTCTTTCAATATATCGTTTAACTATTTTTCTGGCATAAGAACCTACTGCAACTCCGCAATTCGAAATTTCGCACATTTTGGCAAGTTCATTTGTTTTAGAATTGGTTCCGCCTGAAAGCATAATATATACAGGAAGTTTTGCATTCTGAATGATTTCTGCCGTTGCTACAGCCTGCAAAGTTGATTTGTAATTGTCATCTCCGCCGCTCATAGGAAATCCGTCTGTTTGAATTATCGTGGTATAGGGTTCCCTGTGTTCTGTCATGCGTTTAACTCTGTCAACCAGAGCTTCATCGCTCAATTGACCTCTGCTTGTGCAGATGCTTAAAATTCCTTCGTAATTGTCATTTAAATATTTCCATTTTGAAAATATTTCTTCTTCATCAGGTCCCATTGCGTGAAATTCAATGCAATCAATTCCTTTTTCCACAATAGGCGGAAGGACTTCATCAAGATTTTTTTCTTCTGAAATGTAAGATATTGCAGCTCTTGAACACACCTTCCAGCATCTGCCGCAGCCAATGCATTTTTCTTTTTTTACTTTCCCGTAATGAATTGCACCCTGCGGACAAATTTCTTCGCAAGAACCGCAGTTTACGCATTTGTCAGAATCAATTACGGCTTTGTGAACATGCGGATCACTTTTTATGCCGACACTTATACATAAATACGCATCATATACCTTTGCCAAATCCAAAGCTTCTCTTGCTGCGGTAATAATTTCTTCATTTGCGGATAAATCAAAAAATCTGCAGCCTGCTATTGCGTAAACATAAACAAGTCTTTTTATCTCTTCAACATCTTCGTTGCCTGCTCCGCAAACCAATTTGAAACAGTGATTTGTATCTAACAATTCTTTTAGCATTATTTCACCATATAGTTATAAATAATTTTAGATGCCTGTACAATAAAATCTTTTCCGGCTGCAGCATTGTGAGGACGATTAGCCAGAATTACAACAATATATTTTTTACCGTTGGGAGCAATAACAATTCCTGCATCTCCAAGCATTGTGCCTATATCCCCGGTTTTATGGAGTAATACGGCCCCTTCTCCGAGTCCGGCTTTCAGAAGTCTGTTATTATGAACATGTCCCATATAATTCAGCATTCTTGTTCTTGAATCTTCTGATAGAAATTCTGTATTTTCGTCAATATTATAAAGCATTGTAGCCATATCTCTGGCTGTTGTATAATTTGTACCTTTAAGATCAGGAAGCCAGGTATTAACCTGTGTATGTTTTATTCCCCATGCTCTCATAGATTGGTTAACATCAGTCATTGAACCGATTTTTGCCATAAGCATATTTGTTGCGGAATTATCTGATTCTGTAATCATTCGTCTTGCGAGTTCGTCTATTGTGTATTCGGAGTTTCTGGCCTTGAATTGAAGACTGCCGGAACCTTCCGTTCTGAAATATTCTGTTAGCGGTATTTTGTCAGATAATGATAACTGTCCTGATTCTATTGTTTTGAATACATCTATTAAAACAGGAATTTTGATGATACTTGCAGTCGAGAAAATTTCAGAGGCATTTATATCAACATAATTCTGAGTTTCGTAATCCCATACAAATACGGCAGGCTTAATTGTAGGATAAGCTTGCATAAGGTTTGTCAGCTCACTTTGGAGTACTGGCATGTTAACATTTTCTTTTAATGGTACCATTTGTGCGGATTTTTCATCTGCAGAAAAACTAAATGAACGTTTACCTAAAAACCAATTGTTTGCTAAATATTTATGTGTCGGAAAACTTATTTCATTTAAATCTATAGAAATTTCTTTATACGGGGTAGGAACAAACATTGCCTTTGTAATACTGTTGAATGAATATGGCATAGCATAAAACATTAAGAAAAATAAAAAAGAGCAAGAAACTAAAAAGTGAAATATATTTCTTTTTTTGTGTTTCTTTTTATGCGGTCTATTTGCCTGCCTTAATTCTACAAAGTCTGCGTGATGCTCTCTGCGTACGTATGAACTCCTTGTATAATCAGAAGAAATACGATATTCAGAATATACTCTGCTATCATACTGTCTTGCTAATTTCGGCATTCTTACCTAAATCCTCCCCAATAATATATTTATAATACTTTAATTGAAGTATACTGGCAAGTTTTTTACACTGAATCTTTACATTGGATTCGGTTCAAAAGCCATGCTGTTAAGGTGTTATACGGTAAATGTAAACAAATGTTACAAATATGATACTTTCTGAAATTCGAAAACCTCAAAAAACTTTATATACATGAGAGAACAGAATATAAAATAAGGAGACGAGAGATATGGCATTTTTAGCATTGGCAAGTCAAAAAAGTTTATTGACTTTGCAGAAAAATTTTTATCAATTTCAGTACATTTCAATTCAGAACCAGATTCAATATGCAACATCTCAAATGACAGCTATTGAAAGAGAATATGCAAGTGTTGAAGGTGATTGTACTGACGATGCGGATTACATTTACTATTCAGATTTAAGTGATTCTTTGGAAACCGAAAAAGATTCAATTGATTCTCAATTAACAGCGATTGAAAACGAAATTTCAGGTTTAAAGACACTGGTAAACAACAACATCAAATCAAGTTGTACATTGAACTTGATAAGTTCATAGTAAATTATAGAAGATTTTTTTCGAACAATTCCACGGTGTTGAGCATCAATGATGTAATTGTCATTGGTCCAACGCCGCCCGGAACGGGCGAGATGTATGATGCAGCTTTAGAGGTGCTTTCAAAATCTACGTCTCCGCGGGTTTTCCCGTCAGCATCTTTAAATATTCCTACATCTACAACTACACAACCAGGTTTTATAATTTCCCCTTTTATAATGTTTTTTCCCACTGCAGAAATCAATATATCTGCAGTTTTTGTTATTTGTGGAAGATTTTTTGTATGACTGTGGCAGATTGTCACTGTTGCATTTTCATTTAACAGTATTTGTGCCAAAGGTTTTCCGACAATATTAGAACGCCCTATTATTACCGCATGTTTACCTTCAAGTTCTATATTATATTCTTTTAGTAACAGTAAAATACCTTTTGGTGTACATGGATATACATTAGGGTTTTCTCCGGAAAAAAGCTTACCGAAATTATAGGGAGTAAATCCGTCAACATCTTTTAGAGGTGAAATTGCATTTATTATATTTTCCTTTGAAATATGTTCCGGCAAAGGTAATTGAACAAGAATTGCCGTAACATCTTTATCATTGTTTAGTTCTTCAATTTTTTCCAAAAGTTCTTTTTCTGAAATGTTTGACGGATAATTTATAATTTTTGAATTTATACCTAATTTTTCTGCGGTTTTCTTTTTGTTATTAACATATATTTTGCTTGCCGGATTTTCTCCGACAAGAATTACTACCAGAGTTGGTTTTGTTTTGAATCTATCAATTTTTGTTTTTAACTCTGCTAAAATTTTTTCTTTTAATTTTTTTCCGTCAAGTATTATTGCCATAGAACCTCTACTGTTTTATCTGCGGAAGATTTAATCTGAAATAAAATTCTTTAATTGCATTTTGTACGATTTTTGAATCTCTTGTCATAGGGTGGTTTTTTAAATCTTCATCAAACGGGATTACACCCAGTACATCAAGATTATACTTATTCAAAAGTTCATATACAGATGCAAGGTTATTATTATCAACTTTATTGATAACAACACCCAACTGGTTGCCTGCTGCATATTTTGCACTGAATTCTTCAATACGGTTTGCTAAATGTGCCGATTCTTCGCTCGGAGTAGCAACAATAATGGTAGAATCTATTTCCGTATCAACGAGCTGGTTTAGATACTTTAAATCAAATTCGCAATCAAATATTACTATGTCATATCTATTTAGCAATTTATTAACAGCATCATTTATTTGTTTTGTAATCGGGCATCTGCAGTCTTTTGAGCCAACAAACCATGAAACAATAATGTCTACATTCTCATCAAGTGAAACCAGAATATCTTCCATTGCCCATTCGATATATTCTTGTTTAGTCATATCTTCGGGAATTCCTGTTTTATATTCGTGTTTTCCGCTTCTGATACCATATATTGTATTTCGTATATCAAGCCCGAAACTGTGTCCCAGTTCGCTTGATAAATCGTTGTCAAATAATAAAATTGATTTTTCAGGGAACATTTTCTTCAAAATTTGCATAAAAGCTTTTACTATTGTAGTTTTTCCGCTTCCGCTTTTTCCTGTAATTGCAAGTTTAACAGTCAAATTTAAAACCTCTTTTTCAATTCTTTTGATAATGTATGAACTAAATCCATTGCTTTTTCAGCTAAATCAATAGTTAATGAACCTGCACCGCAGGATGATGTTATTAAAGAATTATCTATAACAAGTTTCTCATCAATGCCTTTTTTAGTCAAATACTTTACGGATTTTTCAAAAATTTTCATTAAATCTTCAAGTGTAATTCTTTCCAAAGCTCCGCTGTCAAGTGTAGGAATCAAGCCCCAGGCAATCTTACCTCCGCTTTTCAAAAAATCTTCAATTGTAGATGAGTAAACACTGAAATTTTGAGCAAAAGCATAGGCATCAAAATTTATAATATCGACTTCCGCTTTAACAGGAATTGTCCAGTCACATTTGCCGCAGCAATGAATTGCACATAATCCGCCGTTTGATTTAATAATATTTCTGATTTCTTTAAGCATATTTATCACATCATCTTCCGAAATCGTTAAGTAAGCGGAAGTCCCCAGTTGTGAAATAGTGGGTTCGTCCATGAAAATTATCGGAACTGTCTGCGGACAGGCTTTTTTAATTCGTTTTATCTGCCATAAAGCTTTTAGACTTAACAATTTTACTATAATTTCTTTTAAGGTTTCATCATATACTGCACTTTTACCGTTTTGATCATTTATTGCAGCAGCAAGAGTAAACGGACCTGTTATCTGTCCTTTTGCAAAAGGCGGCATAGTTTGTGCTACCAGTTTTTCTAATTCAGGAAATGTAGATGAAAAACTTTTGCTTATTCCATATTTCTCCAGTTTATCGGAATTTGGATTTTCAATGATTTCTTCATAATCTGCATAAAATTCTTCCAAATCCTCAAAAAAATTATCACTTTCGGAGTCAATAAAAAAATTATCGGCATTTGAAGGCAAAAACGAAGGCAATCCTTCCAAAAATTGGATAATCATGTCTTCGTTTTTGTTAAAATTGGCTAATTGCGGAAAAAACGGAATATCCGAAAAATCCTTTTTTACCACATTCATAGCATTTTCAAGATTGTTGTGAGGTAAAGAACCAATTGCAAGAGCTTGCAGTTTTAAATTAGAATATTGATTCATTTACACTCCTGTCAGTTAACTATTCAGCTGCTTTTTCTTCTTCAACTTCTTCAATAGATTCTTTAATAACTTCAGAAGCTGTAACTGAAATATTTAATTCGCATTTAACTTTAGAAGTTAATTTGATTAACATAACGTAGTTACCGATTCTATTGATTGGAGCATTCAAAGAAACAGCTTTTCTGTCAACTTCAATACCTGCTTGAGCAGCTAATTCTTCAGTTAATTTCTTAGTTGTAATTGTACCGAATAATTTTCCTGATTCTCCTGCTTTTGCAGATAATTCCAATTTACCGAATTTTTCGATAGCTTCAGCTTTTTCTAAAGCTTCTTTATGTAATTTTTCTTGTTTAGCTTTAATTCTTGCTATATTTTTTTCTCTGTTTTCTAAAGCACCTGCTGTAGCAATTTCAGCTGCACCTTGCGGAAGTAAAAAGTTTCTTGCATAACCGTCCTTAACATTAACGATATCGCCTACTTCGCCTAAATTTTGAACTTCTTTTTTCAATATAACTTGCATTTTACAATTCTCCTTTTGTATTTATATTTCTGCATGTAGCCCTAACATACAACAAAAATAATAAATTGCCAATAGTTTTTGTACTATTGTAACACATTTGAGATAAAGCCGTATTTAAAAGAAAAAGTAACGTATGAAAAATTTTTGTGATAATATTAAATTTGCAAAAAGGATATAATTTTTATGAATTTACACAACAATTTTACACTGGCTTTTTGTCTTACTATGCTGGCAGGTTTAACAACAGCAATAGGCGGTGCTATAGCATTTGTTACCAAAAAGGATAATCTTAAGGCTTTGTCTGTTGGATTAGGTTTTTCTGCCGGTGTAATGATATTTATATCATTAGTAGATATAATACCAAGTTCAGAGGGACTTTTAAAAGTTAATTTCCCGCATATGTATCAGTGGCTTGTATTTGCAGGATTTATTGTAGGATTGCTGATTTCAATTTTAATAGACTATTTTTTACCTGACCACGTTGATACGGAAGAGCTTTTAAATCCTGATGCTCCTGCGTTGGAAGAACATAAATTTTATAAATTGAAACGTGCCGGATTTTTAACGGCTATTGCTATATGTATTCACAATTTTCCTGAGGGTATGGCTACATTCTTAACCACAACGCAGGATATTACATTAGGTTTATCCGTAGCATTTGCAATAGCGATACATAATATCCCCGAAGGTATAGCAGTGGCTTTACCGATATATCATGTAACCGGCAAAAAACGTTATGCAATGCTGTATGCATCTTTATCCGGAATAACTGAACCAATAGGAGCTTTAGTCGGAATGTTTATATTCGGATTATTTATTCCGCAGATTCTTGTTGGAGTATTGATGGCTGCAGTTGCGGGAATTATGACATATATATCTTTTGATACACTGCTTCCGCTTGCCAAAGAATATGGCAACTGGCACCTGTCAATTGTCGGAATTATGTCCGGAATTTTATTTATATGGCTAAGTCTTATAATGCTGGGGTAAATGATAAAACTAAATAATTACAGCAGATAATCAATATTATTTATGCATCATATCGTTTAAATGATTTTTCTATGGATTTTGAAATTATTGATTTTGTTGTATCATATTCCGTTGTCAAAGATGATATCTCAGTATCGAGGTTTTTCATCTTTAAATCAATTGTATCTTCTTTGTTTTCAATTTTAGTTTTTTCGGTATTATATTTAGCTTCTGCCTTTGAAATAGCTTCATCATCAGTAACTTCAAGAATATATTTATCAGTTGAATAGTTACCCTGATAATAATATCCGTCATCACTTATTGAAGAAATAAATGCCATACCGCTTTTTAACATTTCACTTAAGTATTCGGAATCATCAATCTGAGCATTTTCAGTCCAGCCGTTAAGACAAATCATATTGAACAATGTGTCGTAGTAATTTGCTTGTATTAAACTGTCCTCATCACTTGTTGATGAGTCTGCTACGATAGTGAATGTAAAATCACTGTCTTTCGGGTCATATAAATTGGAATCTGATAAGCTGCCTTTCTGCCAGTAATATTCTGATTCTTCAATGCCTTCCATATATTGGACGTAAGCTGTTAAGAATACATCCATAACATTATTCAAACTGATACTGATTTGAGATTTATCTTTTCTGTCTTTGTGCATAAACCACTGGTTTTTATCACTTGTATAATAGAATCCAAGATAATCTCCGGCTTTCATAGCCTGGTTTGTATCATGACCTCTTTTACCTTTGGTGCCTTCGCATTGACCTATATCATCTAAGTATCCTTTTAATGTAGGGTTTTCTTCTGCACCAAATGTCTTCTGACGTTCGCCTTTGTCGCCTTCGCTAACTTTGCCTTGGTTATCTTCTATCCAATCCTGGATATTGTTATTCGGGACAATCAAATCATAAACAGCATTATATGCATACTGCAAAGCTGTATTACTAGCTGCGGTCCCGCCTAAAATTGAAGTAAAAGCTTCTTGTATCCAAGGGAGAATTTTATTAACAATCTTTTGTTGCAGCATATCAGCTTGAACAAATGGAATTTCTTCACCTTGTCTTGATAACATACTTAAATAGTATTCAGTATCATCAGATAATAATTTTTCTATAGTAAGGTTAGTATCATTTTGCCAGCTGCCGCCATTTGTACTGTAGCCGAAATATTCATCTCCAAATCCGCCGGTATCTGTAGTTGAACCTAATGTAATACCTTTAGTACTTGTATCAACACTGCTTGCTTTCAGCATATCTACTAACTCATCATAAGTTATTTCAGTAGTTCCTTGTGTTACGGATACAGTATCACCAAGACCGAGAGTATTACCGTAAGTTACTCCTTCAATTGATGCCGCTTGAGTTGAAGTGATAATATTTTCACCGACAAGAGCTTCGATAAATTTGTTACGAACATCAGAAGATGGTGTTCCTAATAAACCTTCTGCAGGAATTCCTGCAGCTCTGGCAGCTGATGCGTATGCGGAATTTAATATAACTCTGTTTTTAGCGTCAGTTACAAGTTTTGGATAATAATCGTTATAAATTGACGGACTCATCAATAAGTCATAGGTCAAATCCATATCACTATCGCCTGAGCCGTAATAATCATAGACAAGTTTTGTAGTATTCAGAGCTGTCTGGTAGTCGTTAGAAACTTTTTCCATGTCACGAGCAAGTGCAAGTTTCTGATGAGATAAGCTCATAGATTGAAACTCGCAGTCAGCTTTTCTGGCTGTTATTGTTAATAATCTAGCTTGTGATGCTGCTAAGCCCATTGATTTCCTTTCGTTATTTTTTACTTGCCGTAACTTTTCTGTTTATTCATGTAGTATTACGGAATTTTGGCCTCTAAACTTTAAAAATACAGGCAGATTTTGTAACAAAAATTAACAATTTTTAAAATAAAATATTTGTCATATCATATTTATATGACTGTTAAATAGTAAAAAGGGGAGAACAATGGTAAAAAGAATAGGTATAGATGTCGGCGGAACAAATGTTAAGATTGCATTAGTTGATGATAAAGGCAAAATTATATACTCAAACAGTGTTCCTACATACGCTAATATGGGTTATGAATATACTGTAAATAATATTAAGCAGGCTATTAGAGATTTGTTAAAAGAAACAAACAGCGATTCAAAAAGTATTCAGGGAATTGGATTTGATTTTCCTGGTCAGGTTGATTATAAAAAAGGTATTGTTAAGCTGGCTCCTAATATTCCCGGCTGGGTTAACGTTCCTATTGCTCAGATGATTGAAGATGAATTTCATATACCTGTAAAAATTGATAACGATGTCAGATGTGCGGCACTTGGTGAATTGAATTTTGGTGCAGGCAAAGGCTGTGAAAATTTTGTATGTATAACTGTCGGCACAGGTGTAGGTTCAGGTTTGGTTGTTAACGGAAAGCTTGTCAGAGGTGCAGCTAATGCTGCCGGTGAAATCGGCCATATTAAATTGCAGATGAATGACGGCCCGATTTGCGGATGCGGTGATACAGGGTGTTTGGAAGCTTTTGCTTCAGGGCCGAGTATTGTTGCAATGGCTCAAGATTATTTGAAAAGCGGTAAATCAACTAAATTTAGAGAACTTGCGGGTGCAGAAGGCGAAATTACACCATATTTGGTTGCTAAAGCTGCAGAAGCTGGTGATCCTGTTGCAAAACGAATTTTTGAAATTATCGGAACTTACCTGGGTTTGGGTTTAACAAGTGTTATAAACTTATTAAATCCTGAAAAGGTAATTATAGGCGGCGGAGTTGCAGAAGCAGGCGAACTTCTTTTAGCTCCTGTCAGAAAAACTATTCAGGAAAGGGCTATGGTTGTAGCAAGAGAATCTGTTGAAATTGTTCCAGCACAGCTGGGCAATACTGCAGGTGTTATCGGTGCCAGTATGTTGATTGCGGAATAGTTATTGTTATAAATAAGAAATTGTATAAAAAGTGTCGTGTTTAATTTTAGAATCTAAACACGACATTTTTTATTTGAAGAGTAATTTATTTTTAGATGGTTTTTTGATAAAATAGACTTATGAAGATTTTAGGAATTGATCCGGGAATGGCTATAGTTGGTTATTGTATCGTTGAATTTGACGGTAAAAACCTTGTTTTACAACATTCAGGTTCTATTCAAACTCCTAAAAATAAAAAAGAACCAGCAAGGTTACTGGAAATTTTTAATGATATGTCATCTATCGTTGAAAAATACCAGCCTGATATTTGTGCAATTGAAAAATTGTTTTTCTTCCGTAATCAAACTACAGTTATGCCTGTTGCTCATGCAAGAGGAGTTATTTTAACGGTTCTGGAACAGCATAATATTCCTGTTTATGAATATACACCGATGGAAGTTAAGCAAATACTTACCGGATACGGCAGAGCAAATAAAAAAGAAGTTGAACAAATGGTTAAGATTGCTCTTGGCTGTGAATATCTTCCAAAACTTGATGATACTGTTGACTCAATTGCTATTGCGATTTCTTATACCAGAAGTGCTGATGTTCTGGAAGATTTGAAAAAAATTTGAGTTTTAACCTGATAAATGCTAATATAAGACATAATGGATAAATTTATTATTAAAAATATTATAATGCTGAGTCTTATATTGGGTGCAATTCTGGGGCTTTTGGCTCCAATCCCGTATGTTGGCGGTGTTATGTTATTTGCTGTTCTTGTACTTGCGGCACCTATAGTTGTTTTGTATTTAATAATGGACAGCAAGCTTGATTTGACAACTCCCAAAGATAGTATTATAACCGGTGCATTGATAGGCTTTTGTTCTGACTTAACTTTTGCACTGTGTTATTCTATCGTTATGGTTATACTGGCTCAAGGGTTTCATTATACTCCGAATTTTTTCCTGACTGCAATGCTTACGCATTCGCCGGTATGGCTTGTGTTGTTGTTTATATTGTTTTTGGGTGTGTTATGTGCAACAACAAATGCCTTTTCAGGATTTGCAACATTTTATATAATAAATTTTATAAGAGATATGTACGAAAAACAGCACCCTGAAGTTTCAAAACAAAATAACAATTATGCTGAATATAAATAGAAAAGGAAGATGAAAATGGCTGAATTTACTTCAAAAATAAGAACAATTGAATGGATTGATACATATTCAAGAATGGTAGATCAAACAAAATTCCCGGAACATTTTGAATATATAGATATTACTACCGGACAGGATATGTATAATGCAATCAAGACAATGATAGTAAGAGGAGCTCCGGCAATAGGAATTGCAGGTGCTCATGGGGTAATTTTATATGCTCAGGAGCTTGAAAAACAAAATCTGCCGCATAATGATTTTATTAAACAACTTCTTGAAAAAGCAGATTATATGGCCAGTGCAAGACCTACAGCAGTAAATCTTATGTGGGCTGTAGAAAAACAAAAAGAAATTATCAGAAATTCAACATCAGATATAAAGACTTTGATAGAAGAATTGAAAGCAAATGGTAAAAAACTTGAGCTTGAGGATATAGAAATAAATAAAAAAATAGGAGATTACGGTGCCTCGGTAGTTCCTAAAGGTGCAACAATCCTTACTCACTGTAATGCGGGTGCATTGGCAACAGTAGGGTACGGAACAGCATTGGGTGTTGTTCGTTCTGCATTTGCGAAAGATCCTTCTGTTCAGGTATTTGCGGATGAAACCCGTCCACGCCAGCAGGGGGCAAGAATTACTACCCTTGAATTGACTATGGATGGTATTCCCGTCACTTTAATAACAGATGGTATGTGTTCATATTTTATGAAAAAAGGTATGATTGATATGGTTTGTGTCGGGGCTGACAGAATTGCTGCAAATGGTGATGCTGCAAATAAAATAGGAACATATACAGTTGCAATTGCTGCAAAATATCATAATATACCGTTTTATGTTGCGGCACCATTATCAACAATAGATACAACAATAAAATCAGGAGATGATATTGTAATAGAGGAGCGTTCTCATGATGAAGTTACGCATATTAACGGTAAGCCTGTTTGTGCAGAAGGGGTTAAAGTTCTTAATCCTGGATTTGATGTTACTCCGCATGAACTAATTACGGGAATAATAACAGAAAAAGGTATTTTAAAACCTGATTATAACAAATCAATAATGGAAGCATTTAAATTATAAACGGAGGCATCGGGAATGAACAAAGATAAATGTTTAACACTCACAGTATCAGTCATAGTAGTCGTTATTGCAATTTGTACGGCTGTTGGCGGAGGATATTTGATTAACAAATATCAAGATGATATTAAAAAATTTGACAAAAAAGAAGTAAAAACAGAAATTAAAACAACTACACCAACAATAGTAAAAGTTTCCGGCGATAAAGCTGCAGCATCTGAATTCCAAACATATATGAAAAATATTCAGGTGAAAATTAAAAGCAACTGGGAACCGGATAAAACTGCCGATAAATCTGCAAGTGTTGTAATGAGTTATAAAATTGATAAAAACGGAAATCTTAAAAGCTTTCAAATTTTGAAATCTTCAGGCTCACAACAACTTGATGATTCGGCTGTTAAAGCATTAAAAAAATCTGCTCCATTTGAACCTCTGCCAAAGAGTTACAGCGGGGATGATATAGATGTTCAGTTTACATTTGATTATAATGTTGTAGAGCAAAATACTAAATCAAAATAATTTATAAGCAAAAGGCTGTAGTATTTATATTGCAGCCTGTTTTTTGCAAATAATATAAATAAAAAAAAGGCAGCTTATAAGCCGCCTGTCTTTATCTAAACTATCTCTCTTCTCATACCAAAATTATTCTATTGCAGAGATGTTCTCCACAAAGAATCATTAAATTTACTTTGTTGTGTGCTTGTATCTGCAGATAATGTAACATTGCTCGGTGCAAATACAAATACAAGGTCGCCAACTTTTTTAGGATTACCGTTAAGAGCTTGAGAAGCACCGCAGACAAAGTCAATTGTTCTTTGAGATTGTTCTTTGTCTAACAGATGAAGGTTCAGCATAACAATTTTTCTGTCTTTTAAGTGTTGAACAATTGTGGCAGCATCGTCAAAAGAACGAGGTTCAACAACAATAACTTCACTTCCGCCTCTGTTTATGCTCGGATGGCTGAGAACTTTAGTTTCGCTGCGTTTTTCCATAGCAGGAATAGGAGTGTAAGATGGTGCTACCTCTCTTACTGCATTACCGTCTTCAATGTAATCATAACCATCATCATCGTAATCATCTTCGTCATTTATATCAACAAATGGATTTTCTCCACGGAAACCGTCCATTACAAAATCTACAACTTTTTTGAAACTATCTGTTATTGCTGCCACCGCTATTTCCTCCGTTTATTATTCAAATAATTTTCTACCTATCCTGAGCATTGTTGCCCCTTTTTGAGCCGCAATTTTGTAATCCTGGCTCATTCCCATTGAAATTTCTCTTAATTTACAGTTAAATTCTTTTTCAAGCTCATCTCTTATTTGTACAATTTCTGAAAATAAATTCCCAATTATATCTTCTGAAATTCCGAACGGAGCCATATTCATAACTCCTGCTATTTCAAGATATTCAAGCTTTTGTATTTGTTCAAAATCTTCAAACACTTTTTGCTTTGAAAATCCGAATTTTTGTTCTTCGTTTGCATTGTTTATCTGAATTAGTATTTTTTGAACTTTGTCGATTTCAGAAGCGTGCTGGTCTATGCATTGTGCAAGTTTGATTGAATCAACCGAATGAATATAATCAAAATCTTTAACAGCCTGTTTCACTTTATTTGTCTGCAAATGACCTATAAAATGAAAAGTTGAGTTTTTTCTGACTTCTTCAGGCAGATTATGAATTTTTTCAACAGCTTCAATTGCTCTTGATTCCCCGAAGTCACGCAAACCTGCTTTGTATGCCGCAATCATTGCTTCTTCGTCAAAATACTTTGTAACTGCAATTATTCTGGGTTTACAAGGTGCGATTTCGTCTTGTATCCGTAAAAGATTTCTCTTGACTGTTTCGTACATCATTTCACCTCTACAAGAACATGCTCTTAACCTGAGCATAATTTAATTGTACTCTATCTTTCTGGCATGTCCAAAATATTTATTTCTGTTAACTGTACTGTGATAATAAACATGGCTGAAACCATGTCGCTGACATGATTTCAGCTTTTAAGGAGTTTGAATATAAGTGTTTACATATCTTAACAATAGGCTGTGGTTATATGTCTTAAATCCTTTTGATATATGAAAAGCATGCCTTTTTCTAATTGTTAAATCCAAGTGGTCGCAGATTATATTATTTTTACAAAAAGTAATGTTTATGTTTTATATTTATATTTTGCCTAAAATCCTTTTGTATTGTTCATCTCTGGAATATCCGAGCATTATTCCAAGTATAAAATCTTCGTATGGCGAAATTTTATTTAATTCTTTATTGGAAAATTTTTTCAAAATGTTTAAGCAATTCTGATTTCCGAAGAAAATATTGAATTTATCTTTTGTAACCGGTACGAGCAGATATTTGGTATCAAATCTGTTAAGCAGATTGATATATTTTGGAAGTTCTGTTTTCGGGCAGGTATGCAGTGACAAATCTCTCATTCCTTTTTTGTATTCGTAAAGCAAATTTTTAAACAATTCCATAATAATCCTCTTTTTCTCTATTCTGCAGATTAAGACGCAGGATAAACAAAAAAAGTTCCGGAATGTTTATTTATTATTATTTTGAACGTTGGAAAAATCCTGCCAGTTCTTTATGTGAAATTATTTTTGATATTGGTCTGCCATGCGGACAGGTATACGGCATTTTTGTCGTATGCCATTTTTTGATAATGTCTTCCATCTGCCAGATTGTAAGTTTTGTGTTTGCTTTTACAGAGGCTTTGCAAGCTGTTGTTATAAGAATTTTTTCTTCAAGATTATCAATATCGCCTTCTATGTTATCTAAAATATCTGCCAGTATGTCTTTGGGATTAACTTTTGCCAGCAATTGCGGTATTTTCCTAAAAATTATTTCTTTATCGCTTAGAAATTCAATACCATATCCGAATTTTTCGAATTTATCGAGATGTTCTTTTATCAATTCAGCCTCTGTTGCAGAAATTTCAATAACATCAGAAACGAATAGCATCTGCGAAACAATATTTTTTTCGGAACTTAGTTTTTCATAAATATAGCGTTCTTCTGCAATATGTTGATCGACAATTTCTAACCCTTCATCAGTATCAATAAGAATATAAGTATCGTGATATTGTCCTATAATTTTCTCTGATGGTTCTAGAACAGGTTTGGTTTCTTCATTAGAAAAAATTTGATGTTGCTTAAAGTTCTGTAAATTGGAATTTTGTAAAGAAAAAGCATCTGAGTTTTGCTGTTCAAGTTTTTGCATATCCGTATCGGAAATAAACATTGTATCAGTGCCTTTATCGACATAAAAATCACTATCTCGCTTTGACGGAAATGGAATAACATCAACAGAAGATTTTGTTTGTTCCATTTCATTTTTAGCTTGAGCAAATTTCATTGTTTCATTATTTAAGTTGTAATTTCGTTCAACATAATTGGAAAGTCCGGCTTGAACGGCCGAATATATGAAATTAAAAATCTGGTTAGGATTTTTATAACGCACTTCTTTTTTGGTCGGGTGGACATTCACATCAACATCATGCGGCGGTATTTCAAGATTTAAGACAATAAACGGATATTTGTTGTTGGCAGTCAAATGTTTATAAACCATATCTATTGCTTTTTGAAATATAGGACATTTGACACTGCGGGAATTTATATAAATATGATAATTCTTCTTACTTGAACGGGTATAATCAGGAGTACTTACAAAACCGCTGATTTTTAAACCTGCTAATTCATCAGTTTTTAAAACTTCTTTGAGATTATTGGTTACATCTGCTGAAAAAACTTCTTTAATAGTTTGAGTAAGATTATTTTGACCGGTAGTTTTCAAAACAGTTTTACCGAATTTTTTCAGTTCAATCGAAATCTCAGGATACGATAATGCTATAGATTGAACTACTTCTTGAATATATGAAAATTCAGTATTTGCATTTTTTAAGAATTTTAAACGGACGGGAACATTGTAAAATAAATCCTTAATGTCCATAATTGTTCCAATGGCACAACCTGTTTCAGCTTTAATAACTTCAGAATTTTCACATTTGACTTTTGTACCGGTATCAAAATCTTTTGTTCTTGTTGTACAGGTTAGTTTTGAAATAGATATAATGCTGGCTAAAGCTTCTCCTCTGAATCCGAGAGTGTGAATATCAAATAAATCCTCATCTTCTTGCAGTTTACTTGTTGCGTGTTTTGAGAATGCAAGCATAATGTCATCAGGGTGAATTCCGGAGCCGTTATCCGCAACTCTTATATCTCGACAGTCGTTATTGATTTCAACACTTATTCTTGAAGCACCTGCATCGACGGAATTTTCCATAAGTTCTTTTACAACTGATGCCGGACGCTCTATGACTTCTCCTGCAGCAATCTGGTTAATTAAATTTTTTGATAACTGTTTAATTCTGCCCATATATCTCCTAATCCTTAATCTCAATCTACATCAAACACAAAATCATCTAAATGTTTGATTACAAATTTGAAACAATTTTATAAGATAGCAAAGTAATATATTAAGACTTGGACAATTATAATTTATTGAAAGATTGAGGGGACATTTTGGCAAAAAACTCAACATTAAAACTACAACCGAAGAAAGCTAATTTACAAATTGTTAAAGAATCTGAGGTTAAAACAACCAAATACAGTGATATCAATTTGAAAAAATGGAGAGATTACGGACATATCTTAACCGGAACATTATGGCAGTTTCCGTCAAGATTGAAGCAGCATGGACATTCTAATGAGTACCATGGCAATTATATTCCGCAGATTGCCCAGCAGATGTATGAAAGATATACAAAGAAAAATGATGTTGTGCTTGATTTGTTCTTCGGTTCCGGAACTTCAGGAATTGAAGCGATAAATATGAATAGACGCTGTATCGGAGTTGAGTTAAAGGAAGATTTAGCTGAAAGTGTTTCAGAAAAATTTACACCAAAACAATTGGTTACAGATGTAAATATTATCTGTGCTGATTCAACAAGTGAACTTGCTGTTGAAAAAGTTAAGGCAAGACTTGAAATTATGGGAGAAGAAAAAGCACAGTTTTTAATGCTTCACCCGCCGTATGACGATATTATTAAATTTTCAGATAAAAAAGAAGATTTATCAAATTGTGCAACAACAGAAGAATTTTATGATATGTTTGAAAAAGTCGCAAAAAACGGATATGATTTGCTTGAAAAAGGACGTTTTGCGTGCTTAATTATCGGTGACAGCTATAAAAATTCCGAAGTGCAGCCTTTAGGATTTGAATGCATGAACAGAATGAGAAAACTTGGCTTTGTTTTAAAATCAACAATAGTAAAAGATATTCAAGGTAATGAACGCGGCAAAGGCAAAACTGCAAACTTATGGCGTTATAGAGCTTTAGCCGGCGGTTTCAGTATTTTTACCCACGAATACATTTTTGTATTCCAGAAGGTTTAATATTCCGGTGTAAGGTACAAAAATATTATCTGACTTTGAAATTAACAAATTTTTCAACGGCTTTGACAAATCCGTCATTTTCAACAGTATCGGTTATGAAGTCGGCACAGGCTTTTAGTTCAGGAGTTCCATTGCCCATTGCAACGCCGATTCCGCCTGCTTGAACAAGATCAATATCATTATTTTGATCGCCGATTGTCAGGACTTCTTCTTTTTTTATTCCCCACATATTGCGTAAAAATTCAACTCCCAGTGATTTTTTCGCTTCTCCTGAACCGATTTCGCAAAAATACGGGGTTGATTTTACTATATATAAATCAGGATATTTTTGTTTTAATTCTTCAACCCAGCCGGTTACCCTGTCAGGATCTTGCGGATCTATTGCGAGGATTTTATTAACATTATCTATTGACAAATCATCAAATGAACAAACGGTGTAATCTATAAATTTGCCGTCAGTATAACTTTTGACGATATCATTATCGTGTTCGACGTATAACTTGTCATCAAGACATAAGTTTATATGAATATTATTTTTTCTTGCCCATTTGATAATTTCTTTTGCGTAATTATTAGGCAAATTTCTTTGGTAAAGAGTTTTGTTATTAAAATCTTTAATAAGTCCGCCTTGATAAGAAATTATAGGGGTATCTATTCCAAGTTTTTTTGCAACAGGAATTGTTGCACAATGCATTCTGCCTGTAACAAGCACCAATTTTATCCCGTTTTCTTTCAGTTCCTGTACACATTTCAAAAGTTTCGGACTAAAATCCAGCCCCCATTTTAAAATTGTTCCGTCAATATCGGTTGCAATCATTTTTATCATAAGCTAAACCCCTTGCAAAATGCTCTTGACAACGCACAAATAGTTTTTGAATCGTTTATTTGCCCGTTATTTATCATTTCAAAAACATCAGATAACTTATATTCAAAACATTTTATTACTTCGCCTTCATCAGGATGTTCTCCGACAAATTTTAAATTCTTTGCCAGATATAAATATAATTTTTCTGTGCAAATACCGGGGGTTGTATTTATAAAACCTAAAGATTTCCAAACTTCAGCTTGGTAACCGGTTTCTTCTTCCAGTTCTCTTTTGCAGGCATCATCAGGATTTTCGCCTTGTTCAAGTTTACCGGCAGGAAGTTCCAAATTTACCTGTTTTAGCGGATATCTGTATTGCTTAACTAAAAGAATTGTATCATCATCTTTCATTGCAGCTATCACAACTCCGCCGTTATGTAAAACAACTTCTCTAAATGATTTGTGACCGTTTGCAGTTACAATATTATCTTTAATAACAGTTATAACTTTTCCGTTATATGCAACAGTTGAATCTAATGTTTTTTCTTCGTAATTCATACAAAAATAATATCATAAATTTCTTTTATTAAAAAATTATAAATATGATATTAAATTATGATTTGTAAACAAATTGTAATACAAATTTTAGATGTATTTCAGAATGTAAAGTAGAAAATTAAAGTTCAATCTTTGGATTGACGATTTTATTTTTTTTCTATTTTTTAAAATGAAAAGTGTGACTATGACACACTTTGACCCTATTTAGAAATGTAAAGTTTTGTTAAAATTATTACAATTATAGTAAAGAAAAATAGAAAAATTGACGTTACATGTAGTATAATATATATAGAAGATATAAAACATACTAATCGCAATTAATAGCCAAAGAATATTTTGTTATAATCAAAATAGAAAGGCAGCGAATATATGAGCAACTTACAATTTCAAAACGACTTGGACAAACTGGTTGAAATTCTGCCCGACAGGATTAGAGAACACATCGATTATGCAAAAATGGACGATGTTATAGAGATAGTTCTGGATATTGGGCGGCCCCCTGAGATAAGGCATTCGGATGGGAAGATTGAGTATATTGATACCTCCGAGATAACGTATGAAGATATTTCTCATATAACTTCGAGAGTACAGGAATTTACTTCAGATAATCGTTCAGGGATCCCCGGAACACTCCACAGAATCAGTGCGATAAGGAATAGGCAAGGAAAAGTTGTAGGTCTTACGTGTAGAATTGGTAGAGTAGTTACGGGGACCATTTCTTGTATAAAAGATATTTGTTTGCAAAATAAAAGTATATTATTCTTAGGACGACCCGGTGTAGGTAAAACTACAAAACTCAGAGAAATTTCACGTCTTGTAGCTGATGAACTGGGCAAAAGAGTAGTTATAGTTGATACATCAAACGAAATTGCGGGTGACGGCGATACTCCGCATCCGGCTGTAGGTCATGCAAGAAGAATGCAGGTAAGACAGCCCGAATTTCAGAAAGATGTAATGATTGAAGCTGTTGAAAACCATACTCCTGAAGTTATTGTAGTTGATGAAATCGGTACAGAAGCAGAAGCACAGGCTGCCAGAACAATTGCTGAACGAGGAGTAATGCTAATTGCAACTGCTCATGGTAACAGTCTTGAGAGTCTGATTAAAAACCCGACATTATCAGATTTAGTTGGCGGAATTCAGTCTGTAACTCTGGGTGATGATGAAGCAAAACGCCGTTCATCTCAAAAAACCGTTCTGGAAAGAGAAAAACAGCCTACTTTTGATATTGTAATTGAAATTTTGGACAGAAATACTCTTGCGGTATACAAAAATACTGCAGAAGCTGTTGATTATATCTTAAGAGGCTGGCCGATAAGACCTGAAATTCGTAAAGTTGATAAAATTTATAACTTTGAAAATCCTGCTCCGGTTCAGGAAAAAGCTCCAACTGTTCTTGATAAGATTAATGCTCTGGAAGATAAAATTGAACATCCAGAAAGCTTAAAATTCAGCTTTTCAAGACAGAAATATGTTGAAGACCTTAAAAAATTCAAAAAAATATACCTTTATGCAGTATCAAGGAGTATTGCAGAAAAAGTTATCGAGCGTCTTGATTTGAATGCAGAAATTACAAGGAATTTAGATGATGCAGATATTGTAATTGCTCACAAAAACTTTATAAAAGGCGGAGCAAAAGTTCTGAGTACGGCAGAAGAAAAACGGCTTCAGATATTCTATGTCAAGACAAATTCAATGGCACAAATTCAGAAAGTTATCAAAGAAGCTCTTGATATTGCGGAAGTAAATGAACGCCAGAATTTCTACGATAGAACAGAAAAAGCTTTAGATGAAGCGAAATCAGCAATAGAAAAGATTTTGGCAGGTGCTGATGATATTGAACTTAAACCACAAAATCAGCATATAAGAAAATTGCAGCATGAACTTGTCGAACAGCATAATCTTGAAAGCAAATCCATAGGTGAAGGCGAAAGCAGACACTTAAGGATAGTGGGCGGTCAGGATTATAAAAAAGAAAAATTAGGTTAAAGCCTATAAATATAAAGTTTGAACCCTTTCCTGCGGTGCGTGGAAACTACGTCATTCCTACAATTCCCGGGAAGGGGTTCTCGGATATTAAGCATTATTCCTTTAATTTAATAATATGCTTAATTCAGCGGCATATTCAATTCTGCAGGTTTTATATATAATATAGCATTCAAACTGTCCGCTAATTCATAAGCTTCGTTTCTATTATAACCTATTTCCGAAAACTTATATTCATGTCCGTCAAGAGTTTGTGCATATACATAATATCTTTTTTTCAATATTGTTTTATGACTTCTTTGAATAGATGACCTTATTTTAAAAGTTTTTATTGTATTAAGTTCAACGGGAACTATCTTTTTCGTATTAAAGAATTTTCTTTGATATTCAATCTGGCAAACGTGATTTTTACATACAAAATAAGTTTTAGAAGTTCCGCCAAATATTATCCAGACTATAATAGCTGAAACTATTATAATTTCCAGAACCGGATTGACATCAGAATTTCCGTTTTCTGTATTGCTGCCAAAATTAAATATCATAAAACTCTTTTTTAACAATTCTTGATATTGTACTAAACTTGAACTCTTATCAGACTGTTTACTTTTGTTATTGCAGAGTCGTTATTTAATATATCAATAACTTTTTGCATATCTTTTTCTTTGCAAAGTTCTGTAATAACAGTAATTTTTGCTGCATTATCGCCTGCTACTTCTTTTTGAACAATACTTGCAAGACTTATTTTGTTTTCCTCGCAAGCTTTACCTATTCTGGCGATTACACCTAAACTATTTTGTGCGGTTATAGAAATATAATATTTATTTTTTGTTTCTGAAATCGGTATAGGTGTTGCTGTTTCTGAGTGATTACATCTCATCATCGGCAAGACATAATCTGTTTTACCGATTTCTGATGCTATAGCCAAAATGTCGCCTACTACAGAACTTGCTGTCGGAAATTCACCGGCACCAGGGCCAGAAAGAGTTATATCTCCTACAGGGTGACCTGACAAGTTGACTGCATTTGTTACATAATCTATATGTGCAAGAGTTTTTGACAATGGCACCAGCATCGGGTGAACTCTTACATCTGCTTTACCTTCGTCATCCAGTTCAGCAGAGGCAATGAGTTTGATTTTGTAGCCCATTTCATTTGCAGCTTTCATATCTTCAGGGCTGATTTTGGTTATTCCTTCTCGATATACATTTTCAATTTTAATTCTTTTTCTGAAAGCAATTGTTGCGAGTGTGGTAATTTTATAAGCGGCATCAAAGCCTTCTACATCACCTGTCGGATCAGCTTCGGCATAACCTAATTCCTGAGCTTCTTTTAATACATCTGCATAAGATGCTCCCTGTATATCCATCTTTGTTAATATGTAATTGGTTGTTCCGTTCAGAATTGCTTTGATTTTGTTAATTTTATTTCCGGCAAGAATGGTTTTAATCGGCATTATTAAAGGTATTCCTCCTGCGATAGCAGCCTCATAAAGAATAACCTTATTATTTTCTTCTGCGAATTTGAATAATTCTTCACCATGCTTGGCAAGGAGTTCTTTATTTGCGGTAACAATATGTTTACCGTTTTTTATTGCTGTTTTTATGAGGTCAAAAGCAGGTTCAATACCGCCGACCAATTCTGCTACTATATCTATATCAGGATTGTTAACAATTTCATAGGCATCATCTGTTATAATACTTTCATCCAATCCTTCAATGTTACGCTTTTTATTTTTATTGCGAACTGCTATTTTTACAATTTCCACATTGTCAAAATGTTTTAGAGTCTTAAAAACTCCAGAGCCGACAGTTCCCAGCCCGATTAGTCCGATTTTGATTTTCTTTTCCATGCGTATATCATAGCATAAATAATATTTATATGCTGAAATGTTAAGAGGTTGGTATGTAAATCATTTTTAACAAGTTACTTGCAAAAATGTATTTTTGAGATATTATTGGGTTATATTCATGTGATAAAACTAGCTAGAAAAGGAAATAAATTATGGCAAAACATTGTGAAATATGCGGAAAAGCTCCAATCAAAGCAGCTAAATTGACTTTCTCTCATAAACAAATTGTTCATACTCAAGAACCAAATTTGCAGACTGTAAAAGCTGTAGTTAACGGTGCTACAAAAAAAATCAGAGTATGCACTTCTTGTTTAAAAGCAGGCAAAGTTCAAAAAGCTCTGTAATTGAAGTTTAGAAATTAAAAAGATTGAAAAAAGGAACTTGAAATCTCAAGTTCCTTTTTTGTGCTGAAAATTTGACAGGATACCGATAAGCAGAATTTTATCCCTTTACATTTCTTCATGATTATTAAAAATCATTTGCTAGTTTTTTATGAATGTAATAAAATGATGTTGGGAATGTTTTTAAGGGATAGGAAAGAATGATAAAAGACAGATTAAATGAGAGAACTTTAACGCCTCAAGAGGTTAGAACTATTTTAAAAGCAGACAATAAAGAAATTGTTGATTTGTGCAAAAGAGCCGCTATAAGACCTAGAAAAAATGCAAAAGGTCATACTTATTTTTCTTATGATGAAGTGAAAAATTTGAGAAAAATTCAAGCTCAGGTAAGAGGTGTTGTAACAGATCCTGTTGCCGTCAGAACTCCGGCTATGGTTTCATCATCTGCTGCTCAATCTAACAGTGCTGCTGTCAGAAGTATTTTGACAACATTACAGGAGCTGGAAGTTAAATTAAGCAACAAAATTGCCAAGGTTATTGATGAAAAACTTGAAGGTATGGATGATGTTGTTGTTGAATTGATTCGCTGCAAAACTGACAATGAAACTTTAAAGCAAAAAATTGTTGATTTGAATAAAGAAGTTTATCAATTGAAAAATGAATTAAACAGCTACAAGCCAGTTGCTTTAGGATTTTATAAGAAAAAAGAAGTATACGTTTGGGAATAAGAGGATAACATAATGGCAGCTAAAGAAGAAGCACCGGTAAACATTAGCGAAGAAAGAAATAAAGCACTAAAATTAGCTATTGAAAAAATTGAAAAAGATTTTGGCAAAGGTTCAATAATGAAACTGGGTGATAAAACTACCGTTAATGTTGATGCTATCCCGACGGGTGCTTTGTCTTTGGATGTTGCTCTTGGTATCGGCGGTATTCCCAGAGGCCGTATAATCGAGATTTATGGCCCTGAAAGTTCTGGTAAAACAACTTTAGCTCAGCATATAGTTGCCGAATGTCAGAAGAAAGGCGGTATTGCAGCGTTTGTTGATGCTGAGCATGCTCTTGATCCTGAATATGCAAGGAATTTGGGTGTTCAGGTTGATGATTTGTTAATCTCTCAGCCTGATACCGGTGAACAAGCTCTGGATATTACGGAAGAGTTGGTTCGTTCAGGTGCTGTTGATATTGTTGTTGTTGACTCTGTTGCAGCATTGGTTCCTAAAGCTGAAATTGAAGGGTCAATGGAAGATCAGCAGATGGGTTTGCAGGCTCGTTTGATGTCAAAGGCTTTAAGAAAATTAACAGGTATTATCGGAAAAACTAATACAACCGTTATTTTTATCAATCAGTTAAGAATGAAAATCGGTGTAATGTACGGCAACCCTGAAACAACTACCGGTGGTAATGCTTTAAAATATTATGCATCCGTTCGTATGGAAATTAAAAAAACTGAAACTCTAAAAGGGGATGATGGTGAAATTGGTAACCATGTTAGAGTAAGAGTTGTTAAAAATAAAGTTGCTCCGCCGTTTAGAACAGCTGAATTTGATATTATTTTCGGCAAAGGTATTTCTAAAATAGGTAATATTCTTGATGTTGCTGTTAACCTCGATATTGTTAAGAAAGCCGGTGCATGGTTTAGTTATAATGAAGAAAAACTCGGTCAGGGCAGAGAAAAAGCTAAAGAATTTTTAGAACAAAATCCTGCAGTTTTGGCGGAAGTTGAAACTCTTGTTCGTGAAAAGCTGGCTGAACGTTAAATATATTAAGATTTGTTATAATTTTGTTTTATATTAACAAAATATTTTATGTTTATATTTAATATGTGCATAAATGAATTATTTTTACAAAGGCAATATTTATATAAACCCGAGTGAAATTGAAAGACCTCTTTATAGAGGTCTTTTTTAAATTGTTAATTGTGTTTCGAATAATTTTAGCATTTCCTCAAATCTTTTTTTATTGTGCAGATACCACCAGCCGATTAAAGTTTCAAAAGCTGTTGCTTGACGGTATTGAGCCTGAATATTTCTGCGTCCTACAGGAATAGGAAGATTTCTTGCCCGTTTTACTATTTCCAATTCCTCTTCAGTTAATGATTCTTCCAGATAGTGTAACAAATTACATTGAAATTCTGTTTTAACATTGGCGGTTGTTAATTTGTGCAATTTTTGGGCATTATTCGTTTTGAGAATTGTTTTTTCCCTTATATATAATTCCCATACGGCATCGCCTAAATAGGCATAATTTCTTAAATTTATATCCTGCATAAGTTGATTTTACTATAAAGATTTACTATTTGCTATTTTTTACGGTTGATGTAAAAATAAATATAAATGAGGAATAAAAATATGAATAAAAATCTGGTTTTAATTTGTATATGTGTATTTTTATTATCACAATCTGCTTGGGCAAATTGTCAGATTACAGGAAATGGTTTGGACAAGAAAGTCATTTCTTCATGTGAAAAAAATGAAGTCAAAACAGATTGTAATAAAACTGATTATCCGAAAGAAGCTGTCAAGTATAAAAATTATATAAAACAACTTCAGCAGGATAGAGCAACGGTATATAATGCTTTAAATTTAACTGATGAACAGATTAAAGTGCGGGAAGAACTTATTGAAGAATACTCACCGTATTATGAACAGAAACTGGACGAACTTTTGAAAGAAAGTTTCAGACTTAAAGCTTTAGAATGTGCTAATGTAGGCAAATTAGAAATTAATCGTTGTAAAAAGAAGATTAAAAACATAAAAAAAGATATTGAAAAATGTATAAAACAGGAAAATGAAAAATTCATTAAGTGTTTAACAAGTTTGCAGCGTTCAAAATATAATTTGATAAAAGAACTTGAAGAAAGAGATTATAAAGAAGATGCACATCGCAAAGACTATTACAAATCCAATCCTCAGATGGTTCCTTTTGGAAATCCTGTTCGCTGTCCAAAACCTATCGGTCGTGAGGGATAATATTTACCCCTAATAAAGGATGATTTTTTATTGATAATTATTATAATTATGGTATGAAAAAGAATCGGCTTTTTTATATTATTTTTCTTTCTGTTTTGCTGGTAATGCAAAGCACTTTATGTTGGGCAAAAAATCGTCCTGAAAGTTTTGACGGACGCGGCTATGTCGGAACTTTGCCTGATTTAACCAGAGATTATGAACCGGCCGAACCTGCTCAGTCTGCACCGGAGGTTAATAAGGCAAAAGATTTCAATTCCGAAAATGAAATAAAACCTGTACCCAGAGATAATCCTGCATTTGTTAATATTATTCTGAAACAGGATAAAACTTCTCAGTATGTAAATGATTTGAACGAGTTTATTCCGATTTTGGAAAAAATATATGATCTAATTGAAGATGAAAGTAATGTACAAATATTTAATGCAAAAGTATATTATTTTAATAAAACGGCAGATTATTTCAGGGATAAATATAAAAACAAACCTGAAAGTCAGTTTGTATCTTATAAAAGACTTATGGAACTCAGTATGCATGCTAGGTCAATTGCCCTATTGCGGAATGAAGCAGCAAGATATAATCCGTATCTTGCTTATGGCAGTTCCGGGTATATTTATAATCCCAACAGTATTACAGAACAGCTGGGGTATTTAAAAACAGAAATTGAACAGACGATTTTGCTTTTAAAAGAGTCTAATTAATTTGTTTGCTTAAAACTTATTTTTCTATTAAAATCAGTGTATGTTTAAAAATAAAATTAAAGATCTTCTGGCAAGTATTGAAAATAAATATAACAATCTCAAGATTTTAGATAAATATATTTTAAAGCAGGTTATTGAAATGTTTTTGATGGGGGTATTTGTTTTTACAACAATTATTTTTGCATCAGATACATTTATAACTTTGATTAAACAGATTGCAAAATTCGGTATTCCATTTAAGGTGGCATTTATAATAATTTTGCTAAACTTGCCTGCCGTTATAGTTATGACAATTCCGATGGGGGTTTTGTTATCTACGGTTATGACGTTAAACAGATTGAGTTTGTCTTCCGAAATTACTGTTATGCGGGCCTGCGGTATTGGTTTGAACAGAATTGCAAAACCTATTTTCATTTTTGCAATAGTAATGGCTCTGTCAAGCTTTTTCATTAATGAAACAATTGTACCTGTTATGACAAAACAAGCAAAAGACTTGGCATTGTGGGCATTAGGACAGAAAAATATCCCCGATGGCAAACAAAATTTTGTTTTCAAAGAATTGAATGAGGGCGGAAGTTTAAAAAGATTATTTTATGTCGGATATTGCGAGAAGAAAACCCTCCATAATGTAACTGTTTTGGATAACTCAAAAGACGGAACCATTCAGGTTCTTCAAGCAAGAGAAGGCAAAACATCTCCTAAAGGCTGGGAATTTGAAAAAGGTGCAGCTTATACTATTGCAAATGATGGTCAAATATTGAATACAACTTTGTTTGATACATCTATTGTTAAATTTGGTTTGGATTTATCAAAAGAAATGAATAAAAATGTTGCAAAAGAAATGAATTTCCCCAAATTGATGAAATTTCTTACAAAATCTGATTTAAATCCAAAAGACAGACAGGTTTATACAATAGAATTGTTTGATAAGATTGCACTTCCAATAACAACGATTGTATTTGTATTGCTGGGTGTGCCGTTGGCTATTACACCGCCAAGGGTTAGGTATAACAGAGGTTTTCTGTTCAGTATTTTAATAATATTTGCATATTACCTTGTCAGAGCATTGTCGTTATCGTTCGGCGAAGCAGGCTCTTTGGCACCATTTTTGGCAGCATGGCTTCCGAATATTATCCTTACTATCTGGGGTACTTGCTTGTACTACAAAAAAGTCTATACAATCTCTTAATACTTTGTAAAATCATACTTTTAATGGTGAAAAAAATCTTTTTCTTGTTTTAAAATATTTGTATGGACAATAGTAGTAATAATAACAAGGTTAGCGGAAATATTTTTTCGCAAAAATATAATTTTTCACCGGTAAATCCTTTTAGCGGAAATTTTAACCCTGACCAAATTTCACAAAATGTCCAGCCGCAAAAAGCAGAACCTGTTGCAAATCCTGTTAAACGTTTGAACGGTTATGATTCTGCAATATTGAATAAAACAAATTTTGAAAGTGCCGAAGATGAAGAACTGAGTATTGAATACAGAATTAAAGAAAAAGAATCTATTATAAAAGACCTGGATTCAAAAATTAAAATTGCAGATAACTATGGTACTCAAAATGAAGCCTTAGGTCTGAAAGCAAAAAAGCAGAGAATATTGCAGGAGCTTGATACTTTAAGAAAACAGCAAATGTACGGCGGTAGAGTTTTAGGTGAAAAGAAACAATTTTCACATCGGGAGTTTAAGGAGAAAATGCCTGTAATATACAAAATTCAATCATTTATCTCAAGGCAGATTCTGGCAAGAGTATCTAAAAAAGTTCATTCAGTAATAACGTTAAGTGATTCGTTAGAACAACTGTCCCAGATTAGTAAAAGTGTGGATGAGCTTGTTGAAATGAATGTTCCTTACGGCGAAAAGGTTCAAAATTATGAAAAGTTGACTGAATATTTAAATCAGGCAAACATGATTCATTCAAAGATTTCAAAATCAATGGGCAAGAAATTATAAATGACAAATTTTTTTATGTTCTGATTTTATATAGATAATATTTATAGGAACAGTCATGTTAAAAATAAATAATTTATTTACTCCTAAAATTCGCTCAAAAGGATTTAAAATTTTAAATAAATGCAAAACTTCTTTAGGATTTAAGCCTATGAGGGATTATAAGTTGTTGTACAAAGCTGAAAATATAGATGTTGCAGCTTATACAGGAAAGAGAGATTGGCTGGTGCCGCATGAGGCTGTTTCTTTTAATTATGTAAAAGTAGGAAAGAAATCCGATCCGGATTTTACAAGAGAGATATTATCTTTTTACAATGAAAATAACAAAATTATAACAAGATTATTCAGACAGAATGGTTTGAATGTAAAGAAAAGGGAATATTCATACGGCAGTATATCTCGTACAATATGTACCAGAGATTTTGTATTGCCCAAGCTTGATCTAAAAAAGGAGTTTCCTTTTTTTTTGAAAAATCTTGCAGGCGGCTGGTGTGATAAAATTTTTGAGCTTCAAATTGTAGAAGAGTATCCTCAACTAAAAGGATGTATTAATAAGAAGAATATTGATACAAATCCTATGGGGTTGTATACCAAAAAGGTAGAGTATTCCGGCTCGGATGACAAAGATTCCGCACGTAATATTACTTTTACAAAATACCCTATAAACTTGGGTATTCAAAAGCCTTCTGCTAAAAAAGTAATAAGCGGAACTGTTCTCAAAAAGGGGAAAAATATTGAACTTACGAATGTTACAAAATCTGATAATTTAGATTTAAATTTAGATGATGAATTTTTAAAATTCAGATTTATAGATCCCAGAAGTGATGAAGGATTAAGATTGTTGAGCGATTATTATATAAAACAAAAAGGTTTGGAAGCTTTGCATATATCTGTTAGTCCTTCTGTGGAAATGGGTTCAAGTTTTGGCAGTTTTAGAAATGGAGAATTAAGATATTCTCAAAATTTACAGTCTATGACATCCAGAGAAGCCGTTGATACCGTTGCACATGAAGTTGAACACGCATATCAACATGCACAAATTGGCAGGCTGGGTAAAGGTTTCAGCAGATATGAATCTGAAGCGGAACGATTACTTCCGCCTATAGAATATGATGAAATAAAAGAAGCAGTTAAATATTCAAAAGCAAGCAGTGATTATCCGGTTGAAAATGTAACTGTGGATAATCCCCGTTATCGTAATAATTATCTGGAGGTAAAAGCCAGGGAAGCCGGTCAAAAAGCAAGGGATTTATATATGGCTGATAAGTCGAATTTTTATTTCTTTGATTTTTATTATAAAAAATAATGTGATTAATTATCTAAACTTAAAGCATTCTGATAAAATAATTAAAATACCCCTGTAACAAAGAATTTTACATTAGACAATTGTTGATAGGTCATCTTCCAGCAGGCTTTTTTGGAATTCTTCGCATTCAAGTATCATTTCGAATATTTGTGCATATTTCGGACTGTGTAAAACTTTGGAAATATCATCTATACCCAGAAAATCTATTATATAAAATGATGAATTCTTTTCTTTTATATTTATAAAACCTGCCTCTTCATAAAGTGTCAAAAGCATTTCAAAAATTTTAACAGATTTGCCTAAAAAGCTTGCACAGCGTATAAGTTCAATTTTTCCGCCGTTATTGTGTGCCGCAAATTTGAGCATTCCGGTGAATGTTTTTAAAAACTCCTGCTCATCGAGGATTTTCGGCTCATAATTCATAAAATGCAATCCTTGCGGGTGTGCTTTTTCTAATATTGTATCCAGAGTTAATCTGTCTGCCGGATAATCAAAAAACATTACAATATCGCATTTCGGAATATCCTGTCTGGTAAAGACTTTTGAGGCTATTGACGGGAAATTTTTTATGGTATCTAAAGTATACTTACTTTCTGCAAAGACCCTGATATTCCATTTTGAGTTTTTGATATAATCATCAACGTTTGGTAAAATCCCTGTCTTATTGCGGTTATCATAAATTTTGTAGTTGTTTTTGGCTGCGGTTTCTTCAATTAAAGCATCAGAATGTACATCATCAATTATCAACTGAACAGAAGTATTCCCGTTAAACTCATTTATCTGCGGGTGAAAAGCTATATCAAGACTGTCACCGGAATTTAATGTCACATCACCCTTTTTCCACCATATTGCAGTAAATTCATTTACTCCGGAGGTTACAGTTAAACGAAGATGAGAATTATCATTTCCCATAAGGCGTTTTTGCTTTACTTTCAAATTGTTCATTTCAAATACAGGGCTGGGATTAGATGCTCCAAAAGGTTCAAGCTGTGAAATTTCTTCTACCAAATTAACCGTAATATCCTGTGGTTCAACAAGTAAATCAATTTTTATAAACGGTTTTAAGTCTTTATTTGTAGTATATTCTTTAACGGTTTCGCACAAAGCTCTTTTTACAACTTCAAATGGGGTTTTTTCTCCAGTAAAACTTAGACCTGCTGCTAATTTATGACCGCCATAACCGTCAAATAGTTCTGCGTTAGCATTTATCACATCATACAGAGGCACCCCATCAATACTTCTTGCGGAACATCTGAATTGGTCTTTTTCTTTTACATAGGACATAAGGAAAACAGGTTTGTAATACTTTTCAACAAGTTTTGAAGCCACAATTCCGATAATCCCGATATGCCAGCCTTCATTATATAAAACGATTGCAGAATTTTTGCTTCCTTCTTTTTGAACCATTTTGTCAGCCTGTTCAAAAACTTCCTGACATAAAGTTTGGCGTACCTTATTTAATTCATTCAGGGTTGTCACTGCCATTTCTATTTCCTGTGGGTTATCGGATATTAAAACTTTTAACGCTGCATCTACAGTATCTAATCTTCCGGAGGCATTGATTCTTGGGGCAATCCCAAATGCTATATTTTCAGAAGTTATTCCATTTGTAATGTCATAACCGGCACTTTCAAGAAGCCGTTTCAGCCCGTAATGCTTACCGGAAGAAATCAATTCCAAACCCTTGGTGACAAAATATCTGTTTTCACCCAGCAATGGAACAACATCAGCAACGGTTCCGACTGCAACAAACGGCAAGATTTCATATACAAATTCAATTTTACCGTATTTTGCCAGAAGTGCCTGAGAAACTTTAAATGCAACACCGCAGCCTGCAAGATATGTCAAATATTCAATTTGTTTTGCGGATAAATTCTCATTCAATGCTCCAGGGGCTTTCGGGTTAATGATGGCGTAAGCTTGAGGTAATTCTTCAGGAGCTTCGTGGTGATCAGTTATAATAACATCAATGATTTTAAAACTATTGATAAATTTTACAGCATCTGCATCTGATATTCCGCAGTCAACAGAGATGATAACTTTGGGCTTTACAGTAGTCATAAGTTTTATCAAGGCTTTTTTATCAAACCCGTGTCCTTCATTTTCTCTATCAGGAATAAAATAATGCACATTTGCATTTAAATGTTTTAAAGTTTTGTATAATACAGAAGTTGATGTTACTCCATCAGCATCAAAATCGCCGTATATAATAATAGTTTCATTATTATCAATTGCTCCGGATAATCTTTCAACAGCCTTTGTCATATCGTTAAATGCATCAGGTGTTGTTAGAGTCATTTCAAGCGGGTGCAAAAACTCCTTAATTTCTTCATCTGTTTTTATCCCCCGGGATATCAATAATCTTTTTACCAGTGATTTTTCGTCTGTACTGCAGTTATCTAAAATCCAATCTTTTTTCATTTCTCCAAGTCCTATATTTAAAATAATAGCATATAAATCTTTGATATTAAATTATGTAAATTTCTTTTTATTTAACAGAAAATAAATTAAAATACTATTACGGAGTTTACAACTATACGGAGGAAGATATATGAAAAATTTGTTAAAACTTTTTACCCTAACGTTAAGTGTAATGGCTGTATCAAGTGGAATTGCAATGGCAGAAACAACTCAATTTACACCGTTAAATTTTGATGATAGCACAACAATTAGAACAAGTAATACAACTACATCAGCTGCTTATACTGCAACAGAAGCAAAAGGTACGGATATGCTTGATCCGAGTCAGGTTACAGGCGGAACAAAAATGCAAAATGCTATTTTGCAAATAGACAATGCTCAGGTTGAATTGCGAAATAAATTATTGAATGCAAAATCAGTATACGCAGAAGTTGATACAAAATATGAAACAACAAAAGCACAAAGAAAAGCTGCTAAAAAACAAATTAAATACTTAGAAAAGAAGATTAAAAATAATGAAAAAGCACAAAAAACTATTAAAAAGAATTTCCAAAGAAAAGTAAATATGTAGTTTAAATTGGATTTTTAAATTAAAAAGACTGTTAACAAAATTTAGCAGTCTTTTTTTATTGGGACTTATGTAGCAAATTCCACCAAAAATTTTTAAAACAGTGTCATACTGAGTGTTAACGAAGTATCTCAATAAAAAGATTCTTCGGACTAAAGTCCTCAGATTGACGGGCTTTTATAGTATCAGTGGAATTTGCTACATAAGTCCCTTATATTTGGGGTTGATTTTAAAAAATGTTTATAGTACATTTATTCATGCGAGATGAATAGCAGGTAGGCTGTTGATATTTAAGCCTTTCAGATTCAGAAGCAATATGCGGGCTGCTAGCTCAGGTGGTTAGAGCGCACCCCTGATAAGGGTGAGGTCGGTGGTTCGAGTCCACTGCGGCCCA
>CALUWC010000003.1 GCA_944324395.1 Candidatus Gastranaerophilales bacterium | reverse complement strand
GTAGCTCAGCTGGATAGAGCAACCGCCTTCTAAGCGGTAGGTCATGCGTTCGAATCGCATCCAGGGTAAATAAAAAGGACGGGTTTTATCTCGTCCTTTTTATTTGTTTGTAAAATTTTAAAATAATTTATTCCGTAAGATTAAGACTTCCTATATTTTTCAATCTCTTTTGCAAGCTTTTCTTCCAAGACCTCAATTTTTGTTTCAAAATTATAATCGGAATAATTTAAGGCTTCAACTTTACAACAAATTTTATCCGAATGGATTTTTTGAATTAAATCCTGATATTTTGTACCCTCACTATATGCGAAAAGTTCATCCCGCAAACGATACCTGGAATTTTGAAGAAAATCTATCCTCTCTTTTGGTTGAAGAGTATTAAGTAATTCATCAAGTTTTTCAGAAATTTCAGTTTTTGTTAAAAATGTTTTTGAATACAATATTGAATTATAAAAGTTTCGCGTTTTTAAATCCTGTTTTGTTTCATACAATTTTGTGATACGTGCAACAAATTTAGGATTAGTCATAAAAGAAAAATAGTGTGCGGATTCATGCATAAATTTATCTGCTGTTGTAAGCGGAATTTCTCCGGTAAAACTATTAGCCGGTATCAGCATGTTATATCCAACAATACTATCGCTCTTATCATTTGCCTTAATTGTTATAGCTCCGCCTTTACTTTCACTTTTAATAACTGTTACATTTCGATGATAAGGACAAGAATCCTCCAGAGTCTTTTGGAATACATCAAAACTGACATCTTTTGATTTAAATTTTTGCACCAGATTTTTAAAAAATTTATAATTAAGTGCACAAGCAAGCTCCCTTCTTTGAAAAGGAGTGCCTTTTATAAATGATAACGGATATCTTGCTATATTATCTATTTTTATCATACAGGTATAAAACCCCTCAATATAAAAATTTGACTTTTAATATAAATTAAAAAATGAACTTTATTTTTATTATTTCGTTATAATAATGTATAACACAGGGTAGAAAATTAAGAGGAAGGGAAATTTTATGAAGAAAAAAATATTATCGCTTTTAATTGCCGGAATGTTTTTACTTGGTACGACTGGAATAAGTTCCCAATGTTTTGCCGCACCAAAGGATCATCACAGACCTAAAGCAGAACAAAGAAAAGATTTTAAACGTCCGGACAAAAAGAAACACAACTCTTTTTTCAGGAAAAAAGACAACAATAAAAAACGTCACAGTTTCTTCAAGAAAAAAGGACCTGACCATAAAGAAATCAATTCAGACAAAAAACGCCCGTTTATAAAAAGACAAGAACACAAAAAGAATGTCAAAAGATTTGAAAAGAAACAGAAAAAACAATTCAAAAACGATCGCAAACAACACAAACAAATAAGAAAAGATTTCAGAAAACACAATAAAGAAAGAAACAACAGACGACCTTCAAGAAGAAGATAAGATATAAAGGTTTGGCGGGCTGGATAAATCCAGCCCGCCTCATTTAAAACTTAGAAATAGCAAACAAATACTCTACAAACCCCATTAAAACTGTATTTGCATCAACAAGTTTTTGATTAGCCAGATTTACATTATCCATAAAAACCCCGTATTGTTGATAAGAATAGGGATATTGTATTCTTAAGGTTGTCAATGCGTTATTTCCAAGGTGTTTTTTGGAAGCTGACAAAGGATATAAAACTGCTAGAGCCATTGTTGAGGGTTCGACATTACAATTAACATTGATAGATTTTTCAAACAATAATATTGCATCATTTCTAGCCTGCTCCTGACCTGTCATAAAATATTCATACAAAGCACATTCTCCAACGAGAGCGTAAACACCGGGAGGAACTCCGGGCACCAGAGTAAACGGCATTGTATAACGATATATCAAACCCAGTTGTTTTTCTTTGATAGCATATTCGGCATACAATTTAAACTGATCTGTATTAGCATTACTTGCTACAAAATCAGTCCATTTCAGGTTGTATGTATTTTTTACTGTTTGGTTAGATATTTTTGATATGTAAAATTTATTAGGTAAAGCAAAATTTATATTTTGAGATTGTTTTAATAGAGAAGTTATTATCCCGATAAGATGACCATTAGCATCGAGCAAAGCTCCGCCGCTTGAGCCTGTAGATATAGGGGCAGAAAATTGGATATAATTATCAGTATACTGGTTAACCATACCATCAGAAAATGAAAACTGCAAACCTTTCGGACTGGAAATTGTATAAACTTTTTCGCCCACTTGAATATTATCTTTATCAATACTTATGGGTACAAACTTTGAAAAAGGAGCATCCAGAGTCAGGATAGCAACATCAGTTAACGGATTTATATATTTGAACCCGTTAACAGTATATGTGGAACCGTCCTGAGTTTTCACATTTATATAGTCAGCATCTGCAATTACATGAAAGCAGGTAACAATAGTCCCTGCTTCATCTACAATAACACCGCTGCCCTGAGCGGATTGAGTCTTTATATAAACCATTGAATGAACATTTTTGTTATAGATTTGAGTTGCTGGTGCAGAACTTGATTGCAAATTATATGTATCTGCGGGTACAGCCTCTGCCTGCACACAATAACCAAAAACAAAATAAAAAGATAAAATAATACATAAACTTAAAATTATTCTTTTTAATATTCTGTTCATATTACTTATAACTTACCTATCTGAAATTGTAATAATTTTGCTGATATCGCATATTTTTTAAACACTGATTAATTAGTTCCTGATAATTTTGCAGCTGCTGCATTCTTACCTGATACATTGAGTTATAATTCATCTGCTGCATATTCATATAATCTTTATACGGCATGCCGTTAGCCTGTGCTATCTGAGCTTCATAAGCTAATCGTTGGTCATCTAAGTACTCTTGAGTTGCACTTGGCAAAGGAGAAATTAAACCCATCGCAGCTGTGACTGCATCATCTCTATCAATTTGCCTTAAATTAGCGATTCTGTCTGGGTCTACAACATACCCTGTAGGTGTGGCTGCAGTTACTGCTTGATTATACGGATTCTCATATTTTAGTTCATTAACAATTTTATCATACTGGCTTTGCAAATAATTCAATTGAGCCGGAGTGCAAACTCTGCTTGAACCTGTATTATAGCTTTTAATAGCAGGATATTGAGCAAATGCAGATGCTATACTTAATATCAATACACCTAATAGTAGAAATACTCTCTTCATAAATTTCTCCATACATTAACGGCACTCTAATTCCAGTCCTTGACCAAAATTTACGATTTCGCAATTATCCTCAACTATCATCTCTACAGCCCGTTTAAAATCATAATCGTACTTAAGATCATAACTATTCATGCCTGCAACTTCAGCCTTTGCAGGTTGGAAACCAAACTTTGGACTCAATATATTCGCAACAAAATAACCGGATAAGAATGCAAAAACTATATAAGTCACAATCTTTTTCATAAATATTTCCTCAATATTATTAAGTTATATATTTAGTTAACCTACCACATTAAATATATAACCATATTAAACTATTGACTACAATAGTCTTTTTAGATGATTTTAGGTGTATAAATACATATTTACTTTAAATACTTGGTGGTAACTTTCAAAAATATACGAAATAATAAATAATCATGAATGATAAAACTTTTAAAAAACTTATCGGAGAGAGAATTAAGTTCTACAGAAAACAAAAAGATCTTACTCAGGAACAACTCGCAGAAGCTCTTGATTTTAATACAAAGTCTATCTCTCTGCTGGAAAACGGTCATAACTATGTTGCCCTTAACAAACTTCCAAAATTATGCTCAACTCTGGATATAGAACCTTACCAGCTTTTTATCTTGATAAAAGAAATTTACGCAGCGAAAATATTAAAAAAGATATTTGCGAATTATTAAATATTATGGATAAAAAAAAATTAAAACTTGCGTACAGACTATTATATGAACTAAACGAATTTACTATATAAAAAATATATTGGAAACGGCGGCGGGAAATCCCGCCGCCGCATTTGGAATCAATACCAATATTATTTTATTCAATATTTCTAATATTATATTACATATTTTTAACCATAGATATTGACACCTGTAACGTTATAGGTTATAATATAAATATGATTAAATCATTCAAGCATAAAGGGCTAGAAAAGTTTTACCTAACCGGCAATAAAAAAGGTATTCAAGCAATACATGCAGACAAATTATCCAGAATACTCGCAGTATTAGACAATATGACAGGCTTGAATGATTTATCATCGCCGGCTTACAGGTTACACCCGCTAACAGGTGATTTGCAAGGATTATGGGCTGTAACAGTTCAGGCAAATTGGCGTATAACTTTTGAATATGATGAAACTACAAATAACATATACATCGTTGACTACCAAGATTATCACTAGAAAGGACATAATATTATGGAAATGTACAATCCGCCGCACCCGGGTGTAATACTTTTAGAAGATTGGATCAAACCTTTAAATTTAACTATTTCGGAATTCGCATTAAAACTTGGAACAAGCCGCAAAAATTTATCTGAGATTGTAAACGGCAAAACCGGCATAAGTCCCGAAATGGCTCTAAAACTTTCCAAAGCTCTAAACACTTCTGCTAAATTATGGCTGAACCTCCAATTATCTTACGATTTATGGCAGGCTCAACAGCACGTAAATCTTGACAACATTGAAGTAATTTCAATGTAGAAAATATTTTTATTTCTCTGTAAGAAGTTCAAACATCAATTCATGTATATCATTCACCTTTTTACAAGGTTTCTTGTTGATAAAATCATAAAAACCGGCTTCTTGCTTCTTTACTACTCTTGAGGCGAAATCTATACTTTGTAAATGCGGAAGTTGATTTTTTGCATGCCTATAATCACCAATACTTAAAAAGAAATTTTTAAGCTTACCCATAAAACTTACCCGATTTAACATATATTTATCCAAATCGAAAAAATCATCTCCTGACATTAAGAAAATATCTTCTTTATTCTTCAAGTCAATTTCTACCCCATGGCGTTGTGCATTTTGAAGAAACCATTCTCTGCCATAACCCGCAGCTCTAGCCTCCTTATCTACAGTTTTTGACAAAAAACTGCGAAATATATTATCAACCGGAAGAATTGATACAGGTTTAGCTGGTCTTACAATTTTATATGCCGGCAAAACTTCCGTCTGCAATATTTTAACAAGCTCGCTGCCGCCTTTTATTAAATATCTTCCCTGAAAAGTTTGCGGAGTATGGGTATTTGGGGTATTTGTTATTTGCATAAATTTTCTCCTTATAAAATGTATAAAATATGAACATAAAGATTTTTGCTATAAAATCCCTATTGACTGATAGCAGCTATCAAGGTGTAAAATAAAACTGTACAGTTTTAACAAGGAATATTATAATATGAAAAATAAACTATTGCTTATTTTGAGTTTAGCTGCTATATTTTGTACATTCTGTATATACAAAGGTTTTGCAAATAACTCAAGAAAGGAGATTAATATGAGCGATAAAAAAATTCTTATTGCATACTACTCTTATTCAGGAAACACAAGAGCTGCGGCTCAAAAAATTCAAAATATAACAGGCGGTGATATGTTTGAAATTCAAACGGTCAAAGAATATCCGAGAAATTACAATGATATTGTTAACCTTGCAAAAACAGAAAAACAAAACGACATAAAACCTGAACTTGTTGATAACGGAAATGTTGAAAATTATGACATAATCTTCTTAGGTACTCCGGTTTGGTGGTATACAATGGCTACACCGGTCAAAACATTTTTAACAAAAAATAATTTTGACGGGAAAATCATTGCTCCTTTCTGTACACATGGAGGAGGCGGAGCTTCTTCTACATACACAGATATACAAAAACTTGCTCCAAATGCAAAAGTTACGGAAGGATTTACTTCATACGAAAATTCCGCAAAAGATGCCGAAATACAAAATTGGATAAACAACTTAAATTTGTAAGGAGAATAAATGAAAAGACGTGAATTTATTATAAATTCTGCACTTGCAATAGGAGGAACAGCTCTATTAACAGGCTGCGGAAAAACAGAAAAGCCCGAAACTACAAAAAAGCAGGTTGTAAAAAGAAAGTTTGACAACCTTGAAATGCCGTTAATTGCACTTGGCTGCATGCGGCTGCCAATGCGTAACGGTAAAATAGATATGGTTGAACTTGATAAAATGGTTGAATACGCTATGGCTCATGGTGCTAACTATTTTGATACCGCATATATGTATGTTGAAGGAAAATCCGAAAATGCTATAGGAGAAATTCTAAAAAAATACCCCAGAGAAAGCTTTTTCTTAACGGACAAGAACCCTGCATACCTTGTAAATTCACCGTCTGACGTACACAAATTGTTTAATGAACAACTGAAAAAATGCCAGGTTGAATATTTTGATAATTATATGGTACACAACATTAACAAAAATACCATAAAGAATTATCGTGACAATGATATGTACGGAGAACTTTTAAAACTAAAAAAAGAAGGTAAAATCAAACATTTAGGATTTTCATTCCATGGAGATCCGAATATGCTCAAAGAAGTAATCAAAGAACATAAATGGGACTTCTGCCAGCTGCAAATAAATTACCTCGATTGGGAAGTCATCAATGCAAAAGAATTATACGAAATTGCAGATGAAGCAAAAGTTCCGGTTATTGTAATGGAACCATTAAGAGGCGGCGGCTTGTGCAATCTGCCCCAAAAAGCCGCAGATAAACTTAAAGAAAAATGTCCTGATGATACTCAGGCATCATTTGGTTTGAGATGGGTTACCAGTAAAAAGCGGGTATTTACAATTCTAAGCGGAATGAGCAACCTTCAGCAATTAAAGGAAAACATTGACACCTTTACAAACTTCAGAGAATTTACTGAAGAAGAAGAAAAAACAGCAAAAGAGATTGCTCAAATTATTCAATCACAAGGTGCAATAAATTGTACAGCATGCAGATATTGTATGGAGGTATGCCCCAGAGGAATAAATATTCCTGCTATATTCGGTTTGTACAACGTTTATAAATCAAACGGCAACGGATTTATGTTCAATGTAAACTATACAGCTTTGAAAGAAGATGAAAGAGCTGATAAATGTATAAATTGTCATTTATGTTCTAAAAATTGCCCTCAGGGATTAGACATACCCGGACTTTTAAAGAAAATAGACAAAGAAATAAATAAAATAGCCGCAAAGGATAAAAAATAAACAGTGAATCAAAAACATTTATATAAAATCAGACTAACAATAGCAGGGGTAGTTTTTACCCTTGCTATTGCAGGATTTTTAGGAACATTTTACCCGATTAAGATATTTAATATACAAATTTTACCGGTATTACAGAGAGTTATAACAGATTTTTCAATAACTGCCGTAATTTTATTGATTATACTTTCAGTGATAACTTTTTTATGCGGAAGAATATATTGTTCTGTTATTTGTCCCTTTGGCATTCTGCAGGAAATTATAGGATTTATAAAAACTAAAATACATAAAGTGAAAAATCAGAAACGCTTAGGGAATTTCCCGTTAAAATATTTTATCGCAGCAATTGTATGGGGAATATTCATTGGCGGAAGTTCACTTGTAATAAGATATATTGATCCGTATTCGCTTTTTGGATCTGCACTAACTCTATCCGCTGTTGGAATTGCCGCTCTGATAATAGTGTTGGTTGTCGTCATGTTCAGTGACAGAATATTTTGTACAAACTTTTGTCCTGTAGGAACTTTACTAGGAATAATTTCTAAATTTTCTCTATTCAAAATTTATATAACGAAAGATTGCGTATCTTGCGGAAACTGCGAGAAAATTTGTCTTTCAGGATGCATAAATTCAAAAGATAAAAAAATTGATAATGAAATCTGCATAAAGTGTTTAAAATGTTTAAATGTCTGTCCTAAAGGCGGCATAAATTATGGAATTGCACCAAAAAACAGTATAAAATTCAACCTAAAAAGACGGCAGATAATTATCGGCGGAACTGCACTTTTATTGCTGGGTGCAATGGTTAAAGCAGGGATAGAAATAAAAGACAAAATTGCTGAAAAAATTAAAGATATAATATTACCTCCCGGTGCTGGCGATAAAGAAAGATTTTTAAACAAATGCTTAAATTGTAATCTGTGTGTTACAAATTGTCCGAATAAAATTATAAAAAAAGCAGATCAAAACTATGAAGCAGTACATATTGACTATACAAACTCATTTTGTAAATTTGACTGCAATGAATGTGCAAAAGTATGTCCTTCAGGTGCAATCAAAAAAATCACACTTGAAGAAAAACAAAAAACAAGAATTGCAATGGCTATGATAAAAGAAGATACATGTATAAATTGCGGAATATGCGAAAGTATTTGTCCTGTGCATGCTATAATCAGAGAAAACGGAAAACCTCCGGTTTTAAATGCGGCAAAATGTATCGGGTGCGGAGCCTGTAAAAATGCATGTTACAGCGGAGCTATTGAAATTTTTGAAATAAAAGAACAAAAAATATTATAAAAAAGAAGGAGAAAAATATGTCACTTGGTATAACTGAAATATTATTGATACTTGTTGTTGCCCTTCTTCTGTTCGGAGGAAAAAGAATTCCTGAAATTGCAAGAGCATTGGGCAGAGCTTCTTATGAATATAAAAAAGCTAAAAATATTATAAAAGACGAAGCCAATGAATTGAAAGATGCTATAGAAAACACCGTAGAGAAACCTGAAGAATTTGATCCGTCTAAAGATACCGAAAGACCTCAGAACTAGCCTATGGAAGACAAAAGTGAAAGCTTAATTGAACATTTAGAAGCACTTAGACAGACACTGTTAAAATGTTTGCTTTCTCTGTGCATAGTTTTGCCTGTCACATTATTTATTGCTCCTAAATTTTTAGATTGGATATTAGGTGTAATCATACAAGATTCTAATATAACTTTTAATTTTTTCTCGCCTGCTGAAGTTTTTATGCTTCAAATTAAAACAGCAATGGTACTGGCTCTTATAATTTGCTTTCCGTATATTGCAAAGAAAATCTGGGATTTTATATTGCCAGCCCTTTATGACAATGAAAGAAAATTTATAAAATCAGTTGTATTAACCGCAACATTTTTATTCATACTCGGAGTTGCATTCTGTATCTTTATGATACTTCCGCTGGTTATAAAATTCGGGCTGAGTTTTTCATCAGATAATATACACCCTGTATTTGGGATTTCTAATATTATAAATTTAACACTATGGATGTCTGTCGCTTTTGGAATAATGTTTCAAATGCCGCTAATTACAATAGCCCTTATTAAATCAGGAATAATTTCTTACGAAACAATAAGCGACAAGCGTCCTTATATAATTATTATAATCCTTATTCTGGCGGCAATATTTACACCGCCTGATATCATAAGCCAGCTTATGCTTGGAGTTCCGACATACCTTCTATTTGAAGCAGGTTTACTGTTTGCAAGAAAATATAAAAAAAACGATAATACGAAAAAACAAACATTAAACTTGACTGATAGCAGCTCTCAAGGAGTAGAATACAAAGATGAACAATAAGTATGTGGATTTGAATTTTGCAAAGCTTGATATTGAACGACAGAAACGCAGAGGCTGCTCAGAGGCTGTATTTTGTGAATGCAAAACAACAGACCAGCTTATAAAGATATTCTCAGAATTTGCCAAAAACGGACAGAATGTAATAGGCACCAGAGCAAATTCAAAACAGGCAGAAGAATTAAAATCAAAATTTCCAGATATTAACTACAATGAAAAAGCAAGAGTCTTAACCTTAATCCGAAAGCCTATTGAAAAAATTGGAGAAATTGCAATCTGCACAGGCGGAACAGGAGATATTCCTATAGCTGAAGAAGCAGCAGAAACAGCAGAATTTTACGGAAGTAACGTAAAAAAATACTATGATATCGGAGTTGCCGGAATACACCGTCTTTTTGATAAAATTGACAATATAAGAAAAGCAAATGTAATAATTGCTGTTGCAGGAATGGAAGGGGCTTTAGGCGGAATCTTAGCTGGACTTGTTGATATTCCTGTTATTGCCGTTCCGACATCTGTAGGTTACGGAAGTTCTTTCAAAGGTTTATCCGCACTTTTAACAATGCTTAATTCCTGTGCAGAAGGAATGACTGTAGTCAATATTGATAACGGCTTTAATGCCGGTTACAGTGCAAACCAAATTAATACACTAATTATAAGAGGGAAAAAATAATGGACTTATACTTTGAATGTAAATCAGGAATTTCAGGAGATATGTCGGTTGCAGCATTGCTTGATTTGGGAGCATCTCAAGAAAAACTTGAGAAAGCTCTTGCTTCAATGAACTTAGATAATGAATTTAAGTATGTAATTTCAAAAAAGTCAATAAATGCAATTATGGCAACAGATTTTGATGTAATATTACCGGAACACAAGCACGATGAACATACCCTTGAACACTCTCATCATCACCACGAACATAGAAATCTTGATGATGTAAATGCAATTATTGATAAGGTCGACACTTCAGATAATGCGAAAAATCTAGCAAAAAAAATCTTTAGAATTGTAGCTGAAGCAGAAAGTAAAGTTCATGGAAAAGATATTAAAGATGTACATTTTCATGAAGTAGGTGCAATAGATTCTATTGCTGATATAGTAAGTTTTGCTGTTCTTTTTGATGATTTAAATCCGCAAAAAGTATATTTTTCAACTCTTACAGAAGGACAAGGTTTTGTGGAATGCCAGCATGGTAAACTTCCTGTACCGGTACCTGCCGTTTGTGAAATTGCAGCACAATATCATCTGCCGTTGAAAATTACAGACAATAATGGAGAAATGGTCACTCCGACAGGAGCCGCAATTGCTGCAGCATTATATACTGGGGCAAAATTACCTGAAGAAATTATAATAGAAAAAACAGGATACGGAGCAGGTAAAAGACCCTATTCAAATCCTATATTAAGAGTTATGTCAATTTGTGAGAAAGGAGAATAATTATGCATTTAGGAAATGGTATTATATGTCCGGTTACAGGAATTCCAATGCTTGCAATTGCAGGATTAACTGCTATTTATGCGTTTAAAAAAGCAAAAAAAGATTTTCTAAAAGATAAAATATTTCAGACAATAACAGTAACAGGATTAGTTTTTGCACTCCAAATGATAAATTTTGCAATTCCAACTACCGGCTCAAGCGGGCATATTGTAGGAGCTATTCTATTATCTGCAATAATCGGTCCGTATGCTGCGTTTCTTGCAATCTGTGCAATATTGACTGTCCAATCCGTTTTCTTTGCCGATGGTGGTTTACTCGCTTTAGGCTGTAATATTTTTAATATGGGTTTTCTTGCCTGCTTTGCAATTTATCCTCTAATCTACAAACCGCTTGCTAAGAATAATAAAATATTTATTGCGGCTTTATTATCTTCAGTTGCAGCATTACAAATTGGCTCTATTGCCGTTATTGCAGAAGGTGCATTATCAGGTTCTATACAAATGTCAGAAATCTTAAACTTTACGGGTCTTATGCAGGCAATTCATCTGCCTATCGGACTTGTTGAAGGAACTGTAACGGGGAGTATTGTTGTACTTGCAAAATTTGTTGAAACTAAAAAATTATCTTTATCTTTTGCAGGTTTATCTTTAATTCTGGCAGGTATAATAGCTCCTTACGCATCTTCAAAACCTGACGGACTTGAATGGTCATTATTAAACATTTCAAATTCCGTCGTTATGCAGACTCAAAATCATCTTTATAGTTTAGCGGAAACATTCCAAAACAAATCTGCTCTATTTGCAAATATGCCGTATACTTTTGGAAATATTGCCGGCTTATTTGCAGTTGGAATCATTATGTTATTAACATGTTTAATATTAAACAGAAAAATGGTAACTGCAGATGCAGACAAAATTCAATAATCTGAAAAATTACATATCACAACTGGAAAAGCAGGGTTTATGCCTTGCTTTTTCCGGCGGAATTGACAGCACAGTACTTCTTTATCTCTGCCAAAATACAAACGCTATTGCTGTAACACTTAAATCAAGCTTTCAAACAAAAGAAGAAATTGAACTTACACAAAATCTCTGTAAAATATACAACATAAAACAAAAAATTATAGAATTTTATCCGCTAAAAAATAAATATCTCACAAATAACCCAAAAGACAGATGCTATCACTGTAAAAAATTAATGTTCTCTGAATTGGTAAATTTCGCAAAAGAAAATAATTTCAAACACATAATTGACGGCACAAATTTTGATGATTTAGGAGTATACAGACCAGGATTGAAAGCTCTTAAAGAATTGAATATTATTTCACCTTTAGCTAAATTTGAAATAACAAAACAAGAAATACGCACATTTGCCAAACTGTGCAAAATTGAAACTTTTAACAAACCTTCAACTCCATGTCTTGCAACAAGATTTCCTTACGGAACACAGTTAACCGAAGAAAAACTCAAAACAGTATCACATGGAGAAAATATTTTAAAAACAAACGGATTTGATAATTGCAGGCTGCGTATACATAACGATATTGCAAGACTAGAAATTCCACATGAAAAATTTGAAGAATTTCTGGAGAAAAAAGATATTCTTATTACAGATTTAAAAACCTTAGATATAAAATACATAACCCTTGATATTGAAGGATTACGAAGCGGAAGTATGGACTAAAAATTATAAACTTATTCTCAAGCCAAAAAGTAAAGCTATACCGTTTCTTCCGCCATTGCGTATCATTCCTTCCAAAAATCCTGTTATCCGTTCACCCCAGCGTTTCTGAATACCAACACCATACTGAACATAAGGTTTAACGGATAAATCCGTAAGATAAATATCATTTGCCTGAAAACGGGCATGATCTATTATATTCCAAGCCATTGAAACAGAAAGATACGGCTGTAAATAGTTTTTAAAGTTTCCGATAATTTTTATTCCGGGTTCAATATGCAGAGCATGCAAAGGTTCGGTATTTATATTTACATTTGAAGCTGTTGTATAATTAAACGTATTTATGAATGAATATGAAGTCATGATACTGGGTTGAATTATCATCTTTCTTTCAAAAACTTCAAAATTATAACCCGATTTTTGTGCAATACCGGTATTTAACATTGCAAAATTTTCTCGTCCGAAATCGGTAGAAGCTTCAGCGGCATTAGCACCTGCATTAGCTGTCCAGGCGGAAAAAAATCTGCCTTTATAAAATACTGCATCAGCCCCTATTAAACCTCCGTTATTATAAATACTGTTTCCCTGGTAAGCCTGATGCGAGCCGTTATAAGCAGCGTATGCACCGTACATCATATACCATTTATGTTTTAATCTCATCAGTTCGCTTTCTCCGCCAACAATTGCACCGTACAGCACATTAGAAACCTTCGGACCATGCCGGAGCGGAACATTTTCAAATGTAGAATACGGCTTGAACCAGATACCCTTTCTTTGTTCCGGCATAAACAACGGAGAAAAGGCAAGCCGGCCGTTTGAAGCAGCAAATTTATTATAATAAGAAAAACTTTTAGCAGAATCCGGCGGAGTTATCATAACCATGTCTAGATTTGAAAATACATTTTTATAAGTTTCTAGCTGAACTAAATATCCGCCTAATTGCGATGCAACCTCAGATGTAAAAATAGATGGGTTGAAATCACCTCTGAGGAAATTAAAATCTCCGTCAGAACTATCATATCTTACATTATAATTATATATAGGTGTTTTAATTTCATCCGGATTATACCTCACATAATTTTTCAATACAGAATCTGCAAAATGAATGGAAATATCTTTAGATTCAGGAGTTCCATACAATTTTAAATTCTTTACAAATAATACTCCGTTACCATTCAAGCTGCCGGCACTTACTGTATCCATAGTTTTGCTATTTAAATCAGCCTCCACAAAAAGATTTGTTTGTCCGTTTAAATTTAAATTGTTGAAATGAAGAGAACTTATTTCACCATTTTGCGTATTTAAATTCACGTTATTACCTAAATTTGTATTTTGAGCATCAAAAAAACTACTATCCGCTAACAGATTAACAGTTCCCGCATTAAATACAAAATCACCTTTAAAATCACTGTTATTCCCTCCTAAATTTAATATACCCACATCATTTTTGACAATAGTACCATTTCCGGAAACACCGCTCAAAATCGAGCTGCTGCCGCTGCCATTAAATTCAATTGAAGCGTTGTTATTATAAATATCATTTTCTGTATCGTTATTTCTATTATTTTTAAAAATAGAATTTTCTATAACCAGCTTTCCTGAATTATAAATGGCTCCGCCGTTACCTTCTCCTGTATTGGAATTGTTTTCGATTGTAGAATTTTTTATAGCCAAATCTGCATCTGTATTATTATAAATTGCACCGCCGTCACTTTGAAAAGATGTATTGATCGTATTATCAGAAACTTTAGAATTTTCTATCTCTAAATTTCCCGCATTAAATATAGCCCCGCCATGATTCACTGTATTTTCAGCCCCTTGAATATTATTAAAAGATATCTCGCTTCCGCTGATTTTAACATCGGAAGCATTATAAATTGCACCTCCGGCATTATAAGAATAAACTCCGCCCTGAACTATATTATTGTTAATTTCAGAATCAGTAATCTCCAATCGGCTGTTATTATACACCGCTCCGCCATATACAAATGAATAATCCCCTGATAATGCTTTGTTATTATTCAACCTGCTTTTTGCTAAATATGTATCACCTTCATTATAAATAGCACCGCCAAAAGCATAGGTTCCGTCAGTTCCTTTAACAAAATTATTTTCAATTCCGGAATTTTTAACATTTATGTTCCCTACATTATAAATGGCACCACCATGAGGAACAACAGAACCTTCCGAATAGTTATTCCGAATAATTGAATTGCTTATAGTCATTTCTGCTCCGCTTCCTGATTGCTGATAACCATTAGCAATTGCTCCTCCGTATGAAGAGGCTCCGTCAGAATAATTATTTTCAAATAAAGAATTATCAATATCAATATGCCCGCCGCTCAGATTATACAAAGCTCCGCCAACTGCAAAATTAAAACCGCTTGCATCAACAAAATTTCCCTGAAAAGCCGATGAATTTATTTCAATAGTTCCTCCGTTATTATACACAGCACCGGCAAAATTTGACCGATTATATTCCTGACCCATACAGTTCAATATTCTTACCTGATTAAATAAGCTATCCTGATTTAATATAAACCCGCCAAAAATTTCATTTCCATTGATAGAATAATTGTTACCTTCAAATTGAATATCCAGCCCGTAAAAATTATATCCTATTGTAGCATCAGAATTCATATTATCTAAAAACTCAATAGTATCACCGCTGCCGGGATTTGAATTTATTAACTCTTCAAAACTTGCAACCTGAATATCTTCAGCATTAACCTGCAACGTAAAAATAAACAGCAAATAAAAACATAATAATATACTTTTAAAATTTATCATAAAATTATATTATTTTTTTAATAAAAACTTGCTATTAGCTTTTAAGATATATATTTATAGACAATCAGACATCTATTATAAGGGAATTGAAAACTTCTTTTATAAATTTAAAATACTTTCATATAAACAAGGAGGAAATTATGTTCTTTAATGTATTGAAAGCAAAAGATATAGTTGATTTAAAAGATTCTAATTTTGAAAAGGAAATCCTGATTGAAAACAATAATTCAAGCTTGAATATTATTGCTTTGAAAAAAGATGAAATAATAGACACACATACATCAATTGAAGATGCCGCAGTATATGTAATTGATGGTGAAATTGAATTGCATTTTGATGCCGAAAAATTTACAGTCGGGAAAGGAGAACTTTTAATGTTTAAAAAAGATACCCAGCACAAAGTTCTTGCTAAGAAAGACAGCAAATTCTTTTTGATAAAAATATAAACACTAATTACTCATATTATTATATAAAATCCCTCGTTTATAAGCGAGGGATTTTATTGAGTAGCGGCAAAAGAAAACTTTTCTTATTTTGTTATTGCAATTTTAAGACAGGTATTCTTGTTATTCTTGAAATACTCATAAGCCTCAAGAATGTTATCAAGCGGATAAGTTTGAGTTATCAAAAAATCGGTATTGATTTTACCATCAGAAATAAGCTGCAAGAGCTTTTTACAATGAACAGCATCAACCCCGCCAGTTTTAAATGTAAGATTTTTGCCGTACATTTCAGGCAGGGGCAGAATTTGATTTTCCTCATACATAGCAACAATTCCAACAATAGCATTTGGTCTTGCAATTTTCCATGCAAGTTCAAAGGTTCCTTGTTGTGGTAATGAATTTTGTTGTTGGCAGTGAACATTTACCCCCCCGGCGGCTTCAATAACTCCGTCTGCACCTCTGTTTTGGGTAAGTTTTTTTACTTCTTGTTCTATGTTACAGGTCTTGGGGTTGAGATAATAATCTGCAAGTTTTTGCTGTTTAGCAATATTCAATCTGTTTTCGTTAATATCAATTGCAATTATTTTTTCTGCCTCCATAAGTCTTGCACAAATCATTGAGCACATACCAACAGGGCCCGAACCTATGACAGCAATTGTATCTCCTTGTTTTATTTCGCACATTTCTGCTCCGAAGTAGCCACTTGACAAAATATCCCCAACATACAGAGCATTTTTATCGGTTACGTTATCAGGAATTTTTGTCAAACCCTGATCTGCGTATGGAACTCTGACATATTCAGCCTGACAGCCGTCAATTCTGCAGCCTAATTCCCAGCCGCCATTCAGGCAGTTGTTTATATAACCTCGTTTGCAGAAATAACATTCGCCGCAGAAAGTTTCACAGTTTGCACTCACTCTGTCGCCTATTGAGAGTTTTTTCACATCTGAGCCAATTGCTGTGATTCTGCCGACAAATTCATGTCCGAGGATAATATTGTTATTTGCCCTCGGAACTTGACCGTTTATTATATGCAAATCACTTGTGCATATTGATGATAAAGTAACTTCAACAATTGCATCTTTCGGATTTAAAATTTGCGGAATTTCTTTTTGAGATAGCTGTATTTTTGCATCAAAATTTTTATCATAAATCAGAGCTTTCATATAACCTCCTATAAAATTTATCAATTAGATAAAAACATTTTACAATAAATTATTTTGTAATAATATATTGTTGGTAGTGTAAGAAGGAGTGGAAATATGAAAAAAGTATTATTGTCTCTTTTTGTAGCATTTGCTATAGTTGTTCCTACTCAGGCTGCAACATACAATGCAGCAGCAAGAGTGCCTGTTGTGGGTCAAAATTTACTGACTAAAAACGGAATAACCACTGCAAATGTTAAATTCAAGGTGGTATCGGATTATGTAGATAATTCTGATTATGTAGAAAACAAAACAGTAAATGTATCAAGTGCTGAATTATCTTTTGCAGGAAATGACAATGAAGTGGCTGCTGTTGTTGCAAATGAACTCGGACACATCATTAGCGGTCACGCTTCAAAAGGTAAAGTTGTACAATTATTTACAGGCGGAACGACAACAGACAGCTCATCTAATTTGCTTTCAAATTATCAGTACACAAAAGAAGAAAAAGAGGCTGATATTATTGCAACAAATTTAATGGTAAATGCCGGTTACAACCCTTTAGCTATTATTGTTGTATTAACAAAACAATCAAATACTTATTGGGAAGCTCTTCAGGGAAAACCTGCCAATGCAGAAAGAGCAATGAGTGTTTATAATTATGTAAGCTATGCATATCCTGCGAAACTGAAAGCCGGATATGGCTGTAACGAATACAGAACATTTGTAGCTTATGCAACTCCGATTGTTGAAGCAAGAAACGCAGATGAAAAACAGGTTTCAAAATATGAAAAAGAACAGGCAAAAGCAGTGAAAAAAAGTGATTCTCAATTGACAAAATTTAAAACAAGAGGCGGCTTGAGCTGGTGGGATGCACTGTTTGGTCTATTGAGTGCAGAAGAATAAAATCTAATTGCATAATATCTAATCATAAAAGGCTCCGTTTACAACATTGAACGGAGTCTTTAAATTTTGTATAATATTTATATATGGGCAATATAATTAATTTTTTCAAAAACTTCAAAAAGGAAGAAACATCAAAACCGTCGCCTTTGACCTCAAACAAAGGCTATAATTTGTATCTGGAAGGGCGGGAACTATTTAAAAATCATGAAAACGATATGGCTCTCGAAAAATTCATACAGGCGGAAAAAGAAGGTTATATTTCTTCTGAAATGTATGCACGTATGGCTTGGCTTTATGCTCTTTGGAATAAAGAATTTAAACGTGCTGAATATTATGCCCGAAAGGCTATTGATATGGATCCTGATTTCGGACTTCCCTATTATATTTGGGCAGGAGTTTATGAAGAATATTATAAAAATCCTCAAAAAGCTTTTGAATTATATTTACTTGCAGAAAAAAATAATTGTTACCTACCAGATTTATATGATAAAATTATCGACTATTATATGGATTCAGACAATCAGCTGAAAGCTATGGCTTACACAAATAAAGCACTGGCTAAAAAAGTAAATGTTCCATACTTTTTATTTATTAAAGGGTGGATATATCATACCCTGCATATGCATAGAAAAGCACTGGAATATTATCTGAAAGCCGAAGCTAAAGGATATGGAGATGATAATAATGTCATGCTGTATGTTAATATCTCAATGTGCTACAACATTTTTAACAAATTAAATAAGGCTCATGAATATGCAAATAAGGCCCTGTTTAAACATAAAGATGAACCTGAAGGTTATGCACAAAAAGGTTTTTTATATTACTACAAAGGAAAAGGGATGGATAAAGATAAATCTTTAAATTATCTGTTACAGGCAGAAAGTTTAAATTCCAAAAGTGCAGATGTATACGGTTATATTGCAGATATTTATATTCACAAAAAAGAATATGAAAAAGCGTTCGAGTATGCTAATAAAGCAGCAAAATTGAATAAATATTTTTATACAATATTAGGACATGTATATTGTGAACAAGGCGACTATAAAAAAGCTTACAAATATTACAAAAAGGCTTATAAATATAATGCGGAAAAATTTACAGTATGGCAGTATTTTGATATGATTGCTTCTTTAAAAATGCTGTATTGTTATAAATTGGGTTTGGAGTTAGTAGAAAAAGCTATAAAAATCTTTCCTAAAGAAAGATGTTTTAAAGTATTGCAATTAGAATTGCAGGCTTCTCAAAATAAAATGAGCCAAGAATATATTCATTTAATTGAAGATTTCAATAAAAAAAATCCTGACATAGTAGAAGGCAGACTGTTTTTAGTAAGTTGTTATATTTATAAGAAAGAGTATGATAAGGGTATAGAAACAATTAATAAAATAATTAAAGACTTCAAAAACAACAAAGATATTGATACCCAGTACATACAGGAGAATACATCATGGTATCTTGCCTATCTGTATTTAGAAAAAAAAGAGTATGAAAAAGCACTTGAAAATATGTATAACTTCACAGTCAATCTTAATCACCCTTTGTCCCAAAATAGTTATATAAACTTAAAAAAAATTTATAAAAAGCTTATAAAAAAACTGCCTGAAGATAAAAGACTTGAGCAAATACGTGAAAAATTTAAACTTGAAGAGGAATAATACTTGCGAATTTCAAACAAATTATTGTCAAATTAGATATTTTCGCAAAAATACACTTCAATAAATCCAGACCTGCAACCCCAATATATTTACCCCGGCGGTAACGGGAATTGAACCCGTGTTTGGAGAATGAGAATCTCCCGTCCTAACCACTAGACGATACCGCTTCAGGTAACAGAAATATTATAGTAAAAATCAACTTTATTTTCAAGAATATTTATCATTTTTCAGATATAATTAAATTAAAATTGAGGATACGGAAATAATGACTAAAGATAACAGGTTGACTACAGAAGAACTTCACCAAAAAGTTGAAAATATCTTGAAAAAATATCATAAAGAAGAATGTATTTATAAACTTTCAGAAATCTATGACAAAGATTTATCAAAAGAAAATTGTGAAATACTTGAAAAAGAATTAAAAAAATTACTTGAACCATATAAAAACGGCTCAATAGGATTAGCTCAAATAAACCCGATAGCAGGTGATATCGAATACAATGCAAAAAAAGTTGTCAAATATATTATGCATGCTCAAAATATCGGGCTTAATCTGGTCGTTTTTCCGGAACTTACACTTATGGGCTATCCTATAGAAGATACTATCGACAGACACCCTATAATCGTTGAAGAAAATATAAAATGGCTTAAAGAAATCGCAAAAATTACAAAAGAAACATCTGCGATTGTCGGATTTGTGGAACCAAGGAAATACGACCATTTGACAGGGAAAAAGTATTATAACTCTGTTGCGATACTTCAAAACGGTAAAATTCAGGGAATTGTAAGAAAATCATTGCTGCCGACATATTCCGAATTTAACGACTATAGATATATTGAACCGTCTCCTGTTATCGGTAATCAACCGGGAGAAACATTAGGAAATTTTGACAGCGAAAAAATCCGAAAATGTGAAACCGTTAATACAATAAATAATCTAAAATACGGAATTTCAATCTGTGAAGACTGCTGGAATAATAAAGAATTTTTCAACGATACAACTTTATACTCAATAGATCCGATAGAAGAATTGTCAAAAGAGAAACCCGATGTGTTTATCAATTGTTCTGCATCCCCGACAAGAGCAAAGAAAGAACAATTAAAACATAATATGCTGTCTTTTATTTCCAAAAAATACTCAACCCCAATTGTTTATGTAAATCAGGTTGGGGCAATAGACAACAGTTCTTTTGACGGCTCTAGCAGAGTTTTTGATAAAAACGGAAAACTGCTTGCCAGAGCAAAATCATTTAAAGAACAATTTTTAATTGTTAATCCGCATAAAAACCTTGGAAAAATTTATCCGCTGACCAAAGGTCTTGAAAAAACTTTGACTGAAGCGAAAGTTTATACCCTTGAATATGAACCTGATTTAGAAAGAACATATAAAACCATTATTCAGGGGATTCAGGATTATTTCAAAAAAACAGGATTTAAAAGGGCTGTACTCGGATTATCCGGCGGACTTGATTCAACTGTATGTGCAGTGCTTTTAGCAGATGCATTAGGCTGCGAAAATGTATTCGGAGTCAGTATGCCATCAAAAATTACAAGTTTTGAAAGTAAAAGTGATGCAGAAAAACTTGCAAATAACCTTGGAATAAATTTCGCAGAAGCTTCAATAAAAGATATGGTAGAAACAACTAACAACTGCCTGCAAAAATTATTCAGAACAGTTGAAGAAAAATGGGACTGCCGCTATAAACAGTCTTTCACGATGGATAATATACAAGCCCGCTCAAGAGCAATCTTTTTGTGGGGGATAAGTAATGAATTTGATAGATGTCTGCCTATTGCAACCTCGGATAAATCTGAACTTTATATGGGCTATGCAACAATAAACGGTGATATGTCAGGAGGATTTGCTCCTATTGCAGACGTTCCGAAAACAAAACTTTTTGCTCTCGCACGCTGGTTAAATAAAAACCGAGAAGTTAAAAACGCAATCCCTGAAGCAATAATACTAAAAAAACCCGGGGCAGAACTTGCAATAAACCCTCAAACAGGAAAACCTCTGATAGCTGAAGATGCTTTGATGCCTTATGAATTCTTAGACGAAATAATCTGGAGAATAGAAAATAAAAAAGAACACTATTATGATATGCTAAATTCAACATTCTTATATGAGAAAAATAATGAAATTTCTAAAGAACAAAAAATCCAATGGCTGGATAAATTCTACAGAAGAATGGCTGCAGCTTTATATAAATGGTCTATTCTTCCGCCTTCTGTAATCGTTGATTCCAGATCTATCAATAAATATGATTACAAACAGCCTATTACTTCATCAAGAATAAACTATAAAGGTCTTGATGAAAAAGAAATTGCAGAAAAAATACATTCTTTTGTTTAATTTTATTACAGAATATTAAGAATTATCATAAAACTTATATCTGCAAAATTCACTCCTGATAAGCATCTTAAAAAAACGAAAATTATTATAATATCATCATCCCATTTTATGATATTATAATCCAATAAGGGAATTTATATTAAGAATGTTAAAAATCAATATACTAAAAATGCTTTATAAACAATCTCCGATGGACTTTTATACAAAAAACGGAGATAACCAAACAATAATTAAATCTATCAACAATACCTCTCTTGGATATAAATTTAATAAAGATTTTGACGAAGAGGAGATTAATCGTGCCTGGCAGGAAATTAAGTTTCATAAGAGGATTTCAACTGTTCTTATTTTTATTTTGTTTTTAGCTCTTTTATATGCTGTAATATTCCCTAAATATACGTTATTCGTGAATAATTACTGGTATATAAATGCTATAATTATTATTATGGTAATTATTGGATTTTATCATACAATTACAATAATTTGCACGAGATTCTTTGAAAAAAAACTTGCCAAAATATTCGGGGAATATGAAAAAATAAGTTTTCCTTATACTGAAAATATTGATGAAAAATACTATAAATTATTTAAAAGTGAATTATTGAAAGTTTTAGTAGTAATATTTGTAATCATTTTATGCTGCAATTTTATTTCTCCATTCAAAATCTCCCGCAAAATGCTTGATAATAAAAATTATAAACAAGCAATTCAACTAACAACCATAGGTTCAAAAATATTTCCAATTGCTCAAGAATGGTACTCTATAAGAGGATATGCGAAATTCCAAATCAAAGATTATGAAGGAGCAATAAAAGATTATGACACTGCATACAAACTCGGAGCTGACGGGTTCAATATTATGAATTTCGATAACAAAATTTATATAAAATACCATATCAGAGAATACAAAAGTGCAATTGAAGATTTTGACAGAGAAATTGCCAATGCCGACAGCAGTTACGAACGGGATTCTTTCTTGTGGGATAAAGCACAGTTTTTATATAACATAAAACGATATGAAGAAGCTTTGATTATTTATACTGATTTACTTGATAAAGCGGAAAATGATAGAGTATTTCTGCTAAAAGACAGATTATATCTTGAAAGAGCCGAAGTTTATAAAAAATTAAACATGGACGAACTTGCCAAACAAGATTTAGTCAATTCCGGAAATTGGACAGGAGAAGGAGATACGCAAAATCCGATTCCACAGCCTGTACTTTTGTTTGATGAAATGTAATATTTACTTTAAGTCTTTTAAAATTACTTTTACATCATTTGTATTGATGTTGCCGTTTACAAACACTCGAAATAAAGCTTCTTCCTCAGGCTTCGCATTAATTGACGGAATTTGTTTTATCTTATCTTGATACAAGTGTTTTGACTTTTCTTTTCTGAATACAACTTTATATATAAATGACAAAGGAATTTTAAATATTTTTATTTTCTTTTCTTCTATTCTGTTATGACGCCCCCAAATATAAAGCCTGCCATTTTCATTCACAATATTATAATTCCCTTCTATAAATAAGGATAAAAACTCATTTTTTGAAAATATTTTTACATTTTTAATATCATTATTATCTAAAAAGAATGAACCGTTTAAGTCTGAAGAAACTATATCAGGATTTGAAAAATCAATATTTGAAATCTTCGATAATGTGAACTTAAAAGGCTTTTTGAGGAAAAATAAGACTTTATGAGTTTTAGATCCGCTTATTATAAATTCTTTAGAACCCAATTTTGGCAAAGAACCGTCATTAACTGCAAACGTGGCATAAGCTTTGATATCATTCAACTTATTAAGCGTAATAAGATGCAGAGTCGCAAATGCACTGCCTTCAATTTGATCATGTAAATTGAACAAACTTGATGCAACCTCATTTGAATCAATATCTGAGGCTGCAAAATTAATATCGGAAGAGTGATTAAAAAGATTATATTTGCCGGAAGCCATTAAAATACCTTTTGCATAAGCTGTCTGCGGAATAGTAAAACGAACCAGACCGTTGTGCATATCTGCCAGCATCTCAACATTGTGAAGTTTAAATTTTGAACTTGCAATTTCTTTTACATGAATTCTGCCTTTTTTAATCGTCATATTTTGTTCAAGGTTCAGATTTTTATTTATTTCATTGTGAACAATAAACGACTTTGTACTAACACTATTTCCTCTTTTTATATAAAAACGCTCAAGAATAATATCAATATTATGAATCATAATATCATCAAAGTTATTATCAGCCGAAAAGTCCAAGCAAATCGGCGAATCATAAAAAGTTCCATCAGCATTAATCTCAACAAGATTTTCAGAAAGCAGAACATTTACATTGTCCAAACATAAAACATTTTTAAAAGAAGTCTTATAAACATTCAAAAAACCGGTAACTTTCTTCTTTAAAAAATCACATTTCAAATCTGCAGTAAAATAACCACCCTGCAAAGTGTTGCGGATAAAAGATTTTATTAAGGAAAGATTTACTTTTTCATTGGTTTTTAAAGTAAAGTAAACCGGTTTATAAGATCCGCTTAATTTTGTAAACAAACCGTTCCCTTTTAATAAAAGCCACTTAGATTTATCAGACTGTAAAAATTCGTATTTATATTCACTGATTTTTATACTGTCGCCATTTTTAACAGTATGAGCCGAAATCAATCTATCTACACTGATATTATCAATATTTCCAAACTTTGACAAAATATTGCTGCCCTTAGGTATTTCTAAGTTGTAATCAATATCTACCTGAGAATTTTGCACCTGATAATGAACTTCTGCATTTGTAATTCCTGAGATATGAACAAGCTTGAAATAACGTTTGGCAAAACTGTTTGTAAAGTTCGATTTTACATTACCAGTAACCTTTAAATTTTTTGATGCCAGTCCTGACAAAAAGAAATCCGTATATACCGGTTCTCCACCGAAAGTTCCGGAAGCCGCAGCCTTAATTCCCCTATTTTTAAAGTAAAAAACAGTTTGAGAAAGTTTTACCGGAATTTTAAATTTTGAAAAATCCGCACTTAAATTATTAGCAGTACACGTTCCCTGCAAATCCCCATTTAATAATTTCAAATCAATATTCAATGTTCCGGAAAAATTTTGAAAATTTTCTATAAAATTCTTTTTATTTGGGTGCTTAAATTTATAAAAATATAAAAAAGCTTCTTCTAATTCCCTAACAGGTAAATTATTTCCTTTTAAACTCAAGTCCCTTAAATTCCCTAATATATAAAATTCCGCATTGTCATAATTTACTAAAAGATTATTAAAACTCAAAATTTCTTTATATGAAATATTACCTTTTTTACCAATTTCAACAGGCTTTTTTAAGTATGGAAATTTAACGACAGTATAAAAATCATAAACCTTATTTCTATCAATATTATAAGACTTAATATCTTTTATGTCTGCAAAAGAACCTTCATTATCAAGTTTTACATATATCCTGTTTATGTTCACAGATGGAAAATTCTCATAACTCCCGGAGATTTTACGGGGAGAAGGTGTATTAAACAAATCTTTTAAAACATAATAGTTTATATAAATTTTATCAGCCGACAAATTATCCGGAATAAATTTAAAAAACTTTATTATAATATTTAAGTCCTTAATATCAACAAATTTTACACCATTAGAATTTTCTGCAGAAATTTCTTTTACTTGAATACTGGCTGCAAGTTTTGGAGAAATAGAGAACTTGAAACCTTTAATATCACAATCTGAATTTAATTTTAAAGACAAAATATTTTCATATCTTTTTACCATCATTTCAGAATTCAAAATTTTAGGTAAAACTAAAATTATTCCGCCATATAATATTCCTAAAAATAAACAAAATACCGTAAAATATTTAAAAACATATTTCATAATCAAATTTTATCATAGAAAATGATATAAACTAAATATTAGTATAATAACGGCTGCAGAGATAAATCTCTGCAGCCGTCTATAACTATTTATTACGTTTAAATTTTAATTTCAATTTATTTAATATAGAAGAATCCGATTTATTTTCTTCTTTTTGAACGGTTGAAGATTTGCGGCCATGACCTTTTTCTTCTGCCTGCTGGGCTCTCAGTTGAATCAATTCTTCTACGGTCATATTCTCTTCGCCCGGTTCAGGTGTCGGCATTGTATCCACAAAAGATTGAGCAGCTTCTATATCAGAATCAAGTGCCAGCCACTTAAATGATTTTATCATTTTCAAAGGCTTCCTTGTATCTCCCCTCAATACAATTTGGAATTTTGTTGCATAATTATCTGATTTACCTTCCGCAAGAGCAGGCAATGCGTCCATTTCTTCTTGAGAAACAGTCTCACAGAAAATCATAAATGTTTTAGCTGCAACAATATTCAATCCCGGAGTATTTTTTATCAAATTAACCGGATTTATATTTGCCAGAGGCCCAAGACTATCTGAAAAAGCAGATACCAATTTTCCTCTGAGTTTTAAATCTGCACTGTTATCAAGCAAGCCTACTTTACCTGCAATATACATTGACATAACATTGCCTTGAGATTTTATCGGAGCAACATCCGCAAAACCTTTGTCAAATGTCAAATGTCCGTACAAATTATTAAAATGAGAAGTATCTATTGTCACAATATTTGTAATAATAGAACCTATAGAAGATGAGAAAAATGCATTTTCTCTTATATTTTCAGCCATCAAAAAGTTTTCAAATTTACCAAATGGACCCAGCTGACCGTCTTTCACTCCAAAATCAACATATCCTTTTAAAGATTCCATTTGTTCTTCAATTTTTACTCCTCTGAGAGATATATCTGCAATAAAATGAAGATTTCCGGCAAGGGTATCTTTCATATTCATCACATCTAACAAAACTTTTTCAACATCAAAATTTTTACCGCTTAATTTCGCATTCAATTCAGTTGATATTAAATTCATAGAAACATCACCAAAGACACTGCCGCCCATCGGATATGTTCTCAAATTATTTAAATACAAAATATTATTGAACAAAGACATTCTGCTTGTTGTATTTTTTACAATAATATTACCTGATTTAATTGTTTTAAAATTGATAGCACCTCTCAAAATCTCAACAGGAATCTCAGCTTGTTTAGCAGAAGCAGAGGAACCTGAAGATGACGGCAGAGTTTTTAACAAATTGTCTGAAACCTTTAACAATTTATCAACATCAATATATCTTGAATAAACTCTCACGTCACCCAGCTGCATTTGTGATAAATTATGCCAAGTTGAATGAATATTTACATTAAAATCTGAACCGTTAGATAAAACATCATTTATATTAACTTTAACATCATTACTGCCTAAGTTTACCAATATATATCTGACTGTCGTCAGCAATTCAGGAATCTTAAGATTTTTCACATTGAAACTTCCGTTTATTCGTAATGAATCAGGCTTTCCGTATGCAAATAAATTACCGCCTGCCACAAATCTGGATTTTTTATAAATACAGATAGACCCATTTAAATCTTCAGGAATTGTAACTTTAAATATATTTATAAATGGAACCGTACTTAAATTAGAAACCATAGCACGAATACCAACTATTTGACGGGCATTCAAAAGATTTCTTTTCAAATTATCCGAAAAAACAGCATACGGTTTGCGTACATATAATCCTGTTTTATATACTTTTAAAGTATCACCGTTTTTTTCTGCAAGCAGTTGTGCCAGTAATTTTTGACCTTCAATTTCATCAATCTTAACCGGAGTTATATAAGAATTAGGGTTTGCCTCCATCTGAGCTATAACTTTTATTTTTTTACCGTTCAAATCCATATTGGCTTTTACCGGTATTGAACCTTTCGACTCAAAATAAGGAGCCAACGCAGAACCCATAAAGATTTTCAAATCAGAATCCGTTAAATATCCATCCGCAGTAATATCAGATTTTAAATCGGAAATATAATCTGAGATGTTTCCGCTGAAAGTTATTTGTGATTTTTTATTAAATTTTAAAACTGATTTATTGATTTTTGTGTTTTTATCATTTATATCCGCAACAATTAAATCATCAGCAATTACAGAACTTGTCGAAGGGATAATAAATTTAAACCCTTTATTTTTCAATTTACCGCTTACTTCACCGCCGTAATTAACTACTCCAAAGTGCAAAGAATCATTCAAAACAATAAATTTTCCTGCATTGTCTGTTAATCTTAATTTATCCAGATCAAATTCTAACAAAGCCGTAATATTTTTTATTTCTCCTATAACTTTAGCATTTAAAGTTAAAAATCCTGATTTGAGCAAATAATTTCTTTTGATATCCCTTGGTGCAAAAGCAAGATAAAGTTCAGGAATAGGAATTTTATCAGCTATTATATTTACATTTGCAATTGAATTAGAATCAATTTTTGCAGAAATATGAACAGGTCTGCCGTTTATTAATACGTGGCTGTCTTCAACTCTGAAGATATTATCATCAAATAACAAATTAACATTTATATCGTTAAATAAAAGTCCGATATGTCTATCAGCAATATTACCGTCGCGAATGACAAATTTTCCGTCAGATTTAATATTTGAAAAATCAGTCATTAAATGGAAATTAGATAATAAATATCCGCTTGCTGACATTTTATCTATGTCATTTTTAATATGAATAGTATCAAGATAAGCCTTCGTAATCTTTAAAAGATTCGAAAAATGAACTTGAGATGATTTTACGGATAAATCTACATAAGGTTTTTTACCATAGTCCAAAGTCCCGAAAAGATTCAAATATTCTTTAGCCGTAACATATAAATTCGTATCGAAATTCAAAACATTACCGTTTGCAATCAAATTAAAAGAAGATTCAGGCAGCGGCAATCCGGCAAGAGTTATAGTCGTACCGTCAATATTCAAAAATCCCTTTGCCCAGATCTTATTATTTTCTTCATTTTGACGAACTTTAATTTTTGTACTTATGTTAGATTTCAAATTATAATCACGATATACACTGACAGGATTTATAAAAGGTAGTTCAAATACACCGTCATCATCATCTTCTTCAGCAGAAGGAGCAAACTTTGGAATAAAAGTATTTATATCCAAATCAGCCGTAATATTTTTATCTTTATCGCTTAAAAACTCCGCATTTGTTTTTAATTTTGCAACTTTTCCGTTAAAATAACCCAATTTTAACTGCTCACCTTTCAATGTAAGCTTATGAGAAGATTTTATATCATCAATAACTGCTTCATAATTATCTAATTTAAGATTAGGAATAATCAATTTGATAATTGAAGGATCAAAAGGCAATTGTCCGCTTTCTTCAGTAAAAGACGGAGGATTTAATCTTCTTTGTTCTCTTTTTTTATTAACCAAATCTTCATAAACTTTTGCAACTTTATATTTTTCGCCGTTTAAAATCTCTACATTTAATTTTGGAGAATCGACTTCTGCCTGCGAAACTCTAACTGTAAGCCACAGCAAACTCGGCAAAAACACTTTACCTTTGAATGAATCTGCACTGAATAATAATGAGCCGTCCGGAAGCTTAACTTCGATATTGGAAGTTTTTATACCGGCTTCTAACAAAGGACTTGTAATAACATCAACTCTGTCAAAATCTATATATAAATTGGTATTTTCTTTAACTATTTTCTGTAATTCTGATTTATAAACATTTAAATCAATTTTTCTTGGAAGAACAAATAAAAAGACAAGATATAAACAAACTAATACTGAGAGCAGTACATAGCCTGTAATCTTCAAAAATTGTTTCATAATACCCTCCTCCATAACCTGTAAGTTATTACGAGTATATGACAAACATGACTCAAAATACAGAAAAAGAAGCCAACAGTTTTACAATATTAAACACTTAATGCAGCAGTCCGCTGTACTGCTGAAATACTGCCTCAAGGGCATTTGTTTCCGTTATTGAAATTCTATTAAATGAAAACATAGTATCTCTGGACGGATCAATTATACAAAAATCAGCACAATGCTCCTGTAATCCCTTGTATCCTTGTTCATCAAATTTTAATATGTATTTCTTATCCTTATTGTGATTTAAAACAAGTAAATTAAAATCATTTTCATACATTTTTGCCAATTCATAAACTTTATCATAGAAACTTTTATAAGAAGGCTGTTTTTCTATAAATAATTCAGGAGAAATAAGTATTATTGAAAATTTCGGTTTGCTTTTATAAACAGTTATATATTCATCATTATATAAGAGCAAGTCTTTTACGTAATTAGGAATCTTATAAACCGCATATCTGGCTCCCTCATTTGCCAAATATTTAACCAAAATAGGCGGCAGAGTAGCGGCAGGTACATCAGAATAATTTTCAAAACGCTTGCCATCTCTGGTCTGTTGAAACATTTGCATATTTTGAACAGCAATCAACAAAATTATCAAAGAAACTAAAAAAACAATAAAACTTTTCATTATTATACATCTCTCTATTCTAATACTTAAAACCATCATACAAAAATAATAAATAAAAAAACAGGTAATTTAAATTTTTATATTATATAGTTTAATACTTATAGCTAAAACATTTGCATTAACAATGCAAGGCGGCATTACATTATAAACAGAGTATTAAAATACAGCAAAGTTAACCCTTATACACTACTTGTGACCTTAATGTTATCAAATAAAAAGCACCCATCTTTGATGAGTGCTTTTTATTAGCGGGAGACGAGGCTCGAACTCGCGACATCCTCCTTGGCAAGGAGGCATTCTACCACTGAATTACCCCCGCATATTTGGGTTACTCATTTATTCTACATGCTAAAAAATATTTTTCAAGCACTTTGTTTCCAAAATTTTTGTAAAGTTTTTTGTACAGTTTTTAAATTTTCAGCAAATAAACGTATGTTTTTACTTTATATCAACAGTTTTACAAAATTTCGAAAGGAAAAATATATGTCATTTATCTCAAAACTAACTTCAAAAGCTACAAGTGCTATCCCTCAACAACTTTCATTAAAAGAACCTCTTCCAAACCGAATAATAGGCAAAAGTGGATTTATGCAAATGGGTGCAACATTTCATGAACCTCGTACAAACTCTGCTCAAGAAATTTTTGATTCTATAACATTACTTGCTAAAAAAGAAGAAACCAAAAATAAAAACATCACTGCAGAATTAATTAAATACGCAAAAGAATCTTTAGGTATTGATTTAGAAAAAGAATCAAAAAACAGTACTATTTTTGACACAGTAATGCGTATATTCCAATCATCTGCTGAAAAATTCAGAAATCTTGGAAGAAGATTCACTCCAGAAGAACAAAAAATGGCTGATAAACTAAATCACTTTAAACGTCTTGGCGTTGATGCGAAAATTGCAGAATTAAAATCAAATGAAATTCAAGAATTTCTTGCTAATGCAGGTTCTATGCCACAAAGACATTTGAGTTTAGCACAAGATGTTATTGATTTATCAAACACACACGCTTTTATAAATAACGAAATATTTCCAAGTGTAAATTTCAATACTATCGGAGTTTCAAACAGAAGCAATAAACAAACTACACTTATGGGATATTTATTAAATTTATTACCAAAAATCAGTAAAGAAAATCCAAGAGCAGTAGATTTAGCAGAAGCTGTTGTTACACATACAGATGATGCTAATTCAAAATTTTTCTTAAGCAGATTTTTAGAAACTGCACCAAATGCTCCGGAACAAGCAAAGTTAACTGAAAAATTAATCCCAACATTTGCTAAAGACACATTAAAAGGCATGCCGTCAATGGATTTAGGTCGAAATTGTAAAGAAAATATATTTTTAAACCTAATCACACATTTATGTTCTAAAGACAGCAAACCTGAAAATTTAAAAATTCTTGATGAACTTTTAAAAATGACAGATAAAATTAGCAAAAAGACAAATCCTGCTATCAATATTGATGACATTAGACTTGGCGATACAAACGTTATCAGAAGAAATATGGATGCTATGCCATATCTTTTAGAAAACGCTGAAGCCCAAGGCAAAAATGTCGATGCATCAGGATTTTTAACTAAAAATGTTAATTTAGAATAGTTAAGAAAATATATAATATTAGAAACAAGCGGTTTAATTTATAAATTAAACCGCTTCTTTTAAATCTGTATCCATTGATTTTACCGAAATATCCACTTTTTGACCGAAACCTTTATTCAATGCATTCACAAGATCATTTGATGAATTAACCCAGAAAATTGAAGATGCAAGAATTTTCACCTCACCAGTTAGATCGGGAAGTTTGAGCATAACTGGATCTGACCCGTTATATTTACATAACATTTGTTTTAGTAAAAACAGTTCTTCATATTTCATTTTTTCTTTTAATTTAATCGTGAAAATATTTGAATTATCAACAGGTTTGACAGTATCAATCAAAATAATCGGCGGGTCATCGTCACTGCGTCTGCTAACCTTGCCAGAAACAATTATTCTCTGTTCATTTTGTAAAAAGTCGTTATACTCTGCAATTTTAGAATTAAATGCAAGAGTATCAATCTTACCGGTCAAATCCTCAACGGTAACAAACCGTACAAACTTTGACGGATCATTTTTAGTCGGAATTTGTTTTGTTGCAGTAACAAGCCCGCAGATTGTAACAACCTTCTCATTTGCAACTTCAGGAATTTCAGATATTTTATGAGTCATTAAAAATGGTAATTTATCCCTGATTGTTGAAAGCGGATGACTTGTTACGTAAAATCCCAAAAATTCTTTTTCCAGAATTTGAATTTCTCTTGCATCATACTCTTCATCGGAGCCTGAAAGGCTGAATTTTGCATTATCAATAGATGCAGTATCTCCAAGCATATCAAATAAACTACCCTGACCGGATTCTTTTGCTTTAGCTTCTTTTGAGGCCGTTGCAACAATATAATCCAAATTCTCTATAAGCTGTTTACGGCTTTTTTCAATCGTCGAAAAAGCTCCGGCTTTGATAAGCCCTTCCAAAGTTCTTTTATTTGTACATTTTGAATCTACACGCTTAATAAAATCATAGATTGATTTAAAATCACCGTTGGCTTCCCTTTCTTTAATAATTTCTTCAATAACACCTTCTCCAACCTGTTTAATTGATGCTAAACCAAATCTGATATTATTTCCGTCAGGAGAAAAACCGGCATAGGAATGGTTAATATCTGGCGGCATAATTCTTATACCGTTTTTCTGAGCTTCCTCAATATACAACTGTGTTTTTTCCTGATCACCGGAAACACTTGATAAAAGCTCTGATAAATATTCAACCGGATAATGACATTTTAGATAAGCTGTTTGATAAGCCACAAAAGCGTACGCAGCAGAATGCGACCTGTTGAAGCAATATTCAGCAAATTTTTCAATTTGTTCAAATAAAGTTTCCGCATCTTTAGCACTCATTCCATGTTTTGCCGAACGCTCAATAAACAAACCTTTCTGTTTTGCCATTTCGTCCAGTTTTTTCTTACCCATCATACGGCGAACCATATCTGCTTGACCAAGTGTATAATCAGCCAGAACCTGGAAAACCTGCATAATTTGTTCCTGATACACAATAGTTCCGTAAGTATCTTTCAATACCGGCTCTAATAATGGGTGAGCGTATGTAATTTGCTGGCGGCCATGTTTTCTTTCTACAAAGTCATCAACCATGCCTGAATTTAAAGGACCGGGTCTAAATAATGCAACCAAAGCACCTAAATCGTCGAATACGTCAGGCTGTAATTTTTTTACAAGATTTTTCATTCCTGTGGATTCAAGCTGGAATACCCCGTCCGTTTTACCTTCAATAAGCATTTGGTAAGTAGGCCTATCATCAAGCGGAATATGGTTTATATCAATATCAATACCCTGACGCTTTTTAATCAATGCTACAGTTTTATATATAGTCGTAAGGTTACGCAGCCCCAAAAAGTCCATTTTTAAAAGACTCAGAACTTCTGTTACATCATGAGGCGGATATCCTGTTTGAACAATACCATCTTTTGAAGGCTGTACAGGTAATATTTCATCTAACGGAACTCTAGAAATAATTACACCTGCGGCATGCGTTCCGGTATTATTTTTGATACCTTCTATCCCGATAGCAAGGTCAATAAGTTTTTTAATTCCGACAGTTTTATGTTCTATAGGATCAATTACAATCTGTTCATCTTTATCATACAAAGCTTTTAATTCAGAACCGTCATATTCCATAGCCTGTTTCAAAGTTTTGGCTTTTTTATTGAAAGTTTGAGCCAATTCAATTGCAGGCTCTATCAAACCTGCAAGCCGGTTACTTTCAGAAAACGGTACTTTCATAATACGTGCAATACCTTTAAATGCAGCTTTTGCAGCATAGGTACCAAATGTAATAATCTGACAGACTTTATCCTCTCCGTATTTTTGAGTTACATAATCAATAACTTCCCCTCTGCGTTCAATACAAAAATCAATATCAATATCAGGCATTGTATAACGTTCAGGATTTAAAAATCTTTCAAACAACAGTTTATGCTCAATAGGATCCAAATCCGTAATTTCAAGAGCATAGGCAACAACAGAACCAGCAGCGGAACCTCTGCCGGGCCCTACAGGAATACCATGAGTTTTGGCAAAATGAATAAAATCCCAAGTAATTAGAAAATACGCAGCAAAGCCCATCTGCTCAATTACGCTTAATTCATATTCGACTCTCTTTTTTAAATCCGGAGAAATTTCGCCGTAACGCTTTTTCAAACCTACATGAACAAGGTACTCAAGGTAAGTATCAATTGTATACCCTGACGGGACTTTATAATCAGGTAAAGGACTTTTCCCCAAATCAAGCATCAAATGACATTTTTCAGCGATATCAAGTGTATTTTGCATACACTCATCAAACATCTCTGAATCCATCCACTTAAAAGCATCTCTTAATTGAGAACGTGTTTTTACATAAAATTCATTATTAGGAAAATGAAACCTGTTAGGATCGTCTTTATCGCTGTTGGTCTGCATACATAACAACGTGTCATGCATATCGGCATCTTCCAGCCTCAAATAATGCGAGTCATTTGTAATGACCATTTTTATCCCGAGTTCTTTTGCAATTTTAATTAATTCCGGATTTGTACGCTTTTGCTCATCAAGCCCATGATCCTGTAATTCTATATAATAATCATCACCGAATAAATCTTTATATTTTTGTGCAACTGCCTTTGCTTCATCATACTTATTTTTTAAAAGATTTTGCAAAACCTCGCCGCCAAGGCATGCTGAACAGCATATCAAACCTTCATGATGTTTTTCTAAAAGTTCCCAGTTTATACGAGGGTGAACGTATCTGCCCTTGCACCATGCCGTTGATACAAGTTTTATTAAATTTGCATAACCTTTTTTATCTTTTGCAAGCAAAACAAGGTGATAACAAGGATTGTTATTTTTATCTCTTTCAGTAATATCTCCGTCATGAACATAAAATTCACAGCCTAAAATCGGCTTGATACCCGCTTCTCTTGCTGTTTCATAAAGCTCCATATCCCCGTACATAACACCATGGTCTGTTACGGCAACTGCCGGAATGTTATTTTCTTTACAAAACGCACATAAATCTTTTATTCTGATTGCCCCATCTAACAACGAGTATTCCGTGTGTAAATGAAGCGGTACATATTGTTCACTATTCCCTACCATGTCATTTATGATAAATCAAACAAAATCATAAATGAACTTAAATTTATATTAATGTTACTTAAATATAACAACTGCCAAAAGTGCTACTATGACAAGCGGAATATTATAAAATAAAAACGTTGGAACACATGTATCCCAGATATGATTGTGCTGACCGTCTGCATTCAAACCTGCAGTAGGTCCAAGAGTCGTATCAGAAGCAGGAGAACCTGCATCACCTAAAGCTGCCGCAGCAGAAAGAATTATTATCATAGACGGAATTGAAAAACCTAACTTCACACATATCGGAATATAAAGAACCGCCAGAATAGGGATAGTACCGAAAGATGTTCCTATACCCATTGTAATAAACAGGCCGACAAACAACATTAAAGCAGTTGCAAGAAGCTTGCTTGACATCATATAAGGAGTAATTGCTCCAACCAGAGTATCAACTCCGCCGGTTGCCTTCATTACACTTGCATAACCTGCGGCAACAAGCATTACAAAAGCAACATATCCCATTAAACCGACACCTTCATTTATAAGTTTATCCATTTTATCATGGTCAATAGCTTTTAAACCAAAAATTACGGCAAGCCCAACCAAAGCTCCAAGCGGAAGAGAATTTGTCCACAATTGAACAACAAGTGTCAAAACCGCCGCCAATAGAGTTATATAGTGATTTTTTGTCAATTTTATTTCTTCATTGTCAAAAGTGTTTTTTATGTTTAAATCTTTGTATTCTCTGGGTTTCCTGTATGCTACAAATATTGCAAGCATAAATCCAATGAACATACCAAAACCTAACAGCCAATTATATTTCCATATATCTGTTTTTATAACTTCAACACCGTTTTGCATCAGATTATCCGCAATCAGCCCCTGAAATATCAATCCAAAACCAGCAGGAATAACAATATACGGAGCTTTTAGCCCGAATGCTAAGCCGCAAGCTACCGCTCTTCTATCAATTTTTAACTTATTCATAATATCAAGCAAAGGAGGAACAAGTATCGGTATAAATGCGATATGAACAGGAATTAAATTCTGCGATAATATTGCAATTCCTGTTAGAATAAAAATAAGCATGTATTTATTTGATTTAATAGTATTTGCTATCTTTTTAGCCAGAACAGGAGCTAAACCTGTATGAGTCATAGAAGCCGCAAATGCACCCAACAAAATATAACTCAATGCAGTTTCTGAATTTCCGCCCATTCCATGAATAAATACATCCATTGTTTCCGAAATATTCATATGTCCCAACAACCCGCCAATAACAGAGGAAACTATCAATGCAAGCAAAACATTTATTCTGCATAAACATAATATGCAAAGCACAACAACAGATACTATTATTGGATTTGTAATCAGCGATATTATCATTTTTCAGCTCTCAGAATAACATGAAAACAAGAATAATGAAATTATTTATTCAACTATACGGTTGCAAAAATCATCTTCCGATATAGGTTTTCCCGTAATCCTTTCAATAAGTTCATCATCTTCCAATGATGCACCGTATCTAAATAAATTTTTATTTAAAAACTCTGCAGTCTGCGGATTTTCTGTAATATTACCAAGATTATCTTTCAAAGTATTGTACAATTGAGCCTTGTATAAAGCTGCTCTAAAATAATTCTGATAATATCCCGGATGAGACAGATAATGTGGGACCGTTGCCCATTCATTATTTACATAAGTATTATCCCCTCTGAATAAATATTTCTGCTTCATATTTTTCCATAAGGCTTTTAAATCCTGATCCGGATTTTTATACATCTCACGTTCAAATTCAATAATCTGCAAAGATCTTGATACAAATTTAGCATCATCTTTTTTAAGTTCATCTTTAAACTTTTTTAAAACTTCTTCCGGTATTGTACCTGTGAGTATATTTTCAGATTTCGGCAAATCTCCCATCATCATTGCTACAGCCTCAGTCATTGCAGAAGAAGACGGACTTTGTTCAATAAACGGAAGATGTGTATCTAATCCAATATCATATACGCAATGCCCCAATTCGTGCATTATTGTATCCAGACTTTCTGTATTATTTGTCAAATTTGCAAGGATTCTGGCATCCTTACCGGGTTCTATACAAAAAGCAAAACCATGGGTATTTTTATTCTTTCTAGGAAACAAATCCAGAGTAATTCCCATATTATCAACATCATACCCCATGTTTTTATACGTGGATTTTGCCAGCTCAACAACCTGTTCCCTATCCTTTATGTAATCATTCACAGCCTTTTCAGGATTGTCTGCAGGCAGGTACTTGAAATGATAATCCATTAAATCTTCGGGCAGAATACCGAAACTCTTTGCCAGATGCTCTTGTCTTTCTTTCTCATATTCAAAACTCTTATCCTTAATTTTGTCATATACACCGGTCAACAATTTATCAAGTTTATCCGGCGATATCTCATAAGTATCTTCAATCATATAATCAAAATAATTGTCATAACCTTTGGTTCTGGCGTAAGCATTTCGCATTTTGACCAAATCAACAAGATCTTCTGCAATTACATCACCTGCTTTTACATTAGCTTCATAAGCTTTTTTTCTCAAATCCTCATTCGTTTCTTTTTCCAGAATTTTCATTATTTCTGCTTTAGAAACCGGTTTGCCGTCAATTGTCATTACATAAGCATTATATTTTGAAGCAATTTCATTTTCCTTGTCACGCAGAGCTTTTAATTCGTTTCCAGATTCAAGTTCATTATAAAAAGCTTTCACCAAATCTTTAAGCTGCTTAGATAAATGTTTATCATCTAAACCTGCGGACTGAACTGTTTTTAACTCTGAATAAAAATTCTCATCTTTAAATAAATTACTGTAATCCTCTTGAGATTTAGTATATATTTTCAAATTTTCTTCGTTAGAATTCGTATAAAAATTCCAACAGGCAAGCTCAGCGTCATATTGAATCTTGCTTAATTTTTCTCCAAACTCATCTCTAAGCTGCATATATTTATCCAGATTTGACATACTAACCTCTTCCTTATTTAAATTATGACAAACTTTTAAATTTTCTAAACTTTCAATTTTATCCTTATTTAACGATTTAAAAGAAACCGTATCATATTGCAATTGAGCAGGCATTCTATAGTTATACTGATTTTGTTTCCTATTATGCACAAGAATTGAAAAGTTATTTATATTTTGATTGAATACCGGTAATATTTTCAAATGCCGAACTCCTGTTCTAAAATATAATTATATAAAACACGTAAAAATAAAATTTGCACAAATTATTTATTTTACTTTTATGTCATAGCAAGGATAAGCTTTAGAACAGCCTTCAAGCCTTTGGAGCCTGATATCAACTTTATCTTTCAATATAAACTGATTTGAAAATTTCTGAATTTCAAGTTTTTTACTATCATTAGGCACAATATAATATTTATAAAAATTTTCGCCTATATCATTCAATACAACAAAATGGCTGTTATTTTTAGAAAAATTTATTGAATAATTGCCTTTTTTCAAATCAGAAACTTTAATAATCCGATAATCTTTTAAAATGTCACCAACTTCTTTTTCCGATAATTTACGCGGGACAAACATAACTCCGTTAAAAATAACTTCATAAAATTCAAATTCTTTCGGAAAATATGAATACAAATTTTTTCCAATCAAAAATTCTTCAGAAGCTTCACCAATCCAAACAGGTTCTTTTGGAACCTGAGCGTTGCCTGTTATCAAATTATATACCGAATAACCTCCGTTACCTTCTGGAGCTTGAACCTGCAAAATTATTTCATCTTTTGAATCATCTTCATCCATAGACTTGTTATAAGCACGCCATTCATGCTTGTTCATATTATAAGTCCACACCCTTTGACCAATTCGAGGAAGAGCAGAATTTGCAGCCTCTTCATCTTTTTTGTCTAGTCCGCATAAAATACTTACGAAAAAGAAAACAACAATTAGTAATACAATCGTTCCGAAAATATACCTTTTTTTCATATATAGACAACCCCTTTTAAAAACTCTGTGACTTATAATATACATTACACAATAACACAAACAGGCAATCTTTAAAAAAAATACAGGACAAAATAATTATAAAAATAATTAGCCATACAGTGAATAGATAAAAAAAGATTATGATTGTTTAATATAATTAATCTTTTTCATACTTCCAGCTATTCTTAATTCCAACGAGCCTCATTTGAGGCTCTTTTTTTCTCTCCGTCAGGACAGAGAAGGGGTCCTTGGGGGATTATGAAACAGTATATTCCCCTCCTTGGACGGGGAGAGCTGCGTTGAGCCGGTAGACCCACAACAAATCCAAAACGGGGCTAGGGGGCTGGGGTGAAATATTTTCCCTCCCTGGACGGGGAGGGGTTGGGGGTGGGGTGAATTATTCTCTTCGACTGATTGCTGAAGAGATGATAGTATGAGGAATCCTCACGCAAGAAGAAGAAACCTTCATTACACTATCCGGAATAACACTTATCCTTTGACGGCACCTTCATTTTCACCTGAAATAAAATATTTTTGCATAGCTAAGAAAAATATAATAATAGGAATTGTTGAAATTATTGAACCGGCAGCAATATAACGCCAGTTAGAAGAAAACATTCCCTGCAGATTATTCACTCCGACAGGCAGGGTGTACATGGATTCCTTTGTCAATACGATACTCGGCCATAGAAATTCTCCCCACGAACCGATAAAAGTAAATATAGCAAGGACCGCAAGAGAGGGCTTAACCATAGGCAGTAAAACTTTCCAAAAGACCTGAAAAACATTACACCCGTCAACAATTGCAGCTTCTTCCATTTCTCTTGGAATTGCTAAAAAAGCCTGACGCATCAAAAATATTCCGAAAGCACTCACTGCAAAGGGCATAATCAGCCCTATATATCCCAATGTATCATTAACACTATCCACAAGATGCAGCTTCAATGTTATAAGATACACCGGAAGCATTATCGCCTGAAACGGTATCATTATAGTTGCAAGAATAGCAAAAAATGTAATCTTCTTGCCCTTGAATTCCATTCTTGCAAGCGGATAACCTGCAAGAGATGATAATATAAGGTTTAACAAGACAGTTCCGCCTGCGACAATCATACTGTTTATAAAATATTTCATCAAATCAACTCTATGCCATACTCCGACATAATTTGCCCAGGTGAATTCTTTCGGAATAATCGTCGGCGGATATGCAAATATATTTTCACTGCTTCCTTTCAAAGAGGTTGATAAAAGCCAGATAAAAGGAAATATTGATAATACGGATACAAAAATAAGTATTGCGTGTACCCAGAGATTTTTAAATTTTAAACTTTTTAAGAAGTTAACAAATTTACTCATTATAACTGATATTTCCCCCTTTCAAAACAAAAAATATTTATAAAAGAAAATATCATGACCACAATAAGCAAAATTACAGCCATTGCGGAAGCATAACCCAAATCAAGATTTTCAAATGCTTTCTCATATATATAATAAACAATTGTTTTTGTAGAATTTAGAGGTCCGCCTTTTGTCATAACATAGATTTCTGCAAATATTTTCATTGCGGAAATTGAGCTTATTGTAGTAACAAGGGCGATAGTCGGCATAATATGCGGAACCGTAACGGTCAAATGCTTTGTAAAAAATCCTGCACCGTCGATATCACATGCTTCATAAAGCTCTTTAGGCACACTCATTAAAGCCGCTAAATATATCATCATATAGTAGCCGATACCCTTCCAGATAGTAACAATTATGACAGAATAGATTGCGTATTTTGGGTCTGTCAGCCAGCCGATTGAATTCAAATGCAAAACATTCAAAATATAATTAAGAATACCCTGTTCTGCATACAGCCACTTAAAAGCAATAGCAGCAACAACAATAGAAACAATAACAGGCAGGTATATTAAAATTTTGTATAATGTAATGCCCTTTATTTTCTGATTGATAAGTATTGCCAAAAACAGCGGAATTATTGCCAGAATAGGCACAGCAACCACAAGATAAATAATAGTATTTATCATTACTTTATAGAAAATAGGATTTTTGAGAATTTCTAAATAATTTTGCAATCCTGCAAATCCCGGGTGATAAATACTGCTTGAGTAGTCCTGAAAACTTAGAACTATAGTTTGAAAAAACGGAATAAAAAAGAAAATAATCAAAACAATAGCCGCCGGCAATAAAAACAAATAAGGTGCAGTTTTCCCATAGTATTTAAACATACAATAATAATAACATAAAATTTCAAACAATAGAACAGGGGTCCTCGCCGGACGGGATATTATGAAACAGTATATGCCCCTCCCTGGATGGGGAGGGGGTAAGAGGTGGGGTGATATGTTTCCCCTCTCTCGCTTGCGGGAGAGGGGGTAGGGGGTGAGGGGAAGGACATAGAGAAACGAGGCGGAATTAGTAATAATCCCGCCTCGAAATAATGTAAAGCGTATCAAGCGATTCGGTATCACTTGACATTTAAAAGAAAGTCTATTTTGCAGATGTCAATACGTATTTTGCTGCATCTGATGCTGGTTCTACCGTTGCATCGTGGAATACAATCGGGAATACATCTGTCATGTTACGAGCATTGTTTTTTACAACACATGGTTTTTCTACCTTATTGGTAGCTTTATTTGCATTAGCTCCTTCGGTACAAGTAACTTCTTTGTTAGGTAATGTTGAACCATTAACATCGATAAAACCCATGCACTTTGTATGACCGTTAATCCAAGTTGAAGACATAGCTGTACCGATAGGCAATTCACAACCTGCAGCATTTGGATCAAACGCTACAATAGAACCATCTGCTAATGTATAAGCTAGATATGTTTGTATAGTGGCATTCTTAAGCACACCAGTACCAGCTGTATTACCACCTTCGTTTAGAGCATAAGCTACAGCTTTAGATGACCCATCTGATTGTGTTTCTTGACGTTGGATATTTTTTACTTGCCCCTGCCAGGTTTGACCTGTTAAAGTACCATTTAAAATAGCACAGAATGTCATTGATGTATCAGGGTGATCTAAACTTGTAATAGTACCAGCTGCTGAAGCTTGTTTACATTTTTCAGTCGTACCGGCATAGTCAAAATCATACTGAGCTTGTGACATCAAACCTGCCTGATTCAAAGTAGAAATAGTTTTTTTGAATTGTGAACGGTATTTCGCTCCATTTGTGTTTGCAATCAATGTCGGGATTGTCATGGCTGCTACAACGCCGATGATACCCAATGTAATCAATACTTCTGCAAGAGTAAAGCCGAATCTTTTTGTCATAATCTTTTCACCTTTCTTTTTTTCATAGTTACAACTTCCGATTGTAAAAAATATAACCAACTAGTTTTCAATGCATTGTATAGAATTATATTATAATTATATCTTATGAATAGAATTTTGTCAATCCGCAACGTCCTATTATCCAAAAAATACACCTAATGAATGGTTATATTAATCTTTTGTATAAGTTAATTTTTAATATTAAAGGGGATATGCACATGCCACTGAAGCAGGATCTGGGTCAGAAAATACAAAAACTTAGAAAAGAAAAAAAGATTACACAAGAACACCTCGCTGAACTCGTCGGTATCGACCCCAAAAATATCAGCCGTATTGAAAACGGAAACAATTACCCCACAGCAGAAAATCTTACATCTATTGCCAAAGCTCTTGAAGTTGAAATATATGAGCTATTCGTATTTAACGATATCCCTTTTGAAAAAATGAAACAAGAAATTATTAATGCTCTTGAATCAGAAAAAAATGTTCTGCATCTCTATAAATGTCTCCGTTTTGAAAAATAGGGATGTATATAGCAAATTCAACAGATACCATAAAAACCCGTCATTCTAAGGACTTTAGTCCGAAGAAACTGTTTATTGAGATACTTCGCTAACGCTCAGTATGACGTTGGAAGATTTTTGGTGGAATTTGCTACATAAGTTCCGAAAAATAGCCGCTGTCTGATTTTGATATTATGCCATTAACAATACCCTTTTTATCCTTATAGTTCAGTACACCGCAGGGAAGTTCCCTCACCCCTGACCCCTCTCCCGCAAGCAGGCGAGGGGAGTCTCGCCGAACAAGGTATTATGTTATCAACAGTGGCTCTTTTTACTCCTGCAATTCAGCTACGGATACAAGGTTTAACATTAGTGGAATTGAAGCAATTTATTCCCCTCCCTGGATGGGGAGGGGGTTGGGGGCTGGGGTGATTAGATTAATATGTTATAGCAGAAAGGGAATATTTATATTATGAAAAATAAATTTTTCTTTTGTGCTATGATATTTCAGTAACGATGTATATATTAATATAAGGGATAAAAATATGACTGAAACTAAAGAAAAAATTCAAGAATCAAATTCTTCCCAAAGCCAAATTCGTCAGGTTCGTATCCAAAAAATGGAAAACCTTAGAGAAAGAGGGTTAAATCCTTACCCTTACGGCTATGACAAAGATATTATGGCTGCAGATTTGCAAGAAAAATATAAAGACCTTGCTGCAGGAGAAGAATTGGAAGACTGCTACCACGTTGCCGGACGTGTTATGGCTAACAGAAATACCGGTATGTTCATTGACCTTGTTGATGCTTCCGGAAAAATTCAAATATTTTCCCATAAAGAAAATTTATCAGAAGATGATTTGAAAACTTTAAAATCTATCGACATCGGCGATATCGTAGGCTTCTGCGGTTCAGTCAGAAGAACCCCGAGAGGCGAATTAACAATAAAAGCAACCTCATTAAAAATATTATCAAAGTCTTTGCTTCCGCTGCCTGAAAAATTTCATGGCTTAACCGATGTGGAAACAAAATACCGCCAAAGATATGTTGATATGATTGTTAACGACGATGTTCGACAAACCTTCAAAAAAAGAAGTTTAATTATTCAAAAAATTCGTGAGTATTTAATTAACTTAGGATTTATGGAAGTTGAAACTCCTATGCTTCACCCGCAGGCAGGAGGTGCTAATGCAAGACCTTTTATTACTCATCACAATACCCTTGATATGGATATGTATTTGAGAATTGCTCCGGAATTGTATTTGAAACGTTTAATGGTCGGCGGGGTAAGCGAAAAGATTTTTGAAATTAACAGAAGTTTCAGAAACGAAGGTATTGATACCCGCCACAATCCTGAATTTACTATGATGGAATTGTATCAGGCTTATGTTGACTATAACGACATGATGACTCTTACTGAAAACCTTGTTGCTTATGTTGCAAAAGAAGTTCTCGGTACAACTAAAATTCAATACGGAGAAAATGAAATTGATTTGACTCCTCCATGGGATAGAAAAACTATGCTTGGAGCCGTTGAAGAAGCCACAGGAATTGATTTTAATAAAATAGAAACTGTTGACGAAGCTAAAACAGCAGCAAAATCAGTTAATGTTGATGCTGATGACTGTGACAACTGGGGGCAGGTTATCGAAAGAGTATTTGAAGAAAAAATTGAAGGCTCTTTAATTCAGCCTATCCATATTTATGATTATCCTAGAGATATTTCTCCGCTTGCAAAAGTCCACAGAGATAAACCTCGTTTAACTGAACGTTTCGAAACCCGTGTAAACGGCTGGGAAATAAGCAATGCCTTTTCTGAATTAACAGATCCGATAGACCAAAGAGCAAGATTTGAAGCTCAAATGGCTGCAAAAGCAGCAGGAGATGAAGAAGCAATGCCGATAGATGAAGATTATATCTGTGCTTTGGAACATGGTGTCCCTCCTATGGGCGGATTAGGTGTCGGCATAGACAGATTGATTATGTTATTAACCAATTCTCCTTCAATTCGTGATGTTATTGCATTCCCGACATTGAAGAAAAAAGATTAATTTGTTTAAAGTTATATATCAGGCGGAATAAGATTGATTTCAAACTCCGCCTGATTTTAATAAAGGGAGTATCAAATATGGTAAAAAAAGCTTTTTTAGTGTTAGTATCATTAGTTATAGTTACAAGCTGCATGGTTATGGCAAAACCCAAAAATGATGAAGATTATTATGTTGACGGATATTATTGCGGATTTATCACCTCAAAACTAAATCCTTGCTGCCAGGGATATGGAGATTCCGAAAAATGCCGGCAAAAACGTTACAAAAAATGGAACCGATTATGCAAAAGAAATAACGGAAATAACTGCACCTACGATTTTTGGCTTGGAAATAATTCTTGGAATGAAGATGCCTGGTATGATTATTGGAATTCCGATACATATAAAAATGTCCAAAAAGTTAATCATAAGGTCAATGTATTTAAACGTGTAGTTAATTCAACAAAAGAATTATTTACGTGGTAGTATTCAAGACCGCATAATTAACTCTTTATTACACAACGCTGGAATATAATAGGAAGATTTCGCCTTTGTGCATAATTTAGTAAATCTGCACTAAGAATTGATTCTATTGTATCATCTGCAGAATTTCCACGTACATAAATCGCTTTAATTTCGGGATTATAAACATTAACTTCGTTAAAACCGTTTTCAACTTTAATTCCACGCATTTCATAACTTACATGCATCAAATCATCGGTACTTTCAAATAATACTTTTTCAACCTGTTCAACAGGGATTTGTTTCCCGTTAAAATCGATTTGACCATTTACCGCTAACTTACGAAGTTCAGTTTGAATATCATTTTTACCGCTCAATTTGCTTGAAAAAGCAGCATAATCTTCTGCCGAAATATCATATCCTTGAGCTTTCATACGCTCAACAAATTGGTCTTTGATAAATGTTCCTTTTGATGGATTATTCAAATCCAATTTTGCCTTGGCAAAATCGGTATTAGTTTTACAGAAACCGGTACCAGCTGCGTAATTAGAAGCATAGCTTACTGCACCCATATCATAATCAAGAACAATTCCAACCTGCTGATTATCATACAAAGTATTTTTACCATCAGTAACAGATGCTGATAAATTTAAATCTTCGCTCTGCCGCATTTTACCGATTGTCATTTGAGGTGCTTTATTAAAACCATCATTCATATGAACTGTCAATCTGATATTATCTGCAGTAGTTCCTGCAGGCAAACCATAGAGTTCCGGATGTGCAAATACTGCATCATCTGTGCAATCAACAACCTTGACATTGAAAAATTTTCCGTCAACGGCAACCTGTCTTACAGGGATATTAGAAACATTTATATCTGTTTTATGTACTAGCAGACTTCCGTTATTTTTAGCTTTATTATATGCTTCCTGCATTTTTGCAATAGTAGCTTCATCAACTCCTTTTGATTTAGCAACCAGAATTAGAGCGGCGAAATCATTATCATTATACAATGCAGCAGCTGTTTCAGGAGAAGTCATACTTTTTTCAAAAGTATTAATTTTTCTTTTAACCTCAATAGATACATTAAGATCATCATATAAAGCTCTGGAATCCAATCTCTGATTTGATTTTAGAATTGCAATCTTAGCCATTCGTTTGCCAGCTTCATCTAATTGAGCATAAGACGGATTGTTAACTAAAGTCTGCAATTCTTTTAATGTTTTAACTCTGCCTGGAACTCTTCTTGAAGATGGAATCTCTTTTTCCAGCATTGCTAAAAGTTCTGCTTGAATTTTATCATCATCAAGATTAGCAGTTTTCAAAAGGTTATCAGAACCATCGACCGAACCTGTTATAGATTGTTTTACATTTGGACTTGGCACCGGATTTACCTCAGGCACATCAATTGCTGCTGAAGATTGTCCCTGAGCCTGAGTTGAGACTGATGTAACGTTGTCAGATGCAGCAGAATTTGATACTTTTGTCACAGTATTAGAATCTGCATCAACAGTCGAACCAGCAGGTTCAACTGTTGCTTTTATTTTTATTAATGGCTCATTTTCTCCAATAATCTGAATATCTTCAATTGTAATTTTTGAATTACGGTTAACTAAAAATTCTTTTTCTTTATTTATACCAACAGAATCTAAAAAGGCAGCACCGGTTCCTTTTTTAACAGTATAATCCCAAGTGACCAAACACCCAGGAATTGTACCACCTTTGTCTGCAGTTGTTGACATAAATCTATCATTCACAAAACTCTTTCCTTTTAACGAAGAGACTTCAGACAATTTATATTTGAACCCGGGATTTTTTATAGCCTCAGCTAAACTTGTTCCGTCGTCAAATCTTAAACCGGCTAAACAATTGTATGAAGCATCATCTCTTCTTACACGCATATCAAATTCTATAGGAGAATTTGACAAATAATTTTCAAGTACAGCTGCTTGATTCTGCCAATAAGGATCCTTAGAAGTATTTATATTATTAAACTCAAGACCTTTATATGCCCCCAGAGCATCCCTTGCTTCGGAAGAAGGAATATTAGTAGTAAAATATTTCATTCCAAGCTCAATCAAATTATCCGGATTATCTGTCAATGTATATTTATAATTAGAAGGATGTGCCAAAACACTGAAAGCATCGCTTATCACAAGATTATCAATCAAACTATTTTCTTTTAATAAGCTGCAATATTTAGAATCATTTACCAAATACATTGAAAGCAAATTATCAATTCGAAATCTCTGATTATGAATATCATCTACTAAAGAAGTACGCCATCCATATTTTGATTGTTCTTTTAATTTTTTCTGCAATGCATTATAATTATGCTCATAAGTATTATTTAACTCATTATTAAATACTACATAACCGTTCTTCAATTCCATACCATTATCTTTTAATTTTTGTTCTATGTCAGAAATTGCATCATTAATTTTTTGATAATCACCATTAGAAAGTTCAAAATAAAATTTAATATTATTTTCATCCAGATTTAATCTTCTTAAGTTTACAACAGTATTTAGAGCAGATTTATTAATTAGTCCACTTTTTGTTGTCGCCAATTTAATAAGTTCATCATCTGAGATAATAGATTTTGCCTGTTCTCTAGTGAGAAGATTTTCTTGAAAAACTGCTGCACTTTCTTGTGCAGACTTGCCGCTTGGAGCTTCATATGTTCTTCTTATATAATCATTTTCTAATCCGATAGCTTCACGTTCTTTTAATCCGGAAACTAAATCTTCATAATCTCCAGTTCTTTGATTCATTTTTGCATCAATATCAGCGGCAGTTAGCTCAAACTTATGCTGCATTTGTAGTTTTAAATCAGCAACCTGACGTTTTATTTCCTCGTTTTTCAATTCTAAAGCTCTAAGTTCGGAATGCAAAGGAGCTAATTCAGAATTATGTGTCGGGAATTGTTGATCAATTATATCTGCAGAAATTTTAGATTTATTATTCCTATTTGTAATAATCTGCGCTTTAAGTTTCTGAACTTGTTGTTTGATTTGAATTTCTTTTTCTTCTAAGGCTTTATATTTATCATGTAAAGCTTTTAATTCCGGATTGTCAAGATTTAATCGTTTATCAATAATATCTCCATTAATTTCCTGTTTTTCATAATGAGGTTCAAATTCTTCTGTATATTTTGATTTAGATTCTACTTGAGAAGCACTATTTTCAGATGCATTGTTTTCCGGTACATTGTTATTTGATGGAGACTTCGACATTTCTGCTGATTGGGCAGGAGTTTCAGACCTAAATTCAGATTTCGAAGTTTCAACAGATTTTGTTCCTTGAGGTTTAACCATCATAGAGCCGTCTTTTAATTCAGCACCTGACAATTGAGCAGCTGCAGGATTTTGAAAAGAAGCCTGTGCCGAAGTACTCTCGCCTTTATGTAAAACACCTTTTATTTTTTGTCCTGCACGTTTTAAGACTCCAGATTCAGCAGCCATACCAACTGTTCCCAAGGCGGCATTCAATGCTGTACCGCCAAGTGTTACTTCACCTGTTTGTGCATATTCTTGAGCTGCACCCATTGCAACATCACCTGCAGCATTGGCTGCTGATCTTGTTACTGTCGCAGCAGTAGAAACGCCTTTTATAGTCGTTTGAGCAACCTTACCAACTGCACCACCAGCTAAAACAGATGCTCCGTCCCATAAAGCATTTTCAAAAATTTGACCCATTTCGCCTTCTTTTAAGCCAACCTCTGAAGAAAGTCTATCTGATGCATTAATCGCAACACTTGAAGCTGTTGTTGCAGCTGCAGCTGCGCCTAACGCAACCAAACCTGTACCTCCTGTTGTGATACCAATAGCTACACCAGCAGTCACTGTAGCTGCACCCTTAACAACTGCAGCTCCAGTTTGCTGAGATTCATTGTATTTTGCAACTCGCTCACCAATATTATTCTTTGTTCCAAAGGCTTTTTTATAATTTGCACTTGTCGGATTCATCATATAATCGGCTATCGCATTCTGATTATAATCAACACCGAACATTTGTTTAAACTTGGCTCTAAATTGACTATCACCCTGTTTTGCAGCAGCTTTCAGTGCATCCATATCCTTACGGTACTGAGCTAAATCTTCTCGAACTCGCCATGCCTGATTTCCGTTTTCCTGGAATATACCCCAGATATTACTTATTCCATCTGCCACATCTGCAGCCCAGCCATCTTCTTTCATTTGTGCATCAAATGCTGCCTGTGCTGAATCTATCTGCTGAGTTAACATATCTACAGTTGCAGCTTGAGCTGTAGTTTTATCTCCTCTGATTGAATCTGCATAATTACTTCTTGCTACATAGTTATTATCAAGAATTATTCCGTCATGGGACATTACATAAACTTTACCCTTACCATCCACTACAGCCTTTCTGCCATGCGGAAGATCAGCACCTTCTATCTCAACATAATTTCTTGTCTGTAAGGTTCTGCTGCCGTCCTCATTAATAACGGTTATTTTACCTTGAATCTTATCTCCGCTTGAATACAGGTTTGTTAATTGAACATACTCATCTTTTAAAATTACACCATCATGAGAAATAGTTACTATTTTACCATCTTTACCTTTTGCAAGATGTCTGCCTTTGCCTGCTTCTCCAATTATAGTAAATTCTTCTTTGCTGCCGCCTTTCCAGGTTCCGGTAATTTTACCACCTTGACCTTTGTAATTTATCAGCCCCATAGATTTATACTGAGCATCAAGAGCAGCTCTTTCCGCACGTTTTTGAGCTCTAATTTGTTCATCTCTGGCATATTCGGCTTTTGCTTCTACTGCAGATTTACGATTCTGCAGAGACGGAGCATCAGCTTCCAGTTCCCCAGGAATTTTTATTTCTGCTCCAACCGGAAAATATTTTTTGCCGTTTAATACATCAGCATTTAACTCCTTCAAATCCTCTACTGAACAGCCGAATTTATCTGCTATAGATTGTAAGGATTCTCCATTTTGAACTATTGTTCTTGTATTGCCTTCTCCGTCATAAAGAACAGAATATTGTTTGCCGTCTACAGTTTTTTGCTGTGCTAATTTTTTATTCTCAAGAGAATAAACATTTACAACGGGATTACCGTTTGAATCCGTTGTTGATTCTTCATAACCTTTTTCATAATAAGTTCTCGTAGATATCTTTCCGTTATCGTTTATTTTTTCTGATATTATCGTTTCACCCTTGCGTAAACGCTCGGTTGTTTTTCCGTTTTCAGTTATATTTTCTGTAACCGTACCATCATCATTATATTTATATTCAGTTCTTCTTTCTTTTGCCGGAATACCTTCATTTTCGATTTTTGAAGTAATAACTGCATTACCCTGTTCGTCAAATGTATAATTTGAAGTAGTTGTACCGGTTTTCACTTGTTTTGTTGAAGGTTTACCATTTTCATAATCAGTTGTTACTACACTGCCGTTTTCTTTATTTACGGCTACAGAATGAACAGGAGTTTTGCCGTCTTGGGCATACTCTATTTCAATTGTGTTACCTTCCTTTGTAGTTACAAAATCTTTCAAAAGTTTTTTATTTTCATCTAAAAATGAAGTTTTTGTATAACCGTTTTGATCTGTCTGTGTAATTTGTGAACTTTTATCAGGATTAATTTGTTCTATACTGCCGTCTTTATAGGTAATTTGAACAATATCCTGCCCGTTTTTGCTTATTACTTGTGTACTTTCTACATTTTCAGTATTTATATTATAATTTTGTAAAAATGCCAGAAGATCTTTTTTATCAATATTTTTTAAATCTTTATCTTTTAAAAACCTTTTAGCTTCACGCTTTGATACGGTATTATCTCCATTACTATCCACAGCAGAACGTAATGCACTTATTTCATTTTCGTCTAATACACCATTTTTATCGGTATCTAATTTATCAAAAATAGATTTTTGGGCATCAGTTTTCATCTGGTCTTTTTTCAAACCGCCCGTAAATGTAGATAAATCAATTCCTGATTTCTTTCCGAATTTTCCTACATCTATATCTGCCATATTTTGTACCGTATACTTTCATTTTTAACTTTTATAAAAACTATATCGGTACTAATAGATTGATACTTTAGACATTATTACGAAATATTACACACTAAAAACGGGAAAATTTGCTATGCCGCAGGTTTACGATATAAACGGGAAATGTCCAGATTGATTCTGTTCCGGGATTGAACCAATATTGTATTCTTAAAATCAACAATATATTTAGGGCTAACGTTTAATCTGCCAAAAACCCCGCTGTGATATAATTCTATAAGTCTATCAACATATTTCTGACAATATAATGGTGTAAGAGGCCGCCGTTTCATTTGTTGCACAAAAGGAATGCTCTTTCTCATTGAATTTTCTCTTGTCGTAGCACCGCCGAAATTTGCCATCATATCAAGTCCGCCTTCCGATTTTGGTAAAATATGTTCAACTGATGCCAATGACGGCCACACAAGCCTATAACCTATTTTATCAACCGGTTCAGATAACACTTTGACAATATATGCAGAAGTACTTTCCTGAGATGTAGGAAGTTTTTGTGCAATTGTTAATAAATTTTCCTGCATCTTCTTATCTGGTAAATCTTCTATTAACCTTGCCAAGTCATATATAAAAGATTTTCTGTTAAACGGAACAATGATTTTGTCTTGAGCAAGTCTTGATTTTGAAACTTCGATTAAATTTCGTAATTGCTCATTATTTTTCAAAACAGATTTTTTCAAGATTATTTCCATGAAATTTACAATCTTTTTTTGATCCTCAATGGTTCTTGAACTGGTTGTATTATGAAGCTTTTTAGATTCTTTTAACAGTTTATTCATGACCTTTTTGGATTTTATATCCTGACCGTTTTGAATATCATCTTTTATCTTTGCCAGTTTATATTTAAATTCATAAGATGAAAAAGGAATTGCAACAGGTTTGTTATTTAGTTTTTTATCGGTTTCTTCCATAAACATTTTAAATCTGTATTGATATTTATCAGGAAGAAGCTGTGCCTCTTGACTCAACTCTCTAAATATAGCAGCCTGCTTCTTTCTTAAACGCCTGATAAAAACAGGTTCTACTTCTTTTAAAATTTCCTTTATATTTTTATCGGGGTGAATAGCAGCTCTTTCTCTTATAACATCCAATACTTTTGCTTCAATTCCGGTAAAACTGTCTTTATGAGGTTCCAGAATTTCTAAAACCTGACTTGCCGGTCTGCTGAAAACTTTATTTCTTATCCATCTGGTCAACATTTTGGGATCAATCATTGGAATTCCGCTGTACATACATGGAAGTTTATAAGCAAAAAGCATTCTCAATTTCGAAGAATTTTGTATCCCTGTAAAATTTATCGGATAATAGCATGGAAGACATTTTAAATCTGTACCGCATTGAGCCAAAATACTTTGCAGCATATTATTATCCTCCGGGTTTTGTACATTGAAGTTTGGATTATAATTATTAAAATTGTTAAAAGTAATTGCAGAAACTCTCAAAATTTCAACTCCCTATTATTATTTTAACTTATTTGTGTCTATAATTAAAGGGGTCCCTTTAGGTGAAAGTTTACATAGTTTATTTGCAAATGTTTTTATGTAAGATTTCGATAACCCTATTTTTGAAAATATTCCGTTATTAGCAAGTTCTATAAGTCTATCTACCTGTCTTTGGCAATAAACGTATATCATTGGATTCATTTGTAACAATAATTTAAAATCTGTATGTGCTCTTTTTGAATTCATATACGCAGAAGCCAGCCCGTAATTAGAGATGTTATTATCTCCGCCTTTAATCGCTGGAATCAAATGATCCGCAGTACCCACAGAACCGCCCAGTAAATCATACCCTATCTGTTCGGAGGAACGCTCTGCGGCTTTCATTATAAACGCTGATAGATTTTCTTTTGAGGTCGGCAATGATACTGCCGTTTTAACCATTTTATGAGCAAGTTTTTTATCTTGCAATTTGTTAGTAATCTTTTGTAAATCATATATAAATGATTTACGATTAAACCTTATATTGGTAGGAATACCATTAACCTGAGAACGTGCAGTCGAAAAAAGGGATATCAAATCCTTATTTTTGTATAAACATGATTTTTCTGCATACTCGGAAGCCTCAGTTATCATTGTTTTTAAACGTCTTTCATACCTGCGTTTCGGGAAATCTGGTCTTTGCCGGGATTCTTTGTTATATACAGGAACTGTATTAACAATCCTCTTTATTTTTTGCATAGCATAAAATTCATTTCCTTTGCCTGTTTGATCAATTCTCTCCTGAATTTTGCCTAATTTATATTTGAATTCCTTCAAGCTGAACGGAATAACTACAGGAGTATTTGATAATTTTTGATTAGTTACGGCAAGTAAATTATCATATTCTGCCTTCAAATTTTCTGGCATACCTTTGGACAATTCAGTTAATCTATCAAAAATAGGCTGTTGAATTGCAAGAAGTCTTTTATTATGCTGCGGTACCAGCTTATGCAAAAGTTCATCCAGCTTAGCCTTTGGAGTGCGTTTTGATTCTCGTTTAATAATTTTGTAAACCTGTTTTTCTACCGGAAACAGAGAATTCTCATAAGGTATTAAAGCTTTATATATTGATCTTATCGGTTTTAAGAAAAGTCTCCGCTGCATAAAATCCTTCAATACCTGCGGATCTAACAGAATTATATCTGAATACATATCCGGAATACCGTATGCCAGTAGAATTTTCAAAATTTCTGATTTTGGAGCACCTGAAGTAAATGTTACACTGTCACACCCTCTAACATCACTAATAGACTTATAATTCCCGGGCTGATAATTTATACTTCTGATTTTATATGAATTAGAATAAAAATTTGTATTTATAAAACTTACAGGTGAAATATTCATATTCTATAAATACACCTTAATAAAAATTTTTGCTAGTCAAAATTATATTAAAAAAAATTATTCTTCGTCATAAACCGGATCGAAATATTTCATTGCAGAGCAGGTCCCAAAATCTTCTAATATAGCCTGATCAAGTTCTTCAGTTGCCACAACTTTTCCGTTAACAAAATTTATCCCCTTTGATGTGATTGATCCTTTTTCTTTATCTTCTTTTGTTTCTTTAGATTTTATTTCATCTTCTGATTTTGCCATATGCTGTTTAATTTTATGTTCTTCCGCATCTAAAATTCCTTCAAGATATTTTTTGTATTCATTATCCCTGTTTACATTTCTCATAATATCATTCATAACAATAGCAACATATTCCTGAGTTGCTGAATTTTGGTCAAGTGCAGTTATTAAAGTAGAAGCTTTGTCTATTTCTTCGAAAGCCTCCTGATAATGTCCTAACTTTCTCAGCAATAATGCCAGATTGTAATGAGCTTCATAATTCATCGGTGCAACATTTATAGCTTTACAATAACATTTTCCTGCTTCATCATAATTACCGGATATATGATAAGCTAATCCTAAGTTATATTGGGCATCATAACTGTTTGGATTGATTTTAACAGATTTTTTATATGCTTGAATTGCTTTTGCAAGATATTTTCTCTGAAGTTCCCAATCATCAGCAGAATACAGTGATTTTAGCCTGTAAGTCACCCCTATATTATAATAAGCAATCGCTTTATTTTCTTTAAAACTTATTTTGTTGTCATAAACATAAGGTATAGTTACCAGATGCCTTTTTGTTTTGATAATCTCATTATACTGTTTTAGAGCAGAATCAAAATCACCTAATTTTTCAGATGAAATAATACCATAATTCATTCTGGCAATCATCATTTTTGGATTATACTTAAAAGCCTGTTCATAAGCATTTAATGCAGAATAGTAATCTTCATAAGCGACATAAAGATTTCCAAGATTATACCAGGCACTGTAATGCTCCGGATACAAACTTAAGCCCATATTATAATATTTAATAGCTTTAGGAATTTTTAATTCTTTATATGCTTTATCACCTTTGTAAACAAAATACATTCCTCTCACTTTATTGATTTGCCTGAATGTAAATTCCTGATTAAAATATGCCGCAATACATATTGCAGCCAAAACAAATAATGCAAATAAAGCTGATAATAGTTTTCTTAACATAAATATTGTGCCTGTACATATTTATAATAAACAAAAACAGCTATCCATACATCAACTAAATAATGTACTGCAACTCTCATTAAAATCATAATACTCCGCACACCTCCAATGAAAAATATTACAGAACGCAGGCTTGATGCTGTTTCATTAACTGACGCTAATTATTATAATTTTGTTACATAATGTAACACTATTTATTAAAAAAGCAATTTTACATAACACAAATTTTTTATATATGTAAGGTAGGTTAAAGGTTAATATTTTTTGGAGGTTAGTATGGCTAACGAAATCAATAATACTGCTGCGATTTCTCCGATAGGGAATTTTCAGTACAATCCGTATATCTATGATGATTTAGATATGGATTTCAGTACATATCCGATGGCAGGGTTTGGAGGAAGCATTTTTGGCGGAGGCTTTGCTATGCCGCCAATGGGTTTTGCCGGCGGAAATAACGGAAATTATTTTGATAATATGCGTGATTATCAAAGATTCTATATTGACTACAATATTGACCAACAAAAAATGCAAAGAAATGCGGATTTAAAAATCAATGCATCTGTTGAAGGCATTAAAGAAGCTGCTGAATTATTGAAAGATAAAGTCGTTAATAATGAACAGGACCAAATTCCAGGAGCATTTCACAGATATGTAGAAAGCGTAAGAGCAGCATACGGCTCAGGGACAGAACATGAAATCACAAGCCGGGCTTTAACATTGTATACTTCAATGAACGGCGGTAAATCTCTGTTTGAAGATTTGAGAGAATACGGACATGGCTCCGCAACTCAAGGCTTCACCAACGCATTGACATTTGGTTTATATAACAGATTATCAGCAGAAGATAATATTTCCGCAATTAGCGGAGCTCCTGTCGGCACAGGTGAAAAAGCTAAACACAACCTGGGCAGAGTTGCAGGTGCGGCTACGGTAGGTTTAGGTGCAGCAGGTATTACAAAACTATTCACCAAAGGTACAAAACAAGCCGCACAAACTTCTGCAAAAGGCATCGCTAAATATCTGAAATTCGGTAAAAAAGCAGGTGTTGTAGGTTTACTGGTAGGCTTAACTGCAGGATTGTTGTCATTTATGACAGGCAAAGTTACAACCTAAAGGTTTTGAAGTGAAAATGAAGTGTGTAATGTGCCGGCAAAATTGCCGGCACATCTTTTATAAAAAAATTCCTGCTAAAAGGAGTAATAGCAGGAACCAGTTCAGTAAAAGAGACATCTGATAACATTATGATTATATTTTTTATAGCGTCAAATTTTTTAGAATAATATTTAAGTCCCAATTTTTTGTTATGGAAATTTTTATTAGTTTAGTCTATAATTTCAGTATGAAAAAATTGTTAGTATCGTTATTTGTTTTAACATTGTTATTAGGGAATACTGCTGTTGGAACTCCGGTTAAATTACCCTGGAAAAAAGAAGTCCAGCAGGTTGTAGTTGACCCGGTTTCCGAACAGGCAAAAGCTCTTTATGCACAGAACGAAATTGATGAAGCTTTAAAGCTTTTGCAAGGAAAATCAGAAGATTCAAGATCTGCTGAAGATTGGCTGCTTATCGGAAATATTCTACAGGATAAAGATAAGATAGACGAGGCTGTCTATATGTTCAAAAAATCCATAGAAAAAGATCCGAAATTCTATAAAGCTCATTACAATTTAGGTTATATCTATCTTATTCAAGATAAACCGAATATGGCACTTGAAGAATTTAAACAAACAGTAAAATATAAAGACGATTTTGCTTACGGTTATTACAATATGGCCTGTGCATACCTGAAACTTAAACAGTATCGCAACGCAAGATACAACTTTTTCAGAGCTATGGATTTGAAAGCAAACGAACCTAATGTATATTATAACCTTGCATATACCTTCAAAATGCTGAATAAAGAAAAACAGGCTCAAACATACTTAGATATATACAATAAAATGATAGAAAGACAACAGTAAAAATGAAAAAATATAAGGGCATAATTTTTGATTTCAACGGAACATTATACTGGGATTCTGCAAAACATAAAGAAACCTGGAGAGAGTATTCAAAAAAACTCAGAGGCACACCTTTCTCCGATGAAGAAATGATTAAATATATGTTTGGAAGAACCAATGAGCAAATCATAAAATATGCCATAGGTAAACAGCCGACACCGGAAATGGTTGAAAAATACGGACAGGAAAAAGAAGCTCTTTACCGCCAAATGTGTCTTAATGATAACCAGAATTTTCATCTGGCAAAGGGTGTTGAAGAATTTTTGGACTTCTTAAAAGAAAATAATATACCAAGAACAATCGCTACAATGTCAGATTGGAAAAATGTTGAATTTTATATAGAACATTTTCATCTTGCAAAATGGTTTGATATAGATAAAATTGTATACTCAGACGGAATAATTCCCGGAAAACCGGCACCTGATATTTATGAAATTGCTGCCAAAAATTTGGGATTAAAAACTGAAGAATGTATAGTTGTTGAAGATGCCCTCTCCGGAATTGAATCAGCCAGAGCAGCCGGAATCGGAAAAATTATAGCAATTTGTTCTGAAGAACCGCAGCAATTATATGAATCTATTCCTGCTGTCGGTGGAATAATTCATAGTTTTGACGAATTCGACAGAAATCTATTTGAAAATTTTTGCTTTAAAGTTTAATTATATAAAAGTTTTATTTTATTTTTTGACAGGCTTTCTAATTATTCTGCCTCTTTCTTCAATTCGTTTCTGCTTGTAACCGTAGAAGGCATAAATCATTACCCCGACAACCAGCCATAACAAGAAATATACAGATGAAGTCTTTAATGTTTTTAAAGAAAAAACTATTATAACAGCACAAATCAGAATACCTAAAAGAGGGAACCATGGACAAAATGGAACTCTAAATGGTCTATGTCTGTCAGGTTCTGTTTTTCGTAATATTAAAACTGCCAAACAAATTATTACAAAAGAAGTGAATGTTCCAAAATTACACAATGCAGCTGAAATATTCAAATCCATAAACAAACCGCAAACTATTACAACAAGACCTGAAATCCATGTCATAACATGCGGAGTTCTATATTTTTTATGTATCAGCCTCCATGATCTTGGCAAAAATCTATCTCTGCTTATAGCATATAAAATTCTTGTTGTTCCAAGCTGGTAAACAAGAAGAACAGACGTCAAAGCACATAAAGCACCTATTGCAATAAGCTTAGCAAACCAATCCCAACCATGCCCTATATAACTCATAGCATGGGCTATAGGAGCTTGAATATTTATTCTTTCAACAGGAACAATTCCTGTCAAAACTAAAGCTACACAAACATACAAAACAGTACAAATAACAAGAGTTCCTAAAATTGCTATAGGTAAATCTCTTTGAGGATTCTCGGTTTCTTCCGCTGTTGTTGATATCGCATCAAAACCTATATAAGCAAAGAAAATTAAAAATGCACCCATCATAATACCCTGAAACGGATGAGAAACCGGTATGAACGGAAGCCAGTGAGCAGGAACTACATAATGAGAACCAACTGCGATAAATGATAAAATCATGAACATATTCACTCCGACCATTATACTGGCAACCCTTGTAGATTCCTTAACTCCTCTAATTAAAAGCATTGTCAAAAGAAGTACAATAACAATTGCTGGCAAGTTAACAGCAAATGGAATATGCCCAAATATATAAGGAACTTTATCATGAATATCCCAGCCATAGGCACTACACATTTCCGTCATTGTTTTATAATCATACCTCAGCCATAGCGGGAAATTTACAATCCATGCAGGAAGTACATGTTTAAATCCGCTCAAGAAATGAATAAAATATCCCGTCCATGCACTTGCAACCGTAATATTCCCGATGGCATATTCAAGCATCAAAATCCAGCCGACCATCCAGGCCATAAATTCGCCCATTGTAGCATAGGTATAAGTATAAGCACTGCCCGCAACCGGAATCATTGCTGCGATTTCGGAATAACATAAGGCAGGAAACACACAGGCTACAGCAGCCAGCACCATTGATATAACAATAGCAGGACCTGCACCTGCACTTTCCGCACTGCCGGTTATTGCAGTACCGATAATTGTAAATATTCCGGTACCAACAACCGCACCTATACCTATTACAATAAGATCAAATACATTTAATGTCTTTTTTAATTCCGAACGCTTACTTGTATTAATTAAATCGTCCAGATTTTTTTTCTTACATATATTTCGGTAAATGTTTTCTATATTCATCTATTCTGATACTTCCTGTTTAGCTTCATAGCTTTTAATCAATTCTCTATGAAGTTTATTTTCATTATTTCTATTTTTAATAAATCCGTATAACAAATAAATTATCGCACCAATACCGAGCCATACAGGGAATAATAAAGCTGAGCTTCCTGCCTGCATTGATTTATATACCATCAAACCTCCACAGCATAAAATTCCGAGAATCGGAGTTACCGGAGAGAATGGAACTCTGAAAGGTCTTGGTCTGTCAGGATCAGTATGTCTTAAAATTAAAACGGCAACACACACAATAATAAATGATGTAAATGTTCCATAATTACATAACTCAGCCGCAACATCCAGATTAAGAGTCAATATACCGACTACAGCCAGCAAACCGACAGTCCAGGTAAGCAACAACGGAGTCTTAAATTTAGGATCAATTTTTTGGAATTTTGCTGATATAAAATGATCCCGGCTCATAGCAAATAGGATTCTTGTTGCAGCCATCTCCAAAACCAGCAGCACAGAAGTTAAACCGGCTAAAGAACCTATTGAAATAAAGTATGAAGCATACACAGCCCAGCTTTTGCCGGTCATTGTCATACAATAAGCCATAGGAGCCTTCAAAAATCCTAAAGGAACAGCCCCTGAGGTATCCTGCATACCTGTTAAAACTAATGCAACCAGAACATAAACAATTGTCGTTATTAATAAAGAACCGATAATACCGATAGGCAAATCTTTCTGAGGATTTTTACATTCTTCGGCGGCTGTTGCAAGAGCATCAAAACCTATATAAGCAAAGAAAATTAAAAATGCACCGGCAAAAATACCTTCAACACCGTTTGGAGCAAAAGGAGTCCAGTTATCAGGTGTTACATAAAATGCACCGGCAACTATGAATAAACCTATTACAGCTAATTTTATAAATACCATCAAACCTGCCATTTTTGCAGAATCTTTTGTACCTTTTACCAATATTGCAGTTATCAGCAATACAATCAAAATTGCAGGTAAATTTATACAAATAGGAACACCGAGAATTCTGGGAACATATATTCCCGGATCATCCGCAACTAATTTGGCAACTGAAAACACATCATTTGTAAGCCACACAGGAGGGTGTGCAAGCCATGCCGGTAAAACTTTATCAAATCCTGCAATGAATTGGACAAAATGATTCGACCACGCACATGCAACCGCAATAAAACCAATTGCATATTCAAGCATCAAAACCCAGCCGACCATCCAGGCAGCAAATTCACCCAATGTTGCAAAGGTATAAGTATAAGCACCGCCCGCAACAGGAATCATTGTTGCAAACTCTGAATAGCACAATGCTGAAAAAATACAGGCAATAGCTGCAATAATCATAGAAATCATTAATGCAGGGCCGGCTCCCAGACTCGAACCGTCTGCACTTCCTGCTGCAGCTATACCAACTACAGCAAAAATTCCTGAACCGATAATTGCACCTACACCAAGAATAATTAAATCAAAAACTCCAAGAGTTTTTTCCAAACCTTGAGATTTTGCTTCTTCAAGCATTTCATCCGGAGCTTTAATTCTTGTGATGTGTCTTAAAAAACTTCTAGTAAAAGTTGCTCTGTTAAATTTTTCAGCCATTTAAATTCCTTATGTTATTATTTTTTACAAAGAGGAAATCCCATTGCTTCTCTTTGCTCTACGTATAATCTTGCAACTGCAGATGCCATTGTCCTGACTCTGCCTATAAAATTATTTCTTTCATCCTTACTGATAACTCCATGTGCATCTAATAAATTGAAAGTATGAGAACATTTCAAAACATAATCATAAGCCGGCAAAACTAATTTTGCAGCCAGACAATTATCAACTTCTTTCTGATATAAATCAAACATTTTGAATAAACTATCCGTATCAGAAACTTCAAAATTATATTTTGATTGTTCGATTTCATTCTGCAAATAAATATCACCGTATTTTAATTCATTATTCCACATAATATCATATACGGATTCTTTATTTTGCAAATACATAGCTATACGTTCCAAACCATAAGTCAATTCTAATGCTACAGGTTTTATTTCAACACCGCCGACCTGCTGGAAATATGTAAACTGGGTAATTTCCATACCGTCAAGCCAAACTTCCCAACCTACACCGGCAGCACCTAAAGTCGGAGATTCCCAATTATCCTCAACAAAACGTACATCATGTTCTTTTAAGTCGATACCCATTGCCTCTAAACTTTTTAAATATAATTCCTGAGCATCATCCGGAGAAGGTTTCAAAATAACCTGAAACTGGAAATAATGTCCCAATCGGTTAGGATTTTCACCGTATCTTGCATCAGTAGGTCTTCTGCAAGGTTCTATCATTGCAGTATTCCAAGGCTCAGGCCCCAATGCTCTTAAAAATGTAGCAGGGTTCATAGTTGATGCACCCTTTTCTATATCGTACGGCTGTTGAATTATACACCCGTAATCTGACCAAAATTTTTGTAAATTAAATACCAGTTCTTGAAAATTTAGTGCCATAACATAATCCAATATTGTACTTTCTACACTCGTTCTTTAATCCTATTACTAACATAGTATGATTGCAAGGAATTGATAAAAAATGTTAAGTCAACAAGATAAATCGAAAAAAATCAAACAAGCACTCAACGCATCTCTCACCATCCTGCTGACGAGAAAATAACTTTGTAAGATACACTCTTACGCTTTACTCTCTTACATAGTTCTGCCACCAAAATAGAATAATAGAACAAGAAATAGGTTGAAGATAAATCTTCAACCTATTATAAAAATATCAGATTTTAATTCTATGCAATAGCATTATAAATCATACCCGGAAGTCCAAAAAGTCCAAATCCGCCGATAATTTTTGCAGCTTCTTTAGCCTGCTGCGGATGCTCTTTTGCATATTTAGCCGCCTGGTAAGTCAAACCGACCGGACTAGTAGCTATTGCAGCTTTAGTTGCTGCTACAGTTGTTTTTCCGGCAACCTCAGCGGCAGTTTTAGCTGCTTTACCTGCTGCTTTTACAACTTTTCTTGCTGTTTCCGGATTTTCTTCTACTGCTCTTTTAACAAAACCGTATGCCGGACAAAAAGTACTGATAACATTGTCTAATAAACCCATAATTTAATCCCCCGTTTTCTTTTTTTAATTTCCCCGTACTCCTATATAAACAATTTTAATAATCAAAAATTGCTTAAATTGAGCAAATTCTCTTTATAAAACTTAACAAAAATAAATAAACCTGATGTACAGATTATATACAACAGGCTTATTTATAATATAAAACGTTATCAGATTAATCTTCTTTTTCTTCTTTGGATTCCTCTGCTGACTGAATATCATCAGCATCTGCCGCCAAATTCTCATCCGCTTCAATATCTTGAATTTGTTCAGTTTGTTTGCCGCCCAAGCATAACAACGTGCCAAGCCCTAATACAGCAGCTCCAACTGCACCATAAATTGCTGCATATTTACCTTTAATACTATTTGCTGCGTCTGTAAAAGATTTAGTCAGTTTTTCAGATACATTTGCAGCATTTTCCATAATTTCTTTGATTTGCGGATTTAAATTTTCCAAAAGACCTTTATAACCTTCAAAATTTGCCATCTCAGATATAAATTTCTTTTTATCAGGATCCCATAATAAACTAAAAATACCTTTGATTGCAGATTTTTTCATCGTTGAGCAATTTTCTTTGATTGCTGTTTTTACTTGCTCTAAAGATTTTCCTTCAAAAGTTTTATCAAAAAGTTTACCAAATAACTCAGCTATGTCATCATTATTTTTAACATTTGCAATATCTTCAGCTTCAAATGTCTTTAATCCGAATAATGATAAGTTATCATTTGTATTTTTTAAATAACCTTTAGCTTTTTCAAAATCAATATCTTTATATAAAGCTTTTATAGAATCAGTCAACATTGTTCTCAATTCACCTGTTGATTTTGCATTATTGAATTTATCAACAACAGATTTAAGATTTGTTGTAAGTTCTTCAGGCAACGCTTTTACTATTTTTTTAGCTGCAGTATTAACATATTCATCAGTCGGTTCACCCTTTTTTAAAAACGGTCTTGAATACCAACCTGCAGCAGCACCTGCTCCGCCTCCGACAACAGCTGCACCTGCAGCATACAATCCGGTATTGGAATTACTTTCACTAATACGATCAATCATATTTACCCCTTTCAAATTATAAATCTACGTACAATAAACAACCTAAAAAATATTTTTGCTACTCTAAATAATTTATATTTTACATTACTTAACACACCTGATATATTTATGCTAACATGTTAACAAAAATGAGGTCAATATGGTTAACAAAATCATTATATTTTCAGGGAAACAATATGCCGGAAAAGATACAGCAGCAAAAATTATGCTTGAAAAATTGCCGTCATTTAAACGCTGTGCAATGGGTGATATTATAAAATTCACCTACGGAAAAGAAAAAAATTTAACGTTTGAAGAAATAGAAAAAAACAAATCTATATATCGGGCTGACCTCATAAAACTGGGGAACTGGGGCAGAGAACAGGATCCTGATTACTGGTTGAAAAAAATTATTGAACAGGACGGAAATATTATAGTTACTGATGTCAGAGTTCCGCATGAATATGAAGTTTTCAAAAATGCCGGAGCTATTACCATAAGAGTAGAAGCTTCAAGACAAACCCGAATGACAAGAGGAAACCTTGTCGGAGAAGATGATATTACAGAAACAGGTTTGGATAATATCACAGATTGGGATTACATCATAGACAACAATTCAGACTACAATTCGCTTGAAAAACAAGTTGATACAATTATTGAGAATTTAGATTAGAAGATTAAAATACACAAAACACGCAGTCAGAAGATCGAACCATATCCTAGTACACCTCAGCATTGGAAGAACTTCTCGGACGGAAAACTTACGGACATAAACTCTCCCAATCAGGCTCCTCGGGTTCTTCTCCTGGCTCTGTAATATGTTCTCCCCGTTCGAGCATTACCATAAGTGTTAATTTTAATTGTCTTTTATAATTCTCTTTCGCTCTGGCAAGAGTCTTAGCACAAAATGTAAAACTCGGAATTTCTTTTATTTCAATATAATAATACGGATTACCGTCAAAATCTAAATCTTGCCCTTCTATTAAGGTCCAGTTCAAGTTTAAATAATAATTTAAATCCTTCTCTTCTTCCATTATACTAATTTTCCAACGATGAATTAGTTAAAGGTTGTGAAAGCATAATGCCTTCGCCGCCGACAACATCTGCCCTTTGTCCGTCAATATACAAATAAACAGGAACTGTTGAATTTAGCTGAACAGTCTTTATCAATTGATAAAGACGTTTATACAAGCTGTCTGTACCGCCGCCTGTAACATAAGCCGAATTCAAATTAACAATAACTCTGTCTGGCTGTTCTGAAATACTTATAACCTCTGCACCTGACGGAATTTCTGTGTAAACACCTCTTTGTTTTTCTTCGGACTTTGGTCCTCTGATTAAAGAAGATACGGCAAAGCGAATTTTTGAACCGTCAACATCTTTATTATAAACTCGTTTCACAGCTTTATAAACTTCTTCATTATGTTCATTTTTTCCTATAAAATAAATATTTACATATTCTTTTTTATTAGCTTCTGTCTCTACAGGTTTAGGATTTTCTGCGACTTCTTCCTGAACTGAGCGTTCGGAAACTTGAACATCCTCAGGCTGGATTTCCGGTCCGGGCATAAACACATGAAATGCAACTAATGCCACAACCACAACCATACAAAAACCAATAAACAATAAAAGAAATTTTTGATTTTTATTCATAAATAATATCCAATCCTTTAGTCTTTTGGAATTATAATAATACCATCAGTTAGTATCTGATTATCCTTAATCTCTACATTTTTAACATTGATTTCAGCTTTTTTATTAGCCACAATATTTACAGAAAAATCTAACGGGTTAAGATAATTCATAATAAAATCAACTTTCTTCAAATCTAATTTAAACGGACCTGAAACTAATTTAGTATTATGAAAATCTATATTACCGTTTTTAATAATCAATTCAGATTCAAAAACCAGCTTTTGCTCTCTGCGGACAAAAGGAACATTTACCCCTATAATATAATAAAATTTATTTGCCTTAATTGCAACGGTAGTGGATTCAATCTGTAAACCTACACCTGACTTAGTTGCAAGTTTGTTTATATCTTTTATAATTTTTTGATAGCGTTCATGTTTCATTGTTCTGTTGATATCATCTTGAGTCATCACAATATCAAATGACATTGGAAAATCTTCCATAAAAGTTACATCGCTTCCGTTAGATTTTATATAATTAAAATCACATAAAGAAGATAAATTTAAATATGAAAGATGTATATCATTTACAACTAAATCATTTGCAGTAATCTCCGACGATTTAAATATACCGTTTTTTAAGTCGCCCGGGCTGAAAGATTCTATATCAACTTTTAAATTATCTGATACTATAAATTTTGCAATTTCTTTTTCTAAAATTGATTCTGCTTTATTTTCAACAAAAGAATTATATCCGGAAATTGCACTGAAAAATGTTTTATATTTAGCATTCATATTATACGGAGCAGTGCATGAATAATCACAAGCTGCATAAGAAGTGTTGTTAACTGCTAATAATAGACCTAATAATAAAATAATCTTTCTCATAATACCTCAAATAATTTTTTGACCAAAATCTTATTTTGCTCTACCTTACCTATAGCATATATTCTACCACTATAAACTAAAAAAACAATATCCAACAAATGGTTGAGATTTTTATTTTCAATACTCATACCATGCGAAACTCTTAGTTTATCTTCCTCTGAGAGTTGAATTTGAGGAATATCCATAACATCAAGTGGATTGATAAGGTGATTTTTAACAGTTTCAACATCAGCCAGATCTTCAAGTTTTGCAGAACATGCGGCAAGGAAATTTCCGGCTTTCGTCCTTTCAAGAGCAGCCAAATACCCGCCGCAATTCAAATTTTGTCCTATATCATAAGCAATAGAACGTATATATGTGCCTTTAGAACATGCAACAATAAATTTTGCCTGCTGCAAATTTTCATCAAAATCTACAAGTTCTATTTTGAAAATAGTAACTTTTCTAGGCTTTATTTCTACAGTTTGACCGGTTCTGGCATAATCATAAAGCTTTTTGCCGTTAACCTTTATTGCTGAATAAATCGGCGGAAACTGAGATATTTCACCTTGAAAAGATTTTAAAACTTCTAAAAGTTCTGATTCTGAAATCTTCCGATTAAAAATCTGAGTAACATTACCCTCTATATCATAAGTATCCGTATTTTTACCAAACTGAACAGTCGCAAGATATTCTTTGTCATCTTTCAAATATTCAATCAGACGGGTTGCTTTTCCGATACATACAGGCAAAACACCGGTTGCAAAAGGATCTAGAGTGCCAGTATGTCCTATTTGTTTTATTTTTGTTATCCGCCTGAGTTTTGCAACAACATCATGCGAAGTCATTCCTGAAGGTTTATATACATTTAAAAAACCAAATAAATTAGACTTTTCCATATATAACCTGCATAAATATATTCTACAATTCGCCTCTTGAAATTTTATTTATAAGTTCTGTCACTCTTGAACCTTCTTCAAGACCGTTAGAATAAACAAACCTTAATTCCGGAGTTAATCGCAAACGAAGCCTTTTGCCAACTTCATATCTAATTTTTGGGGTATTTTTTTCTATAACTTCCTTAGATTTTTCAACCTGCTCTTCAGAGCCAAGTACACTATATATTACTTTCGCAAAAGAGTTATCATGTGCAACTTCTACATCAACAATTGATACTACACCCTCCAAACCTCTGATTTCTTTTCTCAAAATTTCAGAGATATCACGCATCAATTCTTTTCTTACTCTTTCATTTCTTAATGTCATAAATTTCTCCTTAGTACACCTGATTGTACCATGAAAATCGTAAAAATAAATTCCACAATAAAAAAGATGTCATTAAAAACTTCTAAAGCATAAATTTAACACTAATACATATATTCTTTTACATAGCTTCACAATCAATAGTCAATAATACTGGCAGCTTGACTATTGCGGAATATATAATTAAACCTTATTTATCTTGGAACAGTTAAACATTTTTCTATAATCTTTATCTAAATTCGGAAATACTTCAAAAAACATATTTTTTAAAGTTACTGCAATAGTATCAGTATTTTGTTTTTTTAACTCCGGAATAAATTTATCAACCGCAGCCTTTCTACCATTTCTAGAAACAGATGCAATTTTCCGAACAGGTACACTTGCTTGAAAAGAAATTGTATTTTTATATGCTTGGATTTCAGGAATCATAAATTCACCTTACAACGACTTTCTTTCAACTTCTTCGGTTGTTGAAACTTCAATAATATCACCAATTTCAATATCGTTAAATTTGCTGAATGATATACCGCATTCAAAACCCTGTGCAACTTCTTTAACATCATCTTTAAAGCGTTTCAATTGATCAATTGAACCTCTGAAGATTTCTTCACCGTTTCTATATACAACAGCATCTTTAGATCTTACAATCTTACCTTCTGTTACATAACAACCTGCAATACGAGCTGTTTTACCAATAGTAAACACCTGTCTAACTTCTGCCTTACCAAGTTCAACTTCTTTAACTTCCGGTTCAAGCAATGAAAGTAATGTTTTTTCAACATCTTCTAATAATTGATAAATAATATCATATTTTTTGATAGTAACACCTTCACGTTCGGCAGATACAACAGCATTACTGTCCTCTTTAACAGAGAAACCTAAAATCAAAGCATTAGATGCTGATGCCAGCATAACATCGGCTTCAGAGATATCACCGACTCCAACGTGAATGATTTTGGTTGTAATTTCTTTTGATTCAACCTGTGCAATTGCCTGAGCAACAGCTTCCGCAGAACCATGAGTATTTGCTTTGATAATTAAATTCAATTGAGGAATATCATCATCTCCGGCTACAGCCTCTCTTCTGATGTGAGCAGGAAGCATTGCTTCTAATCTCTTGTCACGTTCTTTTTCTTTTCTTTCGGCAACTATCGCTTTCATTTCTTTTTCATTTTTAACAACTTCAAAATGATCGCCTGCCTGCGGAACTTCTGACAAACCTAAAACCTCTACAGGAGTAGATGGTTCAGCTTTTTGAATACGCTCGCCGCTGTCAGATAACAACGCTCTTACTCTGCCGCATGCAGTACCAACAACAATACAGTTGCCTGCACGTAATGTTCCGTTCTGAACTAACAGCGTTGCCACAGGACCTTTACCTTTATCAAGGTTTGCCTCAATAACAACACCCGAGGCTTCAGCTTTTGGATTAGCTTTTAGATCCTGCAAATCTGCAACTAACAGAATATATTCCAATAATTCATCAATACCGGTACCCTGCAAAGCTGAAACTCTGACAGTAATAGTATCACCGCCCCAATCTTCAGGAACAAGTCCGTGTTCCGTTAACTGCTGTAATACTTTATCAGGATTTGCCCCTGGTTTATCAATCTTGTTAACCGCAACAATAATCGGAATTTCTGCAGCCTTAGCATGGTTTATAGCTTCTATTGTCTGCGGCATTATACCATCATCAGCCGCAACTACAAGAATTGCAATATCAGTTGCCTGAGCACCTCTGGCTCTCATTTCGGTAAAAGCTTCGTGACCAGGGGTATCCAAAAATACAATTTTTTTATCGTGATTATCCCCGACATAAACGGTATAAGCACCGATAGATTGGGTAATGCCCCCGACTTCTGTTGCAACAATCTTATGTTTTGAAGCTCTGATACTATCTAACAATGTTGTTTTACCATGGTCAACATGGCCCATAATACTTATAACAGGAGCACGCTTTTTCAACAATTTTTTATCAACTTCAGACAAAGCTTTTGCTTTTTCTTCTTTTTCCAGCTCCTGTTCAATATAAGCATCAAGATCTTCTTCTAAAACCTCTAAATTGTATTCGGCACAAACTTTTTTAATAACATCTACATCAATCAACTGGTTAACCGTAGCCATAACTCCATTCAACATTAAAAATTTAACAATTTCAGCCGGAGTTTTTTTGATTTTCTCGGACAATTCGGAAATTGTCATGGCATGATTTACTACAATTTGTTTTACTTCCTCAACTTCTTCAGTTTTTTGAACTTTCTTTTTATGATGCTGAGCTGCAGCTTTTTCTAAAGAAATTCTTTCCTGTTCTTCCTGTTTTGAATTAAAATCTTTATCTTTTTTACGGTTATCTGACTTACGTTTTGAAGAATTTGGTTTGTTTTCATAAATTTCTTGCGGAATTATTCTTCTTTGAATAGGTTTTTTACCTGAAAAATCTTTTCCTTCATGAGAAGCACTTGATTTATCCGGTTTGTTATATTTCTTTTCTCCTGACTGGGATCTTTCCGCCTTTCCCTGAGGTTTTCTGTCATCTTTTGAAACAGATTTTCTTGCAGGTCTTTCAGCAGAAGACTGTTCAGCTTGAGGCTTTCTTGGAGCCTTTCTTACAATTTCTAAACCTGAAGTTCTTACTACTTCAACCTTTGGACGTTCGACTTTTTCAATTTTTACCGGTACAGCTGCTTTTTCTTCAGGTTTCTTTTCTTCAATTTTAACTTCCGGCTCCTCCGGGGGTTCCTGAGGCTTAGCCTTTTTGACAACAAAAGCTTTTGGCTTTTGTGCCTTTTTTACCCCGCCGTTAGCAATAAAATCTTTCAATCTCTTTATCTGATCCTGCGTAACAGTACTTGAATGAGTTTTACCGGTAACACCCAACTGTGCAAACTTTTCTATGACTTCCTTACTTTGAAGCCCGAGTTCTTTTGCTAATTCACTTATTCTAACTGTTTCATAACTCATTTAGTAACTGTCCTTTCAATTCGTTTGGTACAGGAGCTTTCAAGTGCTTACCCAGTTTATTTTTTTTAAAAGCCGATTCTATACACGATTTATTATAACAAAGATATGCTGATCTGCCAAATGTTACAGAATCCGGGTTCACAATAAGCTTTCCGTTTGTGCAATCAGCAGTTATCTTAATCAATTCCGACCTGTCTTTTATCTGCCAGCAACTAACACAACGTCTTTCTGTCACAAGAACCTCTTAGCTTACCTGTGCTAATTTTTCTAACTTCAATTTTTGATCGTATTCAGTTAATAAATCGATCAGTTCATCAAGGTCACCGTCAATAACAGTCCAGACATTCAAATTATGATTTAATCTGTGGTCTGTTAAACGCCCCTGAGGGAAATTGTATGTCCTGATACGTTCAGACCTGTCGCCTGTACCTACCTGAGAACGCCTTAAATCTGTAATTTCCTTAGTCTGCTTTTGAACTTCCATATCATAAAGCTTGGCTTTAAGAATTTCTAACGCACGCTCTTTATTTTGAAGTTGCGAACGTTCTTCCGTACAAAAAATCATTATCCCTGTAGGTTTGTGAAATACTCTTGCAGCGGTTTCAACTTTATTAACATTCTGGCCGCCTGCTCCGCCTGATCTTGCGGTTGTTATTTCAACATCGTTCATATTCAAGTTTACTTCAACATCATCAACTTGAGGCATAACTGCAACCGTTGCTGTTGATGTATGAACTCTGCCTTGAGATTCTGTTGCCGGAACTCGCTGAACCCTGTGAACTCCTGATTCGTATTTTAATCTTGAATATATGCTGTCACCTTTCATTGAAATAATAACCTCTGAAACACCGCCGGCCTCACAATCGGTTTTACTCAAAATCTGAGTCTGCCAGCCGTTTTTATCAGCATATCTCAAATACATACGCATCAAATCTCCGGCAAAAATATTTGCTTCATCACCACCGGCACCGCCTCTGATTTCAAGCATAATATCTTTATCATCCATCGGATCTCTCGGAAGTAATAAAACTTTCATTTTTTCTTCAAAAACAGGAATTTTTGCTTCGTTTGACTCTATTTCAGATTTCAAAAACTGACGCATTTCCTCATCTTTTTCTTCATGAAGCATCTGTTTGGCATCTTCAATAGCTTCTGTTGTCTTCTTCCATTCATAATATAATTCAACCGTTTCTTCCATTGATTTTCTCTGTTTTGATAAATCTCTAAAACGGTTATAATCCTGAATTACGGCAGGATCAGACAAGGTTTCTCCAAGCTCTTTATATTTCTGCTCTATTTGCAATATTTTATCTAACATATCTTTCATACCAGTATCATAACAAGAACATATTTTTTTTACAAATATACCCCGGATATATAAATAGAACAGTTATATTTTTTATTTAATTTTTACGAGCCTGCCTGACATTATACCTGAGTTCTTCAATTTCTTCCCTTATCTCCTGAGATCTGTGAGAAAGCCTGTTATAAACCTGTGAATTTATTTCCCCGCCGATTAAAAGAAGAATAGAGGTATAATAAAGCCATATCATTAAAATAAAGAAAGCTCCGATTGTACCGTATACAAGGTTATAAGTACTCAAATTGTTAACATATATTGAAAACCCCCATGAACCTACTAACCAGAATGTAGTAAAAAATACGGTTCCCGGTAATGCACTTTTTCGTTTAAAAGCTTCTTTGCCTTTTAAATCCGGCAAAATATAATAACTTAAAAATGCCATCAAATACAATGCTAAAAATGCTACCGGCCATCGTAAGGTTAATATTGTAATTGCAAGAGCTTTTGACATATTAAAATGTTCAACAAGAAACATTATTATAACCTTGCCGAAAATTATTATGTTAATTGTTAAAAACAAAACTAATATGTTAACAAACACCATTAAAAACGATAAAATCCTGGTATATATAAAGCTTCTTGTTTCTTCAACTTTATAAGCTCTATTTAAACCCTTTAATACAACAGCAACACCGTTAGTTGATAAAACAATTGTAGTAATTATACCAATAATTGCCAGCAATCTGCCATGGTTAAATATCATAGTTTCAGCCAAAACTGACTTTAACAAATTCATAGCCTGAACAGGCATAATATTGGATAAAACTCTTAAAATAGAATCAAGGTAAGAACGATTACCCATCCAGCCGAATACAGCCATCAAAAACAACATAAACGGAAAAATTCCGACAACAAGCATAAAGCCCATTTCTGCTGCCATACCGTAAAAATCATTTTGGATAATTGATTTTACTAACCTGACTAAAACTCTTATACATTTATTTTTTAATAGTTTTCTCAACATAATTTTCGATTATCAATCTCACTTAATATCATTTTTACAGCCTTTTCAGGATTTGCTTTAATTAAAGCTCCGGCCGCAAATTTATGGCCGCCGCCTCCTAAAGCTGTACAAACCTGAGCAATATCTATATTTTTGCTTCTCATTGATACTTTTGATGCACCAGAATGGAGTTCCTTCACAACAAATGCAATCTTTGTAGATACAATTGCTCTTAATTTTTCTGTCAAACCATCGGTAAAATCTTCACAGTTATTGTTAAATTTTTCTAAATCCTTTTTATATACAATCGTATAAGCTATACTATCATTTTTCAGAAATTGAGCTTTATTTATACAGTAACTCTGAAACAAAACCATATCCTTGGAATTAGACTCATAACATTTTTGATAAATATCAGAAGGATCTATCCCGTATTCCAATAGCTTGCCCGCATATTCCAAAGTTCTCGGTGTTGTATTTGAAAATTTAAACCCGCCGGTATCTGTCACTATTGCGGTATATAAACAAATTGCACTATCCAAAGAAATAATCCAATTAAGTTTTTGTGCAATACCAGTCAAAACTTCACCTGTAGCAGAAGCATTAGGCTCTACAATATTTATTATGCCGTAATTATTATTAGTTTCATGATGATCAATATTTACAGTACACTTTGCCCTATCAAACAGAATTTTTGCATCGGAACATCTGTCAATTGCTGCAACATCTAGATTTATCACAAGGTCATATTCTCTTGATAAATCAAAATCTTCAAGATGTTTTACCTTATCACTGTTTGGAAGAAATGTATAAACTTCAGGAAACTTTGATACCACAACCATTTCACAAGATTTTTTATAATTATCCCTTATTAAGGAATACATAGCACACATTGAACCTAATGTGTCTCCGTCCGGATTTATATGTGATACCAGTAATATATTTTTAGAATTCTTTATGTTACTATCTAATTGTTCAACAACCATTCCCAAATATTATCACAAACAACCGGCAATACAAAACTTATGAAAAAAATTTTATATACAAAATTCAAAAACATAGATGATATTATTGCAGACCTAATGAAAAATGCCGCAATTCGAAAAGCTATAACCAGAACAAATTTGTACAAATTCTGGAAAAAAGTGGCAGGAGAAAAATTTGCACAAAATTCAAAACCATACTCAATGATAAAAGGCTCTATTATGGTTATTGCATGCAAAACTCCAACAGTTGCACAGGAATTGATGCTTCGAAAAACTCAGCTGCTGGTAAAATTTAAACCATACGTTGAATCTCTTAATATGAAACTTACCGATTTAAAATTTGATGCAAAGAAATGGGTTGATGAAGATAAGCAAAATTAAAAGTTTTTATTAACCCGGAAGATCTTCTATCTGAACTCCTCCTTTATCATCAAAATATATCTTATTTATAGGAGGTTTCAATTTATTATTAACCTTAATACTGTATAATATATAACAGTTTTTTTGCTCCAATGAACAATCCCCGTTCTTTTCAAATGTAAGAACAGCCTGATAAGGACCTTTTTCAGCTGCAATAACACTTTTGTTATCCGGCATATATTTTATATACGGATCCAGATTACTCAAAAAGTCTACGATATCTTCACCTGAGGCAAAATTTTGGTAATTAGGAGCTGCAACAATTTTTGAAACAGCCGTTTTACTTATATTTTCTGCTTCTGCTGTTATAGCTTTAACTTGAGGAAGAAACATATATGTAGAAATCACTAAAATAAATATACGAATAACACTCCATAAAATAATAAATCCAAAAGGAGAAGCTACAGCCCAAACTTTTTGTACAGATGTAAATTTATCCAGACTTTCCCATTTTTTACCATACCAGGCCCATTCATTACCATGCCTGCCGACATATACAGCCATTAAAATATTCAAAAGTCCAAATAATAAACCTATCAACGGGATATCTGAAAGAAGAAAGAGAATACACATTACGACAAATGACGGCCAAAATTCTTTCCAGGCACCGTTAAATGATGCCCACACAAAATTAAGAAAAAAAGCACCCCAGTTAAACTTATGCAGCTCTTCTTCAATCTGATATTGAAGATTATTTTCAGTATTAGAATTATTATCCATATAACACTCCTTTAAATTAATAAATTTGAAATTATTATAAATTCTATAAATGCATTTTACCAAACTATTAACGTATTTTAATAAAAAAATCTTTTAAAAATTTATCGCATTCCTGCTCTTTTATACCGCCATAAACGTTTAATTTTGCACCCTGTGCAAGTGAGCGTAAATCTATTTTAGAACTGAATGCTCCGTAATTTGCATCATAACTTCCAAAATATAAATTTTTTATTCTTGATTGTATAATTGCCCAGCCGCACATAGGACAGGGTTCAAGAGTTACATACATATCGCAGTTATCCAAACGCCAGTTATTTAAAACCTTTTCTGCCCGCCTGATTGCAAGAATTTCTGCATGAGAGGTTATATCATTATCTTTTTCTTTTCGATTACAAGCAGATGCTAAAACCTCATTATTATGAACAATAACAGCTCCGACAGGAATATCTCCGTCAGAATTTAACGCTTCTTCAATTGCCAGCTGCATAAAATCAATCATAACTAATCTTCGTCCGCTATATTCAATGTAATAGTTGCACAAAAACCGAAATTATCATCTGAAGATAATGTTATAGACCCTTCCATCGCTTCAATTAAACCCTTTACAATAAACAATCCCAGCCCCGTACCTCTTGTTGTTCGTGTCATTTCATCATCAAGTCTTACAAACTTTTCAAACAATGTATCAAGTTTCTTTTTCGGGATTTTATCGCAACTGTTTTTTACTTTAATCACAGCTTTATCTTCTTTTTGCTCAACATCAACAAGAATAGGAGTGTCAGGATAAGAATACTTTATCGCATTTTCGTACAGATTAACAAATACCTGTTCAAGACGGCCCTTGTCGGCTGTAACTTTCGGGAAATCATCACTGATATTTACAATAATTTCATGCCCGTCCCTTTTTCTCAACAGGAGTTCAGCTTCTTCAAGAACTTTATTCAGCCAGATATTTTCGCTCACAGTACGCAAACGCATACCTTCAATATCAGGAATAGTAAGTAAATCATCAATCAATCGCTTCAATTTTTCGGATTGTTCTTTTATAATTCTTAAAGACTTTTGTTTGGTTTCTTCATCAATAACAATATCCTGCCTCATAAGACGGGAAGTATAGCCCTGAATACTTGTTAAAGGTGTTCTTAACTCGTGGCTTACCGTATCAAGCAAGTTTGACCTGAATTCGTTTAACTCTTTCAGTTCTTTATTTTTTCGTTTTAGTTCAATATATGATTTATGAATTTCTGAAGCCATATTATTAAATTCATTTGCAAGAAAAACCATTTCATAAGGAGTAAAAGATGTACTCAACAGTCTTATTTGACGCTGGTAGTTACCTTTTGAAAGTGCAATTACAGCTTTAAATAATTGTCTTATATTAATATATAGATAATAAATATAAAAACCTACTAAGACCATCATTGATAAGATTGCAGCTAAAACCGAAATTATTATTTTTACTCTGTTATCAATAATCGCATGTTTTGTAATATTCTCGGTAGTATTTACAACAATGGTAAAGTCAGGATTTGTACGTCTTATATATACAATCGGCCTGTTTTTTTCATCCCCGAAAATTACCGGAACTTCAGGAATCATATCTTCCGGCAAAAGATCAATTGTTTCTTTAAACATATCAGGGGTAAAATTATGAGAAGCAATCAAATGGTTGTTTTCATCCATTATATAAATTTGTCTGTTATCATTTTCCAAAGATTTAAACAACTGGTTGTCAAGATTACTGGCATCATAAGTTACAACAAGAAATGAACCGTCATTCATCTGTGTTGAAAGTATTGGCTGTTCATTTAATCTTGCACTATCAGTAATTTGTTCAAGTTCATTTTGACTTTTTACAATTACAATATCTTTACAGTTAGGATATTTTTTAGCAACTTCTTTTATAAATTTATTTTTCTGGCTTTTTGCAGGCAGATATTCCAGAGCATCAGCAATTTGCGATAGTGTAGTTTCATTATTTTTTATATAAAAATCCATCTCATCTGATACCATACTGGCGACAAGAATTGCAGATTCTCTCAATTGATGCCTGACTGACTGCTGATTAATATTATTTATGATAAATCCGCTTATAGACATCGGAATTACTACAGCAATAAAAAATACTATTGCAATCTGCTCAATTATTTTTAATTTTTTTAATTCGTAGCTGTATTTTTTCATATTTATTCTTGTGCAAACGGAGTCAATTTATAACCTACATTTGTAACAGTGTGAAGATATTTCGGAATTTTTACATTAGATTCAATTTTATTACGCAACCCGCCCACATGAACCCTGAGCATCCTTACATCTTCATTACTGTCATATCCCCAAACTTCATCAAGCAAAGTAGCCAGAGTAACCGGATTATTAAAATGCTGCATCAAACAATACAAAATTTCAAATTCAGTAGGAGTTAATTTAACCCTTCTATTTACAATTACACATTCCAAAGATTCCGGAAATATCTCTATATCACCGCACTTTAAAACCTCATTAGATAATGCAGATTCATCTTCTACATTTACTGCATTACGCCTTAGAAGAACTCTAATCCTTAATAAAACCTCCTGAATATCAAATGGTTTGACAAGATAATCATCGGCTCCGCAATCAAACCCGCTGGTTTTATCATCAATTGTACCCTTTGCGGTAAGCATTAGTATTGGAATTGCAAGTTTAGCCTGTCTTATATTTTTACAAACATCAAACCCGTTCATCTTAGGCATCATAACATCAAGCAATATCAAATCATACGTATTGTTTAAAGCTTTATTTAAACCTTCCAAACCGTCTTTTGCGGTATCAACAAAATATCCGCTGCTTGCAATATCAAACTCTAATAATTCTCTGATTTCATCGTCATCATCTACAATTAAAATTCGTTTCTGTACTTCCGGCATAAAAACTCCCTATAATTTACAAACACATTGTACTAAACAGTTATACTTTTTTCAATCAAATATAAAGATTTTTAAAAACAGTTCAAAATTTGCAAACCGCAATTCTTTTTAGTACACTTATTTTGTTATGGCACAAGGGCAAATTTATAAAATTCATTCTGATTTTTACTACATACAAAAAGACGGTCAAACTTTTGAATGTAAAATTCGTGAAGTCTTAAAAAAACAAAAAATAAAAATTGTAGTAGGTGATTTTGCAGAATTTGATAATGGAGCCATTTCAAAAATCCTGCCCAAAAAGAATTTTATTCCGAGGCCGTCTGTTGCTAATATAGATCAAATTGTTATAGTGAGTGCATTGAAACACCCCGATCTTGATTTTCACCAGCTTAACCGATATGTTTCACTTGCAAAATATTATAAAATTCCCGCAATTCTATGTTTTAACAAAGAAGATTTAGGACTTGAGCAAACTGCACAAGAAAAAATCAATTACATATACGGAAAACTGGGCTACAAAACAGTATTTACATCTGCAACCGAAAAAAAAGGATTAGGTGAATTTAAAAAACTTCTAAAAGGAAAAATTTCTGCTCTGTGCGGAAATTCAGGAGTCGGAAAATCCAGCCTGATAAATGCTCTGAACCCAAATATTCACCTAAGAACAAAAGAAGTCAGCGAAAAATTAAACCGAGGTACACATACAACAAGACACTGTGAAATTATAAGCATAGATAAAAATACAGCAATCGTTGATACCCCGGGGTTCAGCAATGTTAAATTTGATTTTTTACTTCCAAAAGATGTTGATTTGCTTTTTAACGAAATCTCACAGTATAGCAAAAATTGCAAATATTCTGACTGTCTGCACAAAAATGAAGACGGCTGTGCTGTTTTGCAAAATATTGAAAAAATAGATTCTACCAGATATGAAAGTTATATTGAATTTGTAAATGAAGCTATAGAATACAAAGAAAGAATTAAATATAACGGAACAAAAAAAGAAACTTCACACAAAATTAAAGATAATAAAATTCAGGCTAAAATCAGCGGCAAAAAAAGACAAGCTTCAAGAAATACGCAAAAACAAATGATTTATAAGGAAATAGATGACCATGCAGATGAATGATTACATTGAAATAATTAACGATAAATTAAATGAATATATACAGGTTGAATACCCGCAAAGTATATTTAAATCAATGAAATATACCGTAACCTTGCCGGGGAAAAGACTTCGTCCAATATTATGTCTTGAAACCTGCAGACTTTTGGGAGGTGAAATAGAAGATGCAATCCCCACTTCCTGTGCTATTGAGATGCTGCATGCTCAAACTCTGATACATGATGATTTACCATGTATGGACAACGATGATTACCGGAGAGGAAAACCAACAAACCATAAAGTTTTCGGGGAAGCAATTGCTGTTTTGGCAGGAGATGCTCTACTAACCTATGCTCCGCAAATTATTACAAAATATTCCGAAAATCTTTCCCCTTCTGTTTTAATAAGAGTATTAAACGAATATTTTCAATTTGCAGGAGCAAGAGGTGTAATAGCTGGACAAGTTGTGGATATCGAATCTGAAAACAATACCGTTATTAAAGACAAAGAAAAAACTCTTGAATATTTGCATATACATAAAACCTCCGATTTGTTTAAACTTGCAATGAGAACGGGTGCAATCATTGCAAATGCTGATGATGAAAAATTAAAAGCGGTTACAGAATTTGCTCATAACTTCGGACTTGCATTCCAGATAGCAGATGATATTTTAGATGAAATTTCAACATTTGAAGAAATGGGAAAAACTTTAGGCAAAGACAAAGAAGAAGGTAAATTAACTTATGTATCATTATATGGAATTGATGAAGCTAAATGTAAATTATCTTGCTTATTTGAAAAATGCTGTGATATAATGATTAAGCAAAATCTCCAATCAGAAATATTTAATGATATGATTAAGAGTATTAAAAAGAGAGTAGGTATTTAATGGACTTAGAAACAGCCAGACAGGCTATTTTGAATAACGGATACGAAGTTATCATTTGTGCAGTTACATCAGCATTTTTTGCCCAGGTTATTAAATTTATCTTATTTACAATAAAAAATAAAAAAGTTAATTTTAAAATATTTTCAACAACAGGCGGAATGCCGAGTTCTCATTCTGCAGGAGTAATGGCATTATCTACTATTATCGGGATATTGAAAGGTTATGACTCTTGTCTTTTTGCAACTGCTCTGGGTTTTTCTTTGATTATAATGTATGATGCTGCAGGCTTAAGACGTGCTGCCGGAAAAACCGCGGCATGTTTAAACAGAATGATGGACGATTTTTACCACCATGATATGCAGGCTGCAGGAGGCAAATTAAAAGAATTGTTGGGACATACTCCGCTTGAAGTATTTGTCGGTGCTATTTTTGGAATTTGTTATGCATATTTGTTCCATTCTTTTGTTCTCGGTTAATAATTTTGATATAAAATATAAATATGATAACAAAATCAGAATTAGATAAGCTTGTTAAAGCTTACGAAACAAAAGACTTTATAAAAGATGATCCGGTAAGATTTCCAAACAGGTTTACAAACAAAAAAGATATTGAACTTGCAGGATTTATTGCATCGCTTGTGGCATACGGCAGGCGAGATGTATTCACCAAAAAGCTTGATGAATTATTTAACCTTGCACAAAATGAACCGCTGAACTTTATCCAAAATTTCGAATCGGGGATGATAGGAGATTTTAACTATAGATTTGGGAAAAGCGAGGATTTTACACAGATTTTTTTAATATTGAAAGAATTATATACAAAAGACGGCGGACTTGAAGAATTATTCAAATACGGATACCAAAATCCGGTAAAAAATAATATGTTTGTTCCCGTAACTGATTATTTTTATGCAAGGACAAAAGGAAATACGGGACAAGGTTTTTACTTTATGATTCCAAATCCGCAAAAAGGCGGAGCTATGAAAAGAATGTGCATGTATTTACGCTGGATGGTAAGAAAAGGTCCGGTCGATTTTGGTATATGGAACTTTATGCCGACTTCAGATCTTTTGATACCATTAGATGTACATGTAGCAAGAATTTCCAGAAAAATGGGGCTTTTGACAAGAAATGCAAATGATTTTAAAGCAGTAATTGAACTGACAAATAACTTGAAAAAATTTGACCCGCAAGACCCTGTTAAATATGATTTTGCAATGTTCGGCTACGGAGTAAATTTAAAATGAATTTTCTAAAAAAATTTTTTGGACAAATATTTCCTGAAATAAACAATAACAAAATCGAAATAGTTGATGACTCCGGAAGCGGCATACATACATACATACATACATACATACGGTTTGAAAATTAAATGGAACAAAGCCCAAAACACAACAATAAAAATACACAAAAATGCAAAATTTAAAAATTCAACAATTAATATTACAGGGAAAAATAATAGTATAAATCTTGGAAGTGGAAAATACAAAAATTGCAAAATTACCTGTTATTCAGGCGATAATCAACATTTAAAAATAGGAAATAATTTCAGCTGCCATGGTGTAGAATTTCATTTAAAAGAAGAAAATTCCTCAATAACAATTGGGGATAATTGTATGTTTTCCTACGGTATAGATATTTGGCCAACAGACGGACACGCTCTGATTGAAATAAATAACCCCACAAGAGCATTCAATTTGTCAAAACCGATTATAATAAAAAACCACGTATGGCTTGGACAAAATACAAAAATATTAAAAGGTGTAGTCATACCAGATAACAGTATTGTTGGAATATCTTCAGTTGTAACCAAACAATTTAACGAACGAAATACCATCATAGCCGGAAACCCTGCAAAGGTTATAAAACATAATATCAGCTGGGATAAACAAACTGCATATAAATTTAACAAAAAGACACCTCAATAAAAAATGCTCTCTGATGTAAAAAAAGTTAAAACACAAGCATATACATAATATTTATTATCAGAAAATATAATTAGCGTCAGTTAACGAAACAGTATCAAGCCGGGTTTTGTTTGAGCCTTGGCGAGTTAACCCGGCTCAGGTTGAATTTTACTGACGCTATTTGGTCGATAGTTTTTCTTTCTTTGCTTAATTTCTTTCTTTTTGCTTATCCAAAAAGAAAGAAATTAGGTGCGGGTTTAGGTACGCATAGCACCCAATTATAGAAGCGGGTAAACTCACTTAATTACTTATTCTAAATTTATTTTAGCATCTATTTTTTGACGTTCAAACAATACCCGCTTTTGTTGTTGTTTCGCTTACATTGATTACTCGCTTTTATTTTAATTTAATTATTATTTTCTGATAATAAATCTTATGCAAAAATAAAAGGCGATATCAATATACCGCCTATTAACCAGATTTACACTATGTAAGTGTTCAGAAAGGATCTTTTTTTAATCCTGAAAATTTCAGAATTATTCACCTAAATTCAAATGTGAAAATTGTACAATTTTATTTTTGCCGCGTTTTTTAGCATTATATAATGCGTGTTCGGCATATCTTATAATAGTATTTGCATCTTCTTCAGTATCAGGAAGACAAGGGAAGGTTGCAATACCGCCCGAAATTGTAATCGGATGTCTTTCTTCTTCTCCGGCCGGAATAAATTCCATTTTTTCAATATCTTTTCTGAATCTTTCTGCAAATAAAAATGCATTATCTTCAGAAGTATTCGGAAGAACAACAATAAATTCCTCATCACCGTAACGGGTTAAAATATCTTCTTTTCTGATAAGCTGTTTTAACTTATCCGCAATTGAACGCAATAACACATCGCCCCATTCATAGCCGTAAATATCATTTACAACTTTGAAAAAGTCTAAATCAAATAACAGTAAAGATAATGGAGTAGTATAACGTTTGGCTCTGGAAATTTCCTGCTCCATACGTTCAAGCAAATATCTTCTGTTATGCAAACCTGTCAATTCATCAGTTGTAGAAAGAGTTTTTAATTTATCTCTAAGCTCTTTAATTTTCAGCATATTTCTGACTCTAACTACCAATTCCTGATTGTCAACCGGAGTTTTTATATAATCAAAAGCTACTGCTCGTACTGTACAACCTTTAAAAGTTTCACCAATAAACAAAATAGGAAACTTAAACTTTGTAACCATTAAAACATCTTTAATATCCGGAACATTTTCAATAATAATTACACCCGGATTCAGAGTTTCATAATCCTTTAAATTTGCAGCATTTTCAAGTCTTACATTTGAATCCTCAATAGAAGAAACAATATCTGCAATTGATGAAGAATTTTTGTCGGTATATATAACAATATTTTTCATAAACTATCCTCTTCTCATTAACAAATTATCATATTGTTTACTTACAAGCAAAAATGTTACGAATGTTAATATTAATCCATCAAAAAGATGGATGTAAAATCTCTGCAAAATGCTAAAATAATAAAAGATTTAAACAGGGTGAGCAAATGAATTTTTCAATTGAAAATGAAAAAGAAAGAGAATATTTTAAACAGGATTTTTCTGCAATAAAGGAATTATTAAAAAGAATTAGAAAATCTTTTATTACAGGAGATACAGTTAGTTCAACAGAATTGAATTTAGACGGAATTATAAATTATAATAAAGACTTAACATACACATATATAACTCTGTTTCAGGCAGGCGAAAAACAAATCCGCTGGGGTTCTTGCAGAAACACTCTTGATGAATCTATAAACAGAGATATTGAAAAAATAAAAACAAATCCTGCTTTTAAAAATTTCAACATTGCAGATGAAGATAATTGCAGAATTTTATTTGAATTTGTAACAGAGCAAATCCCTGTAAAAATTGAAGAAATTAATCTTGCCGCATTCACCCCAAATAGATTTGAACCAGGAGTAACCGGAATTAAACTGATACTTAATAAAACACCATATATTTACATGCCGGCAGATGCCTGGGTTCTGAGCCAGATGGATTTAAAATCCGCATTAAATACTATTTTAAGGAAAACTCATATAAAAAATATTACAAATAAAATTTCGGAAAGAATAAATATATTAAAAATGGCTGATTATGAATGCTATATTATAAAAAGTCATGCATTCATAACCTACAAAGATGATATATTACCCCTGTACAGAGGGAACGTATTATATGAATATTCACCGGAAGAAATTAAAGAGATTGCATTAGCCGGTACTGATTGGATAATAAAAAATCAAAAAGATGATGGAAGATATTTGTATTATTACGATGCAAAAGAAGACAATTACAAAGACCATGAACACCCGAATGCACCTGAAGATAATCTGTATTACAATGACTTAAGACATTGCGGAGGAATTGTAACACTTATCAGAGCTTATCAATTAACAAAGAATAAAAAATATCTGGAAGCGGCAAGGAAAGGTATTGATTTTATAACTACCATTACAAAAGAACATATAGTTGACGGAGAAACAGCAGCCTATGCTTTTTATAACAAAAAAGCAAAACTCGGCGGAACCGGAATGATTCTTATTGCAATGATGAAATACAGAAACGAAACAAATGATAAAACTTATGATGAATATATAAAGAAATACAGCAGACACCTTTTATCAAGAATCTATAAAACAGGAGAAATGCTCGGTTATTATATAAATCCGAAATTTCAAGACGGAAATCCGCTTATTGAGATGACAGATGAAGAACGCCGCAATACCTTTTCTTTTTATTATCCGGGAGAAGCCTTGCTGGGTCTTGGATTAGTTGCAAATAATTTTGAAGATGATATAGAACTTGTTTCGAAAATTAAGGATAAATGCACACTTGCTCTTGACTGGATTGTAGATGAAAGACCTAAAGTTTATAAAGATTTATTTACATCACTGCCATCTGATGCATGGCTTATGCAGGCAATCGAAGAATGGTGTAAAAATCCTGAATTTAGAAAAGATAATTATATAAATTTTGTATTTAATGATGCAAAAACGATGATAAGCAAAATGTACAATGAAAATGATTCACCGTTTATTGATTATGAAGGAGCGTATTATTACAATTACGGGGATCATTTTTACCCTGACGGTTCACGCTCGGAAGGTCTTATCAGTGCTTATTACCTTGCAAAAAATCTCGGAGAAGAAAATCTTGCAGAACATATTTTGGAAGCCTGCAGAAAAACAGCTAAATCCCAGATGATTTTATACAATTCAGATAAAAATAACTATGCACATAAAAATCCTGAAAAGTCTAAAGGAGCAATTCGATTTAAAGCAACCCGTCAATGGATAAGAGTCGATTCAATCCAGCATGTTGCATGTTTTTATTTCAGACTTTATTTTGCAGAAAAAGGAATTGAAGTTTCCTAGCATTAAAATGTTACGAAATTTTAACAAACCCATAAAAAATACTAAAGTTTCTTACAAATAAGCCGTAATTAAGAATAACAGATACGAAAATTATTGAAAGGAACTGTTAGAAACTATGGGAATGGCAGCATCACAAGCCAGATTGTTAAGTATAACTGCTCGTTTATCTAATAATGAAATGGAACAGCAGTCACTTGCTTATTCAAAACAGCGTCTGTCTGACAATTCAGAACAGATAAATGATGCATACCTTGAAGCATTAAGTGCTACAAAATATCAGGTTCTGACAGGTTACAACGGTGCAGAAGCAAATTATGCAGATTTAACATACAATCAATTGACAGGACTAAATTCCGTTGCAAACGGAAAACAATATCTTGTAAAAGATAACAAAGGACAGATCCTGGTCACATCTGCAATTGCAAAAGCCTATGAAGCCGGAAATGGAGATTTTAACATTTTCTTAAAATCTTTAGGTTATACACAGGCAAATATTGATGTAACAAAACATTCAGCATCAGAAGAAGCCGTTCATGATGCGTGGGACCAATATCTGGCATCAGTAGGTAAAAGTATTGATGATATGGACAGCCAGCACGTATTAGGATTTGATTACACATCATTCAGCCAGGATTCATTTGACGGTTATGTAACATACAACACGGCTTACACAACAGATGTAAACGGAGATATATTAAATTTATACAAAGACAGCAACGGATACTATAAAGAAAGATATCTTTTGCAAGCTTTTCAGGTTGAAGATCGTACAACAGGCGAACTGGTAATTCAAGTAGGATACCAGACAGAAGATCAGGAAGGAACCGATCTTTATCATGTTGTAGATAATGTAACATATAATACTGAAGCCGGAACATATACATATACAAATATGGACGGCGAAGAAGTTGAAACAAATGTATTATATGCAGATACAGATGCTAATGGTGATGCATTAGTCAGTGAAGAACAAAAAAATTACCTGACCTGGCAGAACAACAATACCTATGTTGATGAAGGCGGGGTAAGCTATGATGTAACAAAAGAATCTAAAGCGTTAAACTATGAAGGTGCTACAACAGCACAAAGAGAACTATATGACTATGCTGTTGCATTGACAGAAGCTTATTATAACAATTCTGTTTCAAACAGCACAGGCACTCTTACTTATGATGCGGAAGCTGTAAACTATTACAAAAACATATTTAATGCAATAAGCAAAAGCGGCTACACTACAACCGATAATGAAACAAACCTAAAAGATACAGACTGGTTTGTAAAACAATTGAAAGCCGGAGCTCTGACACTGTCTTACTATTCAACAACAGACAAAGCATTTGTAAATACAACACTCAACAGTGATGAATCTATAACAGAAAAAGAAGACTCAGCAGCAATGGCAATTGCAGAACAGGTTTATCAGACTCAAATGGATAATCTGGAAAGTCAGGATAAACAATTTGACCTGCAGTTAAACAAACTTGAATCAGAACATAATGCTCTTCAAACAGAATACGATTCAGTTAAGAGTGTAATCAGTAAAAACGTTGAAAAGTCATTTAACATATTTAATGCATAAAAAATATATTTTATAATTCCCCTACACTTAATTTTCGTAACTTTTCCCTGCCACTTGATAAAAGTGGTATTTTTTTATGAAAAATAACATTAACAATTGTTAACATTATTTCCATTTTAGGCAATTACGTATCGGAAATTTTTTTTATAAAAGTGTAGGTTATTTTTAATGTGTAAAAGGTGGTAAAGTTATGAGTATTGGATCAATTGGCAGACGAATTATCAACATTTTGCCAGAAGCTATTTTAGGAAACGGAGCAGAAGTTGCAGGTAAAGCAATGCGTGCAACTAAAGGATCAGCTTTAACAAGAGGAAAAGCCGGTTTTAAAGCATTAGAAGCAGATATTGCCGCAAAAAAATTATCACAAGGCGGATTTTTCAAAAGAGTAACAGCAAATTTAGGACGAATTCCATCATTAACAAAAGCTGGTGCAAGAGCTGCAAAAATCGCAGGTAAAAATCAATTCCTAGGCGGGTTAAAAGGGTTATTCAAAGGACTTGGCAAAAATATGCCATTCATTGCAGCCGCATCAACAATTTTGTTTGAACTTCCAAATATATGGACAGCAACAAAAGAACAGGGTATTGGACAAGGTGTTAAAGAAATCGCCAAAGCAGGTACAAGATTAGCAGGCGGTGCAGCAGGTGCAGCTATAGGTTCAGCAATTTGTCCTGGTATCGGAACTATCGTAGGGTGGATGGCTGGTGAATGGTTAACAAGCAAAGTCGTAGGTAAAACTTATACCGAGCAAAAAGCTGAAGCAGAAATGAAAGCGCAGGAAGAATTAGCTGCAATGCAAGAAGCTCAGCAACAGCAATATCAACCTCCGTTTACAGGAACAGATCCTTACAGCAACCCTTATGGATATAACCCGTACGGAATGACAAACCCGATGTATGACTACGGAGCATTTTCCAACCCGTTTGCTGATGACATAATGATGCAAGGTATGAACTTTAATACATTAGCTTAATAAATATACAAACCCCGAACCAAACGAGTCTTTAAATTTTATTTAAAGACTCGTTTTAATATTTGTTTACAATTAAGCAATTTTACAAAACAAAAAAACTTAAATTAAATATAGGGGAAAATATAAAACACAGGGGAAAAAAATGGGAATATTATCAATTGCACGTAAAGCAATCTCATTCGGACGCAGAGCCTTGAATGTTACACCTGAATTTTTGTTAGGTGACAGTTCAGAAATTATCGGTAAAGCTATGCGAAGCCAGAAAGGCTCAATTTTTAAAAAGGTTAAAGCTGGTGCTAAAGCTTTAGAAGCTGATGTAATAGCTAAAAAAGCTACACAGGGAGGTTTTGCCAAAAGAGTCCTTAACAATCTTAGACCAAAATTTTATCTTGATCAAATGAAAAAAGGAGCAAATGCGGCAAAACTAGCAGGTAAAAGCAAATTTTTGGGCGGCCTAAAGGGTTTAGGCAAAGGTATTGCCAAGAAAATGCCATTTATAGGTGCTGCATTAACAATTGCATTTGAAGCACCTAATATATATACAGCATTTAAAGAAGGCGGCTTTGGTGCCGGAATGAAAGAAGTTGGCGGAGCAGCTGTAGAACTTGGAGCTATGGCAGCCGGTGCCGCAATAGGTTCAGCAATCTGCCCTGGTGTCGGAACCATTATAGGCGGTATCGTCGGTGCAATCGGCGGTGCATTATTAAGAGGAAAAACTTATTCTGAGAAAAAAGCGGAACAAGAAGCTATTGCACAATTACCACAATATAAAAAAGAAGATATTGAAAAATTATACAGCTATGGATTCACTGATGAAGAAATAGAACAACTGCGACAAAACGGTTATACAATGGAAGATATCAATAAAGCAATTGAAGAAGAACTTGACAAAAACCCTCTTGAAGAACCTATTGTACAACCTGAAGATAACACAAGAGTAGACAACCCTCACACCAGAGAAGCTGCTCTGCCTTCACAGAAACAAATTGAAGATGAACAAAAAATGTACCAGAAAGAATTGGAAAGATTGCAAAAAGAACTTAATATCCAAACTCCGGCACAATCATACAATCCAATGCTTCCATCAATGCCATATATGAATTACGGAATGATGAATCCATTTATGTTCGGCGGAATGGCAATGACAAATCCGTTTATGTACGGAATGGGCGGATATTCTAATCCTTTTACAGGTTCACTATTCCAAATGACCAATCCGTTCATGTACAATTCACAAAACCAGTACTTTAGATATACAGGATAAGCAAAAATATAATAAATCTCCCAAAATATCTCCAGGAGCCGTATTTGTAACAAATACGGCTCCAATCATTTGTACTAGACGCTTGTAACGTGGAAGTCACGTTCTGAAATTGATGAAGTACACTCCAAAAGCTGGGTTAATAATCTTTCTATAACAGCTTCCATTGTACTGACTTCACCTTTCAATGCCTTGAAACTTTCTTCCCTGGTTTCTTTTAAAGCACCTTCAAATATTTCGTCTTCATACATAAACTATACTCCTATTTAATCTTAACAATATTATATTCGGCAATGTATTCCAAAAACTTTAATAATTAGTGAAAATTTTGTTACAAAATTTCATTATTTGTGGTGGATTAAAATATTTTAAAGTACAATATTACTATGTTTTTGAAAAGGATTTATGAATGTTGAAAGATCTGGATTTAACAAGCTATAACTACTATTCAAACCGCAGAGATATGGAAATAATCTCTACAATTGTTGATAGTTTAAAGAAAATATTAGAGGAAGATAAAAAACAAGAACAACCTTTGTTCTTAAAAATTTCCGATAATCTTATTCTTAATATTGCACGTAAAGTTGTACAAGAAAAAAAACAAACATTCCTTATTGGTATAACCGGAGAAAGTGCCTCAGGAAAAACAGTATTTGTTGATAATACAATAAAAGCCTGCATAAAAGATAAAACTCAAGGGATTTATACAGTAATAAGATGTGATGATTATTACAAAGATACTTCTAAAGAGCTTAAAGAAGCCGGAAGTTACGAAGAGCTTTTCAAAACGGGCTTTAGTTTTGATACTCCGGCAGCCATAGACTTAGACCTTATGAAATCTCACCTTGTGGCCCTAAAAGAGGGTATGACAATAAAATCCCCTAAATATAATTTTGTAACCTGTGAATCAGATCCTAACGGAGATGAAAAAAAGCCTGCAAAAGTTATTTTAACTGAAGGTTTATATGTTCTAAACGAAAATGTACGAGATATTATGGACGTAAAAGTTTATGTGTTTACTCCGCTTGAAGTCATAAAAGACAGATGGTACAAACGTGCAGCCCAGAGAGGAAAAGCAGGCAAAGCTGCAGATATGCAGTTCGCTGACGTTAACAAAACAGCTCAGGAATATATCCGTCCAACCTATCAGATTTCCGATGCCGTTATAAACGGAATGGTAAGTCAGGAATATATTCAACAAATAACAGACAAAATTTTCCAAACACTTAAAAATATTGAATACTAGAAAAGATTAAGGTGGCGGGTCATAAATGACCCGCCACTCCTTCATGATTAAAATGCTCTATGGCAATCCTGACGAGTTCTATTTGAAGGATAAACCTTAATATATTCTATCGGTGCAGCACAACCGCATGAAACGCCTTTTATTTTTACTCCGTTAAGTTTTTCACACTTCGTTAGTTTTGGCTTTTTGCATCTTTCTTTTTTCACTTTTTCACACTTGTTGCACTGTCTGAACCCAGTAAAAGGATTTAAACTGTTCAAACCTTCATACGTCCATGCAAAAGCACCTTGAGCAGGAATAGTTAAAAATGCCAATAAAGTTAATGTTGTAAATAAATTTTTCATACTGTCTCCTATTAATAAATTGGGTACATTATTAGTTTAAAAGTTTTAAATAAAAATCACATACCCGAACAGCTAAGAATTATTGTCTGCAAAAACTAGTCCAAAAGCCTAAAATTAAAAAAGAGGTTTGAAAATAATTTCAAACCTCTTTTTTGAACATAAATATCAATTTCTATTTATGAATGCTTGCATCTTCCAACAAGATTACTCTAACTTCTTCACCTTGTTTAGCACTGTAGTTCAAACCAGGAGTAACCAAACCAGTAATCAAACCAACAGCAGCACCAACAGGAGTACCAATTGCAATACCGGTACCTACTTTGTCAGGAGAAGGAATGAATGAGAAACCAACACCTGCACCTGTACCAATTGCTGTACCGCCTACTGTATATAATGCAACTTTACCAGCAGTCATCCAAGGACCTTCTTTTAATGAATAATCTTTAGAGAACGGTTTTGCATTCAAAGCAACAGTTTGACCGCTTGGAGTTGTTACTTTATCTATTTGAACGTATACTCTTGCGTTTTTATTAAACCATTGCGGATCTTTAATATCCAGTACTTTACCGCTGAAGATAGAATTTGCAGGAATTAATAAAGTTCCTTCATCAGTGCAGATATCTTCAGGATTTGTAAATGTAACAGCATCACCTGCTGCGTGTAATTTAGATTTGAATTGTTCATTGAATGCTACTTCTAATACATTACCTTCTAAGATGATATTTCTTAGATTTGTAATAGTAACATCATGGTTAGGAGCCTTTTTAACCATAGTTAAATGTTGAGTACCCAATACTGTTTCTTTTTTATATTGAGATTTAACAAGATTTAATCTCTGGCTTAATCTGTGTAATAAAACAGCAGCTTCAGCTCTTGTTAAACAATCTTCCGGTCTTAATTCATTTTCATTCGGATGATTTACATAAATACCGTATGATAATGTTTTTGCATAAACATGCTTAGCCCAGGCCGGAACTTTTGAAGCATCAGAATAATTTGCTAAAACATTATTATCATCAACGTTACCTTCAATAGTAATGTGGCTTATAACTGATTGAGCTTCATCTCTCAACATAGCATGATTTGGTTGGAAAGTTCCATCCGGATAACCGTAAACCAAACCTAATTGTTCTGATCTTGCGATTGCATCATAAGCATAATAAGATTTTGAAACATCAGAATAATTTAATTTTGTTTTAATTTCTAAATCATCATTACCTAAAACCTTTAATAATGCACTAACAAAATCTGCTCTTGTAATTCTGCCTTCAGGATTAAAGTTTCCGTTAGTCAAAGACATTACAGAGTCACCTACAACACTTGCAATTTCAGTTTGAGCCCAATAATCTTTACTCACATCATCAATACCGGCGTAAGCAAAAGCAGGAACAACATTAACTGATAACATACCGCAAACCAATAAACTTGCTAATAATTTTTTCATCTAACTTCCTCGCTTTTCATTTTAGTAAATTGATTACTATTTTATTTTATGATTATATTATAATATTAGGTATAATGTCAATAGAGGAAGCATGGAAAACATGACTTTACCCCAACAGATAAGGAGAATCAAAATGCGAAAATTATCAGCTACGAAGATCGTATCAACGCTGGGACCTGCTTCAAATAACGAGGATATGATTCGCAAATTATATCGAGCAGGTGTAACCATGTTCAGAATAAATTCTTCACATGGAGATATGGAAACCCATAAAAGAACTTTGGATATCATTCGTAAAGTAGAAAAGGAAGAGAAAACAATTATTCCTGTATTATTAGACTTGCAGGGACCAAAAATCAGAGTAGGGCAGCTCAAAGACCCTATCAAAATTACATCAGGCGAAGTTTTGAAATTCAGACATCAACAGGATTATGTTGACGGAATTATTCCGGTTGACTACAAAGGTATCGCAAAAGATGTAACTCCAGGCGAAAAGATTTTAATTGACGATGGAAAAATTCAGCTGGTTGTAGAAAAAGTAGAAGGAGATATTGTTTTTGCCAAAGTTTTAACCTCAGGAGAAATAAAACCAAGAAAAGGTTTAAACATTCCCGGCGGAACCGGAAGTATCGAGATTTTAACCGAAACAGACCGCAAATATGTTGATTTTGCTATGGCAAATGATATTGATTATCTGGGATTATCTTTTGTAAGAAATAAAGAAGACCTTTTAAAACTTCGCGAAATTCTTTGTAAGAACGGTTCTCATCTGAGAATTATTTCTAAAATCGAAAAACCTCAGGCAATTGAAAACATTGATGAGATTATTGCAAATTCTGACGGTATAATGGTGGCAAGAGGAGATTTAGGTATTGAAATACCTACTGAATTGCTTCCGATTGCTCAAAAAACAATTATCAAAAAAGCAAACATAGCAAGAAAGCCTGTAATTGTTGCTACCCAGATGCTTGAAAGTATGACTGAAAATCCTATACCAACAAGAGCAGAAACCTCTGACGTTGCAAATGCAATTGTTGACGGTGCAGATGCTGTAATGCTATCAGGGGAAACCGCAATGGGTAAATATCCAGTTGAAGCTGTTTCCGTTATGGAAAAAATTGCAGAAGAAATTAACTCAAGCCAATTTATCAGAAAAAATGAATATATCCAAAACCTTTCAACCTGTACAAATGCAATACCAAAAGCAATTGCTCTGTCTGTTGCAGACACATTAAAAAACGTTCCAGGAATTAAAGGGGTTGTAACTTTAACCGCAACTGGCTACACTTCAGCCCTGATGTCAGAGTGCAGACCAACAGTACCGGTATATTCTCTATGTTCTGATTTTAAAATTTGCAGAGCTATGCAATTATACAGCAACGTATGTTCTGTGATTGTTGATAAAGGAATAGGACAGGATATGAATATTGATGATAATTCTCTGGTTATGCTGGATGAATTTTTGAAAAAGGGTTTGAATATGCAGCCCGGAGACATCGTTATTGTTACTGGTTCAATTCCTCACCTGATGTCAGGAGAATCAACAAACTTCCTAAAAATTCATACCGTTTCTGATAACTAGAAATTATAAATATTATAAAACCTCTGTTTAATTAAACAGAGGTTTTATTTTTTATTTGAAATATTTTCAGGATGAGCAGAATTTGACAAAATTATTTCATAATATTCATTTTTGTCAATGTTAACACCCATTGTTTTAACATCGCAGTACTTTTTCTTTTTTTTATTTAAAAGTTTTTTATAATCCTGACCCATAGGGCTAAAATACCACAAAGATTGAAATTAATAAAGTTTAAAATTTCTAAGTACAGAATCTTTTCCGGCTGCAATATCCCTATCTTTATTTACTTTATCCGTAAGGATATCCCAAAATTTTTGTTCAAAATCTGTAGGATCATTATTTTTATCTCTATTTATAACAGAAACAATATATTTCCCGCCTCTGTCAAGTTCTTTATCTTTTTTCTTAAAAATATTAAACAATTTCACCAGTTTTTTAGCAATAAAATCATCCGGCTTTTCAAAAAGTTTATTCCATTGCTCTGTTGTTATATCACAACAATTTTCATGTTCTATCCCCTTATCATAGTGATATATTTGGTATCCGTTATGCTTTGAACCGTCCAGTTCAACTGTATCTTTCGGGAATTTTTTTGTTTGAGCTTCAAACATTTGAGCAATATTTTTTAAGCGATTAGCATTTTCGCCAGTTAAACGTATATCCATACGGGCAGTAAAATTAAGATTACTTTGAGAATTAGTTATATTATTCATATCACACCTTTCCTTCAATTGTATTTTTATAAAAAACATAAAAATGAATTTTGATAGAATGTTAAAAAATATTTACACATGAACAGTTTAAAAATTTCACTGCTTGCAAAATGACATTCTTTATTATAGTATTTATGATACGAACGTGCGTCGGTGAACTTTGTGTGGAAAAGTTATTCAAACACCGATTAAGGAATTACACTTTATCATATTAGTAACAGATTAGAAATATAAAGGAAAGCAAAAATGAATAATCCGATTATTGACGAATTAGAAAAAGAATATCTTGGTAAAGATTTACCGGAATTAAATGCCGGAGATACAGTAAAAGTTTTTGTAAAAATCGTTGAAGGAAACAAAGAAAGAATTCAGGCATTTGAAGGTACAATTATTAAAATGCATGGTTCAGGATTGAATAAAACTATCACTGTAAGAAAAGTGTTCCAAGGTGTAGGTGTTGAGCGTGTATTCTTGATTAACTCACCTAGAATTGACAAAATCAATGTTATCAGACGCGGTGATGTTAAACGTGCAAAATTATACTACTTGAGAGAACGTTCAGGTAAAGCAACTCGTATTAAGGAAAAAATTGAAAAAAGATAAGACTCATATTCACTGGTATCCGGGGCATATTGCCAAAGCTGAAAAAAAGCTGAAAGAACAGCTTTCTTTAGTGGATGCCGTAATAGAAGTTCTTGATGCGAGATTACCGCTTTCAAGTTGTTATGAAGATATTACGAGGCTTTTAGGTCAAAAGCCTCGTTTAATTTTGCTAAATAAATCTGATCTGACTAATAAATCCGAACTGACCCCGTTTATAAAATATCTGGAAGAAAAAACAGGCTGCCCTGTAATCCCAACAGATGCTAAAAACTCTAAAGACTTAAAATTCATTATAAATAAATCAGTTGAACTTTCAGAGCCGAAAATCCAGGCAATAATGGCGAAAGGTCTGCTTAGACGACCGGCAAGAGTAATGGTTGTAGGAATGCCTAACGTCGGAAAGTCAAGTATAATAAACAAATTGACAAAATCTTCCAAAACAAAAATAGGAGCTAAAGCAGGTGTAACCCGCCAGCAGCAGTGGGTTAGAATAAATCCGAAATTAGAACTTCTTGATACTCCCGGTATCATTCCAATGAAACAAGAAGATCAAGAACGTGCAAAAAAATTAGCTTTCGTAAATTCAATTTCCGAAAATGCATATTCAAACGAAATTGTTGCACAGGAATTACTTGATATGCTAGATGAAAAACAGAAAAAAAGTTTCCGCCAATATTACAAACTGCCTGATGATAAAAAACTAGATATTGATAATATTTCGATTGAGCGAAACTGGCTTTTAACAGGCGGCTCAACTGACAGAGAACGGACTTCCGTTTATATTTTGCGGGATTTCAGGGAAGGTAAAATCGGCAAATTTATCCTTGATAAACTTGAATAAATTAATACTTAAAACCGTCAGCTTTCATTCTGTCTATAACTTCCTGAAGCTGTTCATCACTGCACACAATAGATACTCTGAAATATCCCTGCCCGTATTCCCCGAAAGCATCTCCGGGAACAATGACAATACCGGATTTTTCCAGCAAATCTTCACAGAATTTAAATGAAGAATTATATTTTCTTGGCACCGGCAGCCATAAATAAAAAGTTGTATGAGGCAGTGAATTTTCATCTATCGGCCAGCCCAATTCTTTAAAACCTTTTACCATAATTGCCTGTTTGCGTTTATAATCCAGATTACCCTGATAGATATAATCTTCACCTTCCGGAGAATTTAAAATATACGCACACGCTTTTTGTAAAGCTTTAAAAATACCGTTATCAATAGTAGACTTACCTTTTGCAAATCTTCCTACAACTTCGCTGTTTCCGCACAACCAGCCTAAACGCCAGCCTGTAATCGCATAAGGTTTGGACAAGCTGAAAAATTCAACTGCAATATCCTTTGCACCGGCAAACTCTAACACACTGAACGGCTTTTCTTTTTCATCAAAATAAATGTCGCAATATGCAGCATCTGAAATCAGCAAAATATCATATTTCTTACAAAAATCAATTATACTTTTAACATATTCTCTTGAAGCAGATACACCCAAAGGGTTATTGGGATAATTGATTATCAAAGCTTTGATTTTACTTCTGTCATAGCCATCTTCAAGTAGTTTTGCCAGAACACTTTCCATATCCGGTTGATAATTATTTTCTTTTGTCAAAGGAACAGGATAAGCCTTACCGCCTGAACACTGAATCATTTGCCCGTAAGAAGCATACCCGGGATCAGGAATCAAAATTATATCTTTTTGTTTATCTTCATGATGCGGAGTAATAATAAACCTGATTAAATTTGCAAGCCCATCCTTTGAACCAAGCAATGAACAAATCTCACTATTAACATCAAGCTCAACACCGAAATGATTTTTCATTCTCTGAGCAACAGCCTGACGGAAATACGGCTCGCCTCTTGTAACTGAATAAGTATGAATATTATCTTCTGTTAAAAACTCTTTCAACTTATCTATCAATACCGCAGGAGGATTGGAAGTTGGAGCTCCCATGGATAAAGAAATAGGTCTTCTGTTTTTCTTTTCCAATGCATCTGCTAATTGTGCTGTTTTTTCTTTCAATTTAACCATTATATAAGTATCAATTGCCATTACATCTTCATTAAATAGATTTTTCATACTCTAAATTCCTCAAGTTACCAATATTAAGCTTTCATTTTCATCGGGCCTTCCAGAGATGCCGTAACAAACTGCTTTGTATACGGAGTATCCTGCTTTAACAACTCTGAAGGGGTACCTTCAAAAACAATTTTACCGTCATACAGCATTATCACTCTGTCAGCAGTTCTTGTAATCGTTGACATCTGATGAGTTACAACAATAGATGCTGCATTTATTTCTCGTTTTAAACTCACGATATAATCCTCAATTAAAGTCGATGACATAGGATCCAAACCTGCCGTCGGCTCATCATACAGAATTGTATTGGGTTTTGTAACAATAGCTCTTGCAAAACTTACCCGCTTTTGCATACCGCCCGACAATTCTGAAGGAAATTTATTTTCTATACCCTTTAACCCTACAAGTTCCAATTTTTGCGAAACTATTTTCTTTATTTCAGAATCAGTATATTTTTTGCACAAATCTTTTCGTTCTCTGAGTGCAAACGAGATATTATCAGCAACTGTCAGAGAATCGAATAATGCGGAATACTGGAAAACCATTGCTATATCTCCTTCTGAAGTTATAATTTCCCCGCTGTCATGAGGAATTAATCCGCAAATAAGCTTTAAAACAGTACTCTTTCCTGAGCCTGAAAACCCGATTATCGCAAGAATTTCTCCATTATCAACTTTAAATGATATATCGTTAATAACTTTCTTGTCATCAAATGTTTTTATTAAATTTCTGACTTCTATACTCATAACTATACCCTTACACAAATTAAAAGAAAAATAAAATTGCAAAAATCATGTCCCAGACAACTATTGCAATAAATGACCAGACAACAGCCTTCGTTGTCGCAATACCAACACCTTTTGCTCCACCTGATGCATAATACCCGCAGGTACAACTAATCAAAGATATTGTAGCTCCAAAAACAACAGCCTTTAAAATACAAACACCCAAATCTTTCATATACAAACCAAGCCAGGCAGAATCAAAATACGCTCTATATGTTAAACCTGCAAACATATCAGATGTAACAGCACCTAATAATACCCCGACTACAGATGCAAGTATAACAACGAACGGCATCATTATCGCACCTGACAATACTCTTGGTACAAATAAATATCTGACAGAATCAACCCCTAATACATCTATTGCATCAACCTGTTCGGTGACTCTCATTGTTGCTAGTTCAGAAGCTAAAGATGAACCTATCATTGATGTTATTGCAAACCCAGACATGATAGCTCCGACTTCACGAACTATCAATATTGTCATCAATAACCCTACAAAATTACCTCCGCCCTGCTTAACCATTTCATGAGCAACTTGAGAAGCAACAATTATAGAAGTCATTCCCACAATTGATAACGTTATAGGTAAAGAACTGACACCAAACCTGTCACACTGAGCTATCAGTTCTTTTATTTCAATTTCACCTCTCAATATGCATTTTAAAACATGAAAACCTAACTGTGCAATATGCCCTAAAGTATCTAAAAAATCAGCAAAAGTAATAAAGAATTGCGAAAATACTTTATATGTAGCAGATTGTCTTAAATATTTTTGCAAAGTTATCATAAGAAGATTATACCACAACGAGCAAATATTGGCACAAAGTTTAAATAGTCATTCTTTGAACAAAGCTGCCTGTTCCATTATTCAAATTGTTGTCAAGAATTTTTGGACTTATGCAGCAAATTCCGCTGATACTATAAAATCCCGTCATTCTGAGGACTAAAGTCCGAAGAATTATTTTACTTAGATACTTCGCTAACGCTCAGTATGACGCTGTTTCGAAAAATTTTGGAGGAATGTGCCACATAAGTCCCGGAAATCTTGAATAATACTTTTTGCTATATATATGCTATAATATCATCTATGGATTGTTTATTTGAATTTGATAGAAATTTCGGGTGTGTCGCAGGAACAGATGAAGCAGGGAGAGGCCCGGCCGCAGGCGGTGTTTTTGCGGCATCTGTGCATTTTCCGGAAGTTTCTGCCGGATTAAAAGAAGATTTATCAAAATTGAATGATTCAAAAAAACTTTCCCGTTCTGCAAGAGAAAAACTCTACAACATTATAAAAAACAATTCAGTAAATTCAGTTGTATGTATTGAAGTTGAAGAAATAGAAAAAATTAATATCTTAAATGCATCTTTAAAAGCAATGAAATTAGCTTGCGAAGAGGTTATTAATCATGCCGGTTTGAAAAATTTTATAACTCTGGTTGATGGTAATAAATTGATAAAAAATTACAGTTATCCTCAAAAATTTGTAATTAAAGGGGATGGGAAATCCGCATCAATTGCTGCTGCAAGCGTTTTGGCAAAAGTCGAAAGAGATTGGTATATGGATAAATTAGCTTCAAAATATCCGCAGTATGGCTGGAACAGAAATGCCGGCTATCTGACTCCCGAGCATTTGAAAGCTATTGATGAATACGGATTATCTAAATATCACAGACCATCTTTTCTAAGAAAACATTTTGAAAAACAATTAAGCCTTTTTTAATTATTCATATATTAAATTTCCAATTTTAACTCTTGTAACATAAATAGTCTCGCATGAACCATATCCCCTGCCTGCGTACGCTCCGCCTGAATCAGTCCTTGACAAACTTGTTTTATATTCCAGAAGCCTGCCTTTTGGTGTTTTGTATTCCATATCAATAAGTTCGCCTTCTAACTGGACTTTATCCCATTTTCTGATTTTTAAAAGAGCTGCCATAATATTTCTGTTTGCAGGAACAAGATGAGAATGAGCCCAGTGAGATGTGGCATAATCCTTTGTCACCGGAGCATTTCTAACTTTGAATTCTGTCCATAAAATTCTTGAGCCAGTTGCTTCGGTTTTGGCACTGTAACTTTTAAAGTATTTATCATAAAACTCTTTTTCTCCGAGCTTTCCCCAGGCAGAACCCAAATCATAAAGGGCTGCACTGTCAAAAAATCCGCTTATAAAAATAAATGTATAATTATATGCAACCGTTAATCCGGCTAAGTTGTAATGTGCCTGCGGAATTACTTTAATCTTATGTCCGTTAATTAGCGAAGTATATATAAAAGTTTTCTTTTTCTGTTCATCTATTGTATAGTCAATCTGAATAGGGTCAATAGAAGTATTTATCGGAGCATTATCAACTTTGCTCGGAATTGCCATTCCAAATTTCAGCCAATATCCAATCCACCCCCGAAAAAGAAATATTAGTATCAAAAATACTATTATGCAGATTTTTTCGATTTTATCTTCGTGCTCAAGAATATCTCTGTATAATCTGGCATCAATCTGTGCTGTTGTAGTATAACTAAAAACTTGTTCCATTTTATAATTTTACATTTATTTTGGCAGTAAGTCATACTATACAGATATGAAATAAAATTATTATTAATATTTGTTAATATTTTAACTTTTTAATTAAAGATTAGGAGATAGTGTGTCGATATTTAATATGTAATCAATCAGTAATCTATGGAGTAAAAGATTTATGCTAAAGAAAATAACAACACCATCAAATAACAGATGCGAAAGTGTTGAATTAATATTAAGAGGAGCAAAGAAACGCCGCATGATGGCATATTCAAATGCTGCAATGATAAATTCAGATGCAGGTATCAAGGCTAACATAGCCGTAGTTAAATAACCTATCAATAATAAGAAGAAAAGAGAGTATATAATAAATGCCGGAGCAATGTGTGCACCCGGCCTTTTTATTATGCAAATGCTGTTATACTATCAGTTGCATCACTTATTAGGAAATATCATTTACCTTATATTAAAATACTGGAGCAATTAGTGTTACAACCGGAAGCATCATTTACCCCCACAGCAAAAAAAAGTTGCCAGATTATGGCAACATTAAATAAACACGAGGATATTAAGAGAGAGAGAGTATAAAAAACTTTTTAAATATCCTTATTATATTTACAATCGTTAGACAGACTTTATTCTTTCATTCTAATGATTTATTTCCCTTACATATATATAAACGTTTTTTATCTTAAATAATTGCCTTTTTTATTTAAATATTGTTAATAATTCTTAAAGACAGCTATAGCGTATATTTTAGATATATACTTATTGTATAAAAAGCATGCAAAATTTAAATTTTTTCTTAACAAAAGAATCCGATTTTTACTTTCGGACATGCCGAATTTGAAAAACCGGATTCTTAACTAACTATATAAGATATAATTATTTATTCATAGCTTCAGCAACTGCAACAGCACATGCTACAGTAGCACCAACCATCGGGTTATTACCCATACCGATAACACCCATCATTTCAACGTGAGCAGGAACAGAAGAAGAACCTGCAAATTGAGCATCACCATGCATTCTGCCCATAGTATCAGTCATGCCGTAAGAAGCAGGACCTGCAGCTACGTTATCAGGGTGAAGAGTTCTGCCTGTACCGCCGCCTGATGCTACTGAGAAGTATTTTCTTCCGTTTTCCCAGCACCATTTTTTATAAGTACCTGCTACAGGGTGTTGGAAACGTGTCGGGTTAGTTGAGTTACCTGTAATAGAAACATCAACACCTTCTTTAATCATAATTGCAACACCTTCAGATACATCATCAGCACCGTAGCATTTAACTTTAGCTCTTTCACCGTCTGAAAATGCCTGTTCTTTTACAACTTTTAATTCGCCGGTTTTATAATTGTATTCAGTTTCAACAGATGTAAAACCATTGATTCTTGAAATAATATAAGCTGCATCTTTACCTAAACCGTTCAAGATAACTCTTAGAGGTTCTTTTCTAACTTTGTTAGCATTTCTTGCGATACCGATAGCACCTTCAGCAGCTGCAAAAGATTCATGACCAGCTAAGAAACAGAAACATTTAGTTTCTTCTCTTAAAAGCATAGCACCTAAATTACCATGACCAATACCCACTTTTCTTGTATCACCTACAGAACCCGGCACTGCAAAAGCTTGTAAACCGAGTCCGATAGCTTCAGCTGCGTCTGCTGCATTTTTAATGCCTTTTTTAATAGCAATGGCACAACCTAAAGTGTAAGCCCAAGAAGCATTGTCAAATGCAATCGGCTGAATCCCTTTTACAATTGCATCAACATCAATTCCTTTTGATAAACATAAATCACGAGCTTCTTCCAAGTTTTTAAAACCGTATTCGGGTAAAACTTTTTTCAAAGTAGCTTCACGTCTATCTTTTCCTTCAAAATTCACCATAATTTATTTTCCTTCTATTTTTATTAACAATAATACATAATAGGGATAGTAACTCTGAAATTTAGCCTGACTTATCAATTATCAGGAAATATTTTTCAATATTTACCCCTTAGTCCCCGTCTATTCTTTACGAGGGTCGATAGTTTTAACAGCTTCGGAGAATCTGCCGTAAGTACCGATATTCTTTTCGTAAGCTTCTTTTGGATCAACTCCTGATTTGATAGCGTCCATAACTTTACCGAGATTTACAAATTTATAACCGATAACTTCGTCATTCTTGTCCAAACCTAATTCAAGGATATAACCTTCAGTTAAAGAAAGATATCTTACTCCTTTTTGCTTGGTTGAATGAATTGTACCGCACATAGAGCAAAGTCCCTTGCCCAAATCTTCAAGACCTGCACCAACAGGTAATCCGTTTTCAGAGAATGCAGTTTGAGTTCTGCCGTACACAATTTGCAAGAACAACTCTCTCATTGCAACGTTGATAGCATCACAAACAAGGTCTGTATTTAATGCTTCCAAAATAGTTTTTCCCGGAAGGATTTCACCTGCCATAGCAGCTGAATGAGTCATTCCTGAACAGCCGATAGTTTCAACCAGAGCTTCCTGAATTACACCATCTTTTACGTTTAAAGTTAATTTACAAGTACCTTGCTGAGGTGCACAGCATCCGCAGCCATGTGTAAGACCAGAAATATCTTTTATTTCTTTACACTTTGTCCATTCACCTTCTTGAGGAATCGGAGCAGGTACTCCTTTTACACCGCGTCTTACGCAGCATTTTTCTTGAATTTCTTGTGAAACTTGTATATTAGTCATTTTCTACTCCCTTCACCTTATATACACTTAAATTTTAACCTGCTCAAAATCTTCCGTCAAGAAGATTGAACTTTTTACAAAATAATGTTAAAATAGATATATAACTTATAATGAGGATTGGTTTATGATTAAGATAAAAAAGGACGGTTTCACTCTATCGGAAGTCCTTGTAACGCTGGCAGTTGTCGGAACTTTAGCAATACTGGTTCTACCCGGTTTAATTAAAGATACGAATAACAAAGCTATGATGTCTAATCTGCAGAGTGCTGTATCAACACTTAATAATGCTGTCCAAAACGAACTAATTTCAAAAGGAACCCAGTCTGTTGAAAATACCGATATAAAATCGGATCCGGAAGCATTTTTACAAACACTTGATGTTGCTAAATTATCTAAAACAGACACTTTTGCGGATAAATACACAACTCTTAACGGAGGAAACGGAGGAAAACCAAACGTTTCGTATGCAGCTTTATTAAAAAACGGAATAGCCGTAGGATTATCTAATACAACCAACAATGATTCCGCAAAAGCTTATACCACAGTTTATGTTGATACAAACGGTCCAAACACTCCAAATATTATCGGAGTAGATCTTTTTGCTCTTAAAATATCCTGGGGTACTAGTATTCCGGCAGACGCTAACAGTCAGCCGCAGCATTCAGGCGACCTTGGAGCTTTCCCAAACGGTATCATTAACTATTCAACAACAGAACCCAATATAGCAACCGTAAAAACTAATTGCAAAGCAGGAAATCCTGCAGCTTGCTACTTGTTAGTTGAAAGAACAAGTTTTGACCCTAATTACATAGAAAATGCAGAATAAAGGAGTTTATAATAATGAAAAATAATAAAAAAGCATTTACGTTAACAGAATTACTTGTGGCACTCGGCATTGTTGGTGCAATTGCAGCATTATCTATACCTAGCCTTATGAATTCCATTAACAAAAAAATATATGCAACACAATTAAAAAGCTTTGTAGGGTCAGTACAACAGCTTGCAGTAGATCAGATGTTGACAAACAAAACCAAAGATTTAGAACTTACAGACTTTAAATCTACAGGCATTCTAACCGCAGGAGGATTTGACGTAGCCAAATCTTGCACCGCTGCGGCAAGCACAGACTGCCTAAAAACAACAGCCTATAAAACAATTGATGACCCATCAAATGCTAATAAATATAGAGTAACTTATGACTCTGTAAAACTTAAAAATGGAGCAGTCGTAATGTATAGATACTATGCATCGGGAACAAAAATTAACGCAGGAACACCTAAAGAAGATTATTCTATTGGAGAATTTTTGATAGATTTAAATGGAGATGAAGCTCCGAATATATATGGAAGAGATTTCTTCAGCTTCTACATTTCAAAAAGAGGGGTCATCATACCCGAGCCGGGATTTATCGATGTTAAAAACAAAACTTTTGAAGTCAATGATGCAAGCAAAGCTGAATGTACGGCAGGAAATTATAGCTATTGCTTCGGTTTGGTTATGAATAATGGTTGGGTAATGGACTACTAAACTCTAAAACTTTAAATAAATAGAAAAGGCATCTTTATAAAGATGCCTTTTCTATTTATAATTAGATTACTTTTAAGTTTAAACCTCTATAAATAAGCGTCTTCCAACAATATTTTGTTTTCCATTATAATACCCAGCAAAATATCCGCCTTTAACCGGTTTATTTTGAGCGTAATACTGATTATACCTGTTCCCATTGTAATTTACAAACGGATTATTACTGTATGGGTTATTGCTTTGAATTTGACGTACAACAGGAGATGTTGTATTTATACTTGGGGATTGAAATACATTAGATAAAAAATTAACTAAACTTGCCATTTAAACGCTAACCTTTCTATTTAATTTTAAGATTATAAACTACTATACAACTACGCTATAATCTTTTTAATTAGAAATTATATTTTGTCATCATTATAACACAATTTGAAGAAATATCTTAAAATAAATTAACAAAAATCATACATTTTGTGTAGTATAATCATCTTATGAAAGAGAAATTAAACATATTGATTGTCGGAAATAGCGGTGCCGCATCTGCTCTTTGCAAAAAATTATACAATAGTCCGAATATTGGTAAACTATACACAGCACCGGGATTTTGCGTCCCGTCTGACAACGTTATACCTGCAGATATAAGAGAAGATGATTTAACGGGATTGTTGAAATTCACGGTAGAAAATAATATAGACCTAACAATTCCAACATCAGCAAAAGCTCTGAAATCTGATATCGTTTCTTTTTTCTTAACTAATGGACAAAATATTTTCGGACCGACACTCAATGCTTGTCAAATAGCACTTAATAAAAATTTTGGCAAAAAATTCCTTTACAAAATACATGCACAAACATCTAAATTCGGGATTTTTGATAAATTACAACAGGCAGAAGAATATTTAAGAACTGCAAATTTCCCTGTCACAATAAAAAGCAGTGAACATAACAATACCGAAGATATGCTTGTATGCCCTACTACAGCTTTAGCCAGAGAATTTTTAGACAACCTGTTTTCTAAAAATGAAACAGGAATTCTTATAGAAGAATACACCTGCGGACATACTTTTACAATTTACTATATAACAGACGGATACAGTGCAATCCCTATTTCTACAATTGCAAATTATAAATTTATGGAAGACGGTGACGGAGGAATCTATACAAACGGAATGGGCTGCTTTGCACCTGATTACAAAGTTTCGGAAATAATTTCCTCAAGAGTTCAAAATATAGTAAGAAACACCTTGAAAGCTCTTGATAAAAAAGGTTCCCCCTATATTGGGATTATAGGAGTTGAATGCACCATAACAGGTGAAGATAAGTTCTACGTAAACGAATTTAAACCTTTCTTACAGGATTACGATGCTTCTGTCGTTTTAAATTCCATTGATGATAATTTAATAAAAATATTTATGGCTTGTATTGACGGACTATTTGCCGATGAATACGAAGAAATTCAACAAAATAATCTTAATTCAATTTCCGCAGTTGTATATTCAAGACATAATAACAAAATTATTCAAGGATTTGATAATATAGAAGACATTGAAAATATAGATTTTATAAATCTAAAACACACAACGGACGATAAATACCTCACGATTAAGGGAAATGTATTTACACTAACAAGAAATGCATCAACTTTAACAAGAGCAAAAAAATATTTATACGAAGACCTTGAACAAATTCACTTTGACGGAATAAAATACCGTAAAGACCTCGGAGGAAGTAAATGTTATTCCCAATAACAGCACATATCACACCAATCATTTCAATCAGGAGTACATGTCATTTCCAAGAATAACAATTAATATTTAAAATTTACCGAATTTTAGCTAAGTAACAAAGAGATGTTGAAATTTGCAAATTTATCATTAGATAAATTGTATGGTGTTTAATAATCAAAAAAATTATTATGAAATTTTAGGAGTTTCAACAGATTCAACAACTGCTGAAATAAAAACAGCATATAGAAAGTTAGCCCGAAAATATCATCCGGATATCAACAAAAATGAAGATGCAATAGAAAAATTTAAAGATATTACAGAAGCGTATGAAACTTTATCCAATCCGCAAAAACGGGAACAATACAACATTCTAAAAGGATATTTTAAAACGCAAAAAACAACCACCTCTTCTAAAAAAGCTGAAGAGGAATACAAAACAAATACTTCAAAAAGTTCTCACTACTCCGGTGAAAATTTAAAATATCAAAATACCGCAGCCGACAAAAAACAAGAAACAAAGAAAAATAAAAACTCTATAATAAAAATTTTAAAATATTGGAGTGCAAAATTCAAAAAAAACAAACGGGAAAAAGAAAACAAAAAACCGCAAAAAGGTGAAACAATAAACACAGATGTAACCATAACCCCGGAAGAAGTTATAACAGGAAGTAAAAGAATAATACATATTCTTACAACTCAAACCTGCCCGAATTGCAAAGGACACAAATTTATTAATGGAGGTAAATGTACTAAATGCAACGGAACAGGTGAAACTTCAATCCGAAAAAAAATAACCGTAACAATCCCTAAAGGTATCAAAGATGGTGCAAAATTAAGACTGAAAGGCGAAGGCGGTGCAGGTAAAAATGGAGGCTCAAGCGGAGATTTATACATAAAAATAAAAATTGAAACAAAAACCAAAATAAATTTTGACAAACTAAATATATATTACAACGTACCAATTTCCCCGTTTGAAGCCGCTCTGGGCGAAGAAATAAAAATCCCGACTTTTGACGGAACAATCAAATTAAAACTTCCGCCAAACACTTCATCAGGTCAAAAATTCAGAATTGCCAAACAAGGGATAAAGAAAAACGGTAAAATTGGAGATTTAATTATTACCGTTAGTATTGAATTTTCTCATGATTTGTCAGATGATGAAATTAAGCTTTATAAAAAGCTTAAAAATCTATCAACAGAAGATGTGAGAAAGAACCTGGTAAATGAAAACTAAAATCAATGAAATATTTGCATCAATCCAAGGTGAAGGCCCTGTTGTCGGGTTTAAACAGTTATTTATACGATTTTGCGGCTGCAACTTAAACTGTGACTACTGCGATACCGAATTCCAAACCGGTACTGAATATACACCCGCTGAACTGGCACAAAAAATAACCTCAGAATATAATCTTAAAACGTTTCATTCAATTTCGCTAACAGGAGGGGAGCCTTTGCTATCAGCAGAGTTCCTAAAAGAATTTCTCCCGCTTATAAAAGAAAAAACTAAAATATATCTTGAAACAAATGCCACCATGCCTGAAAAATTCGAACTCATAAAAAATTATATTGACATTATTGCTGCAGATATAAAACTCAAATCATCATCCGGAAAAAATACTTTTGAACAAAATGCATGTTTTTTTGAAAAATGCCAAGAAATAAACACTTTTGCAAAAATTGTTTTTAACGAAAACATTGAAGATGAAGAAATCATGATATGTTCAGAGTTAGGTAAAAGATATAATATTGAACTTGTTTTGCAGCCGGAAATGGAAAAAGAAAACCGGATGAGAATAAATTCCAAATTTTGCAGCGATGTTCTTGAAAAATTTACTGGAATTTATCCCAACACCCGGTTAATTCCACAAGTTCATAAATTTATTGATGTGAGGTAGACATTTTATTTTGACTGCTGCTTACTAGTTTCCTCATCAAATAATTTATTTGCAGTTTCCAAATCCTCATTTGCACCTTTTAAATCTCCAAGAGCAATCTTTACGCAGGCACGCATTGAATAAGCCGAACTATCCTTAGGATCCAATTTTATTGCATAGTTAAAATCATCAATTGCCCCTTTTGTATCATCTAAATAAGACTTTGAAATACCACGCATAACATAAAGACTCGAAAGCTCCGGCTTCAACTCAATTGCTTTATTAAAATCCTCTATTGCAGCTTCATGCTCTCCTAAATTACTCTCAACTGCACCTTTCCAATAATACAATTCATAATCATCAGGATATGACTGCATAGCAGATTTACATTTCTCCAATGCCTCATCATATTTTTGAGCATTGGCCAGAGTACCGATTTCAGAAATCAAATGTAATTTAGATATCGGATTTTCCTGCTGACAGTATGCAGCATTACCAAAACTCAAACACAATCCTATTACCAACCCTGCCATTATTAAAAATTTTTTCACTTTTGCCGCTCCTAAAATATCAATAAACAACCTTGATTATAACATATTATTTCAATAAAAACTATCCTTATATAAATATTTATTTATATATTTATTAATTGCCAAAGAAGGTTATTTATAGTAAACTATAGTAGAATATAGGATTGGAAGGTAATTATGTCAATAAGAAAAGTTTTAAGATATGGAGAAAAATCATTAAGAGAACCCTCAAAAGAAGTGCATAAAGTCTCTAAAAAAATTGCGGATTTAGTAAGAGATTTGCTGGATACAATGTATGCCCAGAACGGTGTAGGACTGGCCGCTCCGCAAATCGGGGAGAATGTAAGGGTTTTTGTTATTGATGTTGCTACAAACAATGAACCTTTAAATCCGATTGTTTTTATCAATCCGAAAATTATCAAAAAAAGCGGAGCCGTAAAAAGTAATGAAGGGTGTCTAAGTTTTCCGGAAGCATATACTGATGTTAAACGCTATAAAAATATTATGGTTAAAGCGTTGAATGAACATGGAAAACCTTTCGTTATGGAAGCTAAAGACGGCTCATTACTTGCAAGAGCAATCCAGCACGAAAATGACCATCTTGATGGAATTTTATTTATTGACCATTGTATCAACAGGTTTGAAACGGAAGAAATTCTAAAAAAACATAACCTGCCTGACCTTGATCCTGATTTATTGATTGATGAAAAAGAATTAGAGGAAGAAATATCAAATAATGATTAAAGTCGTGTTTTTCGGAACTCCTGATATTGGATTAAAATCACTGGAATATTTATATAATTCTGACAAAATTGAAGTTCTGGCAGTTGTAACCCAGCCTGACAAACCTTCAGGCAGAGGTCATAAAATTCATATATCACCTATTAAACAATTTGCCCTCGAAAAAAATATTCCTGTTTTCCAACCTAAATCAATTCGTAAAGAACCGGATATTCAAAAAGAACTAAAAAAACTTGAACCTGACTTTTTTGTAACTTTTGCCTTCGGACAAATTTTATCTCAGGAAGTTCTTGATATTCCAAAATATGAAACAATAAATCTTCATGCATCATTATTACCGAAATACAGAGGAGCAAACCCAATTCAAAGAGCAATTATTAACGGAGAAAAAGAAACAGGAATCTGCACAATGATTACAGAACTGGGACTTGATTGCGGAGATATTTGTAAAAAACTTACTATTCCAATTTCAGACACAATGAATTGTGAACAGTTATGGAATGAAATTTCAGAAAAATCGCCTCAAATGCTTGAAGAAACTCTTATAGGATTAAAAAAAGGAACTCTCATCCCGCAAAAACAATGTGAAAGCGGAGTTTGTATGGCAAACAAATTGACAAAAGAAGAATGTCAAATAGATTGGAACAAATCGAATACGGAAATTCATAACTTAGTCAGAGGAATATGCAGATGTCCGAGTGCTTATTTTTATCACAATGACAAAATGATAAAAGTAATAGAATCAAAGCCGGTTGAAGGGAATACACCAATAGGACAAATAACAGCCTCTAAAGAAGGAATTGATATCGGCTGCGGGAAAGGGTTGTTAAGACTCATTACCGTAAAACCTGAAGGAAAAAGCGAAATGTCTGCAAAAGATTGGTACAACGGAGTAAAAAAATAACAATGGCAACAAAAGGTATCAGAGGAGCTATTACAGTTGATTATAATTCTGAAGGAGATATAAAAAATGCGACTTTGGAATTATTAAATGAAATGATTAAGAAAAATAATATTGATAAAGATAGGATTTCGCATGTAATTTTTACAACAACAGACGATTTAAATGCGGCATTTCCTGCAAAATTTGCCAGACTGGATTTAGGCTGGGATAAAGTTGCAATGATGTGTTTCCACGAACTTGATGTTCCTGAATCTTTAAAAATGTGCTTAAGAATTATGATTGTAGTTAACTGTGACGTAAATTTTGAACCTGAATTTGTATATTTAAAAGGTGCATCTGGCCTAAGATAAAAATAAATATAATATCTGTCGGACAATTATTAATAAGGAGTTTACTAAATGAAAAAAAATACTTTAATTATATTGGCATTGATGTTAGCAACTTGTTTATCTGCCGCCGCATGGCAAGAATTAAAAATTGAAGACGGAATAAGCATAACAAATATAACAAACATTAAAAACTACAAAAAAGTTACAGTTAAAATGCTTGATTCAGACGGTCTTTTAGGAGATTTTAAAGGGAAAAAGATAGACCATGAAATACATTCATGGGGTATTAAATGTGATACAAAAGAAAGCCGGCTTATCAGTTCTGAGATATACGGAGAAAACAATCAATTATTATACAACCTTGAATTAGAACATAACCAATGGGCAAAAATAGACGGTAAAGAAGGAAAAAAATTTGCACAAACATTATATAACAAAGTCTGCAAATAAAATTTATCTGTAATACATCAAACTATAAAGGGTAATTTATGAAAAAGATTCTTATTGCAGTAATACTACTTACAACAATAGTATTGACAGCGAAAGCTCAACAGAATATTCAACTGGATAAAAGTGTAAGCATAACAAATGTTTCAAATACGGGAAATATAAAAAAAGTTACAATTAAAATACTTGATTCAAACGGAATTATGAGTGAAGTCAATAAAAGAAAAATCTCGCATGAATTAACTTTCTGGGGAATAAAATGCGATACAAAAGAAAGTATATACTACGGCTCAGAACTGTATGGAGAAAATAATCAAATAGTCGATAAACATCATTTACCTCAAGCTTTTACCTCATGGATAAAAATTAACATAAATGATAAAACTGACTTTGCCAAAATTCTATATGATAATGTCTGCAAATAAAAACTTCACCTGCAAAATATCAATCCGAACGGGAACCTATCTTTCTTTAGTAAATAAACTTACCCTTCTTTTGACAATTCAGAAATTGACGGATCCAGCAGACGTCTGCCAACATTATCAAAAGCTATAGAGCAAAGAGTTTTATTACCATACTTGATAATTTTTTCAATTACCCCTCTGCCGTATCTGGGGTGAGAAACAGTATCGCCTTGTTTAAAGTCAGTTCCGTTATCATCACCAAGCTCCTCTGAACCGGCAGGATAAACCGGAACAACAGGAGGTTTGTCGTTAATAAACGGAGATTCTTGATATGCAGCATTATCTTCTATAGGTTCAGAAATGATATTTTCATCAAAAAAATCATCAGGTTGAACAACTTGGTTCTCTTCAATAAAATTCAAATCATCTTCAGTTAAAGAAGCCTGCTGACCCAAATCATCATCTTCACCTATTAAATCACTTTCCTGCAAATCCTGAACTGGTGACAAATTTTCTGATTCATAATCCAATTGTAAATCCGGTTCTGATATAGAATTATCAAAAGACTCTTCTTCCATTATATTTGCAACAGGTTCCACAATTTCAGAAACCGGTTCAACCGGCATAGCAGGAGTCTCTTCCATAACAGGAGGCTGAACCGTTGGAGAAACTTCTTCAACATTTTCTTCAGGTGCTTCCACTACTTCTATAGGAGGCTGAGAAATTTCAGGAATTGACTGCGTATTGTCTGCTGATGATTTCTCTTCAATATTTTGTTCTGTTAAATTCATGTTATTCTCAGTAACAGAAGCATCTTCTTCAACAGGAACAAACGAATCATCAATAAGGACTCTATCACCGTTTTCTTCAATTCTTACAAGAATAGTATCTTCCGTTTTAGGAACAAACTGATATTTTTCACCAAGAACATCGTCTTTTGTCAAATCTAAGTCCAAGTCATTCATTTCAACAATGAACGGAATTCCTTGAGTTAATTTACCATACACAACACATTCATCATAATTTAACTTATTAAGAAAAGTATTGTATGCCGCAAAATCATTAGTTGCTGCCGACGGTGCAAAAAGAATTATATTTTGGGCATGTTTTTTCAATTCTGATGCATATTTATAAGAACTGCTTGTCAATATGGTTGTAAATACATGGTTATGATTTATAATTTGTTTTAGCAGTTTTTTATCAGAATTACCGTCTGTCAACGGAACAAATAAATATATATATTTATCAACAGACTCCAGAGCAGAATGAATAAAAGATAAAACTTCTTTTTGCAAAGATTCATGAATATTTTTCAAATTGATAATTGAACAATTTTTTTCTTCCAATTTATCTTTTAATGCAAAAACTTCTTCTTTTGTATTTGCAAAAACATTTGCATCACGATATTTCAATAATTTATTTTTCAAAAGTGCAAGTTCAGGCATCTGCATTTCTTTATATTGGTTTGCAACAACATCAACAAAATTATCTATTGGCAAAAACTCAAAATCCAGAGTTTTGATATACTGCTGAACAGCATAAAATATATCTTGAATAACAGCCTTTGTAGAGGGTTCAACTTCCGCCAAATCATATTCAAAAATATAATCAATCATTTTAGAATTAAGCGGAAGCTTAAAATCTTTTGTAAACTCAATCTTAGGATAATCCTCAAATAAATTATCGGTATCAATAATTACACTCTTTTCTTTCATCTGGAAAAGCTGTCTTATACAATTTGAAATAAAAGAAGTTTTGTGAGAATCTTTCTCTGCAAAAACAGTCAAATTTCTTTCAAAAACAGAAATATCAAGATTAAGCATATCTTCCTGCTGGGCCAAATTTCCTATTTTAATAGCTGTTTCTACAGGTAAAAGATGTAATAATTCATCTGCAGCCAAAAATGAAAGTTCTGAGTTAACACTCGGAATAGAGCCGTCATAATTGTCAACAACCCCGTCGGGCGTAAAAGTAAATAACAATCTGGCTATAGCAAAATTATTAACAGTATCTGATTTCAGATTAACAAATTGTGCAACATAAGACTTTGCTCCGGAATCCAATACAATAAATCTGCCCAAAATAGGGTTCTCAGATTCCGTATAGGATAGCTTAACCAAATTATTCTTAATCTCAAGTAATTTCATCTCTGCCCTCTCTACTTTAGAAAAATTGTACCATGAAAACCCCGAAATTATGTAGGTTTATTAAGTTAGTTAACATTTATTAAATCCTCCAGATGATTATATATATCAATCGTCATCGGGCATATTTTAAGATTTCTGTCAACAAGACTTTTTATTGTCAATTTATAAGATTGCAGCATTGCACAATCCAACCCTTTAGGTCCGCTTAAACATTCTCTTATAGGATTTGCATATTCATCTTCTCTTGTTCTTGTTTCTATTTTATCTGCAAGATAAATTATTTTTTCAAAATCAGACATATTTAATTTCCCGATAGTATGCCATCTTATTGCAGATAAGATTTCCTCATCACTAACTCCAAAATCTGTCTTAGCCACAAATGCACTAACCGGAGCATGCAGAGTTTTATAATTCATTTTCTCGATTGAATCTACATCTAAATGTTCATTATCAATAATTTCAAGTAATTTTTCTGTTGACAAGCATTTTGCACAATCATGAAGCAGACCTGCAATATATGCCCTATCCTCATTCTGAGAATACTTAGCCGCTAAATCTCGAGCCATTTCGGCCGTGCCTATTGAATGCTCATAACGTTCTTCATTTAAATTATTTTTCAACCATTTTAAAATTTCTTCTATACTAATTTTTGTATAATTCATGTTCTTTTATATAATCCTCTACTTTTTCAGGTACATATCTGCTGATATTTTCACCTTTTCTGATTTGCCCTCGCAAAAATGTAGATGAGATATCCTCATAAGCCAGAGGTTGAAATTCGAAATCAACACCTTTTGCCTTTAAATTATCATACTTTGAAATATCAAATTTGTCCTCCCTAACAAAGACGATATATTTAACAAGATTTTTCAATTTATCAAATTCATACCAAGATTCAATATGTTTAAATGCGTCTGTACCAATTAAAAAATTTATCTTATTTTCAGGTTTATACAATTTGTATAAATCTAATATTGTCAAATAAGTATAAGATTTACCACCCCGCCTGTATTCAATATCGGAAACTTCGAATTTTGGAAAATCCGATACTGCAAGCTTTACCATTTCAAGCCTGTCATTTGAAAATTTCAAATCACAATCTTTGTGAGGCGGATTATATGCAGGAATGAACAAAATTTTGTCAAAAGAATAATGACTACAAAAATATTGTGCAACTCTCAAATGTGCATTGTGAATAGGATTAAAAGTTCCTTGAAAAACACATAATTTCATATCCGTATTTTACCACAACGATTGATACCGGTAAATATTACTTAAAATATTCCACAGCTTAAATAATGATCCCCGCAGTCAGGAATAACAGTAACAATATTTTTACCAGAACTTTCTTCTCGCTTTGATATTTCAACTGCCGCCCAAACATTTGCAGCTCCGGAAATTCCTGATAAAATACCCTCCTCTACAGGTAATAATCTGGTCACAGATATGGCATCATCATCTTTCACAGGAATTATTTCATCAACTAAAGAAGCGTCATAATTTCCGGGGACAAAATTGGCTCCTATACCTTGAAGCTTATGAGAATCAGGTTCTTTTCCTCCTAGAACCTGAGAATTGTACGGTTCAACAGCTATAATTTTTATTGACGGATTTTTCTTTTTTAAATTTTTTGCAATTCCGGATAATGTTCCGCCTGTTCCTACTCCGGAGATAAATATATCAACTCTGCCTTCAGTATCTTTCCAAATCTCTTCCGAAGTTGTTAATATATGAGCTTTCGGATTAGAAGGATTATCAAATTGAGAAGGAATAAAAGAATTTTTATAAACTTTATTATGTAGTTCTAAAGCCTTGTCAACAGCCCCTTGCATACCGGAAGCTGCAGGAGTTAAGACAAGTTCCGCCCCATAAGCTCTTAACAGCATTCTTCGTTCCAAACTCATTGCTTCAGGCATTGTTAAAATAAGTTTATAACCTCGTATTGCACAAACCATAGCCAGCCCGATACCTGTATTCCCGCTCGTAGGTTCAATTATCACTGTATCTTTATTTATTCTGCCGTCATTTTCCGCATCTGTTATCATCTGTAAAGCAGCTCTGTCTTTTATTGAATTTGCAGGATTGAAATATTCCAGCTTTAAATAAATATTTGCTTTTCCGGTATTTAATTTATTCAATTTCACCATTGGAGTATTCCCGACAAGTTCGGTCAAATCTTTTGCAATATTCATAAAAACTCCTCCTTCTATACATTGATTATATTAACACAAAATTCAATATAAAATCTGCTATCACATAATTTATACAAGATTTAAACTTGAGGTGAAATAAAAAATATGTTATAATAAGAAAAAGAATAAGCGAGGATAATTTTCTATGACTTTTAAAAAAGCAGCCTTTACTTTATCAGAAGTTTTGATAACAATGACCATTGTAGGTGCTGTTGCAGCATTAACTATTCCTACTTTGCATTATCAAAGAATAAAAAAAGAATATACTGCAAAGCTTAAAAACTTCTACAGTAAAATCAATAATGCCATACTTGATATGGAACTGGACAAAGGTTCTTTTAGAGATATGAAACTTCCAACTCAAGGGAAGGGGTACGATTGGTATATAGAAAATATCGACCCGTATTTAGGACACGCTTATGTTAATGATGACAAAAAAGAAGTATATTATAAAGACGGCTCAAAATTAACAACATTCTATACAGGCGGATGTTTAGACGTAATTTATGACGTCAATGGAGATAAAAGCCCGAATCAGGAAGGATATGACAGATATCGATTCTTATTCTGTTTTGATGATTCGAACAGACAATCATGGTTTGGAAACAAAGATATCTTCTTTGGAACCTACGGTTCAGGTTTATCAGGTGCCGGAGTATCAAGAGAAACAATGATTACAAAATGTCAAACTGACAGATCATGGTGTACAAGACTTCTGCAAAATGACCAGTGGGAGTTTAAAGGAGATTATCCGTTCAAATTCTAAACATACGCTCAGTGAAGAGTATAATTTTTCGGAGATAATATTTGTATTTCCGGAAAATTTTTGATGCTTATATTAAATTTACCGTAAATATCAATTGCAACAGGAAAAACAGAAATAAAAAAAAACGGACATAAATGCCCGCTATTTCATTTCTGAAACAAAAAAGGATTCACATTAACCTAAACTTTTCATTTCAAAATTAATATTCAATACCTTGTCGTGCCATAACACCCATATCAAAGTAGTGTTTAACAGGCTTCATCTCGGTAACAAGATGAGCCAGAGCAATCAATTCCGGGTGTGCATAACGACCGGTCAAAACTATCTCCAAATTCTCAGGTTTGTGCAGTAATGTATCTTTAACATCACTCACTTTTATCATGTTCATTGATGTGCAAATATTTATCTCATCTAAGATAATCAATTGATATTTGCCTGAATTGATTGCTGCTTTTGCAAATTCCCAACCTTTTTTAGCTTCTTTATAATCTTCCAAACAAACGTTATGAGAATAGCATACCCTATCCATACCAAATTGTACAACTTCTAAATTATCTTTAAACTTTGAAGAAGAAGCAATTTCACCGTAAGTTGTAGCACCATCGCCTTTGGTAAATTGTATAATCAAAACTTTCCAATCATGACCCAAAGCTCTCATTGCTAAACCCAATGCAGCTGTTGTTTTACCCTTGCCATCTCCTGTATAGATTTGTATATATCCATGCTCTAACACTGCTTACTAACCTCCAAAAATACACTTTTACCGCCTACTATAATGATAAATCATATTTGAACAAATCTTAATCGTTCAAAAGATTGAAAATTATAATAAGGGGGGAAATTTTACTATCTCCAAAATCTCGTTCCCAGTTTGTATATTCATAATAGACTAAATTTTTACTTTTGACTAACATTTTAAGCTCTGCATGCCAAAGTTTTTACAATTATTTTTAATCTAATTTTAAAACCGGCATTTTATAACTATTTCAGCACAATTTAATATTTCTGAAAAATTTACAATTATTTTGTTAATGAAAATTAAAAAAGACTTGCAAAATCTCAAACAAGTCTTAAACAGTCAATTTCAGACACCCCATATATTTGTGAAGAAAATTAACATCACGCTGATAAATAAAAATCAATAAGAAATTAAGATAATTTTCTTATCATTTCTTGAGCATCTTCGCAATCGGGAAATGTCTCCGTAATTTTTTCAGCATACTTCAAAGCTTCATCATTATTTCCGAGTTTTTCATGACATTTTGCAAGATTCAGCAAAACATTCACATTCATCGGAACTTTTTCCAACATATTTTCAAATATAGTTTTTGCCTGTTCATAATTACCGAGTTCAAAATAACATAATCCTAACAAATTCTGAACGTCAGGCATTTTTTCAAGTTCATAGGCTTTAACAAGATACATTTTGGCAGTCTCATAATCACCTGCAAGATGGAAAATTCTGCCGGCAATAAATAATAAAAAAGCAGAGTCAGAACATTTTTTCAAAACTTTTTCTATCTGTGCTTTAGCTTCATCTATTTGTTTTAAATGAGTTTTATTTAAAGCTGAAAAAGCAAGTCCGTTTGGATTTTCAGGCTCTATAGAAAGAGCCTTCCGATAAAGTTCATCAGCTTTTTCAAAATCAGATATTGAATGGAAATAATTTGCATACTCTAAAACAATAGAATAATTATTCGGATCGTATTTATAAGCCTGACTGAACTCATCTTTTGCATAATCAAACAAACGCTTATTTAAATAAATTACACCTAAATCTTTGTGTGCAGGAGCAAATTCGGGGTTTAAACGACAGACTTTTTTCAAAATCTGCTCAGCTCTGTCTATATCTCCGGTTTTGACGCACAAAATAGCAAGTTCATAATAAAGTTGATATGATGTTGAACCTTGTTTTATAATCTTTTCATAAATTTCTCTTGCATTAGCAAGTTGATTTGTGGCAATATAAATTCCTGCAAGCTTTTTCAAAATATTAGAAGCCTTCGGATTAAGTATCATTAACTGTTTTAATAAAGATATCGCAATCTCATATTCTCCGATAGCTTGATAACAGCAAGCCAGATTATATTTGTAATTTGTTTTCTGCGGATATACTGAAGCTAAATATTTGTAATGTTCAATAGCTTCATGAATTTTTCCTGCCTTAACTTCTGATAATGCCCAGGCTACAATATAACTGTCTTCCTCTGGCTCACATTCATGAGCTTTTGCAAAATACTCGCAAGCTTCACTATGCTTATTCTGCAATTGCAAAATAGAGGCAATGTTAAAATATGTCAAAGAATCCTTATCATCAATCTCCAAAGCCTTTTTATAAGTTTCATAAGCCTTATCCAGATTACCGATAGTAAGATAAGATGTACCTAAATTGTTATATAATTGAAGATTATCAGGATTTAATTCAATAGCCTTTTCTATATACTTGACACTTTCTTCAAAATTTTTACCGGCCATACATGCAGTTCCAAGAATATAATATACGGCATAATCATCTCCTGTAAAATCCAGAGCTTTTTTAGCCGTATCTATAGCTTTATCATATTCTTCAGTTTTTATATAAGTAATTGCAAGACTTTTGTACGCATCAATATACTCCGGTCTCAATTCCAAAACAGTAGAATAAGCATGCTTCGCTTCCGCTAATTCATTTAAATTATCATAACAGCAGCCAAGATAATACCAGCATAATGCATCGTCCTGACGATATTTTATAACTTCTTCTAAAATATTTCTGGCATTATGATAATTTTCCAGATTAACTTCGCACAATGCCATTAACCTTTGAGCATCTATATCTTTAGAATCTTTTTCTATAATTTCAGCAATCAGAATCTTTGCTTTTTCATACTCTGATGAATCTATCAATTCATATATTTTATCAATATCTTTATCTTCCATAGCAGTAAAATTATACCACAGGGGTAAATGCGGGTAAAGTATTTAGAAAATAAAAACACAGCAAAAGAGCTTTCAACAGTTTATTATGCTTATGTATATATAAAATATATACTACTGAAGGAATTGCTATATCATATCATATCATATCATATCATATCATATCATAAACAGCATTATAACTTGGTTTCAGCCATTATAAATTTAGGTTTACATTTCTTTACAATACTTATTTATTCTATGCTCAAGTGCAAATTTGACAAGTCTGTTAACCACATCTTGAGGGAACATGGACAAAATTTGTGCAAATCTTGCATCTCTGCCAATTGTATAGGAAGTTTTCGGATTTTTAGAAAAGGCAATATCTTTAATAATTTTAGCAGTTTTACAAACATCAAGCCCTTTATTTGTATTTTTAAGTGCGTTAGCCTTTAAAAATTCCAATTCTCTTTTATACACAACACAATTTTCCAAATCCCGCAAATTGGCTTCCACAGACTTTTCCCAGATTGGAGTAGCAATAACTCCGGGTTTGATTGATATAACTTTTATATTTTTATGATTTTCAATAGAAAAAGCATTAAAAAATATATCCAAAGCCCTTTTTGATGCACAATACGGGCTGATAAAAGGGAAATTGCCGAAACTTGCCATAGAACTTATATTGATAACCCTGCCGTTTTCCAAAACAGGAACCAGTTTCTGGGTAAATTCAATATGAGAAAAAGTATTAACTTCAAACTGCTCTCTCAACCTGTCTGTATCTAAATTTTCAACAGGACCGGCAGCAACACAACCTGCAACATTTATCAAGATATCAACTTTATCTGTCTTTGATTTTATATAATCAGCAGCATCAGATATTGATTTTCTGTCTGTCATATCAATATAGAAATAATCAACATTAACTATATCTTTAACTTTTGCAGAATTTCTATACCCTGCAAAAATATAATTATCAATAGACAACAAATCAACTAATGCCTTGCCAATACCTGATGTTGAACCTGTAATAACAATATTTCTATTCATACAAACCTGCTATACTAGTAATTACACAACCGGCATAATTAGAAACTACCCATTCTATATAATCTGAGTAATAAGCGCTACCGTTAATAACAAGCATTTACCTCTTTTCTACATACCCATGTAAGAAGCAAACAGAGGTAAGTAAAGTGCTGCAGCCAAGATAAGTACGATTGTACCGATAACAATTAACATAATCGGCTCAATCATCTTTGTCATAATATCAATAATCGTATCTAGCTGTTTATCAATATAATTTGTAGCCTGACCTAACATATCTCCCAAACGACCTGATTGTTCACCTGTTGCAATCATAAACAAAATCATTTTAGGCATTGTTCTTGTTGCTCTCAAAGCTGCAGACAAATGCTGACCTTGCTGAACTCTAACAGTGGCATCTTCAACTCTTGTTTCAAGAGTATGATTTGTTAATGTCATATTTGACAAATATAAACATTCCAAAATAGGAACACCAGCATCATACGCAACCTGCATAACAGCAATAAAGTTAGCAAAATTTGAGTATTGAATCAAATCAGTTAAAACAGGAATCTTTAATACAATATCATCAATTTTCCATTTACTTGGTTTCCATCTGAATAAGAAACTAATGAATGCTGATATTGCAAAAAATCCAATCGGAATACCGTACCAGTTTTTCTTAAGGAATATACCCATTTCCATCAAAACTCTTGTAATCCAAGGTAATTGCATCCCCATAGAATCAAACATTTCTTTGAATACCGGGAATACAAATACTAACATGACGATTACAATAAATACAGCCAATAAAATTACGAAAACCGGATACATCAAAGTACCAATAACTTTACTTCTGATTGCTGCCTGTTTATTCAACAATTCCAATAAACGATCCAATGTTTTTTCCAATTCACCGGAATCTTCACCGGCTCTAACCAGACCGATATAAACCTGACCGAACTGTTCCGGATATTTTGCAACTGTACCGGAAAAAGTACCGCCGTTCATAATCTGCCGTCTTAATTCAGTTGCAACCTGACGAATTTTTAATTTTGCAGCATCATTTTCAATAAACAGCAATGATTCAATAATCGGAATACCTGCAGCTGACAAAATTTGTAAAGTTGAAGTAAAATCAATCTGATCATGCAGCCCTAATTTTGGCATTCGACCTGTAGGCTTTTTCTTTTCTTCTTTTTTTACAGCCTGTTCTTCTACAATATTGGTAGGAGTGAACCCCAAAGCACGAACAGCAGCCCTTGCCTCACGCATATCATCGGCTTCAACTTTACCTTTTACGATTTCACTTGTACCATCTTTTAACGCTGTATAATTAAAAATTGTCATACTTCACCTATTCACCTGCCATACCTAAGACTCTGACAAATTCTTCAACTGTCGTTTCTCCGTTCAGGATATGATTTAAACAAGATCTTTGTAATGTAGTCATACCATTGTTAACTGCACTCTCTTCGATTTCCAAATCGTGAGCACCTTGAGCAATAAGTTTTTTAATTTCTTTTGTAATCTGCATAATTTCATATACACCAAGACGACCCTTATAGCCCTGGAATCCGCATTTGTTACAACCTTTCGCCCTGTATATAGGAGTTTTGGTTAACTTTTCAATCTCTTCCGGATCGGTTGTAAGCATTGCAGCTTCTTCTCTTGTCGGATAATATTCTTCTTTACAATCCTCACACAATTTTCTTACAAGACGCTGAGCAATAACACCTGATAAAGTAGATGAAACCAGATAATCTTTTGCACCCATTTCAATCAAACGAGTAACAGTTGCTGCTGCAGAGTTTGTGTGGACGGTACTTAATACAAGGTGACCTGTTAACGCAGCTGAAATTGCAATTTCAAGAGTTTCATAGTCACGAATTTCACCGACCAGAATAATATCAGGGTCCTGACGTAAGATTGCACGCATACAAGATGCAAATGTAATACCCGCCTTAGCATTAATTTGCGATTGGTTGATACCTTCCAACTTAATTTCTATCGGGTCCTCAATCGTCGTGATATTTACAGATTCGTCGTTCAAACTTTTCAAGACTGAGTACAAAGTTGTTGTTTTACCGGAACCTGTAGGACCTGATGTTAAAATAATACCGTTCGGACAAGATACCATTTGTTTAACTTTTTGCACATCTCTTTCGTTTGCTCCGACAAGTTTAATTTCTTTGTCATTAGATGCCAAAGAAACAGCAGGTGCCAAAATACGAATACAGACCTTTTCCTTTCCTGATACCGGAAGCGTGTTAATACGGAAATCGTAAGAACAGTCTTTGTAAGAAATTGAGAAAGTACCGTCTTGAGGGCGTCTGTTTTCTGCAATATTCATTCTTGCCATAACCTTGAAACGGGCAATGACAGAAGATTCAACCTTCTGCGGAACATCTAAAACTTTTTGTAACATACCGTCTTTTCTGTAACGAACAATATATCCATTCAATCGCGGTTCAATGTGAATATCGGAAACCTTATTATCAATACCGTTTGTAATAATCTGGTTAACAAATTTAGCAACAGAACCTGTTGAATCTTGAAGTTCCGCATCGACCTGTTCCCACAGAGTTGCTTCTTCTTCAGTATCAAGAGTTTCTGTTTTAATCTGTTCAATAATTTCATCAGTCTGCTTTTTCTGCAGGGAGAAGAATGTATTTAATGAGTTTTGAAACTCATAGTGAGTCATCAATAACTGTTTCGGATTTTGTCCGGTTAAATAGATGATCTCTTTCATTACATCTGTTTTAATAGGCTTGACAACACCAATAATAAGGGTTTTGCCATCAGATGAAATAGGGATAACAGAATTTGCTCTGATAAAATCTTCAGGTAAGATATTAACAAACTTCTTTTGATCAACTAACTGATCAGCCGTAACTAAATCGTACCCCGTTTGATCATGCAGAACAGATTTCAATTGATCTAAAGAAACCAGCCCCATTTCAAACAAAGTTGAACCAATCGGCACATTTTTACGTTTTGATGCAGCAAGAGCTTTCATCAAATCAACTTCTGAAATAATACCCTGGGAAACAAGCATTTCACCCAACTTGCCATGAGCCTGTGCAGAAGCTGATGACGGAGCAGAAGCTGATGCAGAGCTTTGAGATGCCGGTGCAGCGGAAGATGCGGAAACACTTTCCTGAACCGGAGGTGCAATAGAATCAGCCGGAACAAAAACTCCCAATAACTCCGCTAAATCATCTTCGCCTACCAGCATGAACTTTATAGACTGCTGGAAAGTTTTCTTTAAAATAGCGTTAATCTCGTCTTTATTTGAATTTTTAGAAACAGCTACAAAGAGAAAATCGTTCTTTATACTGATTGGGACAAAATGGTATTGTCCCATCAGACTTTTATCAACACTATTAAGTATATTTTGATCTATGCTGTTTTTTAATCTTAATATTAATGCGTTCATTTACTACTTTGTACTTTTTCTTATCTTAACGAGTATAACAATTTTAAAAATCAGTCAAGCTGCTCTGTATTAAAGCATGTTATCATTTGCAACCGCATCTTCAGTATCTACAACAATCTGAGGAGTCAGCATAATAACCATTTCCTGACGCTCTTTACCAGTATTTGTACTTCTGAAGAACATACCGATAACAGGTAAATCACCTAAAAACGGAATCTTTGTTACTTCTTTTGTTTCTGTTTCCTGAATCATACCACCGATAACAAGAGTTTCACCATCTTTAATACGAACACCTTTTAAGTCAAGGTCACGTCTTTGCAATAATGTTGCAACCAGCTCTTGTCTGCCTGTATCAGAAGTATCATACATCTGAGATGCAATTGTCTTATACTCAGGTTTGATATCCAGAGTAACATAGCCATCCGGACTGATAAATGGAGTTATACTAACTTTTATACCATTATCATCTTTGATTTCATAGTCTTTTTGAACCTGAGCAGAACCAGATGCTGAACCGGTATCTAAGTATTGAGATGTTACTTTAGAGACATAATCTTGAGAAAGGTCAATAACAGAAGTTTGACCGCTTGTCAGCAAAACTCTCGGGTTAGCAAGCACTCTGCCTTTATTACTTTCAATCAAGTAGTTTACAGAATAGATCAATTGTGGAGAACCGCTCCATTTACCAATTCTGCCAGAAGTATCATAATATCCACCCTTGCCGTTTTCGCCTGAAGTCCATGATTCTTCATCAGCAATTTCAAAACCATGACCTGCAAAGAATACAGGATACAAACTGCTTGTTGAGAAACCAGAGCCGCCGCCGGCATTGAATGAGAAATTCTTACTTAAGAACTGCCAAGTGTTATCAAAAGTTTTAGAACCTTCTTCTGATAATGTAACTATTTGAACTTCCAAATATGCTTGAGGAGTTTTCTTATCATTTGTAGCGATATAATCTCTTATCATTTGAATTTGGGAATCAGAACCGCCAATTACCTGAATAGTACCCAAAGTAGGGAAATAAGAAACAGATAAGTTCATAAACGGCAAACTTTCTAAATCACCAGTACTTGTAGAAATGGAAGTTGAACAAACCATCTGACCGCCGCCGACAGAAATAGATCCGCCGCCTTCGCCGCCGCCTTCGCCGCCGCCTTCATCAGACGCAAAACCTGTAGGTATGCCTGCAGCAAATCCTGCAGCAGAAGACCCGCCTCCACCGCCAGCTCTGCCGCCGCTATTTGCACCATTCGAAATAGTAGACGGAATCAAAGTAGAACAAATCAAATTAGCCATTTCGGCAGGAGTTGTATGATTGACTTTGAATGTAGTAATTGTCGGTTTTTTGTCAAACTGAGCAACAACTTTTCTAACAATTGCCACATCATTTTGAGTTCCCATAACGATTAAATCATTTGTTGCAGGGTTAACAGTAACAACAGGTTTTATAGAATAACCCGGATTAACTCCATCCTTTTTAAAGAAATTAGCATTTAAAAATGATGCCATAGCTCCGGCATTAACATATTTTACAGGAACAAGAGTCATGCTTTTATTAGCAGCCAGAGATAATGCTGCTTCGTCGGTAGAAATAACCAGAGTATTAGCATCAATATCATAGAATAATTTGTTGGTTGTAATAACAAGATTCAAAGCTTCATTCAAAGGAATATCAACCAAGTCCATGGTAACAGTACCTTCTACACCTGAAGTGAATATGATATTCATGCCGGCTTGATCAGCAAACATTCTTAATACTTGCTTGACATCAGCATCTCTTAAACTCAAATTTACAATTGAATCTCCATTCGGAATTGTAAGCTTTGGTCTGAAATCTAACGACATAACTTCAGCTGAGGACCTTAAGGCAGGTCTTCCCGCATCGTATGCAGTATAATCTTCCATCGCAAACGATGCAGCCATTGAATTTGTTATCATAAATGCTGATAACATAACACTTGCAACAAATTTTTCTCTAATCTTATTTTTCATATCTGCTCCTGCTTGTATATTTTATTAACCTTTTCTACCACCAAATCTGTTTTTCAAGTCATATAAATCGTTTTGAGTCTTATCAAATTCATCTCTTGAGAACAACTCGCCAATACTGGCTGAATAAACGTTTGACCCAAGACTAACTGTAATCCATGACGGATTGATTTCAACGACTTTATATTCTTGACCTATAATCTTATCACCCTGACGAACCAAATAATCCTTGTCATCAACATTTATAATCGCAGAAGGATTAGCCTGGTTATACATAATACCTACAACTTTTGTGCGGGTAATTTTTGCCGCCGCTGCTGATTCCGGAGCCATACTTGTAGGCGGAACCGGCAAATTAAAACTATACGGGCTTATATCATCAGGTTCACGAATAACAACATTTTTCAGCTTTTCCAACTCTGCAATTTTAGCATTGTGCATATTAGCCTCTGCAATAGCAGAACTACGAGCTTGTTCAAATGCTGCAATTTCATCTGAAGGCATAAACGGATCAGCACGCCCGATTGAAGTAACATCGTATGACACCATCGAAGTCGCCTGATCTGAGTCTACTTCAATATCTGCCGTCCCTTCTTCCGGAAGCTTAACTTCTTCTTTCGCCGCCGGAGCAGGTTGTGCAGCCGGCTGAGCTGTCGGAGTTTCCGGAACAGGATTTGCATTATTACCGCCAATATTTTGAAGCATACCGCAACCACCGGCAATAATACCTACAGAAAATATCACAGCAAGAAGTGATAGCACCCACTTACCCCGTTTGCTGAATGTATTATCTACCCAATTCTCATTCCTATAATAATTTGTGTTCACGTTATTCCCACCCATCTAGTTTGTTATATAACAACAACATTATATTAAAGCTCTTCTTTTTGTGTATCAGTTATTTAATGTATTTAATTTAAAATAATAACTGTCTATCTTACATAATGATATCATAATCTCTAATTTAAGGCAAAATTATATATCTTATAGCAAGTTTTATACAAAATTAACCGAAAATACTGATTTTAAAAGGGTTTCGCTTGTTTATATTTTGTAACAGTTTATGTATATAATAAAAAGTTCAATCTTTAGATTTAAATCAAATTAATGACGAATACTCAAACGTTCAAGCTTCCGGACAAAACGTACCAACTTCGTTTCAGTATCTGCCGTTATTGAATCAACAAGAATTGTTTTACACCCGAGACGCTTGCCGCACAATACATCGGTTAAGGGTCTGTCTCCAACCAAAACACAATCTGAAATGTTGATATTGTATGTGTTTAAAAATTCTTTAACATGTTTTGTATCAGGTTTTGCAGCTTTAAATAACAACGGGAAATCAGAAATCTTTTTTACTTTTTCTATATATTTTTCATTTTTGTTATTTGATACAACGGCAATAAAAAAATCTTTTCTGACTTTGTTCAGCCAATTTAACATTTCTTCAGAATAAACTCCGGATTTAGAAGCCATAATAGTACTATCAAGATCAAATAGCAATGCCTTAATACCACTATTCCTTAATTCTTCTAAATTTATATCATATATTCTTTTTAAATTGTAATCCGGTTTAAGAAACATGCTCTTTTACCCCTATTGTTCTTGCCAGTGCAACTTCATAATCCTCAGGTTCTATGCTTAGTTTTAAATACACATCTGCATTTGTATTTGCAACATCAATACTCTCGCCTTTTTCATCAAGTATTTCCAGGACTTTCGTAATAAATTGCTCTTTTGGTGTAATAATTTCAACTTCATCATTCAATAAAACTTTATTTTTAATTTTTACAAAATACAAATTATCAGAAGAACATGACTCAAAATCCAGATCTGAATATTTCTTTTTTCCTTTAAATTCAAACAGAAAATCAGCCCCTGCTAAACCTTTTGAAATATAATAACTGTAACTGTCAGAAGGATTTTCACCGAGAGCAAAGCCTGTAGTATATCCTCTGTTGCCGACTTTTTTTAACTCTATAAAATATTTTTCCATATCGGCATCAGGATTTGCCAGAATCTCATCAATAGCATTGCGATAAGTTTTAGCAACTGCAGAAACATAATATAGACTTTTTGTTCTGCCTTCAACTTTAAATGAATCAACTCCGGCATCTATCAATTCTTTCAAATGTTTTACAAGACACAAATCTTTCGGACTTAATATATGAGAACCTCTATCATCCTGATTTATTTCATAATATTGTCCAGGTCTTGTGCTTTCAACAAGCTTATAGCTCCATCTACACGGCTGAGAACAATTTCCATGATTTGCTTTTCTTTCTCCGTCGGTAAAATAATCACTCAATAAGCATCTTCCGGAAAAGGACACACATTGAGAACCATGAACAAAACATTCTATTTCCATATCCGGAACATTACGTTTTATTTCGGCTATTTCAGGAATGGAAAGCTCTCTTGCCAATACAACCCTTTTTGCCCCCATATCCTGCCAGAATTTTACACATTCATAGTTTAAAATATTGGTTTGAGTGCTTATATGAAGCTCTGTATCAGGCATATATTTTTTTAAAAGACGTACAATTCCGAAATCACTAACCAGTATTGCATCAGGATTTGCATCTTTTATAATATCCATGCATTCTTCCAAATGCTTTATATCAGAATTAAATGCAAAAATATTTAATGTCATATAAGCCTTTGCCCCGAGTTGATGAGCCAAATCAATTGCATGCCTCAAATTTTCAAGTGTTATAATTTCACCTTTTCGCATTGCTCTTAAACTGAAATCAACAACACCTAAATATACAGCATCCGCTCCATATTTTACAGCATATTTTAACTTCTCTAAATTGCCCGCAGGCAACAGTAATTCAACTTTTCGCATAATTCAATAATAAGCTAAACTAAATTAATAATCAACCGAATAGGTGATGTTGTTTTCTCGTAAATGTAGAAAATAGAATATATAAGAAAAGAGTTTAGTGGAGAAAACTTTACATGCGAGCTATAAACAATGCAACAAGTACAATCAAAGAAATTTGGTCATACCAACATCCAGTTATGCACACCTGGTTCTTGTTCAGTGCTGCATCTTTAGGCTGCATGTTTACTTTATTATTTTTTGCTTTTTAAGTAATAAATTCCAACGCTATATACAAAATACCCCCGAATTTTAAACAAGAACTTTATTCAAGTTCTTGTTTTTGGTATTGAACAACATAATACTTTTTCAATTTGTACATCATAATGGAACAAAGGATTAGTGCTGATACTACCAATCCAATCCAAAAGCCGGTCAAGTGCAAATTAAACTTAAATGCAAGAATATATCCCAAAGGAATAGATACACACCAGTAGGCAACAAAATTAGCAAACAATACTATATTAGTTTGCTTTACACCTTTACAAATCCCGGCAAGTGCAATTTGCAAGCCGTCAAACACCTGAAATACAGACAATATATACATAACCGGTACTGCAATTTTAAACAAATTATCATCAACCGTAAATATTCCGACAATAGGTTTCGGAAAACTTGAAAAAACTAATGCACTGCACATCATAAACAACACAGACATTACAACCCCTACAAACGAATATGTTTTCAAATCCGGAATATTTTCCGCTCCGTTTGCAAACCCGACCTTTACAGCAATAGCATTTGAAATAGCAAAAGGCACCATAAAAGATATGGTAGTCAATGTACAGACCAAATTCTGAGCCGCAGCATAAACTCCTGAAACTCTGCCCATTATAATTGCGATACTATTAAAGGCAACAAATTCCACCAGTACAGCCAAAGATATAGGAGCACCTATTTTTAACAAACTACTGTAGTACCCTTTTTCATGGTAATTTCTGAAAGACATGTTCATATAACAATATATTAATAATGCAAAGCCCATAACATATCTTACAATTAAACTTGCTATAGCCAGCCCTATTACTCCCAACGACGGAATCGGACCAAAACCGAAAACTAATATAATATTTAAAAGAACATTTAAGAATACACAAATTATTGTGACAATGTTCGGAAAAAGAACAATTTCAAAAGCCTGCAAAAATTCTTTTAAACAAGAATGCAAAAATGCCCCGAAAGTACTTAATGCAGTAACAAACATATATTCCTGAATTGGTTTAACAAGCTTATCCTCAAACCCTATCAGCGGAATAACAGGAATACATGCCATAGTAAAAATCATAGTAATAAATGCCAGAATCATTGCAAATCTGATAGAAGGATAAAAATATTTTTTTATAGATTTACGCTCTCCTCTATAGTTTGACAGAAGCGGAGAAATTCCGGAAACCAAGCCAAAGCCGAATGTTACAATACAATTGACTATAGAATTAGCAATACTAATTGCGGCAAAAGTATCCGTTGAATGTCTGCCGGCTATGACAACATCACCAACCCCAATCAAAATAAAACCGAGGTTTCCCATGATTATCGGGGCAGCTATTGTTAACAATTCTCGGACATAATATTTAATGTCATGTTTATCACACATAAAACAATGATATCATAAGAAAAATGAAAACTAAAGCTGATGCGTTGAAATTTGAGAATCTTCCATTCTTAAACTGATTACACTGCCTAAAATAAAACCTATCACTGTTCCCCAGGCAAAATTTGTCCATCTTATTTTTTGCAGAGCTTTAGTAGTTATAGGGTCTGCTAAAGCTTCTGATTTTTTAAAATTCTGGAAATTCTCCAAAAAACCTTCTTTTAAATTCTTAACAGTATCCGAATCAGTTAAAGATTTTTTTAATTCAGCAACCTTAGTATTAATAGCTTCAATCGTTTCATCGACACCTAATTGAGATAAAAATAACTTATGTTCATTTTTTAAATTTTTGTTTGAAAGAGCAAGAGCAGCTTCGTCAAGCATCTCAATATCAGATTTTGTCTTACTTGTAACAATATCATAAGAATTTCTTACAAATCTGTCTTTAGTTATCGGTAGATAATAAGCCGTCATACCGGCCATTCCTAAAACTGCACCGGCACCTATTGCCTTGGTCCGTTCCCGCTGTGTTATTGTAGGGGTGCTTATAGACATCTTTTTAAAACTCCTATATTTGCTATTGCTAATATATAAAACATGTAAAAAATATTTTTTGCTAGTAATTTTTAGTAACTTATGTAGCAAATTCAACTGATACTAGAAAAGCCCGTCATTCTTCGGACTATAGTCCTAAGAATCTTTTTATTTGGATACTTCGCTAACGCTCAGTATGACACTGTTTTGAAAATTTTCGGTAGAATTTGCTACATAAGTCCCAATTTTTAAATTTGAAATATTTTATATTTCCAACCTTGAGTGATTATAAAAAATATGTTATAATTTAGAAAAGAGGATAATATAGGATTAAGTTTATATGATAAAAAAGTTCAAAGGTTTTACTTTAGGTGAAATTCTTATTGCAATGGGAGTTATCGCAATTGTTGCATCTTTAACACTGCCTCAGCTTGTAAACGGACAAAAAGCCGCTCAAGGCAGAGCACAATTTGATACTGCATATTCTCTAATTGCAAAATCCATTGCCGATATGGATGCTGATAATATTTCAGTCCTTCCGTCAAGTTACACAACAAGCCAATCTCTTTATAAAGCCTTAAAAAATTATCACAGAGTTACAATTGATTGCGGCGATTATAGTGCAGCAAACAAGAATACAAGCGTTTGCATAGGCTATTCTGGCGGCAACACAAATGATAAATTTGATAATTATTATATTTATAATAAAAATTCGCAAACTAAAGCTTATATGAATTTATTTGATGATGGTTCATTTGTAATAAATAACGGTATGCTTATTGCTTTTGAAAACCCCGGCGGAGTTACAAACGGAAACCCAAACCCAATGTTTATTTCAGTTGATATTAACGGAAAAAATAAATTGCCAAACCGATACGGCTGGGACCTATTCACTTTTGAACTTACTAAAACCGGTCTTTTGCCGCTTGGTGCCGACGGAACAGCAACAGAATACAGCAAGAATCCGGAAACATACTGCAGTGAAACAAGCTCCAGCAATAAAAATGGTGCAACTTGTGCTTATTATGCAGTGACAGATAAAGATTACTTTACAAAATTATATAAAGGACACTAAAAACAAATTACTTATTAAAGTCATTAAAAAAGACCTCTTAAAAAGAGGTCTTTTTTAATGCTTTATTATAACTAATGAAACTATTTAGAAATTGTTTCAAAAATTACGTCAAACGCTTCAGGATCTTTTACTGCTAAATCAGCAAGCATTTTTCTGTTAACAACGATATTAGCTTTCTTGCAAGCATTAACAAATCTTGAATAGCTCATACCACGTTGTCTTACAGCAGCATTGATTCTTACAATCCATAATCTTCTCATATTACGTTTTGTAGTACGTCTATCTCTGTAAGCGTATTTCAAAGCTTTCATTACCGCAATATTAGCAACTTTAAAAATTCTGCTTCTTGCACCGATGAAGCCTTTAGCAAGTTTTAATATTTTTTTATGTCTTTTACAACCGACATTACCACGTTTTATTCTCATTTTCTATGCTCCTATCTTGAATACTTCTTGTATGGTAACTCTTTAGATACCAATGCTACATGTGACTCAGAAACGCCAACCATCTTGAAAATTCTGCGTTTTCTTGATGATGACTTGTGTTGGAGCAAGTGGCCTATACCTGCTTGTCTTTTCATAATTTTACCAGTTGCTGTTACTTTGTAACGTTTTGCAGCTGATCTGTGTGTTTTCATTTTTGGCATTTTCTTCTCCTTTTGTTTAAAGTAGTAACTAAAAAACTATAGGCATACCAAAGCCTATAACTTTCGGCTGATATCATAGTAGTATGAAAAATCTTAAAATGCAAGCCGTAATCCCGTATTTTTAAATATTTCTTAAAATATCAAGATTTAACATTTTAACCAATTCCGCTATCATATAAAACGAACCACTGATTATATTCAAATGACCGTCATGAAAATTAATCTTTGTATCAGCTGTCAATTCTTCCGACTTCACCGGACTAACTGCCTGTAAAGTTTTAACGTCACAAGAATTTTTATTATTAAAATGATAAAAATAAACACTGTCATCCGCTCTGAATAAAATATTTAACATCTGCGTATAATCTTTGTTTTTCAAGCAGCCAAATATAAATCTGCGTGGCCTGTTCGGGTAATATTTATCCAGACTTTGTCTTAACAGTACGGCTCCATTTGGATTATGTGCTCCATCTATAATTAAATTATAATCTTTAAAATACTGAAATCTAAACGGATGTTTTACATTTTCAAGCCCCTTTTCAATGATACTATCCGTAATGTGCGGGAAAACCGTTTTTATTGCGATTAAAGCAAGTGACAAATTTTCCTTTTGATAAATTCCCTTAAGAGATAAGTGAGAAACATCTGCACTCTTTCCGGCTATAATCAGCCCGGCGTTTTTCTCTTTGGCAGCTGTTTTATAAACTTCTAAATCTTCACAAACAATACAAGGGCAATTCTTTTTAATAATTCCGGATTTTTCAAATGCAATTTTCTCTATTGTATTTCCTAAACGTTCAGTATGGTCTAAATCTACATGAGTTATTATAGAACACAAATTTCTTTTTATAACATTTGTAGCATCAAATCTCCCGCCCATGCCGGTTTCCAAAACCACCACATCGACACTATTATCCGCAAAATATTTAAACATTACAGCCGTTAAAATTTCAAATTCCGTTAAGTCAATATTGTAACTATCTGCAAGTTTTGAAATTTCAAATACATACTTTACAAAATCTTCATCTGAAATTGGGCTGCCATCAATCTGTATCCTTTCTGTATATTTAAAGATATGCGGACTTGTGTATAAACCAGTTTTCTTCCCTGCAACCGTCAATACAGAAGAAATAATTGCACAAACAGACCCCTTCCCGTTGGTTCCTGCAACATGAATACAATTCAACTTATCTTGAGGGTTCCCAAACAGCTCAAGAATTTTAGTAATTCGTTCTAACCCAAGAGAAATATGAAATTTCCCGACCGATGTCAATAAATTTACAGCTTCTGTATATGATTTATTTATTACCAGCATATTTACCCTTTATAAAAAAAGCTCTCAAAAGAGAGCTTTCAATTATTCATCTTTTAAACCTTTTCTTTTATAAAAATCTTCTATAAAACCGGTATTAAAGTTTCCGCTCATAAATACTTCATCTTCAATAATAGCCTGATGGAATGGAATAGTTGTTTCAACACCTGTCACAACGTATTCCTTCAAAGCTCTGTACATTCTTCTACGAGCCTCATTTCTATTACGTCCCCAGCATATCAATTTACCTATCATTGAATCATAATACGGCGGAATTACATAATCTTGATAAACATGAGAATCAACTCTCACTCCATAACCGCCAGGAGCCAAATATCCAGAAATTGTACCTGGATTAGGCATAAATCCCTTAGCCGGATTTTCAGCATTAATACGGCATTCTATTGCATGACCCTTAAGATGAATATCGTCCTGTGTATAACTCAACGGTTCACCTGAAGCAACAAGAATTTGCTCTCTAACCAAATCAACCTGAGAAATCATTTCAGTGACACAATGTTCAACCTGAATTCTGGTATTCATCTCCATAAAATACCATTTACCGTCATGATCAAGTAAAAATTCACAAGTGCCGGCACCTTCATAATTTATAGCTTTAGCAGCCCTGACTGCAGCCGCACCCATTTCCTTACGGGTTGCTTCATCAATAGCAGGCGACGGAGCTTCTTCTAGCAATTTTTGATGACGTCTTTGGATAGAACAATCTCTTTCGCCTAAGTGTACAACATTGCCAAAACTGTCACCCAGAATTTGAACCTCAATATGTCTCGGATTTTCAAGATACTTTTCAGCATAGACATCAGGATTTCCGAAGAAATTCTTAGCTTCAGTCTGACAAAGCTCCATATTAACCTTAACATCCTCATCGCTTCGGCAGATTCTCATACCTTTTCCGCCGCCTCCGGCTGTAGCTTTTAAAATAATAGGATAACCGACTCTGTTTGCAAATTCCTGAACTTCTTCAACTGTTTTCACAATACCGGTACCCGGAGTAACAGGAACATCATTTTCTATCATTGTTTTACGTGCAGTAGCTTTATCACCCATTTTTCTCATAGCCTGAGCACTAGGTCCGATGAATTTTATTCCCTGTTTTTCACAAATCTCGGCAAAATCAGCTCTTTCTGACATAAAACCATAACCGGGATGAATGGCATCAGCCCCGGCAACCATCGCTGCGGACATAATAGCCGGAATACTTAAATAACTTTCAGAACTTTTTGCCGGTCCTATACAATATGCCTCTGTTGCCAATCTGACATGCAATGAATTTGCATCAGCCTGAGAATATATAGCAACAGTAGGAATACCTAATTCTCTGCAGGCTCTTATTATTCTTACAGCTATTTCACCCCTGTTTGCAATTAATACTTTTCTAAACATTTCCAATTATCCCTTATCACTAATATAAGAAATGAACAGCTTCAAAAACTGTTCATTTCCTTATAATCAATTATTCTTCAATATACATTAAAACTTGACCGAATTCAACAGGCTGTCCGTCCTCAACACAAATTTCAACAACCTTACCTGATACTTCTGATTCAATCTCGTTCATCATTTTCATAGCTTCAACTATACAAACAACATCACCTTTAGAAATTGACTGTCCTACAGTAACAAACGGGTCAGCATCAGGCGAAGGTGATTTGTAAAAAGTTCCAACCATAGGAGATGTAATTGGAGTACCTTTCTTAGCCGGAGCAGCTTCTTGAACTTGTGCCGGAGCACTGGCAGGAGCCGCGGCCGGAACTGCTGATGGTGTACTTACAACCGGAGAAACCGGAGCAACAACAACATCTTTTCTCAATGTAATAGCCTGCTCGCCATCTTCAAGAGAAATCTCCGTCAAGCCGGTATCGGCAATTATCTTTGCTAACTTTTCTATATAATCTGTTTCAAATTTCATACTTACTTCCTTTATTTTACCGAATTAAAAATCAAAATAATATCCAGAATTTAAAATCTAGCACCTGTCTAAATATTCATTAGTTCTGGTATCAACTCTAATAACATCACCGTTAGATACAAAGAAAGGAACATTAACAACAGCACCTGTTTCTAATGTAGCAGGCTTAGTTCCGCCCTGAGCAGTATTTCCTTTTTCTGCCGGCGGAGTATCTACAACAGCAAGTTCAACGTGAGCAGGAATATCTACACCGATAATTCTGCCTTCGTGAAGCAATACCATAACATTCATATTTTCTTTCAAATATTTTACACCGCTGCCGATTTGAGCTTCTTCAACGTGCAATTGTTCATAAGTTTCGTTATCCATCATAACATATGCAGAACCTTCTTTATATAAATACTGCATTTCACGTCTGTCCAAAGTAGCCTTAGCAACTTTTTCACCGGCTCTGAATGTTTTTTCAACAACCTGACCAGTAATAACATTTTTTAACTTTGATCTTACGAATGCAGCACCTTTACCAGGTTTAACATGTAAAAACTCAACAACTGACCATAAACCATTATCTAACTCAACTGTTAAGCCTGTTTTAAAATCGTTTACTGAAATCATATTTTTCCCCTTATTAAAAAGTATCTTCTTCTAGTGCTTCAATAATACCATAAAAATTTATTTTTTCAAATGGTGGGGGTAAATTATAATCACAAGTAACATCTCTTCTTGTCTGGATAATATAAAGCAGGGGTAAATGTTGTTACGAGAATAATGCTTTTTACTAAAATCGTATAAAGCAGGGTAAATGTTGTTACGAGTAATAATACGTTTTTTGCCAAGCTAATTTGCCATTTCCGCTCAACAAATGTAAGTTTTAGTAGTATTATTCAAAAAAATAAATCTACTTAACAAAAACTTAATTACAAGGAACTTTAACTTTATATACAATGAAAGTCCAACTTGCCTGAGATTCCGTCGCGCCAAAAGGACCAAGATATGGGAATCCGCCTCTAAAACAGAAAGCAGTGTAATTTGAAAGAGTAGTACTTCCTAGCATTAGCCTACCCATCTGCATTGACCCGTTACATGTAAATCTCGGACAATAATTAGAAGAATATGTTTGACCGTTTACAATGAGTTTCAATTGATTGGTAGGCACACTCTTACCATTGTTATATTTTAATGTATTCATCTGATAAGCTATTGAACTAATGTGATTTTGGTCACGAAGAACTACCCGGACATTACCTGTAACTGTACATTCATCTTCTTTACAATTCGGGTGATTTTTGAATTCATTATAAGTACAGCAAACTGGTGTAGGACTGGACTTAGTTTTACAACAAGCTAAACTGTTCGGAGATGTATCACAAGGATCAGTTTCAGGAGGGTCTTCTTCAATCACCTCGTCCCCCACCAAATTTTCCCAATCGAGTTTTATTACACCTTCAGTATCCTGATTTTGGCCTAATCTTGTTTTTGCTTCTATTCCAAACTCTCTTAAATCCCTGCCTGCAATATTAGGTCCCTTTTTACCGTTCATATCAAGAACTCCGGCTATATAGTTATTAGCTATTTGCGGGGTTAAACAGATACTCATTCCGTTTTTAAGAACCGCACAGGCACCTTTGTAATCAGGTTTATATTCCGTTCTTTTTTTCCCTGCTTCATATTCATAATATTTATCAGCAAAACAATCCTCAGGAGTTTTACACATTTTTGATGCTCTTAAATATTTTTTCAAATACATTCCTGAACTACTATCGTAATTTTCAGGTTCTGAATCCAAATACATCATTGTTGAAAAGAAGTCAGCTTTATTCTCAGAAACAGCAAGACTGTTAAGAGAATCTTCAATTGTTTGAACCTCTCTGTTAAATCCATATTCCATAGTTTTTATCTGGTAACTTTCTATAGCTTTTGGTAACACAAGAGCGGCAATAATACCGACTATAGCAACGGCAATTAAGACTTCCGTCAATGTAAATGCTCTTTTCATAAATATAAACTCCTGATAATTTTGATGCATTTTTGAACATTATAATGTTCATATAAACATGATGTATCATTTTATAAAATTTGTCAATCATTTAGTATTTATTTATGAAAGATGACAGACTTTTACAGCTAGGACAAAAAATTCGCTATGAACGACTAAAAAGAAGTTTAAGCCAGGAAGCCCTTGAAGAAAAATCCACAGTTTCAAGACGTACCATAAGTGAAATTGAACGCGGTAACGCTGATATTAGATATACAAACCTCTACCAGATAGCCGAAGCTTTTAACTTGAGTATCTCTGAATTGTTAAATTTCAAATTATAAATATTTGAAATTTCTAAATCTACCTGACAAAAAATAATTTTTTCGGGTATTATATGAACAATGAGTATATTAATTTGTAAGGAGTGTATATTATTATGAAAATTTTATCAATCAATTCCGGTTATCCTGCATTTCAACCTTCTTTTGCTCAAAAAGACAACAGCTACGAAAATCCTATCAACAGAAACACCGAAAAAGGTCTTGCTATCTGGGGTTCAATAGGTGGAAGTGCACTTGCCGGAGTAACAGCAGCCGGAATAGGAAGCTGTTTTATTAAAAGCGGAACAAAAAACAGAGCTTTAAAATTAAGCGGCATCGGTGCAGCTATAGGAATTATAACAATGGCTCTTACTCTGCCTGCTAAACTTTACAATACAAAAGTTAACGCATTCACAAGAGAAAAAGAAATGGATGTTTTCAGCCGAGACAGAGAACTAAAATCAAATATCCTTGAAGAAGTTAATAATGAAGTTAAGGATGAAGATGTTGATTTAGACCAAAAAATTAACCACTACACAACTGTTCAAATGGCTAACAAAGGTCAGGGAGTAATGATTAAAGGAGTTTAATTGTGCGAATCAGTCCGGTTTCAAACAGCCTTTACACATTCTCTGCAAACCAGCCGGCATCAAAATCAAATAATAACAAAAAAAATCCAATTTCTAAAACAGGAGAAAAAGCTATATTAACAAAAATGACTTTCCTTGCAGGATTGGGATTAGGTGCAAAGTTATTGTTTGAATTGATGGACGGGGACTTTGTTGTGGAACATTTAAGTGATACGGCAGAAAAAATCGTTGAAAAACAACATAAAAATGTTTCTAAAAATAAAAAATTTATGATGGAAATTGGTGCTGCAGCAGGTCTTATCGGGTTGTTTATCGGAGGTTTTGCAATTTTATATACTATTTTCAAAGCTCCGAACATAAACTATAACGGAAATGTAAACGCATTCAAAAAGAAAAAAGAAATGGACGTTTATATAAAAGGGAACAATATAGAAAAAGAACTCTATACCCAAATGAACGAAAAAGCAAAACAGGCAACCTCTGAGGAAAAAGAAAAATTAAGGCAGCAGTATATGCAAATGCAAATGGCTAAAAATAAAGTTCCCGATTTTATAAAAAATAAGTAATTTTATGATAGAATAAAAATATGATTGACAGATATTCAAGAGAAGAAATGGCAAAAATTTGGGACTTAAATTCCAAATTTGATTATTATTTAAAAGTTGAACTTGCGGTTTGCGATGCATACGCACAAACCGGAACAATTCCTAAAGAAGCTGCAAAAGCCATAAGAGAAAAAGCGAAATTTTCCGTTGAAAGAATAGATGAAATAGAACGGGAAGTAAGACATGATGTTATTGCATTTTTGACATGTATTAATGAAAGTCTGGGGGATTTAGGCAGATATGTTCATGTCGGAATGACAAGTTCTGATGTTATTGATACAGCTTTTGCTTTGCAAATTCAAGACAGCGGAAAAATTATAGAAAAGGATTTATATAAAACAATTCAAACTTTAAAAAATCTGGCAAAACAACATAAAGACACAATTTGCATTGGTCGTTCGCATGGAATTCACGCTGAAATTATGACATTCGGAGTGAAATTATGCTCATGGATAGATATTCTTGAGCGGCAAAAAGACAATTTTACTCATGCATTAGAACAAATCCGAGTAGGACAAATTTCAGGACCTGTTGGAACCTACAGCAATATTTCTCCTGAAATTGAAGAAATCACATGTAAAAATTTAGGATTGAAACCTGCAAGAATTTCAACCCAAATCATTGCAAGAGATTATCACGCATATTTTATGCAATCTTTGGCTTTGATTGCAAGTGTAATCGAACAATTCGCAACAGAGATAAGACATTTGCAAAGAACAGAAGTTTTAGAACTGGAAGAAGGTTTCGGAGCTCATCAGAAAGGATCTTCTGCAATGCCGCACAAGAAAAATCCTGTTTTAAGCGAAAATTTATGCGGTCTTGCAAGAGTTGTCAGAGCCAATTCTATTGTTGCACTTGAAAATATTCCGCTCTGGCATGAAAGGGATATTTCACATAGTTCGGCAGAAAGAATTATCTTCCCTGACAGCCTTACTCTGGTTGATTTTATGCTGAACAGATTCAACGGAATTATGGAAAACATTGTTGTGCATAAAGACAATATGCTGAAGAATACCGATAAATTTGGAGGAATAGTATTCTCTCAGAAAGTATTATTATCACTTGTTGCAAAAGGTCTATCAAGAGAAGATGCCTACACAATCGTTCAGCGTAACGCACTGGATGCTTTCCAAAATCACGGAAACTTTAAAGAAAATTTACTAAAAGATCAGGATGTTACAAATTTGATTTCTAATGAAGAAATTGATAAAATTTTCGACAAACAAGCTTTTCTGCAAAATATCGGAAAAATTTATTCAAGAATTTTATAACAGAAGGATAATCATTATGAAAAAATTTATTTATATTTTATTTGCACTTATTATAACCATTGTACCGGCTTTAGCAGTCGAAAATTTAGATTTCAAATCAATGTTTATTTCAGATAACGCAAAAGTAATAACCGAAAGCGATTATGAGCAGATAAATAATATAATTGACGAACTGCAGAAAAAAACAACCGCCGATATTGCTGTTGTTACTGTAACATCCCTGCAGGGACAATCAATTGAAAATGCAGCGGTCGAAATAGGCAGAAAATATAAAGTCGGAGCAAAAGGAAGCAACAACGGTGTGGTAATTCTTGTTGCCCCAAACGAAAGAAAAGCCCGTATTGAAGTAGGTATGGGATTAGAAAGCGAAATAACAAACGATAAAGCAGATACAATAATGCACAGCGATATGCTGCCATATTTCTCAAAAGGCGATTACTCAAAAGGAATTTATCGCGGAGTTTCTTCAACTGCAACTCTTATTGCCCAATCTTACGGCACAACTTTGACAACAACCGCCAATACACCTGCAAGAACAACTCCTTCTACTGAAAAGAAACAGGAAAAAATTCCTTTCTGGGCCTGGCCTTTAGTTATAATTGCAGGGATTTTAGGAATTGGTAAAAAAGGAAAATTTGGCGGAGGCGGAGGTTTCTCCGGAGGTAAAGGTTCAACCGGAAGCTGGTAGACTAATCTTCAAGAAAATCAGCCAATATAACATTGCTGACAAGAATACCTTGAGGAGTTAGTGCATAGCCTGTTTTTGTTCGACTAATAAGATTTAATTGAATATATTTATTAAGTACTGATTTGTATTTATTATCAAAATCAATATTGAATGCTGAATTAATCTTGGCAATATCCAGACCTTTCACGATTCTAAAACCTAAAAATATGGCTTCTTCCAGTTTCTCTTGATAAGAGAGGATTCTAGATTCTTTTTTTGTCTTGCAATCAGAAATGTAATCTTCTAAAACCTCCTTATTTGCATAACGAATTCCATCCTTATAACCATGGGCAGCAACTCCAAAGCCGTAATATTCATTATTCTGCCAGTAATTCAAATTATGCTTTGACTCAAAGCCTCTCCTGCAAAAATTACTAACTTCATAATGATTAAAACTTAACCCCTTTAACAAATCTATTGCACCTAAATACATATCAGCCTGAACATCATCATCCCCAAGATTACCCGGCATATTATCATAAAAATAACAACCCTCTTCAATCTTTAAACCATACAAAGATATATGCTGGATACCAAGCATCTCAGCCTTTTTTAAATCCTCATAAAACATCTCTGGAGTTTGATTTGGAAGTCCATATATAAAATCAAGACTGATATTTTTAAAACCTGCATCCTGAGCAGTTTTAACAGAATCAATTACCTGACCAGCGTTGTGTCTTCGGTTTATTAATTTCAAAATACTGTCATCAAATGTTTGACACCCGAGACTTATCCTGTTTACTCCAAGATCATACAACCCGCGGAAATAATCATAACTGCCATCATCAGGATTAACTTCAACAGTAATTTCAGTATTGCTGTTAAATTTAAGAATCCTCAATATATTATTAATTTCAGATACCTCAAGAATAGATGGTGTGCCGCCGCCCAAATAGATTGTGTTTAGAATTTCTCCTTCATAATAACAATTAATTTCTTTTGCAAGAACCTTTAAATAATCCTTTTTCCGCTCCAGCAAGGGATATGAAATAAAAGAACAGTAATGACATTTTGATTTGCAAAACGGAATATGAATATAAGCACTCTTAACCATAAATCAATTATACCGTAAAAATATTCTGAATAACTAAATACCGCTTGACTATATGCTACAAAAAAGCACAAGATATCGGATCCAATGCAATAACAGGAAGTGCAGGCAGTGCAATATACGGACTTGGAAAAGGAATTTCTGATGAGAAGAATCCCATATTAACTGCTGCTGCCGATGGTATTTTAGGATTTGGTACAGGTGCAGCTATAGGAGGGATAACTGGTAAAATACTACAAGATCTTAAAATAAATGAAATTAACACAATAAACTTATTACGTAAACATTGGGGAATACCATTCCGAAAAGCAAGTGGAAACCCACAAAAAGCTTTAACAACATTATTAGAAGAAAAGCAAGGTTTTGTTCCAAATGTATATAATAAAACAGGTATAGGGAACTTTGATATTCCTTGGGGTAATTCAAAAAGTGGACTACAACATATTATAGAACGAAGACAAAATCAAAAAAACTTTGATCTAGAAAAATTTATTAACGATATACCAAATACCATAAGAAATGGTAATGTAACAATAACATCTTCCAGAAACCCTAATACACAAAATATAATTAGCTCTAATCAAAAACTAGCAATTGCAAATAATAAATCAGGAATAAACAGAAATTGGTTAATAACTGCTCACCCTTTAGGTAAAAAAGCTAGTAAGCGTCAGAGAGACTGGACACCACCTGCTGACATTTCTTCCAAGAATGGTTGCTTTTCTGCGCCATCTATCCCAGAACTTCTAGCCAATATTAATATAAACGAATATTTACAAAAAAACAACCCGGCTCAAAAGATTAATCCACAAATACCCATTCTAGGAACTGCGGCTATAAATAATCTTATAAATCCAGCAAATATAGAAACACAATCAAATACACAATCACCAGTATTTAAAATAGGAATAGAAAAACAAGTATTTCTACCAAATGAAAAGTATTATTCACCCGATCATATATTTACTACTCAGGATATTGAAAATATGACAACTGAAGAATTTACAAAATATGAGCCTATAATTATGGAACAACTAAAACATGGTATGATTTCTCAAAGCCCGCAAAACTATAAAAATTACACAAATCCAATTTCCGGAGAAAATCGAATATACACCAGAGAAGATGTGGAATCAATGACAACTAATGAATTTTCGGAATTAGAATCTCAAATTAATGCTCAAATAAATACTATTGGACTTCCTGCAACCACAGATTTAGAATATGCCAACAGATTTGGAGACGATATAATATATGTAAATTCTTATTACAGAAAGGATGGAACAAAAGTAAGAGGTTATTATCGTTCAAAATAAAAAATAAAAACCTGCCGGAGTTTTTATTCGGCAGGTTTTTATTTTACATTACATAAAATTACTTTAACCTTTTGTGCTATAGTAAATTTATGGATATCACATCAAAAAGTTATACGACTCTAGAATTTGATAAAGTTAAAGAAGAACTTTCAAAGTTTGCTAAATTTAAGCAGAGCAAAACTCTATGTCTTTGTGCTGCTGCATATAATGAGCCTGAGAAAATTCAGCATCAAATCAATCTGACAAGAGAAGCAAAAAAAATTCTTGATTTTGCAAAAGATACCCCGACAGAATTTATTGCTGAAATTCAAAAAATCAAAAATAATTTAGCTGTCACTTATTTATCAGAAGAAGAATTGAACGATATTGCAAAAACAATGCGTTCTTCAAGGCTTCTGAAAAGATTTATCATTGAAAATTCAGATGATGGCAGCTTATTAAAACAGGCCGCTGCAAATCTTATATCTGAAAAAGAACTTGAAGACAGAATTTTTAATACATTTGATGAAAGTTTAAATATAAAACAAAATGCAACTCCTGAACTAAAGGGGCTGTATTCTTCTCTGCGTGACACAGAACAAAATATCAGAGATCAAATAAATTCACTTTTAAACAATCCGAATTTTTCAAAATATCTGCAGGATAATATCTACACTCAAAGAGATGACCGAATAGTTTTTCAGGTAATGGCATCCAACAAAAACAAAGTACCGGGAATTGTCCATGATGTATCAGCTTCTGCAAAAACATTCTATATAGAACCGGCTCAACTAGTTCCGCTCAATAACAAAATTCGAGAATTAAAATCAAAAATCCATTCAGAATGTATAAAAATACTTGTAGATCTAACAGATATGACTAAAAACCATATCCCGGAACTTGAATTGTCCGAAAAAATTATGGCGGAAATTGATTTTCACTTTGCAAAAGCAAGATATGCAGTAAAACTTCATGCCTCAGAACCTGAATTATCAGAAGAAAAATATATTTATTTTGAAAATATGAAACACCCGCTGCTTATGAAAGTCAGCGAAAATGTTGTTTCAAATAATTTTGAAATCGGAAAAGATTACAAATCAATGATAATCACAGGTTCTAACACCGGCGGAAAAACTGTCACACTCAAAACAATAGGGTTATTTATCCTGATGGCAAAAGCCGGAATGTTTCTCCCCTGCTCTTATGCAAAACTATATCCTTTTAAAAATGTATTTGCAGATATTGGAGATTCTCAAAGTATTTTGCAGAGCCTTTCCACATTTTCATCTCATATGACAAATATTATTGAAATATTAAAACAAAGTGATAAAAATACGTTTGTTTTACTAGATGAAATCTGTGCAGGAACTGACCCTGTTGAGGGAGCTGTCCTTGCTCAAGGTATTCTGGAAAAATTAAAACAAAAAGAAGTAACCTCTGTTATCACAACTCACTACGGAGAATTAAAAGCTCTTGAATATACAAATAAATATTTCAAAAATGCCTCCGTTGAATTTAACACCGAAACACTCAAACCAACATACAAACTGCTCATTGGAATTCCGGGTTTGAGCAATGCTATATCAATCGCTTCTAATCTCGGACTGGATAAAGATATAGTCGAAAAAGTAAAAAATATTCTCATTACCCAGAAAGACCCTACTGTTGCAGTTGTTGAAAAATTACAAGAAACTCATCAGGAATTGTCAAAAAATCTTGAAGAAGCTCAAGAACTTAAAGAAACTTCTCTTTCTATAAAAAAAGAATATGAAGAAAATCTTAACAAAGTTAAAAAAGATAAGAAAAAAACAATCAAAAATATTAAAGATAAATTTGATACGGAAATAATGGAAGCCAGAGGAGAAATCAAAGAAATACTGGACGAATTGAGAAAAGAAAAATCCGAAAAAATCGCACGTCGTGCCTATTCAAGACTTGCAAAACTTGAAAACGACTTTAGAGGAGAGTTGGATAAAGTTACAGATAAGCAAAAATATCTTGAAATCGATTGGAATAAAGCGGCAGAAGGAGATGTCGTTATGCTCAAAAATCTGCACCAAAAAGTATCTATTCTGACTCTTCCTGACAGGAACGGCAAATTAACTGTTGATATGGGCAGTATTAAAATGAATGTCAAGAAAGATGAATTAGCCGTAATTGACGAAAACTATAAAGAACCGACAAAGATAAAAATTCCTGGAAAATCTTTGAAAAAATTTGAATTAAGACGGTTAGAAATGTCCTCCACATTAGATTTAAGAGGATACAGAGCGGAAGAAGCCTTAGATGAACTGGAAGCATACCTTGATAAAGCCAGTCTTGCAAACTTATCTCCGGTATACATAATTCACGGGCATGGTACCGGAGTTTTAAAGCAAGTCGTCAGAGATTTTCTGAAAACATCTCCTTATGTCGCAAAATTCAGACCCGGCGAAAATGCTGAAGGCGGCGATGGAGTGAGTGTTGTAGATATCAATTAAAATATAATTGATATAAATAAATAATGTGATATTATATATATAAATATACAAAAAAATTTGGAGTAAGTTATGGATTTATCAGAATTAAGAAATGAAAATGAACTAGTAAATTTATTTTGCAATCTTGCAGAAATACCTTCACCATCAAAAAAAGAAGAAAAAGTTATTGATTGGATTTGTAATTATTGCAGGGAGAACAATCTTACGTGTGAAACAGATGATTACAAAAACATCTACATCACAATTCCTGCTACGGATTTATCAAAAGAACCTCTTTTGCTTTCTTCCCATTTAGATGTTATCGGAGATGATTCACCGGTTATGCCATATTTAGACGGGGATTTAATAAAAGCAAAAGGCAGAACTCTCGGAGCTGATGACAAAGCCGGAGTTGCTAACGCATTGTATTTTGCAAAAGAACTTAACAAAAGAACAGATTTAAAGCATGGCGGTCTTGAAGTTCACTTTACCAGAGATGAAGAAGCCGATATGACAGGAATTAAAAATACAGATTTTTCAAAAATAAAATCAAAATACGCTCTTGTACTGGATAGTGATGCACTGGGACAATGCCTGATTTCCGGAGCTAGTTACGTACTTGTTGAATTAAAAGTAACAGCACCTAAAGGCGGACATTCCGGAAATGATATAGGCGATCCGCAAAGAGAAAATGCCGCAAAACTTATTGCCGACTTAGTTTCAGAAATGCCTCAGGGTGTTTTCTATTCTGAAAACGGACAGGTCATAACATCCTGCAACATAGGCGGGATTTTAGCCGGAAATCTTGAAGTCACCAATGTTATAAATACTGAAGGCAAAGCGACATACTCAATCAGAAGCTCAAGAAAAGATAAAGAAAATGAACTTATTCAAATGATGAAAGATTCTGTTGATAATTTCAATAAAGAATATCAAGAAATAGCTTCTGCTGAAATTGTATTCAAAGAAAAAATGCCTATGTTTGAAAAAAATGAAGATGAATATATTCCGATTTTATTTGAAACTGTGGCAAAAAAAGTTGGTTTAATCCCTGAAATTTCATCATTCCATGCCGGTGCAGAAACCCATATTTATGCCAACAGAACGAATGCAAACGGAGAAAAATTCTCACCATATCTTATAGGATTGGCTACCGTATGCAACATGCATTCTGATAGAGAATACGTTGATTACAAAACAATGATTAAAGGTCAGGAACTGTTGAAAGAATTATTTGAATCTTTCAATAAATAAATTCTGAGTTAAATATATGACAAACCTTATAAAGTTAAATCTTGCAAGGAATTGTTTAAAATACATAATAAGAGCTTACGGGATAAAAGAAATATTTATCCCGTATTATATTTGCCCTGTCGTATGGCTGGCAGCAAGAGAAGAAAAATGCAAAGTAAAATTTTATCATATAGATAAAAATTTTATGCCGGTTCAAAAATTCCGGCACGAGGATTTTATTCTTTATGTAAACTACTTTGGACTCTGCAGCAAAAATTGTGAATATCTTTCTTTGAATTATAAAAATCTTATTATAGATAACAGTCAGAGTTTTTATACAAAACCTCTCGGACTTGCAAGTTTTAATTCATTGAGAAAATTTTTCAACGTTCCAAACGGTGCATATTTATATTGCGAAAAAATTCTCCAACAAAAATTTGAACAGGATTCTACAGATTATACACCGGTACTGTTCCACAAAAATCTTGAACAATTTATAAAAAATGAACTTCTGCTAAACAAAGAAATAACTATAAAACGCATATCGCCATACTCAGAAAAAGTTCTCAATTCCATAGACTTTGAAGACGATAAAAAACAAAGGCTGAATCTTTTTGAAAAATACAATGAAATATTTAATAAATCCAATATCATAAAAATAAAACCGTCGCCGGACGATATCCCTTACTGTTATCCTCTAAGTCCTGATAATGAAAGTTTAAAAAAGATACTGGCCGGCAAATTCATTCTGCTCAGACTTTGGCAGGATATTCCGCAAATATTTGCAGAACATCGTTATCTTAACAATACAATTGCACTTCCGTTAAACGACAGAGGATATGCATATAAAATTTTAAATTATTTTAATTAAAAAAAGCGGGGAGAGTTGCACGACACCCCGCAAGTAACATAAATTGGGAATTTAAATAACTAGAAAATTTATGAATAATTCTTTCGTTTCATCAGAATTACCAGAGGCGAAATTACAATACACGCAATCGCAAAAATTCTGAATGTATCAATGTATGCCCACAAAGTAGCCTGCTGAATCAGTTGATTATATAAAAATCCTTTAGCGGAATACATAGCAGAAGCAAAATCCGTCATTCCGGAGAAAGTTCCGGTATAAGCCTGAACTCTTTCAATAAATGCATTATTTAACTCTGACAATTTTCCTACCATCATATACTGGTGAACCTGACTCAATCTTGAAATTAAAGTTGTAACAAGAGAAGTACCTATAGCGGCCCCGACATTTTTCAACAAATTCTGAACTCCGCTGGCATTTGTTAACTGGTCATTTCTAAGAGTTCTGCAGGACAATTCAACAAGCGGAACCATAGCCATAACCATCCCAAGACCAAACAGGAAATTTGGAATTGCAATATTTACAAGCGAAATCTGAAGGTTAATCTCTCCAAACGCAAGACCGCCCGCACCTAAAATCAATAATCCGAGAAACACCATTTTTCGCTCCCCGATTTTAGTGATAAATATTGCACTGAATATAGTAGCAACCAGACAGCCGGCACCTCTCGGCACCATTGAAATACCGCTTAAAAATGAAGTATACCCCATCATACTTTGCAGCATTGAAGGCAAGATTGCACTTGATGCCATCATAACACCCATCAATATTACCTGAATAAATGTTCCAAAGAAAAAGTTCCTGTCTTTCATAATTGACAAATCTACAAGTGTATTTTTTCTTGTCAGCTGGGATATAACAAATATTACCCCTGCAACACAGGAAATTCCAGTCAACCAGCAAACCCACGCAGAACCGAACCAATCAGCATCATTACCTTTATCTAATACGATTTGCAGACAAACTAACCATATTGCAAGAAAAGAAAAACCTATAGCATCCAGCTTAACACCTTTTTGTCTTTTGGCATACGGAGGTTCTTCCAAAAATTCTTTAGCCATAGCAAGAACAATAAAACCTATAGGTATGTTTATATAATAGATATACGGCCATGACCAATTTTCGGTAATCCAGCCGCCTAATGCAGGCCCGATAATCGGAGCGAATACAACACCTAAGCCGAATAATGCCATAGCCTGAGGCCGCTGCTCTTTTGGAAAACTCTCCATCATAATTGCCTGACATAAAGGCAATATCGCACCTCCGCCTATACCCTGCAAAAATCTTGCAAAAACCATCATAATTAAAGAGTTAGACACCCCGCATAAAAATGATGATAGAGTAAACAATATTACACTCATAAGAAAGAAATTTTTTCTGCCGAACAATTTACAGAAAAAATCAACAGCAGGAATAATAATACCGCTGGCAATTAAATAAAATGTCAAAACCCACGTTGACTCATTATGACTGCAGGAGAATGAACCTGCCATATACGGTAATGCTACGTTAGATATAGTTTCATCAAGAGCATACATCGCAACGGCAAGCATTAACGGAGCAGAAATTAACCAGGGATTTTTGCTCGGTTTCCAGTTCTCCGGAGAAATTGTTTCTTGTTTTATAACTTCTTCACTCATCTTTTGTTTACTCGAATACTATTTTGCTGACCTTTTCCATTGAATTTCTGAAATTTTTTAAATTTTCAATTATTTTTTTAACTTCATCTTCTGACATAACAGCTTCAAATTCTTTTATAGAAGGTTTCATTTTATCTATAATTTTATGATACAAATCAAGCCCTGTTGATGTTACAACAGACACTTTTATCAGTTTCCCGTCACGTTCTTCAACATGTCTTTCTATAAAACCTTTATCTTCCAGAGCCATTAAAAACCTCCCTGTATGAGCCTTACCTTTTAATATAATTCTTGCAAGATCAGCCTGCGAAAGATTTGGAATTGCAATAATAGTATCTAAAACAGTAAATTCTTCAATTGAAAGTTCATCAGTAATGGATTCCAAAAACTTCTTTGCATTTTCATGACATACTCTTGCTGTTAATTCTATTTCATAAGCTAAACTATCAATATAATATCTATCTTTCATTATTACTCCTACCCATTTACTATAGCATGTTCTTTACATGGATATATCTTTGCATAGATTTATCTACTTGTCAATATATTATATTTGGACGGGTAGATTAAGAAACGGGTAAAGGCAGGAGCGGGGTGATTGTACATCTCTTACCTGGATGAGGAGAGTACAATATAGAGCTGAAATATTGAGGAGAAAAGTGTTACTGTTAGTAACATAATACCCGTCCGGCAAGAACCCCTCCCCGGATGGGTGGGGTGATATGAATAAATCTTCAAATAAAAATTAAAATAATACCCGAAATTTATTAGTTAAAAGGACTATTTTTAATTACAACATACGCAATAATTACAAAAACTCAACCGCCAAAACACACTTATAGCATTGATTTGCTGGCACAGATACCTCGTAATGCTTTTTAAAATCATTATTGACTATAATTAATCTTTTATGATAAAATTTTTCTATAATTATTTGATTAGGAAAATATGATTGAAAGGGTTGGACAGATGAGAAGAGTTCCCGTTTATAGAAAAGAAGCAGTAAAATTTGCACTTACCTGTGCAATAATTGTAGGAAGTGTTGCATTTGCGGCGAACTCGGCACTGGCAGAAGAATATACGATTGACAATGCAGACCAACCTAGCCTATGGCAGCCTCAAATTGAAGGGAGTATTTTTAATACAAATTATTATCAAAACAGGAATATTTTAAATGTTGCAAATAATATAACAATAGGTGATGATTTGCCTTCAATTTCCGGCATTACAGATTTGACTATCAGAGGCAATGAAGGAACAATCTATACTATCTCAGGCAAGTCCTCTAATTACGGTTATCAACTATCCAATGGTGCTTCAATTACTATCCAAAATCTGAATTTTAATAATTTCGCAAAGAATGAAACCTCAAGTCTCTGGCGGGATAATACTTTATCCGGGGCTGGGTTATATGTTATGAGTGGTTCTTCTGTTCATCTTAATGGAGTTTCATATGTTGAAAATTCTGTTTATGGAATGGGTGAATCCGGTGCGGTTGTGCAAGGGCATGGCGGTGCGGTTGCGAATGAAGGTTCTATTGATATAGCTGGCGGTTCTTTCAATGATAATTCAGTTTCTACAGCCGTTAGTATTGGGTGGGACGATATTGCAGGACAAGCTCTTGGCGGTGCTATATATAATGCCGGTACAATGAATATAACTAATGCAGAAATAAGTGGTAATGAAGCATCTAGTACAGCCAGTAGTTCTCAATACTCCGGTGATGCACTAGGCGGAGCTATTTATAATTCAGGAACTCTGACCCTTACGGGAACAACAATAAGCGGTAATAGTGTATCTTCTCGAGATGGTGATGTCTTAGGCGGTGGGATTTATACAACTTCTGATATAACATTAGCAGGCGGAAACTCTTTCAGCGACAACACCGATCAAAATGGCAATAATGATATCTACCTTGCAAACAACAGCAATCTTTTAGTCAAAGGCAGCGACTCTTCAACTAACGATACTATCTCAGGCGGTTTAGCTTCCGCTAATTCTAATTCTTCAATTCAAGTTTCAGACAAAGGAAAATTACTTTTAGAAGGTAATAACTCAAGATTTTCAGGCAATGCAACAGTAAAAGGTGAAGGAAGCAGACTGACTTATAGCGGAACTTTTGACAATTCTGTTATAAACGGAACTACTACCCTTACTGAAAAAGGTGAAGTCGCATTTGATACAACAAATAACAACAATTATAATTTAAATTTGGCTAATGAAAAAATTAATTCTGCCGACAATTCAGGAATTTTTGTTAAAACCGGTGCCGGAATATTGAACCTGACCGGTGATAATTCAGATTTTACAGGCGGAGTAAAAGTTGAAGAAGGAACTTTGAGTTATAAGGAAGGCGGTTATATCAACGCAACATCAAATCAGATTTCTCAAGATGCAACGCTGGATTTTCAAAATGTTAATGCCGAAACTCTTTCCAATATTTCAGGCGAAGGAAATCTTACTAAATCAGCCGCAGGCATGTTGACTATATCAGGTGATAATTCGGGGTTTAACGGGCAGTTTAACCTCAATGAAGGTTCCGTAACTGTCGATATGAATTCTGACACTGACAAATTTTTTAATTCTACAAATAGTGTCAACGCCGGCACTGAATTAATATTTGATGTGGCAAAGGATGTTACAACAGGTACAATAGATGGCAGTAAATTTGAATCTTTTGGCGGTCATTTAGTTAAAAATGGTGAAGGTACATTACAAATCACCGGAGATTGGTATGCGGGTTCCGGACGTGATAATAATGTTGCTACATTTGTTAATGGCGGGAAATTGCTATTTGTAGCTAATACTGACGATACTGCCACTGATAGTAGTGATAAAATGCTCTATAATTCTATTACCATAGCTGACAATGCCACATTTGGTGTTGCTAATCAGTCTACTGAAGATAAGAAGGCATTTGCATTGAATAATAATTTAATAGGCTCTGATGGTGCAACATTAGAAATATCCGGAGTAAAAGATTCATTAGTTACGGTATCAGATGGAGTCAATAACTCAAGTTTCACAGGTGAAACTCTTATTTCCGGCGGAAATTTAGGATTCACAAAATCCGATTCAAATTCATTTGTTGCAGGCAGGGTAAATATTGCTAATAAAGACTCTAAACTGATTTATTCAACAAATATGAGTGGGGATGAAAAAATATCATCTTTGTCAGGTATCGGAACTTTGGATAAGCAGGGTACAGGTAATTTAACCGTTAATATGGATAATTTTACCGGAACAGCAGATGTTAACGGAGGAACTTTAACAGTTAATGCTGATGAGCAGGCAGAAAATTCTGACGGCTCATTTGCTTTTAGTTCTAATGTTGCGGGCGGTTCAACTTTGAACTACTCAGCAAGTACAGATGATATCTATAATATCAATAGGCAATCTGCATTTAAGTTTGATAATAACAGTTCAAACGGCAGAATTAACTTTACGAACGGAACATATAATATTTCTTCTGATTTAGCCAATGCCGCAAGCAACACAACTTCATTCAACACTGCTTCAGTAAATATCGGCAACGGTGAAAATAATGTTATATTGAACGGAAATTACACACTTGATAATTCAACCTTGAGCCTTGCAAACGAAAATATTACAACAACAACGATTGCAAATCTTACAACAACAGGCACTAATAATATTATACTTGATTTTGATTTCACTGACGGATTTGATAAACTCACCGCAAAGTCAGGCAATGCTCAGGTTGCATTGACAGAGAACAGCATCAACGTATTCAATTTGAATTCAGATAGAGGTGCATGGTCTGAAAAAACTTATGATGTATTGAGCGGTTTGACTTTCGCTAATACTGATTTCACAGATACATTAACAACCAATCTTTATGAATATACAGTTACAGTAACTGAAGGTAACAAACTTACACTTACCGCAACAGATTATACTGATGCTAAAACTTTATATAATTTGAATCATACTATAGATGGTGAAAGAACTTTCCACCTTGTTGGCAGCAGCACAGATTATTATATCAGTCAGGCTCTTGATACTACTCGTGAAGGCACTTTGAATATTAACGGACGTACTCAAGATAGAGATGATACTATTATCGGTTATGAAAAAGAAGGTGAAACTACCGGATTATCAATGTTTGAAGTTGTGAATAATACGACTTTGAATATCAAAGATATTACTATTCAAAATGCCGCATCAGATAAAGGCGGAGCAGTTGTTAATCAAACAAATGCAAATTCTATAGTTAATATAACAAATTCAACTTTGCAAAATAACTCTGCAGCAAATTCAAACGGCGGAGCATTATCTGTTTCAGGCGGAGAAATGACATTAGCAAGTTCAACATTAACATCTAATAAGGCAGTTAACGGCGGGGCTATTTATGCAAACGGAGGAACTGTTTATATTAATAATGTGATATTTAATACTAACAGTGCCACCTTAGGCGGTGCTGTTTATAACGACACAAACAGCAAAAACCTGACTCTTGACAATGTTACATTTACTAATAACGAAGCTGATAACGGTTCTGCAATTTATAACCTCGGTTCAGCAACTGTTACAGATGCTGTGTTTAGCGATAATTCAGCAAATTATATCTATAATGCTCAGGGCGGCCAACTTACGATTACATCAAATTCTGATTATACATTGCAAAATTCAAATACAACAGACTCTGTTATTACAAATAACGGCAGCTTGAATTTAACATCTGCAGCAAATCATAGTTTGACGGTAGCTGATGTCATTACCGGTCAGGGCGGTGCTGTTAATACCAGAGGAAATGTAATATTTGACAACCTTGTTTCTAAATCTACCGTTAATGTAAATTCAGGTGAATTGACAATCAACGGTGATAGTAATGATTCTTATGCTCTGGATAGTGTAGGACTGAACATTGCTTCAGGAACTATTGTTAATTTGAATAACCATAATATTAATAGCGGTAATATTGTTGTAGCTGACAATAGTTCATTTATTATCAATAATACAAATGATATAACTATATCTTCACGATTAGCAGGTGCAACAACAGGCTCAGGTACTATTATCAAAGACGGAACGGGCAAGGTTTCATTAACCGGAGCTAACGACAATAGCGAATTTGTCGGAAATTTAAGCATTTTTAACGGTACGGTAAGTTTTGAAAAAACAGCCGACAATTCATTCTTTGGTGCAAATGCTCACGTTACTGTTAATGGTGCAAATGACGGTGCTGATTCCCCATCAACTTTTGAATATACCGATACTAACGGAACATATTTTGACAAAGACTTTGCAAATGTTGATTTACTCAACGGCGGTACGCTTTCTATAAGCGGTAACGGGTTATCAACCACCCATAATATTGACACAGACTGGTTAACCTCAAAGGGTACTGCTGCAAATAATATTATATTTAGCAGTGCAAATTATATATTACATACAAATGCACTGACTAACAGAACAGATATAATAAAAGATAACATCATATTCAATTCTTCAAATGTAACTTTGTATGAGTCTTTACCAGGGACTGCAATAACAGGCCATGATGAAGGAGCTAAAGAATACGACTTTACAAGTAATAACTATACCTTTAACAATTCTGTTTTAGATTTGTCTAACAGAATTGCAGGTGATAATTATATATTTAATGAACTGAATTTTAATAACGCTGAAGACGGTTCACATTCAGGACTGGGACTTGATGTTAATCTTGTTTTAGATGAAAAGAATAATATTAGACCTTATGCTGATACGATTACGGCAAATTCAGGCAGCGGAATTGTAGATATAACAAAATTGTTTATAACTGATGATAACGGAATATTCCGCACAGAAAGCGACGGTTCTTTATCCAAAGGGCAAATTCTAGTATTCAAAGGAAACAATAATTTGAAGGTTGCAGAAACGAATAATGCTGAAATATTGAGCTGGGCAACTAATATTTACGAATACGGGGTTAAATCAGCACAAACTAATCGTGAAGCTGATAGTATTGAAATTGAACCGCAAGGTGTTTCAAGTACGGATACGTTGAGAGATTTAAACCAGTATCAGGGTAACAGAGGCTTCAGTTTTATTGTAATCAATAATGAGAAAGATAAAAATAATTATAATATATATAGAGATTTAGATACAACAGCCAAAGGTAATTTCACTGTTGTCGGAGCTCTGGTAGATGAAGAAAAGAGTATCCTGTCAGGTCAATTAAAACCGCTGCAGCTTTTGAAAGACGATGATAGTCTGAAGAAAGATGAAAAGGGGAACTGGACGTATAAAGGAGAATCAATTGCAGCTCCAAAAGAAATTCAAATTAAAAATCCGGATGGAACAATCGAGGACGGCTATGAAATCGATATCAGTAACTTTACACCTAACGGACAAACTAACGGTTCTATGTTTGAGCTTGTTAATGCTACCAATCTTGAAATGTCTAATGTATCCGTACAGGATGCAAAAAGGTATGCTGATGAAAAAAGCGGTATCCAGGACGGTTCTGCAATTTATGCAAAGAATCAAAACGCAACGGTTAAATTAACAAATGTTGATTTCGTTAACAATGAAGTTCGGGCAGGAAATGGCGGTGTAATTGCAAATATTAAAAGTAATGAATTTACAATTGATACTTCCGTAATTTCAGGCAACATGGCATCTGCAAACGGAGGTGCTATCTATAATACTTCTGAAGGTATGACTATTAAATATGCAATCGTTTCAGGTAACAAGTCAGGTGGACTTGGCGGTGCAATTTATACATCTGCTGATATGACGATTGAAGATTCAATTTTCGGTTTAGATGCTGTTAGCGGAGAAACTGTTCTCAACACACACAAAAACGGACAACAAAACGATATCTATCTTGCAGGAACAGCAAATGTTGATTTTGTAACTACTAAAGAGAATGAAAGTCTTATAAATAGCGGTATTGCTGGTGAAGAAGGTACAACATTCGCAAAATCAGGAGTCGGAACTTTGAATTTGAACGGCTCAAATTCAGGTTTTAACGGTACCCTTGATGTTACTGCGGGAAAATTAGCTTATACAGCGGACAGTACTGATGATACCTTCGTAACAGGCGGAGTTAAAGTTAATAAAAATGCTGTTTTAGATATGACAATTGACAACTCTGAGAATGTGGTTACTCAAACTCTGCAAAATGTGGCAGCAGGTAAAAATGGCTCAGGTACTGTTCTCAAAAACGGAGCAGGTCAGTTGAATTTGGCCGGAGATAACTCCGGATTTGGCGGTATAACCCAAATCAACAGCGGTACTTTATATTATCTTGCAGATTCAACTACTGATAAATATCTCGGAGGTTCTACAGAATTAACTGCAGAAGGAACTTCTTTGATATTTGATATAAGCAGAGATTCTTCAAGTGATACATCAAAACAAACAGCTTCAAATATCTCAGGTGTTGAAGGTTCCATAGTTCAAAAATCAGGCGGCGGAGAACTTGTATTATCAGGAGATAACTCCGATTTTAAAGGCTCAGCAAAAATTAATGCCGGAACTTTGACATATAAAGCTGATTCTAATGATAATAAATATTTCAGCGGAGCAACAACTATTGCATCTGAGGCTTCTTTAGTTGCTGATGTTGCTGCAAAGGATTCAGAAAATGCTGACATTACAGGTCAAACAATAGGTAATATCACAGGCGACGAGGATGCATACTTTGTTAAAACAGGTGATGGTAAAATTCAACTTGTAGGTACTAATAATTTTACAGGTAAAACAACTATTGAAAACGGTACATTAGCATATACCTCAGGCAACGGCGATTATGTAAGCGGAAATACCGTTATTGAACATGGCGGTACATTAGAATATTCTGTTGGCACAGATAGTGATGATAACCTAACCGCAATATCCGGCGAAGGTACTTTATCAAAACTTGGCGGAGGAAATCTTAACCTTGTTGGTAATAATTCTCAATTCACAGGTTCTGTAATGATAGGTGAGGGCAGATTATCTTATTATACCTCAGGTAATGACAATGAATTTATCAATGCAGATTCTTATGCAATCGCTCAAGATGCTGAGTTATATATTAGTAATTCAACTTCTGACAGTGTAAATGTTTCAAATCTGACGGCATATATTGATGAAGAAGGAAGAGATTTAGGCAGCGGTTCTGTTATAAAAAACGGTGAGGGTACTCTTACTTTAAGCGGTGACAATCGTGGTTTTGAAGGTGCATTAAATATCAACAGCGGTAATGTTACATTTACAAAGGATAATAATACATCTTATATCGCAGGCAAAACAGACATAAATTCAGGTGCAAAATTAAATTACAATGTTGCTGACGGTATTGAAGATACTTTAGCAAACGTTTCAGGTTCAGGTGTTTTAAATAAAGGTGGAGATGCTGTATTAACATTTGATGCCAATGATAATGCTGTAGAAACTTCATTTACTGCTAATGCTAATCAGGGAACCTTGAATATTATTGGTGATTCTACAAACGCATTTGATTTTAATATGATTGCTAATAATTCTGCAATTCTTGATTATACAGCAGCTATTAACAGCAATCTTACAGTTGGGCCAAATTCCGTTGTAGGTTTTGGTAACGGTGCAAGCAATGCTCAGATTAATTTCAATTCCCAAACTGGAGGTACTTATACTTTAGAAGGTGATCTTGCAAATTATACAGGAAATCAAGTATCATTTGACAGTTCAACAATTAAACTTGCCGATAGTGATTATACATATAACGGAAATTATACAATTACGAATTCTGTTATTGACTTAACTGAAAACGGTACACATACTACAACTTTTGACAACTTAACAACTTCAGATTCCAAAATCAAAATTGATGTTGATTTGACTCTACCAACTCGAACCTCTGATAAATTAGTTTCAAAGGGAGGTAATGGCGGAGCTTTGGAATTGGAACTGAAAGATATTAACTTAAATGATCAAAAAACAGATAACGGTCTTGGAGAAAGCTATAATATTAATGTTCTTGGCGGTAATTTAACATTAGATAATGATGATAGTTTAGATTTTTGGGCAACTTCCGCTTATGAATATCGCGTAACTATTGCTCAAGGCGGACAGGATATTATTCTTACCGCAATCAAAGCAACTAATGAAAATTCATTAAAGGCAATGAATAATCAGAGTGGTGACAGAGGTTTCCAATTCCATGCAGATGATCCTGATCCGTATACTATAGGTAAAAGCTTAGGAACAACCGCATCAGGTTCATTTATTGTAAAAGGCGAGGCTAACGGAAATACTGTAATTTCCGGTAATAATACAAAGTCATTCTTTGAAGTTACTCAGGATGATACAGCTTTAACGGTTAAAGATTTGACAATACAGGATGCTCATTCTGATAATGGCGGCTCTGTTGTTATTGCAAATAACGGAAGCTCTACAGTTAATTTAGATAATGTAAATATTACATCAAGTTCTTCAGGCGGAAACGGCGGAGTTATTAATAATACAAATTCAGAATCTTTCATTATCAACAATTCTGAATTAACAAATAATACTTCAAACGGTCTTGGTGGTGCAATTTATACCGCTGATGATATGACAATTATTGATACTGATTTTTCAGGTAACAGAGATGCAAACGGTAAAAACGATATTTATGCAGCAGGTGAAGATACAGTTGTTAATATTGTTGCCGCTAATAAAGATGTTTCAGTTTCAAGCGGCCTTGCAGGTAACGGTACTGTTAATAAATCAGGGAATAATGATTTAAATTTGTCAGGTAAAAACGACGACTTTACCGGTAATTTAAATATAGCGGATGGGGATATGAATTATACTCAATCTTCCTCAAGTGATACATACATTTTAGGTAATACAAATATTGGCAGTGGTAATACTGTTACTATTACCAATAACCGTAGTGATATTACAACAGGTTCCTTCAGCGGAAGCGGTACTTTAAATAAAAACGGTTCAAATGATATGACTCTGACCGGTGATAACTCTAACTTCACAGGTACTGCTAATATCAATAGCGGAAGTGTAATATTTAATTCAGATAATACAAAATATATTTCAGGTACAACTAATATAAATCAAAACGGTACATTGGTTGTTAATGCTGATAACAATGCTTCATTATCTAAAATTAACGGTACAGGTACTGTTGATAAAAACGGATCAGGAGCATTGGTATTCCGGGGAAATAATAATTTTAACGGCAGCTTGAATGTAAATGAAGGTGTTTTTGCAATGGCAGCAGGCGCAACATTAGGAAATCTTTCAGATGCTCAATTTGCTGCAGGAACAGGTATTAATTTACAAAATACATCTGTAGTTGACCTTGGTAATGGTAGCTATTCAACAGATCCAAGTCCTGCAAGTATTGAAAATCTATACTTTGACAGTTTGACCTTATTAGGTGATGTAGATTTGGATATTGATATTGATTTGAAAAATGAAATTGCGGATAAGGTCGGTGCAGGCAGGGTATATGGCAATGGTAATTTAATCCTTGATCAGGATAGCTTGAATGTGGTAAGTGATGCTTTGCTTAATAATACTTCAGTTCAAGTTGCATATGGAGATTTAGCAAATCATGTTGCTCTTGATCAAGGTGTAACAACTGTTATGGGACCAATTCAAAAGTATGATGTATCGTATAATAATGGTAACTTGTTGTTTGCAAGACAAGGCGGTTCAACTCCTGATATTGGTTCAGTTAACCCTGCTGTTATGGCATCCCCTGTTGCAACTCAATTGGGTGGTTATTTAACTCAATTACAGACTTTAAATGCCGGTTTCTACCATATGGATAGATATACAAAATATCCTTATATGATGAGATTAACAGCAGAAAATTCTAACCGGTATGCAATAAATGATATCCCTGCATATAGAAGAAGCAATCTTCCTGAAACTTCAAATGCTATGTGGATTCAACCGTATACGACATTTGAACAGGTTAATTTAAGAGGCGGGCTTGGAGTTTCAAATGTAGCGTACGGAGCTATGTACGGCGGAGATTCTAATCTGGTTGATATAGGACATGGATTTAAAGGTGTTCTGTCAACATTCGTCGGCTACAACGGTTCTCATATGTCATTTAACGGTGTAAGTATGAACCAGCAAGGCGGAGCTTTAGGTGTAACCGGTACATTGTACAAGGGGAACTTCTTCACCGGTTTGACAGTTTCTGCAGGTGCCAGTGCTGGTGATGCGTTCACTCAATACGGAACAGATCATTTTGCAATGCTTACAGCAGGTGTTGCTTCCAAAACAGGATATAACTGGGAAATGAAAGACGGTAAATTTATCGTTCAGCCTTCATTGTTCTTAGGTTATACATTTGCTAATACGTTTGATTATACAAACGCAGCAGGTGTCAGAATTGATTCTGATCCGTTACATGCAATTACAATTGCTCCGGGTGTTAAATTTATCGCTAACCTGAAAAACGGCTGGCAGCCATACTTGGGTGTAAATATGGTTTGGAGCATTATGGACAAAACAGATGTAATTGCTCAAGATGTAAGATTACCGCAATTGTCAACAAAACCGTATGTTGAATACGGAGTTGGTGTTCAAAAAACATGGGGGGAAAGATTCACTGCATTCTTCCAAACTATGATTAGAAACGGCGGCAGAACCGGTATTGTCCTGACCGCAGGATTTAGATGGGCTTTAGGCAAAGAACATAAATACGACAATCAAAAAGTTCAAGGTCCGGCTCAAAGAAAAGTAATTAAATCTTTATAATATATAAGGCATAGAATTAAAAAAGGCGAGGAACTAATTTTCAAATCCCCGCCTTTTTTACTGTTAGTTTATTTGCTAACTAAACAATGCCCTGAGCACTCATCGCATCTGCAAGCTTTTTGAATGATGCAATGTTTGCTCCCATCACGTAGTTTCCGCTGTGGTTGTATTCATCTGCAGCTTGTTTGCAGGCATTAAAAATATTCACCATAATTCTATCAAGCTTTTCTTCAACTTCGTCAAAGGTATAATAAAATCTCATACTATTTTGCGACATTTCAATTGCTGAAGTCGCAACTCCGCCGGCATTGGCAGCTTTCGCCGGAGCTACAAGAATATTATTTTCTAAAAAGTAGTTTGTTGCATCTATTGTACAAGGCATATTAGCACCTTCTCCAACTGCTTTGACACCGTTTTTAACAAGAATTTTGGCAGAATTTAGCGAGATTTCATTTTGTGTAGCACAAGGAAGAGCAATATCAGCCTTAATTGTCCAAACAGGAGAATCTTCACCTTTGACAGCTTCGATATATTGAGCTTCGGGATGAACTTTTAAATACTCTTTAATTCTTCCTCTTTCAACTTCTTTAATTTGTTTTACAAGGTCTAAATCAATTCCGTCAGGAGCATAAATACAACCGTTAGAATCACTCATTGTAACAACTTTAGCACCTGCTTCAGCAGCTTTTTCTGCTGCATAAATTGCAACATTACCGGAACCTGAAATTATAACCGTTTTACCGTCAAGTGAATCATTATGTGCTTTTAACATTTCTCTCATAAAAAATATCAAACCGTAGCCTGTAGCTTCTTTTCTAGCTAAAGAACCTCCATAGCAGATATCTTTACCAGTTAGAACTCCGCCTTCGTATGCATTTCGAATTCTCTTATACTGCCCGAAAAGATAACCTATTTCTCTTCCTCCGACACCGATATCTCCTGCAGGAACATCCACATCAGCACCAATATGACGGTATAATTCTGTCATAAAACTCTGGCAAAATCTCATAATTTCATTATCTGATTTGCCTTTAGGGTCAAAATTACTTCCGCCTTTAGCTCCGCCTATCGGCAATCCCGTTAGTGCATTTTTGAAAATCTGTTCAAAGCCAAGAAATTTCATGATACTCTGATTTACACTCGGGTGAAATCTTAATCCGCCCTTATAAGGTCCGATAAGTGAGCTGAATTGAACTCTGTAACCTCTGTTTACCTGTACCTGACCGTTATCATCTACCCATGGAACTCTAAAGGTTATAATTCTTTCAGGCTCAACCATTCTTTCAAGCAATGCTGTTTTTTCATATATTTCTTTGTGCTGTTCTATTACAGGCTCTATTGATGTAAGAACCTCTTTCACTGCCTGAAGATATTCAGGTTCATTTAAATTATTCTGTTCTGTTTGTTTTAATACTCGGTTTAAATATTCGTTCATAAAATCTTCCTTGTCTGTTAATATCATTTTCTTTTTTATACAACTTTTTTTTGATAATTTCAACTAATTAACAAAATAAAAAGACGGAAAATTTTTCATTCCGTCTGTTACGGGGGTATTTTGATTATATGTTATGCGATATATTGTTGATTTTGAGTTAATGCTTGTTGATATTTTTGCATAGCATTCATATCAGCTTCTTTTGCTCTTTTACTGTTAATATAGCCGTCAACCAATGAACCGACTGCCAAACCTGCAAGAGCTAATGCCGGACATGCTATCGCAAGCTGTTTAAACTTGAATAAATCTTTGAACTTTCCACCCTGGAAAAGTTTTACGATTTTCCCGCCCATTGGAGCTAAGAAACCTAAAAATGCACCGGCTTTTTTAGCTGTATTTGATTGATGATACACATTGTTATTTTCTGTATATGCAACATTTTTATCTCTCTGGGTCAAATGTCCGTTAAGAGAACTTACATCAACCGGCTGTTGTTGAGAATCTGTTTGATAATTTTGTGCCAACATATTATTTTGATTTGATGTAAATGACTGTGCATTATTGTTTGCATATAATAACTGGTTGTAATCTTGATTTACTGCCGGCTGTTGAAGTGAATTCAGCCCGCTCTGCTGAGCCTGAGATGTTAATGCTGAGTTGAGCATCGCATCAAAATTTTGCATCATAATATCATCCGAATAATTATTTTGCGGAACATTAAATATACTGTTATTTGAACCTATTGTATTTGTAATTACGGGATTTGAACTTGTTGAATAATTGTTAAATCCTGTATTTAAACCTACTTGAGATACCATATAACTAACCCCTTTCAAAAATAATAACCTAACCTTAACCTTTAACCATATATATAAAGTATTTTTTTTATACAAAATTGCGTTCAAGCATAAATTTTTAAAATATTGTAACATTTTATTTATTTACGCATTACAAATTTTGTGCTATACAAAAATTATGGAAAAGAATGTTTATTCAATATTTAAAACATTTTTTAAAGTCGGAACTTTATTATTGGGCGGCGGGTATGTAATTTTACCATTATTAACCAGTGAACTGGTTGATAAAAAGCACTGGATATCTTCTGAAGAGCTATGTGAATATTATGCTTTAGGAGCATCGCTGCCTGGAATTATTGCTGCAAATGTTGCAATTTTTACCGGGAAAAAACTTCTTGGACTAAAAGGTGCTATAGCTGCAACTGTCGGAATGATATTACCTGCATTTTTGGCAATTGTACTTCTTGCAAGTATTTTGAGCGAATTGGTTACAAAACCTTCTATACAGAATATTTTCTGGGGTGTAGGTATCGGAGTTATTACTCTTCTTTTTATGGCAGTAAAAGAAATGTGGAGTGCTTCAGTTAAAGATAAATTTTCACTTATTGTGTATTTGGTATGTGTAGTGCTTGCTCTAACGAGTAAAGTTCCGTTAGCTTTAATAATTATTATGGCTTTGATTTCAGGTATTATATTCCAAAAAATTGAAGATAAGAGAAATAATTTTAAATTTGAAAATACGGAGGATAAAAGTAAATGAAATTGTTTTTGCAATTATTTTTACAGTTTTTCCACGTAGGAATATTCTCATTTGGAGGCGGTTATGCAACATTACCGTTTTTGTATGCGATATCTGAAAATTACCACTGGTATACAACTAAACAATTAACGGATATGCTTGCAATATCTTCGATTACTCCTGGACCTGTAGGAGTTAATGTTGCAACTTTTGCCGGTTTTGCAACTTCCGGAATACCCGGCTCTTTAGTTGCTACAACTGCAATTATTCTTCCGTCTTTTATTATTGTGACGATTGTTTATAATGTCCTTGATAAATTTAAAACAAACAGATGCGTAAAAGGTGCAGTAAGAGGAATTAAACCTGCAGGCTGTGCATTGTTATCTGCTGTCGGTATAAGATTGATTTTTACTTCAAACCTTCATTTGCTCGGAACTTTACTTCTGTTATTTTTTATAGTTGTCAGTCTTATAAAAAAACAGGATCCGCTGGTAATTCTTAGTGTTTCGGCTGCGGCCGGTCTGGCTTTAGGTTATTTTAACTGGATAGGGGTTTAGTTTTTAATCTTTTATCCAGCGAAAACTTTTTACATAATTACTTCCATTAATGTCACCATATATATCTGCTTTAAACACTCGCAGGGTCTTTGTTTTATCAAAATTAGGAATTTTATTTATATTACTTGTTGATTTTGGATTAATTTCATTTATTTTAACTCCGGGAATTGTATTAAAAAGTGTATTCAAAGAAGAGTTTGCAATTTTCCCGAGTATTGTTGAAAAGTTTTTGGATAAACTTCCATACACTTCCATATCTGCAATTAGAGTCGAAAGATTGTAACTTCCTGTCATATACATATTCAAGTCTTGTCCGCTTGAATATACATTGATTCCGTCAGCTATACCGTTTTTGACATGAACAGTTCCGCTTATACTTTTAAAATTACCTGTTTTCAGCGGCGTAATAAGATCAATAATTCCATTGATTGAAACTCCGGTAATTCCGCCTGTAATAAGATTTCCTGCCTTTAACAAATATTCTAAAGAACCGAGTTTAGGCATTCTACCGTCAGTAACTTTAAAAGAACCGTCTCCAGAAAGTGTATTTATACAATCTACGCTTGATAATCCTGTACATGAAACTCTCATATCACCGGTAACGGTACCAAACATTTGCCCCGGCATATCAAAAAAGTTTTCTGATATAATCTGAGCATCTGCATTATTTATATGCATTTCTCCAAAGCTTTTATAATTTTTACAATTGTAGCTAATTTTGCCATTTACAGTACCGTTTGCAATATTAAAATTGTAATTATCAATATTTAAAATCTGATCCGCTCCAAGTGTTATATGAGATTGAAAATCTGTTGCTTTTGCCTTCTTTATAAGTATATTATCAGCATTTATCCGAGCATTTTTTATAATAAGCACATCTGGTTCAAGTTCAGGTATCGGATTTATTTTCAGCTGATTATTTCTTGTATTTTCAGCATCGAAATCATTTAATCTGTTTGTTATGATATTTAAATCCAGGGTATCCATCATAACTTTGACATCTTCAACTTCCACAGGGAATGACGGTTTGTTAACAATTTTAGCATCTACAAGTATATCACTTGTCAAAACATTACCTTTTGAATTCAGTTTTATAAAATCTTTTTTGCAATCAATATTGATATCTCTTATAGTTGCATCAAGAAGCGGAATATCAATACTTTTTACATTTAATGTTCCAAGTATGTACGGAGCGGCTGATGTTCCGTTAATATTCAGATCTGATGTAAATACTCCCTGCTTTATAGTTGGTTTTTTGAACAATACATTAAAAATTCTCGCATTTGTAGGGTTTTCAGTTTTAATTTTTAAATTTTTAAATGCAATTATATTATTTTTAAGCAGTGCAATTTCACCTGAAGCATGAACCTGATTTTGAACAGATTTTTTCTTGTTTTGTGAAGTTATTGTCTGATTGTAATTTAGACTGTTTAATTTTATTTTATCAGGATAGAGCGTTGCATCTGCAATTACAGACACAGGATTTGTTGTTATTCCTTCAGAATTCATTGCTCCTGTCGGGGCTCCTGCAAGAGTTGCACCCATATAATATATTGAAGCATTTTCACCTAAATTAAGTGTTGATTTAGATGATACAGCATTAATCGGCCCTTTCAATCTGGTATAAAAGTTTATATCACCTTTAGTTTTAACCGGATATACAAATTTTGAATTGTAAAATCTGTCAAAAAATGATTGCGTCAATTTTGTGCTGATAGACAGATTAAGATTTGGGTTCTTATAAAAATTTGAAATTGTTCCATCTACAAACACCGGCATTGAACTTACCCTTGAATTTATTTTATCTAGATACAATTTGTTATTTCTTATGTAAACATCACCGTTAGAAATTTTTACTGTTGTTCCGAGAGGAGTATACATAAAACTTATATTATCAATATTTGTATCAGCATTAATATTATTATTACGAATGGAACCGCTTATATCAATAATTCCATTCAGGTTGTCAATATTGTTTACCTGTGTTTCCAGATTTTCAGGCATTTGTATTTGTTTTTTTATATTATTAATTGCACTAATATCAAAGTTTTTGAAATTAAATGTTGTATTTGTAAGAGTAGGGATTTCTTTATAAATATCTTTAGCACTAAGCGTTAGCGTATAAGGATTACCATTAAATAGTCCTCTAAGCTTTGAAGTTTTAAATATTCCGTTTTTGATTGTAAAATTCCCGCCTGATAGTTTTATAGGATTTGAAGTGTTCATATTTTGCAGGAATTTACCGTCTGCTATAATTTTATTATAATCAATATTATCAGCATCAGCAGGGCCCTTGTATGAAGCATCAAATGAAACATTTAAATTTCCGGCCTCTTTTTTGTACGGGATATTTAAATCCGGATGCAGCAAATCAGAAATATCATTAATTGCAAATTTATCAGAATGTGCTTTCAAGTCAATTTCAGAATTTGTACCCGTACCTTTTACATGTAATTTTGAATTCCTTACATAGCCAGTAATGTCATAATCCGAATTATACTGGTCAAAATTTACCACTCCATTAACTTTAGTAAAAGGAAGATATGTATCCTGCATAACTGTTTTTGCATTATGAAGGGTTATTGTACCTTTTGAAAATAAATCTTTATTAAAAACGATTTCTTCAGCATTTCGTGCAGTTCCATAGATGTATAAAAACAGGTCTGCCGTCCCTTCAGGCTGAGTAAAAGGTTTTACAACTTTTTGTATATCAGCAAGTAAAGGGGAAGAATTTATAACCTTTATCATTTTTGGAATATTTTGCCCTTTGCTTGTTACATATACATTTAGTTTCCCGAGAACAGAACAATCACCTTTAATTTCAACAGGACGGCCGTTTATCTCTGCACTATAACTTCTGAAAGTTGTTTGAGTGTTATTAAATACTACTTCACCCGAGCCGTTATGTAATTCAAGATTATGAATTTCATTAAATGATGCGGTAACATTTTTAAAATTAATTTTTCCCCAGATATGCGGATCAATTTTTTTACCTGCAGAACGAAGGTCAATATTCCCTACTCCAGCCACTTTCATTATGGGAACCGGTCCGAGCTGGAATTTTAAAATTTCGTGCAAAGGATTTAATATTTCCTGAGCAGGCTCAAGAAGCACAGCATTTGTACTTTTTATATTCAATTCGGAGTACTTTGTACCGTCAATAAGAACCATTCCGTTTACATCAACACTTTGACCTTCACTTGTCGGAACAAATACATCAAGAAGCATTTTTTTGCCTATGAATTTTAAATCAATTGTCGCATTTGCAGGTGAACCCTTAATCGGATGTATAAGATATGCATCCCACATCTTAACTTCTCCCGTAACGTTAGGTCTGATACCTTGTCCCTGAAAGGTTATTTTTCCTTCTCCGTTGCCATAAAATACATATTTTTTCAATTTATATAAATTAAAATCAGGAAGAAGGGTTTCACTTCCTGGCAAAATTGCAACTACATCTTCAAGCCTTGTTTTATGTACTTCTGCAGTTAAATTATATTTAGGAATTTTCTTTCCGAGATTAAATAGCTTTCCGTTAACTTTAGCGTGTATATTTTCGGAATCTATGGTTGTATCTTTGAAATAAAACCCGTTTTCTACAGTAGTGAAGTTAATATTTGCAGCAAACGGCTTTTTATATATTATTGAAGAAGCTTTATCTTTTCCTGATATTTCAAGATTATTGGTAAGTAGTTTTATTGAAATATTTTTATGTCCGAATTTATCGGGCTTTGTATCTGCAATAATATTTACAATACCCTTTGTAGACTTGATTTTGTTTTTTGTTAGAAATTTTACGTATTCAGAAACAGAAGCGATATCAAAACTTTCAATATTAGCAATAATTTTAAGCTTGTCTTCCGATAATCTGTTTATTGGCAGATTTATTTCAATATCAGTGAATATGTCAGAAGATTTTTGTCCGACTTTTAGTTTACCTTTTGTAGCAAATTTCAGATGCTTGTTATGAACATATTTTCCAAGAGTAAAATAATCTCCAAGAAGTGCTATTTGCTGTTTACTCTTTAAATCATTCAAATATATGCTGTAATCCCCGAGATTCATTGTCATTTTAGACAGCGTAAATTGAGAGTTGTTTGAAGATTGTATCGGATATTGCCCGAGTAACAATTTGGAATCTTTTGTAAATGTAAAATATGCTTCTTCTTTTTCTGCTGAAAATTGTGCAATTTCAATCTTTCTAAATAGCAGCGGAAGAAGTTTTATTTTAACTTTGGGATTATCTATAGATAAAGCTTTTGAGTTGTCATCATTAATAAGAGAAATATTGTCACTTTTAATCCACACAGACGGAAACATTCCCATAGAAAGTTCCGGATTGCCAATATCAACTTTATATCCGGAATTTTCTAGAATTGTTTTTTCAATGAAGTTTGTATGAGATTTAATATTTATAATTGCCGGAATTCCCCAGACGTAAACTCCGCAGGTTACGGCAATAATTCCAAATGTAGTTATAATTTTCCACTTTCTCTTCATATTATACTTATTATATTATAATATGTCCGATAAGTACAATAATAATCTCATTCATTGTTAGTATTTTTCACATAAGACCTGGAAATAACCTTGCGGGTGATGACAGTTCGGACAAATTTTCGGTGCTGATTTGCCGGTATAAATATATCCGCATTTTCTGCATATCCAAGTTACTTCGGTATCTTTGGCAAAAGTTGTTCCATTCTGCAGTTGCTCTAACAGCAGTTTATATCGTTGTGCATGGTGCTGTTCAGCTGTTCTGACATGTTTAAATGTATCGGCAACAGCATCAAAGCCTTCTTCTAAGGCAACTCCTTCCGCTTCTTTGTATAAAACATCATATTCTTCTGTTTCACCTGAAATTGCACTATTAAGATTTTCTTCAGTTGTACCTATTTCAAAAGGATAAAAACTGTCAACATGTCCAAGCGGATTGTTTCCAATATGTTTAAAAAATAATTTTGCATGTTCCATTTCGTTTTCTGCGGTTTCTTCAAAGATTGCGGCAATTTGCTCATAACCTTCTTTTTTTGCTATTTTTGAATAATATGTATACTTATTTCTGGCCTGTGATTCTCCTGCAAATGCGTTCAGCAGATTTTGTTCAGTTTTTGAACCTTTAAAATTTGTACTCATTTATTTTCTCCTCTTGTTTCTACGGTTTAAGATAATATGTATTATCGTAAATTTCAATTGTATTAGGCAGTAGCCTTTTTAGATAATATAAAATTTTAACTCAAGACTTTTTGGGGATTATTTGTTCAAAAAAATACTGGAAAATAAAATTATTATGATAGTTAGGAAATTTATGACTGATTTATTAAAATACACAAAAATACTTTCACAAAAGATTTCATATTATGATGCAATAGCAGATTTTACCGAAGAAAGCCACTGGTATAATCCGTTTTACAAGCAGCCGGAAGTAACCGTTATATGGGTAGAAGCTCCTAAAAATGACAGACGGTATTATTAGCTTACAATTAAATACGTAAGCCTGTCTTAGCATCAAACTTGTATAAATCAGAACTGCATATAGATAAATCAAATGTTTTGCCTATGTTGAAATCAGAATCTACTCTGGCTGAGCATTTTTGTTTGCCTACACTAAAATAAATAATCTTTTCACTGCCAAGCATTTCGGAAATCTCAACATTTACAGTCAATTTTATATCACCATCTGATTTTGTCATTTTTTCTGGACGTATACCATAGAGAATATTTTCATCAAGACCTATATCTTTTCCTTCAATAAAATTCATCTGTGGAGAACCGATAAACCCTGCAACAAAAGTATTTTGCGGATTATTGTAAATATCTTCGGGACTCCCTGCCTGCTGAATATCTCCGTTATTTAAAACAACAATTCTATCCCCCATTGTGAGTGCTTCTGTTTGATCGTGGGTTACATATATAAAAGTTGTCTGCAATTTTTCATGTAATTTTTTTATTTCAGAACGCATTTGGACTCTTAATTTTGCGTCAAGGTTAGACAATGGTTCGTCCATTAAGAAAACCTTCGGATTTCTTACAATTGCCCTTCCAAGTGCAACTCGCTGCCTTTGCCCGCCTGATAACTGTCTTGGCTTACGGTCTAAATATTCACCAAGATTAAGAATTTCTGCGGCTTCTTGTACCTTCTGAGAGATTACAGCTTTATCAACTTTTCTCATTTTAAGTCCGAATGCAATATTTTCTCGAACTGTCATATGCGGATAAAGTGCATAACTTTGGAATACAAAAGCTATATCTCTGTCTTTAGGCGGAATATTATTTACTTTTTTCCCGTCAATATAAATTTCTCCATCAGAGATATCCTCAAGCCCCGCAATCATTCGCAGCAGTGTCGATTTTCCGCAGCCGGAAGCTCCGACAAGAACAACAAATTCTTTATCTTTGATTTCAAGATTGACGTTGTTAATTACAGTTTTATTATTATCGTATGTTTTACGAACATTTTTAAGAATTACGCTGCTCATTTTATTCCTTTTCTATAGGAAGTACTATACAGTATTTTGTTCCCTTCATTATTTCGGATTTTATACTGATAAGACCGTTTGCTCTTTTTGTTAAAATACTTGCAGTACCAAGCTTCAAAGCTCTCAAGAAATTCTTTTTACCTTTTTCCAGCTGTGCATAAGGTTCACACAAGTATTTCATATCATCTTCTGCTATACCTGAATCAGATGCACTGATTGTCAATTGCATATATGATTTTTGTTTTTCTGCTGTAATATCAAGCTTGTATTTTATACAGGTCATCTCATCAGGATGAGTTAAACGTACTGAAATAAATCCTGATTCAGTCATTGACAAAACTACCTCCAGAATATTTCTGTAAATCGTTTTAACAGCATTCATATCAGTATAAACATTACGTTTTTCAAGACTGTAGTAATCAAAATCAAAGGAAATCTCTTTTTGTGAAATTACATTTTCAAAATCTCGACTTATTGATTTAAACAACTCTACGATATCAAAGGTATTGTAATTTTCTTCATATATTGAAGATTCTGCTTTTGAAAATTCTATAAGTTTATCCATAAACTGATATAATTCATCCGCATTTGAATTAATAATTTTGACGTATTTTGTCTGTTTTTCCGTTAACTCGCCGCCGAGCCCGTCTAACAAACCTTTAGAAAATCCGCTGATAGAAGTAATAGGAGATTTTATATCACCTTCAAGTTTTGCGAGCATTGCATTTTTTTCATTATTAAATCTTATAGTTTTATCCTCATTGATAAGCTCATTTGTAAGCTTCGTCATATCTCTAAGACTTATGCAATATCCCAGTCCTTTTTTAGAAGCATTAAGTTCAACGTAGAACTCTCTTCCTGGAATTTTTGCCATTGCAAGAATAGGTTTTGAAGCATCTAAAGAAGCTTTAACAAATTTCATGCCATTATCAATTATGTCATTAAATCTTTTTGGAACAATTTCGTCATTTTGTAAACCGAAAACTTCATGAGCCTTTGCATTAAATTTTGTTATAAAGCCGTCTGAATCTACGAAGATTAAAGAATCAGGCAAATCGTTGATTGTCTTGTATGCGGTTAATGTCCACCATAAATCTTTAATTAATTTAGCCACGTTCATAATTTGCATAAAACCTTTATATAGTATATAATACATAATAACATGAAAAACTATTGAATAATTACATGTAAATTTTTGTAATTTTTTTATGCAAAAAGTAGCAAAAAATATTATTTAGGTGTTTTCTATACAGAAACTGACATGAAGATACTAGAGAATACAATTTCTGAAAGTAAGGTGATACTATGAGAGAAATAGGTAACAAAAATATCAACAGTTTAAACTTTACAGGTATCCAAAAACCGGCAGCAGATACTCCTGCAACAACTCCGGAAACCCCTGTCACTCAAGAGTCAAAAGAAATTAAAGATTTGACTAATATGCCTGCTGCATCTTTAGGTAAATCTCAAGTTTCTACAGATTCCATTGAAGACGATATGAATATTTTGTTGAAAAATCCTATTCAGGTTGCTCAATTGAATATGGTCTTTGACAAATATCAAGAAACTCATTCCTATGAAGAAGCAACACAATTGCTTGATGCATACAGAAATGAATTTAAAATCTCAAAATAATTCATTTTAAAGAAGAATTATTATTAGTCATTTGCACTGGTTAAGAAATTAACCAGTCCTTGTAACCCCAGTTTATAGCTATCGGTTTTAAAACCTGTTATCTGCCCCACACAAACATCTGCAAACATTGAGTTGTGACGGAATTCTTCTCTTTTGTATATGTTTGAAATATGAATTTCAACCGTCGGAATTTTTACTGAAGTTAAAGCATCACGTATTGCTACACTTGTGTGAGTATATGCTCCGGCATTAAGAATAATTCCGTCAAAATTACCAAGTGCATATTGTATTTTTTCAATAATTTCACCCTCAAAATTACTCTGAAAAATTTCAATATTTATTCCAAGCTCAAAAGAGTATTCATAAAGCTCCATTTCCAAATCTTTGTATGATTTGGAACCGTATTGTTCCGGCTCTCTCACACCCAGCATATTCAGATTAGGACCATTTATAATAAGTATATTTAAGTCTTTTTCCATATTGATATTATATTATAAAAAAAGTTTTTTGTAAATTTTTGTTAAAATTTGTATTATTAATGTAACTAATTTGACATGTATGTCTTATCATGCATGTACAAACTATCCCAAAATCTCCTCCCAAGATTATTGTTCAAGTCGCAGAAGTGTGACTTTTTTTTTGCCTAATTTTCGTGCATGGTCATCTGGGAAGATACTTCAGCAACAATCCTTGCTATATCAGCTCCGCCTATTGATACTTCAAGAATTAACGGAGCATAAATCAGCATAGTTTCTCTATAGCTCATTGTTTCAACATCAATAATATTAAATTCTATAAAATCATCGCCGGCATACATCAATTTGCCATATTCTCCGCCGGTCGCCCATCTTATAAACAAATACTGATTTTCGTATTCTTTTAATTTTTCTACTAATCTCATATCTAACCTAACAACCTTATTATATAATAATAGCTATTTTTTACATTTAGTCAATTGTTTACTATTTATACGATAAATGTTTTAACTGATCCGTCCTGATGATACAAACCACCGCCGCATACTGTTTCTACAACCTTCAGAACAAATTCTCTCGGGGCATCTGTTTGATTCAGTGTGAACTCCTGACCTGTATGTTTTATTTTAAATATACATTTCTGGTTTTGATCAGGCGGAACATAAAGAGAAGCAATTTCATTTTCCAAAAGCTTTACCATTTCATCTTCTCTATCCTTAGCTTCTTTAATTATATCGTGATAATTGCCTCTTATTGCCATAATTCTGTTTGAAAAAATATGTCTGCCATCCTCTCTGTACAACGCTTGCGGCTGAAAATTGCATCTGGTTGTAAAACTCATTTTATGCCATAAAATATTGACAACGGCAGTTGATTTTAAAGCATCAGCATCAACATAAATATTCTGAGTCGTAACACCACGTGATGAAAATGACTGTTTCAGGTTATTTGTCACCAATTCAAGACAGTCAATCATTCTTGAAAAAATATCGTTAGTATTTACCGTTGAATGCTGGTAATCCAAAAACTGCTTGTACATGTGAGATGAAACAAGCTCTACTCTCTCCTGGATAACAATATCCTTTTTGGTTGCAGTTTCTGAATTATCAAAACTTTCAAAATTATTTAGCAATTTCATTTCCTTATTTATAACTTATTTTTAGAATAAACATGTTTTCTTGTAAAGATTATATATTTTTTCGTTACAAAATTGAATACTTATAAAGAATTATAAAGATATATTATAATAATATTTCATAGTATTATTAAAGATTTAAATTATGTATTTCGCAATAAGAAAGCAGAAGATTTTTTTGTTGTTCTATTCTGTCTCTCATATAAGGATTACAAGTATCTTGTAAAACAATGTTCATAGCATTGTCATACATTTTGGCTGAACCTTTCAGGTATTCCTGTTGATTTTGAGAATTTATAGAACCCAAATCCTGATAATATTTGCCATATAGCAAATATATTTTAGATAATAAATCGTTCATACTGTATTTTTTAGCCAGAACCATACCTGATTCCAGATTGATTTTTGCAGTTTCATAATCTGATATTTCCATATATGCTTTTGCTAAAAGAATTTTAAGTAAAACTATAAAAAATGAATTATTAATTCTGGGATTTTGAGCAATATCAAGTGTCTGAAGTGCAATATCTATAGCGTTTTTCGGATCCTCCGTTACCATTGTTGCTTCTGATATAAAATACCACGTTAATAATGCTCCAAGTGCCATTTTATTATTTGCAAAATATGTAATTTGCTCATTATAAACTTCTATGGCATGTTTTGCTTGTTTTGTATCATAAAAGTATTTACCCAGAAAAGTTCTGAAAATATTTTTCAAAAACTCGTTGCTTGTGTCACTTGCAAATTTTGCAGCATTGAACAGAGATTCTTTAATATTATTAAAATCTTTTCTAAAGAAATTATTCAAAATATTTATTATATTATAATAATTTATTATATCTGCCCTGGCTGAATTCAAATTTGCAGGATTTAATAAATATTCGGCTCCAACAATATTTGCTATATCTGATAAAACTTCCTGTGAAGTTTTAAAATTCCCTTTCATTGTGTTTGCATAAGCCAAAGTAAGCTTAGCTTTACATATTAAACCTTCATCATCAATTTTATTTTTTTCCAATATTTCAAAAAGGGCAGCAAGAATTTCAAATGATCTGTCATTGCCCTGAAGAGCCAAGGCCATGCCAAGATATAAATAAACCCTGAGCCAAGTATCATAAACAAATCCTAATGGTATTGTTTTATCTAATCTCGGCTTTGATAAATTCGTATTCAATACAGGCATGATTTCATTATCAATAAGATTTATAACCTCTCCGCTATTACCTATATTTATCAGTGCCGATAACTTTGAAGCTTTGATAAGAGCTGCTTCAAGTTCATCGCCTGCTGTTAATTTTTTTAATACATTATCTGCACATTCAATATTACCAAAATAATTTTCCGTTTTTTGGCAGCATTGAGCTAAGTAACCGAGTAATTCTATTTCTTTGGTTTCATTATTACTTGCTCTCGCATTTTGAATTGCATCGGGCAGATATTCAATCGCTTCTTCCGGGTCGTATTCTGTTAATAATTTTCCAAGACGTTCACTTATATTAAATCGTATATTTAATGTTTCGTTTTCATTAAACTCATTCAATAAAGCCAAACACTGTTTCTGTGCAATTACATAAAGATTGATATCGCCTATATAAGCAGCCAGTCTGGTAGTCTTGGTCCAGATATCAAATGCCATACGATTTTCTTTCAAATTATGTGCAATCATTGCCATTGTAGCATTTGTATTTAAATTAAATACGCTGATAGCTTTCCCTATTTTTACGTTAAGATCTTCAAAAGATATATCTTGCTGGATATTCTTTAATACTGTTTCCCATAAAAGTAAATTATTAAACTCATAAAAAACTTCATTATATGGTCTTACAAATTTAGCTTTAACAAGATAAGACATAATGTCATTAAATTCTTTGTTTTTATAACCGAAAATTTCTTTCAAAAGTGCAAGATTTAATTTGTCGCCTAATATTGCAGCACCACAAAGCATTTTATGGGCATCTTTATTTATTTTTTTCAAAGTTTCCAAACGTTCTTTTATTAAACCTGAAAAATTATTAGGCATTAAAAATGCTTTATCAGATATCTGGCAATCAAAACAATAACTTACAGCCTGCTCAACAAATGCCGGATTACCTTTACATTTTTCAAAAATGACTTCTTTTTCTCTGTTTGAAACGTAAGTGCCAGCATCTCCTGTTAATTGGAGCTGCTGTTCTAATTCTTTTGTTGGAACTGCAGTAAGATTAATATCCAAATAAGCCTTCATCTCTTTTGATTCAAATCCGAAGAAACTGCTGATAGGTTTCGGCTCATTGTATATTGCAATAAATTTCAAATTTCTCCAATTGTTCTCCCGGCTCATGAAATTGGTTAAAAATTCAATGGAAAACCCGTCAATAAAATCAAAATTATCAACTACAAATACAAATCTTCCTGTGCGGCAGAATGCATCAAAAATTTTATTTAAAATATCGTACGTATGTTTTTTATTTATAATTATATCTTCATAATTCCCATCTTTTGAGTTATACAGAAAGTTTAGAAAATCAGCAACATCAGCTGCTCCAAGAAATCTGAATTCATTGCTGAAAAATTGGAGTGCATCATTTTTCAACTCCTCATTGTTAAGATAAAAATTCGGAAGCTTGAACAAATTCAAAAGCATATCCTGAATAACTCCGCCCGGGGTAACTTGTGTTAATGGAGTACATTTTCCGATACACCACTCCAGTCTGTCCGGTTCGAGATTTTTAATAACCTGTTTTAACAGATTACTTTTGCCGATACCTTTTTCACCTGTTATTGAAAATATTTTAGTATCTTTTGAACGTAGCCCGTCAGATAACATTTCAAATGCCTGATTTTGAGAAGAATATTTCGGATTAAATTCAAGTTTAATTGTTTTATTATTCTTCTTATCTTTATCATTATTCTGGTTTTGTTTTACATTTTTTTTCCCTAACGGAGAACCGCATTTTCTGCACTTTGCAGCAATCGGAAAGTTTACGCTGTGACAGTGCGGGCAAATTTTTAACAATTCTTGTCCGCATTTTTGGCAAACGAGGTTTCCGACAGGATTAATTGTATTGCAATGAGAGCATAATAAACCTGTACGAGTTTTGCAATATGGGCATTTTAATGCCGTATCTGAAATATTTTTTTTACAAACCGGACATTTCATAGTTTAGAATTAGTTATTCAATAACATCTCTGACTTTATCCATCAATTTATATAATCTTTTTGAGATTTCAGATTGAGAGATACCAAGTTCTTCAGAAATTTCTTTCTGTGTCATGCCTTTATCATAACGCAAAGTATAAATATGTAAATAGTCTTTATCCGGGTTATCTTCGTCTATTTTTCGTATTGTATCAGCTACAAATTCCAGGATTTCTTTTTGGATAACTATTTCTTCAGGATTTTCAGGAATTTTAATATTAGCATAATTGATTTCGATCTGAGAATAATCAGTAGAGTCTGCAGGACTAAGAGCGACTTCTTTGGTCGACATATAACCGGCTCTTGTCCTTCTTAACCTTCCTGAATCTTTTAGAACATTTATAATAGATGTTGTTACAATACGTTTGAGATATGCTTCCAACGTAGATTCAGTTTCGATTGCATTGAGAATATTAACCGAGCGTTTGCAGGTTTCATTGAAAAAATCGTCGTATAAGTCCTCGTTATTAGGGTATTTACGATCATTTTTGATTATTCTACTGATTAAATCAATCTTGTCTTGTGTTAATTCCACAATCTAGCTTCCTCTACTTTACCGGTATTATATCATATTTACAGATAAATTTTAAGTATTGCCGTTGTGCTTTCGTCATTACCCACACTATGAGGGGCTTTAAGGACTTTTAAAGTTTGGTTAACAGTTTGTAACACAATATTATCTATTTGAGTTGAGCCGCTTGATGTAACTATTTGAGCAGTTTTAAAAGTTCCGTCTTTGTCAAAAGTTACGCTTACTCTTATCTCATTAGAATAAGCATAATCAGTAGCCAGCAGCAAGTCGCTGGTTAAAGACAATTTCAAACTCTTTCCAGCAGCCTGGAAGTATTGTTTGAACTGAGAATTGTATGATACATAATCAGGAACTTCCCAGCTTAACTTTCTTACTTCAATAAATGTAGTTGCAGCCATAGATTTCTTCTGAACAGGTGTAAGAGAAGATGTCTGCTGCTGAGTCTTTGCACTTGCTGCCGGCTTAGTTTTTGCTGCAGGAGCAGTATTGGTTGAGGCAAGTGCATTTGTATTGTTATCCATTTTAACTACGTTATCAGGATTAACATTCAAGGTATTAGATTCTGCAACTCCGTTATCAGAACTTGCAGGTGTTATATCATCAGTAATCGGCTGCGGAGCCTCTTCGGTTGGAGCTTTAAATAATTTCGCAGCACCAAAACCTATTGCACAAACAATAGCCAGCACTACTAATCCGCCGATAAGCTTAAGACCGATACCCAATCCTGCACTTGGAGCACCGGAAGATGAACCAAGTCTTCCAGGCTGTTGTAGCAAAGAACCGCCGGGAACTTTAGAATTAGGATCATACAAATCTTCTAATGATTCATTTTCCGCACCGTTAAATTGAGAAGCTTGCGGATTGTTTATATCAATATGAATTTCTCCGACATTAAATGTTCTGTCACTTATAACAGTAGAATTCTCGATTACTGCAAATGCCTTTGCAGGAGCAGCGTCAGGTTCTGTAATTAGTTCTTCATCAGAAATTTCACTTCCTGCAGAAGGAGATTCCTGCTGTTCGATTTCAATATCCTGAAGATTGTCATAATTTGTATCATTCAGCCAATCCTGCTCCTGCTCAGACTGATTATCTTCTTCTGCAGGAATAACAGAAGGATTCTCCGGCATGGTATCTTCTTCAGACTGCAGAGCTGACTCATCTGCATTATTTTGCATGAATCCATCTGATAAGCCGTTATCATCAGATAACAGTTCAGAAAAATCATCAACATCACTGTATTCAGGAGTTGAATTATTCAAATTACTTTCCGGTAATTGTTCGTCAACAATATTCAAATTGCTATCAGACTGAATATCCTGAGCAGGCATTGTTGTATCAAAATCTGTATCTAATGCCAGATCTGATTCAGATAAAGTATTGCTAAAATCAGGATTGTCATATTCTTCAACTTTCTGAGATTGGTCGATAATTGTATCAGAAATTCCTAAAATAGACTTGTCAACTGATAAATCAGCATCATCTTCTGTATTTATTGAAAAATCCAATCCATCATTATCATCATCAATTTTAAATTCATTTGACGGCATGTTCAAATCAACAAGATGATCTTCTTCATTATTGTAGTTTATATCAGTTACAAAGTTATCAAATGATGATGTTCCATCTTCGTTTATTTCAAAAGAAGAAAGATTTGGCAAATCCATTTTTTCAACATCAGGCTCTTTGAGCATCTCATCAAGATTATCAACAGGCTTTGTAGGAGAATCAATATTCTTAAGATTATCAAGGTTGACTATACTTCCGGTATCTTCAGTAAATTCTTCTGTTTGAACGGTTTCCATATTTCCCAGTTCAATCGTTTCCTGCTGGAATTCAACTTCTTCGTGTTGATTTTCTATTGGTTTCAGATCGGATAAATCTTTTGGAGAATCAAATTGTCCTGATTCTTCAGCTTCAAGATTAATTTCAAGCTTGGCTGCCGCCAAATCGTGAGCAAGAGCAGAAATATGTTCCGGAACAGCTGTTGCATCAGTTGTAGATTTTGCATAATCTATTTTATCAAGATTTTTTTGCTGCTGTTCTATATTTTTATTAACTATATCATTTACCAGATCTCCAGCTACAGAAGCCAATTTCATAGCTTCATTCGATGCTTTTTCTCCGGCAGCAATACTACCCGTTTCTGCCTTCACAGCTCCGGCAGCTGCTGCAGCTGTGCCGGTTAAAGAATCTTTAAGTGCATTCGTAATCGATTCGGCCAGATTTACACCAGATCCGGCCTCCGCAGGTTCAGACGGTTCATTATCAGTTTCTTCTTGCAAAGAGTCTATTTCCTGAATCTCTTCTTCCCCTAAATCTTCTCCAAAATTGAGAGTTTCTTCTTCAAGATTAGTCAAAGGTGTTTCTTCTAAAGAAGCATCCATATCAATTTGAATATCTTCTTCCATAGTTGACGTTTCAATATCATCAGAAACCGTTAAATCGTTATCAAGTAAATCCTCTCCTAAATCTACAGATTCTTCATCTAATATTGGAAGTGAAGATTCTTCTATTGAAGTATCTATATCAGTCTGAATATCTTCTTCTACTGTTGACGTTTCAATATCATCAGAAACCGTTAAATCGTTATCAAGTAAATCCTCTCCTAAATCTACAGATTCTTCATCTAATATTGGAAGCGAAGATTCTTCTATTGAAGTATCTATATCAGTCTGAATATCTTCTTCCACTGTTGACGTTTCAATATCGTCGGAAACTGTTAAATTTTCATCAAGCAAATCATCGCCCAAATCTATAGATTCTTCTTCAATCAATGTATCTTCTTCAATATCTGTTTCTATATTTTCTAAATTGTCGGATACATCTTCCGAATCAGTTTCCGGCTGCTGTTGTTCTTCTTCATCTGTGTCAGATTGATTATTGTTTTCGTCACTTTCCGTTTCATCATCATCAAAGAAAGATTCATCTAATAAAATATCATCTTCACCCAATTCAGGTTCTGCTAATGTAATTTCTTCATTGTTCAATAATTCTTCACCGGTACTGTTTTCAGAATCAGAAGATTCTCCTGCAGGTGTTTCTACAGCAGGGGTAATAAGTTCAATACTCTGTGATTTTCCCAAGCCTGAAGCTACATTATATGCAAGAGTTTCAAAATTATCAAACTCCAAAACACTTTCTCTTAAACTGTCATTTAATAAAAGCAATTCAAGAAATTCTCTAAACTCATCATCAGTAATATTATGATCTGCAAGTGTGACAGACAACTCTCTGCCTCTTAGCATGTCCTCTTCAGAAAGATTTCTTGAGACTTTGCCGGGATAATCTTTTATAAATTTTGATAAGGTTTCAGGCGAAGAAAGTTTTGATTTGGCAATAAAATAATAATCCTTATTGGCATCTTTTTTATTTATCTGTTCCGGTTTAAAATATCCTAAAAATTCGGCATGGTCAAATTCTTCATCAAGCTTTAATACAAGATAAATATCCGGAACGATTTCTAAATCAAAATGGCTTTTCGGTATAAAAATCTGATTGTCGTCAAAAACAACACGAACATCAATATGGATATTAGGAAGCAAAACATCAGCGATATCAATTTTTTCAAGAACTTTTGAAATAGAATGAATATTATGCAGCTCTTCAATGTTAAACCCTTCAGATACAAGGTATTTCATTACAAGTTCCGCACCCAGTGCATTTATATAAGCTCTATTTTTTATGCCTCTATTTACAAAGCTTTTTGACATAAACTCTGCTTCTGTAATATTATCCTTTTCTATATAAATTAATGCTTCCTGTTTTTTTGCCATTTTAAATTTTCCTCCCACAACTATATAGATGACACAGCAATTGAAAATATTCCAAAAAATATGTAAACTTTTGTAACAAATATTTGCAAATTTTGATTAATGAGTCAAAATTATTCTATCAGGAGTTTTATATGTTGTGTAATGAAAAATGTGTGTAAGGAGGTTTTCTCATGTTAGCAGTCAATCCTATTTCTAGCGTCCGTTTTGGAGATGGTCCGGCAAATATTTTAGAACGTGAAGGTGCATTTTCAAAACCAAAAACAGAAGCTAATGCAAGCAATAATGCTGCTTCTCCTGCATCTGTAAATAATGATGCAGGCAAAGCTGAAAAAAAATCAAGCACAGGTAAAAAAGTTGCAGGTACAATCATCGGCTTAGCTGCATTGGCAGCAGTATTAGTTGCATTACCTAAAGTATTCCCGAAAGCTATAAAAGAATTATCAAAAGAAGAATTAAAAGCAAAACCGGGATTTATGAAAACAGTAGGTCACTATGTTGCTGTTACCGGTAATTTTATCGGTAAATACACATATGAACCAATTGCAAAACTATTCAAAGGTAAAAAAGCTCCTAAAGCACCTGATGCAAATGGTACTAATGCCAGCTATTTTGCATAAATGAGATAACCAGCCAATATATATTCAAATATACAAAAGGAAACAGTTAATAAAAAACGGTTTCCTTTTGTGTTGCTTGACGGAATGACTGTTTATATGGTATAATAAACCCGTTAATTGAGTTTTCCCAGCCCTAATTGAGCCGTTAAATATGTCAGAAAGGATATTTTATGACATACGGTGTTCCATATTCTTTTGTTCCCGGAACAAAAGCTAAAGCCGATGAAGTTAATGCAAACTTCATTGATGTTTTATCTAAGATTGAAGATACAAATACAAGAATTGATGACTCCAACAGCACTATTACTTCCGGACTTGAAGAAGTTAATGAAAAGATAGAAGAAGCTAAAGCAGAATGTTTGGATTTAGATTTATCAAATATTAGTGCAACCGGTAAAAAATTATTTGATGCTAAGGCAAATACCTCAGCACTTGACGGTTCCTGGACAGTTAAACAAGTTACTATCGCAAGTGATAAAGGGATTAGCAAAAGCACAACTCAATCTTTTTCACTTTCAAGTTATCTGCCTGACAAGACAAATAAATATGAGATTTTAGTATCATTAGCTGCAACTTCTGATACCGGCTCTCATTCTTGCTTTTTCTTATATCTTAAGACAGATTATTTATCTACCAACATGCCTATTTGCAGGGCATCCAGAGCTGACGGATATGCTTTTTCCGCAGGAATTGCAACTCTTTTAACTTCTTCAGGAAGAAAAATTTATGTGTACAATACAGCAAGTGCTAATGATACAAGTACTTATACTTTGAAATTACATGCTTACAGGAGGGTAAAATAAATATGAAATATATATTTGTTGAAAATGGAATATTAAACGGAGCAGGAGAACTTGAACAGCTTGATGACGGAGTATTAAATATTGAAGTCAGTGATGAAATTTATAACAATTATCTGGCTGAACGATACAGATATATCTATTCCAACGGGTCAATCGTTGAAAATCCTCAGTATAACAAAGAAAAACAAAATGCGGCTATTGAAAAGCGAATTGAAGAAATTCATAACGAACTCAATGCATTAGATGAAAAAAGAATAAGAGCAGTATGTGAATCCGAAATCAAAGACAATCAAACAGGTGAAACATGGCTTGAATATTACAATTCTCTGGTCATAGATTTGAGAACGGAACTTGATGCATTAGAAAATCAAATTTAAAATTAAATATTTTATAATAAAGTGCCGGATATTTTATAAAATATCCGGCACTTTATTTTTAACTTATTTTAAATAATCTTCCATTTCCATCTGGATATGTCTATTTATCATCCTTGCAACCTGTCTGTCAGATTCCGGAGAATAGATTTCCTCAAGAAACTCTCTCGTTTTTTCAGGATTTTCAGGGTTAAAATTGCTTACCCTGCCGGCAGGAAATATAAAGCTGTCGCCATCCGGCCCGAATTTGAAATCTTTACAGATTTTAAACTTTTCATCAGGCATTTTTGCAATTTTTCTTGTTAACTTAGCAATAAAACTGAACACTGCCAGAGTTTCTCTTCTTGCAGGAATTATAATATGATTTACGGCTAAGGCCGGAATATCTTTACCATTATTTACAACATTTGTCATAATATGTATAAATCTGTTATCGTCCGGGAATACACATTTGCCTGTAATTTGTTCACATTTTTTTGCAGCTTCTTTAAATTCACTTAGATCTTTTCCGTCAAAATCGTCGGTCAACTGAGCTATTAAGTATGTTTTTGTGGTATTAGGCATTGCATACGGCAAAGGTTTCATATATGCACCGATATTCCTTATACCTGTAAAATTTACTTTATCCATAAATTTAGTTATCTCCTTGAAAAATTATAAAACACGTGAAAATATTTTTTGCGGGCAGAGTTTATTTTTTTGATATAATTTTAATAATAATAGGAGAGAAAATATGACAGAAATTAGAGAAGAATTTATAAAACAGGCACAACATATAGCAAGAAATGCAGAAGTTTTACCGGGCGGAGTAGAAGAATTAGCCGCAAAATTACAGCATTCAGCAGATACAAATACCCCGTTAAGGATAAAATTGGGTATGGATCCGACAAGACCGGATTTACATTTGGGTCATACTGTTGTAATGCGTAAATTAAAAGAATTTCAAGCTCTGGGACATAAAATTGTCCTGCTTGTCGGCGGTGCAACTGCAATGGTCGGAGATCCTTCAGGAAAAACCGAAACAAGACCGGCATTATCTAAAGAACAGGTAGAAGAAAATGCCAAAACATACTTTGACCAGATGTCTAAAGTTTTAGATGTCAAAGATGCTGAGGTTGTTAATAATGCTGATTGGCTGCACAAAATGAGTTTTACGGAATTATTAAAATTATCAGCACAGGTTACAGTTGCTCAAATGATGACAAGAGATGATTTTGCCAAAAGATATGCTGAGGGTAAACCTATTTCAATTGTCGAATTTTTCTATCCTTTAATGCAGGCATACGATTCTGTGGCAATTGATGCCGATATAGAATTAGGCGGTACGGATCAAAGATTTAATACTTTGCTAGGACGTGATATTCAAACTGCGTATGGCAAAAAATATCCTCAGTTAGTTGTCTTGTTACCATTGTTAGAAGGTACGGACGGAGTAGTAAAAATGTCCAAAACTTATCCCGAACATTGTATATCTTTAACCGACAGTGCAAAAGATATGTTCGGTAAATTGATGAGTATTCCTGACAATATGATAACACGATATTTCAGCCTGCTGACGGATGCAACAAAAGAAGAATTGGAAACTTATGACAGGCAGATTGCAGACGGTTCTGTCAATCCGAGAAATATAAAAATGCAATTGGCTCATCAAATTACTGAAGAATACCATGGAAAAGACGGAGCAGACAAGGCTCAGGAAGAATTTATCAATGTTGTATCAAACAAGGGTATTCCTGAAGATATACAGGAAGTTAAAATCGAAGCAGGCAAGAATATTCTTGATTTATTAACTGAACTTGGATTTGCTTCAAGCAGAGGAGAAGCAAAACGTCTTATCCAGGGCGGCGGTGTAAAATTAGACGGTGAAAAAATCTCCGATATGTCTTATTCTGTAACAGTTCAAGACAGTATAATTTTACAAGCAGGAAAACGTAAATTTGCTAAATTGATAAAATAATAACAGGTTGTTCAAATCATGTTCAAGGTTATAAAAAGAGGAATTACAAAGGTAAAAGAGGATATAAAAGTCATTTATGACAACGATCCTGCTGCCACAAATTTGTTAGAAGTGATTTTATGTTATCCGGGACTTCATGCACTGATAGCATACAGATTTGCTCACAGATTGTACAAATGGCACATACCTTTAGTTCCGCGTATTATATCATATTTAACAAGGATTATAACCGGCATAGAAATTCATCCCGGGGCAAGAATCGGCAGAAGGTTTTTTATTGACCATGGAGAAGGTGTTGTAATCGGAGCAACAACCATTGTCGGAGATGATGTATTGATATACCAGCAGGTAACACTCGGCGGAACAGGGAAAGAACATGGAAAACGGCACCCGACTTTAGGAAATAATGTTATTGTCGGTGCAGGAGCTAAGGTTCTCGGGAATATAACTATTGGAGATAATGTCAGAATCGGTGCGGGATCTGTTGTAATAGAAGATGTTCCGGAGCATTCAACAGTTGTAGGTGTTCCCGGCAGGGTTGTTCATAGAGCCGTAATTGATAAACAGGGCAATCTTATGCATAACAGAATTCCTGACCCTGTAAGATGTGATATTAATAAATTGAAAGCTGAAGTTGAAATTCTAAAAGAAAAATTAGATAATTGTAACTAACTGTAACGAAATTCCAAAATAGTGAAATAACAGTACCTGAAAAATTTTTATATATATGACGTATAAGAAGAGATACTGTTAATATGGTTACATTCAACAATTTTGGCAATAGATATGAACCGTCTGTACACACCGGACGAAGAAATGTTGCAGCCCGCTATGAAGCAAGGGCTGCATCAAAGGCAGCGGCACATATTCCTCAAGGAACTGAAACAACCAATATAAAAATCAATTACGGACCTTCTAAAAACCAAGTTATAGGAGGATTGATTGGCTTAGGTATAAGCAAAGGTGTACCTTATCTACTTCGAGCACTGGGAATTGGTAAATCATCCAATGTATCGCAGGTTCAAAATACATATGTACCAACTAGTTCTGTATCAAATTCTTCAACTCCTTCAAATACTGCTACTGTTAGTAATTCCAATAGCAGGACTATTCAAACGGATACGGCTCCAAAAGCTTCCGATATAGATACTTCCGGGCTGCCGTCAGGAGCTTCGATTAGTGATGTATCACAAGGAACTGTTGACGGCACGCCGTCTTATGTTGCAACGGTTCGAAATAATGACGGAACAACAAGCACCTATTCAGTTATAAAAGATTCTAACGGCAAATATAAAATAGGAGCACAATTATCCAAACAAAAAGGTAATAATTATGTTAATCAAGAGAAATTAAATGCTGCACTGGAAAAAGCTTTCGGCAAAGGCTTTGAATTGCCGGAAGGATATACGGCAGAACTGGTCGGAGATACTCCGATAATCAAAGATGCTAAAGGTAAAACTTTGAATAGTACGGAATTATCATTATTAAAATCGAATGAGGAAATAGCTAAGGAGGCAAAGAATACTTCTGATTCTGAAGATGTAGAAAGAATGATGAAGGAAGCTGATCAAAATGGTGATAAATCGTTAAATTCAGATGAATACAAAGCTTATATAACAGGATTGCTGGATGCTGCGGGTATAGATACCGAAGGCGAATTTAAAAGTGATATAGAAGCTCTGATAGATGCAAGTTTTCAATCTATAGACGGTAAAGATAAGAATGGCTTGTTATCTAATGAAGAACTAAAAGAGAATGCTCCTTCCGTCATAAAGGATTTAACTGATAAAATAGGTAAACTATACGGAATAAATATGGAAGGAGATTCTGAGAAAGGCAAAATTGACGTTAATATGTCTGTGTCATCGCCTGAAGAGGTAATGGAGATAGCAGATTTAGACGGAAATGGAACTATTGATAAATCTGAATTTGAAGATATGAAACAATCGGCTAAAGAATTAGGCTTCGAAATGCCTGTTGATAAATCATTTGAAGAGTTGGATGCAAATAATGATGGTACAATTTCACAAGATGAACTTTCACAGCAGTAAATCAGCGTAATTCTTGAAGTGACAGAATAGTTTTGAGCAGAAAGTTTAATTCTTTTCTGTTTAATTTATTCAATTCAATTTTAATTTTATCCAGAACAATATTTTCTTCAATGTTGTCATAAGAAAACAAGTCTTTAATATCAATATTAAGGACATCAGCGAGTCTGATAATATTTTTAAGAGTCGGAAAATGGCTGCCGTTTTCCATTTTGCAAAGATGCTGAGGATCCATCCAGATAAGTTCAGCCAATTGCTCCTGAGTCAGGTTTTGACTTTTCCTGAGTGTTTTAACACGTTGTCCGAATAACTTTTTTAATTGCTTTTCATCCATAATCTACCCTTAATCTTACCTATTAAGCAGATTAGTCATAATGTGATTAGATGACAATAAATTCTTGACAATTATGATATTTCATGACATGAATTGTAGCAAGAATTTGATATTATTTGTCAAGTTTATAGTTGGAATTAAGGAGAAAAATTTATGTCACAGCCAAAAGTGTCTGTTATTATCCCTGTTTACAATGTTGAAAAATACCTTGTTCAGTGTATGGAATCTGTAGTAAATCAAACACTAAAAGATATAGAAATTATTTGTATCAATGACGGGTCAACTGATAATTCTTTATCAATATTGCAAGAGTATGCAAAAAAAGATAACCGAATAAAACTTATTGATAAAACAAATTCAGGATACGGAAGTTCTATGAATTTGGGAATTGAACATGCCCAAGGAGAATATATCGGAATTGTAGAACCTGATGATTATATTAGTTTAAATATGTATGAAACTCTTTATAATCTTTCTCTATTACATAATGTTCAGGTAGTTAAGTCTAACTATTATATACTTGATGAAAACGGAATTAAGAAAGAAAACAAGTTTGTTAATACAGTTTCTAGTTCTGTTTATAAAAATATTGAAATTCCTGAATTTGCTTGTAAAAACCATCCATGTATCTGGTCTGCAATTTATAAAACAGAATTTATTAAAAATAATAAAATTAAATTTTCAACTACCCCGGGAGCAGCTTTTCAGGATGTTGGGTTTAATATTAAATCTTGGTTATTTGCATATAAAATAGCAATTACAGAAGATGCCTTCTATTACTATAGAGTGAATAATTCAAATTCCTCTGTTAATCAAGGAAATAAAATGGCATTTGTGACATTAAATGAATATCGTTTGCTATATGACTTTATCAAGGAGCACGATTTTAATGATGGTTTAATTTCCAGTCTTGACAGCAAATGCTGTCAAGCCTGCGATTATAATTATAATCGCAGGCTTACTAAAGGACACCTTAAGTTTATCCTTGAAACTCATAGATTGTTTAAGAATATGCATGATAATGATGATCTTAATGCCAGATCTTTTTACAAATGGATTAAATATCATCCTTATTTGTATTATTTAAAAACAAATTTATACACTAAGAAAAAAAAGAATGCTTTTAAAACAAAATATTATATATTTAGAATCCCTGTTTTATCAGTTACAAGAATTGAATCTCATAAGGTATACAAATTTTTATTTATCAAATTAAAGATTCGGAATAAGAAAAAATCTAAAATTGTTTCTCAATCTTATAATACTGCGTTATTTAATATATTCCAGGATAGACAGATAGAAAAATTTATTGATAAACCTTTTATAGTTGAAAATATTTTAAATTCAGTCAAACATCCTCCGGAGTATTTGCACGTTGATAAAAATCATAATTATTTAAATATTTTAATTAATCAGGAGCCTTTTACTTTTGATTGTTCCGATAATAGATTTGAAAATCTGGAAGATATGTATTTTTGCTGGGAAATCAGACCTATCCCTGAAGCTGTTAAAATCATAAATCATGCATTAAATGTTAATAAGCCTGTTATATATGTCGGAGATTCTTTTTTAAGAAGTATAAATACATTTGCAGATAAACAAGCTCTTCCCAAATATCAAAAAGGAATATCTTTCACTTTTGATGATTTAACATCTTATTTTGATGCGACACGTCCAAGCAGATTGGAGCAAATGCTCAATGATAAAAATCTTGTTTTGACTAATGAGCAGCTGTTAAGGGCGAGAAAATGTATAAATAAAATTGTTTCAAATCATCTGACTAAATATAATTCACAACCGATTTATGAACCTGAAATCGGTCGAAAAGGTGTTAAAAAAATTCTTGTTGTAGATCAATCTTACAATGATATGTCTATCTTAAAAGGAATGGCGAATGACAAAACTTTTGAAAATATGCTTGATGCTGCAATTTTAGAAAATCCGGATGCTGATATTATTGTCAAAACTCATCCAGATATAATTGCAGCTAAAGGTCGCAAGAAAGGCTACTATTCTCAGCTAAAAGCTCATGGCAATATTTATCTTATGACAGATGCAATTAATCCGATATCTTTAATAAAATATTGCGACAAAGTTTATGTTTGTTCTACCCAGCTTGGATTTGAAGCATTGATGTGCGGAAAAGAAACACATGTATTTGGTATGCCTTTTTATGCCGGCTGGGGGCTAACTAAAGATAGGCAAAAATGCAGCAGGCGAACCAATTCAAGATTGTTGGAAGAAGTATTTTATATAGCATATATCATGTATTCATATTATGTAAATCCTAAAACTCAATCCCGTTGTGAGATAGAGGAAGCTATGGATTATTTATTAGAACTCAGAGATGAATATTTTACAAAATATGAAATACGTAAAGATTTAAAATCTTTCGTTAATTGCAAATAATATATCTTTTCATTTACCCCTAAATTTCTTAATTCTAAAAATAGACGGCTGAAGTTTTGACTTCAGCCTTTTTTCTTGAATATACAAGTCTTGTAGACTTGACAATTATTTTGATTTATGAGATGTATATAGGCAATACATAAATTATTTTTGGAATTAAGGTAAGTTTTTGATTATTAATTTGACTGTTTTTTGACAGACATGTTTAAATCATATTAAGGAGAGTTTAATGAATATTTGGCAAAAGATTTTTACGCTGACTAACGAAGGCCCGCATAAACTTCTTATAATTCTGGGCATAAAAATAAGAATGAAAAGAAAAGGGTATAAAACAGAACAAATGCTAAAAGAAATACAAAAAGATGTAGCAACCCTAAAAGCTTTGACTGTATATTCAACAGATATTACAAAATTAAAACCTGCTGTCGGGGTTCTTGCTTCTATTCAAAATATAAATGCCAGAATTTTGGCAGAAGTTGACAGAGTCTGTAAAGAGAATAATCTTACATACTGGCTGAGTTTTGGTTCTTTACTTGGTGCAGTTCGCCATAAAGGTTACATTCCTTGGGATGACGATATCGATGTTGTAATGATTAGAAAAGATTATGACCGTTTTATTGAAATCTTTAAAAAATCAACAACCAATCCTCATTATACAGCCGAACTATATTCTCACCCCGAAGGTATTTTTAATCTCTTAAAAGTATATGATAACAGGAATAGAAATTCTTTGTTTGTAGATATTTTCCCTTGTGATTTTTACTATAAAGAAAATATGCCTTACGAAGAAAAAGTTGCATTAACTAATAAACTTAAAGAACTTCACAGCAAAGAAAAAAGAAAAACTTTCAATCCGGAAAATGGTGTAGCTGCTCATCATAACTATTACCGTGAACTCACTAAAAAGATTATTTTTGATAATTATCAGAAAGATAATACTTCAAAACCTATGATTTTATTAGGCGGGGAATATTATCACTGGCATTTTGAATCATGGTTTTTTGATTGGGATGAAATATTTCCTCTTTCTGAAATTGAATTTTGCGGAAGAATGTTTCCATGCCCAAATCAGACTAATAAAGTACTACATTTGATATACCGAGATTATATGGCAATGCCCGAAAGATTAAGATGTCATTCTGATTACAAAAAATTTGGCTCGGAAGAAATTATAAAATTAGAGGAAATTGAAAATGATAAATAGTATAAAACCAATTTTTGATAAAAACTATATACCAATAGGATTTGCAACAGATGATAATTTTGTCCCGTATTTGTATGTTGCAATGTCGTCACTGATATCAAATGCAGATGAGAATAATAATTATGATATTAATATATTATATTCAAAACTCAATGAACATAACATATCTCGTTTAGCTTCATTAGCACAAAAAAATATTTCTATTCGATTTCTAGATATGACAGAATACATGAATAAATATTCAGATGTGTGGTATACTCACTGGAATTATTCAGATGCAGTGTATTACAGATTTTTTATCTCTGAAATATTTTCAAATTATGAAAAAGTTTTATATTTAGATGGGGATGTGATATTTAATTGCGATATTGCAGAATTATATAATGTTGAACTGGGAAAGAATTATATAGCTGCTATTCAGGATATTTCCCAACAAATGCAGAATTATGTAGGCGAAAAATATAGAGAAAGTATTTTAAATATAAAAAGAGAAAATTATTTTAATGCAGGGATTATCGTATTTAATATAAAAGAGTTACAGAAAATATCATTTTTTGATAATTGTATATCTACTTTGGCACAACTAAAAAATCCTGTTTTTCAAGATCAGGATGTATTAAATAAAGTTTGTGACGGGCATGTGAAATATTTACCATATAACTACAATTTAATGTGGAACTGTTTGCATTATTATACTGATGCAAAAGATAGAATGCCAGAAGCGACCTATAATGAATATAAGGAAGCGTGGAAGAATCCAAAAATAATACATTATACAGGGGCTTGTAGACCCTGGAAACAACCCTGGTTAGAATATTCTGATTTATTTTGGAAATACGCAAGACAAACTCCGTTTTATGAAGAAATTATTTATAATAATTGTAAAAGCGAAACTATCAAAGATGTTAGGGGCATTATCAAAAATGTTATTCAGCGTCAAAAGATTTATTTAAATTATTTAAAATGTAAAGTCTTAAAAATGATTACATTTGGTAAAGCAAAAGAACATTATACTCAGAAAAAAGATAGATTAAAACTTAGAATAAAAGATTATAGACAGACTCTAAGAGGTAAAATATAATTTGTTTTGTTTAGTAAAAACGGCCGGAATGGTTATTCCGGCCGTTTTCTTAATATATTAATGTTGAATGAAATTATTCAATTACATCATACCGCCCATACCGCCCATGCCTGCCATTGCTGACATATCAGGTGCAGATTTTTCTTCCGGAAGTTCTACTACAGCTGCTTCTGTAGTTAATAGCATTGAACCGACAGATGCTGCATTAAGTAATGCTGACCTTGTTACTTTAGCAGGGTCTACAATACCTGCCTGGAACATATCAACATATTTGCTGTTTAATGCATCATAGCCGTATGCACCTTCTTTTTCCAATACACAATCAACAACTACATCAGCTTTAGCACCTGCGTTACGAGCAATTGCTCTTAAAGGTACATCAAGGGCTGCTGTTAAAATTTTGTAGCCGACTTTTTCATCATCAGATTCAAAGTCAATTGATTCCAATTTAGAATTCAATTCCTGTTGAACTCTTAATAATGCAACTCCGCCGCCAGGTACAATACCTTCTTCATTTGCAGCTCTTGTAGCATTAAGTGCATCCTCAATTCTTAATTTTCTTTCTTTCAATTCAACTTCTGAAGCTGCACCAACTTCAATCAAAGCAACTCCGCCTGAAAGTTTTGCAACACGTTCTTGAAGTTTTTCTTTATCATATTCAGAATCTGAAGATTCAATTTGTTTTCTGATGAGTCTTATTCTTTCTTGAACGGCTTCTTTTGTGCTGTCATCAACAACGATTGTTGTTTCATCTTTTGTAACTGTTACACGTTTAGCTTTACCAAGCATTTGAGCAGTAACATTTTCTAATTTGATGCCGAGTTCTTCTGTGAACATTTCGCCGCCTGTAAGAATTGCTATATCTTCAAGCATAGCTTTTCTTCTGTCACCAAAACCAGGAGCTTTAACAGCAACTGCTCTCAATACTTTTCTCATTGTGTTAACAACCAATGTAGCCAGGGCTTCACCTTCAATATCCTCCGCAATTAACAATAAAGCTTTGCCGTCTCTTGCAACTTGTTCAAGTAACGGAACAAGGTCAGAGATGATATTGATTTTCTTGTTGCAGCAGAATACATAAGCATCTTCCAATACTGCTTCCATTCTTTCCGGATCTGTAACAAAGTATGGTGAAATGTAACCTTTGTCAAACTGCATACCTTCAACAACTTTTAAGTTAGTACCGAAAGATTTAGATTCTTCAACAGTTATAACACCATCGTGTCCAACTTTTTCCATTGCTTCAGCAATAAGCTCACCGATTTCTTTATTGTTACCTGCTGAGATTGCGGCAACTTGAGCAATTTCTTCTTTTGTATTTACAGGTCTTGACATAGCTTTGATTTTTGAAACAGCTGCATCAACTGCTTTATCAATACCACGTTTCATAGACATAGGGTTAGCACCTGCTGTAAGGTTTTTCAAACCTTCTCTAACGATAGCTTGAGCCAAAACAGAAGCTGTTGTTGTACCGTCACCTGCAACATCATTTGTTTTAGATGAAACTTCTTTTAATAATTGAGCTCCTGAATTTTCCAGAGCATCTTTTAATTCAATTTCTTTTGCAATAGTTACACCATCGTTAACAATTTGAGGTGCACCAAATTTTTTTGTCAAAATTACATTTCTGCCTTTAGGTCCCAATGTAACTTTAACGGCATCTGCTACTGCATCAATTCCTTTTAGAAGAGCTTTTCTTGCTTCTTCATCAAAAATAATACGTTTTGCCATTTTATATTTTCTCCTTTTAAATAATTTATTACTTATTATCCCCGCCGAAAGTTCAACTTATTTTGCTGCTGATATATTCGGAGGTTAGTATATTTCCCCTATTCAATAATTGCTAATGCATCTTTTATGGAAAGAATTTTATATTCAGCTCCGTCAACTTTAACATCTGTACCTGCATATTTAGCATAAAGGATAATGTCACCGGCTTTAACATCCATAGGTTCTCTTTCGCCTTTGTCATTCATTTTGCCTAAACCTACAGCTACAACTTCCCCTCTTTGAGGTTTTTCTTTAGCACTGTCAGGGATAAAAATTCCGCCTGAAGTTTGTTCGGTTTCTTCAATAACTTTAATAACAATTCTGTCACCTAATGGTTTAATCATAATTTCCTCTCCTTTTCAATATAAATTTTATATTTACATTATATTTATATAACGGATTTTAGAAAAAATTAAGAAAATTAAGGAAAAATTAATTATTCTTGAACATATTTAATATACAACCTTTCAAATAAAGAAAAATTCAATGTAAAAACGATTTAATTTTTAATAAATTTGAATTTATTTTTTTTATCTTCATAGTATAATCAATCTATGGATAAGAAATTGTTTGTAATCTCAGGCTGTTCAGGTGTAGGTAAAGGCACCGTTTTAAATGAGTTTATGAAACGAAACTCTGATGATTTTATGCTTTCAATTTCTTGTACAACAAGAAATCCGCGTCCCGGAGAAGTTGACGGTGTTAATTATTTCTTTTTAACAAAAGAAGAATTTGAAGACTGTATTGCAAAGGATAAATTTTTAGAATACGCACAGTTTGCCGGAAATTTTTACGGAACTAAAAAGAAATTTATCAAACAAAAATTTGAAGAAGGAATGAATATCATTCTGGAAATTGAGACTCAAGGAGCTTTGCAGGTTAAAAAGAAAATGCCTGAAGCTGTTTTAATATTTATCGCTCCTCCAGGAGTCGGAGTTAATGAACTGGAAAAACGATTAAGAGGTCGTCATACGGAAGATGAAGCAACAATTCAAAAGCGTCTTGAGGCTGCAAAAACAGAACTTGAGCGTTCAAAGCAGTATGATTATATTGTTGTTAATGATGATATAAATCGTGCGGTTTGTGAGATTGAAGATATTACCAAAAAGGAATTGTCTCAAAATGCTTAATGGTAAAAATATTTTAATAGGTATAACGGGCGGAATTGCAGCATATAAAATTTGCGATTTAATCCGCAGGTTCAAAAAAAATGGAGCAAATGTTAAAGTTACTGCAACACCTAACGCATTGAATTTTGTGACAAAATTAACACTGCAGAACCTTAGTCAAAATGAAATTTATGTAGAAGAATTTGACATTAAAGAATGGAAACCCGAACATATCTCTCTGGCTGATGAAGCTGATATTATGCTCATTGCTCCCGCTACGGCTAATACCATATCAAAAATTTCAAACGGGATTGCTGATAATCTTTTAACTTCAATTGCCTGTGCGTTTTCAAAAAAAATGATTATTGCTCCGGCAATGAATTGTAATATGTGGAATAATCCTGCCATAAAAGAGAATATAAGAGTTTTAAAATCCAGGGGTGCTGAAATACTTGAACCAGAAAGCGGCTTCTTAGCCTGCGGATATACCGGTAAAGGCAGACTGTGTTCAGTTGATAAAATATATAATTCTGTTGTTGAAGCTCTAAATTATTCTGATAAATTAAAAGGTAAAAAAGTTGTTGTAACATCAGGCGGAACTGTAGAAGATATAGATCCTGTAAGATATATTTCAAATTATTCATCGGGTAAAATGGGTTTTTCAATTGCAAATTCCGCACGAGATATGGGTGCAGAGGTGACTCTTATTACGACAAAAGATTTTGATGCTCCATATAAAATTATAAAAGTCAAATCGGCAATAGATATGCAAGATGCTCTGAATTCAGAATTTGATACTGCAGATTATGTAATTATGGCTGCTGCGGTTGCAGACTATAGAGTGAAAAATTATTCAGAACAAAAAATTAAAAAAACTGATTCCGAAAATTTAACTCTTGAGCTTGTTAAAAATCCTGATATTTTAAAAAGTTTATGCGAAAAAAAATCTCATCAAATTGTTGTCGGATTTTGTGCAGAAAGCGAAAATTTATTGGAAAATGCTAAAGAAAAAATTTCAAAAAAGGGCTGCGATTATCTTGTTGCTAATGATATTTCCCGTTCTGATATAGGTTTTTCATCAGATGATAACGAGGTTACTATTTTGGATAAATCAGGTAATATTAAAAAACTTGAAAAAGCTTCCAAAAGAGTTATCGCAAGAAAAATTCTGGAATATCTAAATGAATAAATATGAAATTACAAAACGAATAGAAAATTTTGCACCGCTTGAAACAGCTGAAGATTGGGATGCTTCAGGCTGGGGAGTAAATTGTCCCCCGGAAGAAGTTTCAAAGATTATGATTTGTCTGACTGTAACTGATGATGTTGTAAATCAGGCAAGGCAAATGAATTGCAATATGATAGTTTCGCATCACCCGTTGTTTTATGTTCCGATTAACTGGGCTGACATAAATATTTATTCTGCACATACAAATCTTGATAAAGCAAACGGAGGAACTACTGATACTATTATTAAAGTTTTAGAACTTGATAAATACAAAATTCCGGCTGAACATGATTTTTTGCGTTTTGTTGAGTTTAAAAACGGGATATCCGTAGAAGAATTTTCAAAAAAAATCTCAAAGATTTTTCCGTCAGCACGTATTGTAAATAACAAACAGGTAAATACACTCACCAAAATAGCATTTTGTGCAGGCAGCGGGTCAGAATTTATTTCAGAAGCTCAAACACTTGAAGCGGATTGTCTTGTAACTGGAGATTTAAAGTTTCATACAGCACTTGATAGCGAAATTGTTTTATACGATATCGGACATTTTGAATCTGAAATTCTGATTTTGCCTGCATTAAAACAATTAATAGGTAACAATGTTGAAATTATTTTTGCAAAAGAACAATCTCCGTTTAACCCTGTTTGTTAAAATGTTTGTAAAATTCATTATTTAACCACCCGAATTGGCTAAACGGTTTTGGGGTTGATGTTATTCCGTTCAGAGTTTTTACATCCGTAATGTATGTATCAGCTTTGCCGAAGTGGTGCAGATAAATAACCCCGTCCTGTTTAATACTGAGTTCGCCTGTCTTATCAAAGGTCCTGCTCATAATAGATTTACCTTCATTGAGAATAACACTGCTCAAATGTATCCCCTGTCTTTTCACAAAATCCCAGCTGTCTGTTAATGTGGATGTACCATTCAAAAAGTATTTTGAAATTCTTTTAATAACATTTCCGTTTTCGCTTATTTGTATTGTATAATTTCCTGCAGGTTCAATAACTTTTTGTATATAGCGGTTTGGATAATACTTTGACTTTTGGCAGGTGTAAACAGAACCGTTTTCAAGAATTTGTCCGCCATTTTTTACTGCATTTTGAAAAATTTTAGATACTTGCATATTCACCTCACAAATATATTAAATCAAAAAATAAAAATTTTTGCTGATTAAAAGCAGATATAATAATTATTGACAATAAATTTTTATCAAGTAGAATAATAAATGTGACAAAACAATAATGGGGCGTCGCCAAGTGGTAAGGCAGCTGGTTTTGGTCCAGCCATCCCGGAGGTTCGAATCCTTCCGCCCCAGCCATTATATAAAAGGCCGGGATTATTCCGGTCTTTTGTAATTTTAAATATAAATCGGGACGTGGCGCAGCTTGGTAGCGTGCTACCTTGGGGTGGTAGAGGTCGCAGGTTCAAATCCTGTCGTTCCGACCATTTAAAACAAAAGTCAGAGATTGAAAACATACTCTGACTTTTTAATGTTTTGTATGTATTTTAATGTACTTTTTTATCCAGTTTGTTGTAAAGAATAAAACGTCGGTTGGACATACTTGCCCAACAACACTAAATAATAGCCGTCGGAAGTAGGTTGGGGTTTCTACCCCAACTTACTAAAAAGTCCAATTAATGTCCAATTTTATTGTTGGGCTGTAAGCCCAACCTACAACAAAAAAGTTTTATATATAATCAAAAATGCGGAGCGGATTTACTAATCCGCCCCGCAAGATTTTACATTCCATTATGCAGCGATTGCAACCGTATTTGTACTGATTTCATCCCACAATCTGTTTAGAGCCTGCAGTTTATTTCTTGTTTGGATATCAGTTAGAATTTGACCTATTGCATCACTGTTTACATCTGTAAGCTTGTATGAAAATTCAGCTGTTTCATCACCGCCTGCTTTATGTGACAATTCGTGCAATGCTGTTTCCAATACTTCACTTAAATTATTACTGTCCAAAAAATCTCTATCTATCCAGAAGCCTTTTGAAGTTCCTCTATCTATAATAGCTTCTGCCATAGTATCTGAATATAATTTTTTATCTTTATTACCTTTATTACTGAACAGATAAATTTTAGCATCCAGTTCTTCCGGATCAAAATGTTTTCCTTTCAAGGAATCAGACAAACTGTTCAGAGCTTCTTTGAGAATCAAGATTTTCTTGGTTTGATTTGCATCAGGTATAACAATTTCGTGAGTTCTAGCATCACCCATCAAATCGTGAATTGTCTGCATCCCTAGTTTTGAAAAATAGTCTTTACATACTCTGTAGCCATTCTTTCTTAATTCTCTGACTACATCATTGCTGGATTGAGAATATGCAACATAATTTGACGGGAATTTTATATGTAAATCACCTTTGAAATCTCCGCCTGCATACAGAAGAAATCTTGTCAAAAAGGCATCAACAGGACTATCATCAGAAAAACTTTTTTTATCCCAGTATGGTTCAAGGGCTTTTAGTAGTTTAGCTTTATCTTCTTGTGGCATACGAGATTCTCTGGCAAGCCATTCTGCAATCTTTTCAAGCTGATTACTATTTAGTGAAGTACGATCTCTTGAAGGATCAAGAATATCAACCGGAGGTTTTTCTTTTATGAATACAACAATATCATTCAGTCCATCAAAATCGTTATCATATTCAAAACGTTGTCCTGCAATATATAAACCACCTTTATCGCCTGATTTTAGGAGTTTAACTCCAATTAAGTCATTTTCAAAATCAGGGCACCTAAAATGTGTATTATTAGAATGATAGAAACGATTTATTGTTTTTCTGAATGTTTCTAATAAATTTTTATCTGATGTTTCAAATTCAATATAGTT
>CALUWC010000002.1 GCA_944324395.1 Candidatus Gastranaerophilales bacterium | reverse complement strand
CCAGAAAATTTATTTTTTCAGGGGTCACTTTTTCAGCAGAAATTATAACATCCCCTTCGTTTTCCCTGTCTTCATCATCTGCGACAATTACGGGTTTTCCTGCTTTAAAATCTTCTATAGCTTCTTCTATACTGTCAAATTTAAAATCTTTTATTTCCATTATACAAATCCATTCTCTTCCAGAAAGTTCATACTTATTTTGTTATTATTATCTTTCGCAGATAAAATTTTTTCAATATATTTCCCTAAAATATCTGTTTCAATGTTTACAAAATCACCGGTTTTTAAATTTTTAAGGTTTGTGTTGTTATATGTGTGCGGAATAATAGCTGCAGTGATAATATTACTTTCTATTTTTGCAATGGTAAGACTTACCCCGTTTATTGCTATTGAGCCTTTATATACAGCATATTTTTCATGATTATGCGGAATTTCAAATGTAAGATTATAAAATTCAGCAAGTTGTTTGCAGGACAAAAATTTCCCTTTGGTATCAACGTGTCCCGTTACAATATGTCCTCCAAGTCTTGAATTTAATGTCAAAGCTCTTTCCAGATTGACAATATCTCCGGATTTTATTGAAGAAAATGTTGTTATATTAAGTGTTTCTTCGCTGATATTTGCACAAAAGGAATCACTGCTAAGTTTGGTAACAGTCTGGCAGACTCCGTTGATTGCTATACTGTCGCCAATTTGGGTATTCTCAAGAACTTTTGAGCATTTAATGGTAATATTTGCCCCGTACGTTTCTTTAGAAAATTTTTCAACTATCCCTGTTTCTTCAATGATTCCTGTAAACATACCACTAGCTTAGCATATTTTTTTTGTGTTTGAAATAGTATTGTTAAAACTTTTACATTCCGTCTTAATATAAAAAAAACGGGAAATATATTTCCCGTTTTTTTCTTATCTTAAACTTTCCGGAACAGCCATTGGAATAGGTGCTTTTGGTTTTTCTGAAGGTTTTGGAACTGGGGCTCCTTGAGGTTTTGGTGCATTGCTTTCCTTCTCTGCTGTTTGTCCTGCAGCCGGAGCTGAGGTTTGTGCAGAATTTACTGTAGGCTCAGTTTCGCTGTTTGGTATCTGTTCAGAAGATGTTTCTTGAGGTGCAGCGGTTTCTTTATTTTCGTTAGACGGATTTTCATCATCTCCTATAACTTTTGCTTTACTGAATGATGCATGATAATTCTCCAGTTCAATAACAGGATATTCGAAATCATTTGCACCTAAATCTTTTGTGGCAACAGTCATAACGTCTTTCCAAATCCTGGCAGGAACTGTTCCGCCGTACAATCCAGGAACTTTTTTATTGTTATCATCACCGACCCAGACTCCTGTTACAAGATCCGGAGTATATCCGACGAAATAAGCATCTCTTGAATCATCGGTTGTACCTGTTTTACCTGCTGCAGGTTTTCCGATATTAGCCGAAGTACCTGTACCTGACAGTATTACTGTTTTTAGCATTGCAGTAATTTCGGCGGCGGTTTTAAGACTGATTTGGTGAGAGGATTTTGTTTTTCCTGCTCTATATAAAACCCGTCCTCTGGAATCTTCTATTCTCTCGATTGCATAAGGCTGCACGACGTATCCTCCGTTTGCGAAGGCTCCGTATGCTCTTACAAATTCAAATAATTTTACTCCGTTTGAACCAAGAGAAATGGTATAATCATATTCAAGCGGGGTAGTTATTCCTAAAACTCTTGCAATTTGAATAACCGAACGTATTCCGACTTCTTGAATTACTCTTGCGGCACAAACGTTTGAGGATATCATTAATGCTTTATATACCGGAATTTTCCCTCTGTATCTGTGGCTGTAATTGTGAGGTGACCAGTTTCCTATTGTTATCGGGCTATCGTCAATTATATCATTTGGAGAAATTCCTTTTTCCATTGCTGCTGCATACACTATAGGTTTGAATGCTGATCCCGGAGGTCTTATGGATTGAACTCGGTCATACTGGCTTTCTCCGTAATTTTTTCCGCCGGCATATACAATGATTCTCCCGTCTATAGGGCTGAATGTAAATACTGCAGCCTGTTGAGATTTTTTATTAAGTCCGAAATTTTTTAAATTTTTTAGTATTGATTCATTTGCAGCTGATTGAGCTTTAGAATCTATTGTTGTAATAACTTTGTATCCGCCATGGATTATATCGGTTTCTTCAAATCCGAGTTTTTCCATTTCTTTAATTACATAATCGCTAAAATAGGGGGCTTTGTTTGTTGTATATATTTGCGGTACAGAACTAAGTTTTACTTCAGCTTTTATTGCATTGTTGTACTCATCTTCTGTAATATACTTCATTGTCAGCATTCTTTTAAGAACCTGATTACGTCTTTTTATTGCTAAATCTTTGCTGTTATATGGATTATAAACTGACGGAGCCTGCGGTAAACCTGCAATTAGTGCAAGCTCAGGTAAAGTCAGCTGATTTAATTTTTTATTAAAATATATTTTTGATGCTGCAGATACTCCATACGCTCCGGCACCCAGATATACGTTGTTTAAATACATTTCAAGAATTTGATCTTTTGAAATGGTTTTTTCTATTCTGGCAGCTACTTCAAGTTCTTTGACTTTTCTTGTTAATGTTCTTTCGTTAGACAGGAATAAGATTCTTGCTAATTGCTGGGTAATTGTGCTGGCTCCCTGTACTGCACGACCGGCTATAACGTTTTGGATTGAAGATCTTATAATACCTACAATATCATAGCCGTTATGATGATAAAAATTTTTATCTTCTGTAGCAATAAGTGCTTCTTTTAACTCATCAGGCACATCTTTTAGGTCAATTCTGTCGTAGGTATATGCTGTAAATGTTTTTATAACTTCACCGTCTTCTGAATAAAATTTTGTTACAATATTAGGTTTGTATTCTTCCAAATCCGGGATAGGCGGCAATGATGATAAATATAAGTTCAATGCGACAAAACCTGCAAGTACAAGTGCTGTTGATATGAGTACGAACATTTTTAAATTCGTGAAGAATTTATTTTCTTTTTTTCTTGATATATTTTCACGTGCAATATCTTTTGCTGCTCTTTGTCTTTTATATTTTTCGTAAGAACTTGACATAAAGATTCTCTCCCTATCAATAAACTATTATATTATATCACTTCATAATATATAGCAAATTATTAAGAATTTTGCCTGTTTCGGGTATGTGTTTACAAATATCTTTACAAAGCCTTTAAAATAAATCATGTTCAATATATACTTAAACGGTTGACAAAAAATGGAGAATAAACAGATGTACAATGTAGCAATAATAGGTGCAGGTCCTGCCGGTATTTTTGCGGCTTTGGAAATAATGAAACTTAAACCTGACTGGAAAGTTGTTCTTATAGAAAAAGGGCAGCGTATTGAAAGAAGAAAATGTCCTATTCGTGAGGGTTCCCCGAAATGTGTAAACTGTAAACGCTGCGGTTTGCTGTGCGGCTGGGGCGGTGCGGGTGCTTTTTCCGATGGAAAATTAACCCTTACTCCAGATGTTGGCGGACACCTTGTTGATTATATGACAAGAAAGCAGGCTGAAGATTTAATAGATTATGCTGATAAATTATATTTGCAATACGGTGCAACTGATGAAGTCTTCGGTACTGATATGAAAGATTTTGAAGAAATAGCTCATCAGGCAGTATTGGCTGAATTGAAACTTGTTCATTCTCCTGTCAGACATTTAGGCACCGAAAGAAGTCTTGATGTTCTTAAAAATATGCAAGATTACCTTGATGAAAGAATTACAATTTTGAATAATGTTTCTGCACAATCTTTGATTGTTGAATGCGAGCAGGTAAAAGGTATCAAACTTGATAACGGTGAAGTTATTTCTGCAGAGTATACAATTATTGCTCCGGGCAGAGAGGGTGCTGATTGGTTAACCCAAGAATTTGCACAGCACAAAATCGGTATGGTTAATAATGCCGTCGATATTGGTGTCAGAGTAGAGCTTCCCGCTCCTGTATTTGAACCGATTACTTCAAAATTATATGAATCAAAACTAATATATCATTCTCCGACTTTCGGGGATGAAGTCAGAACTTTCTGTATGAATCCGAACGGAGAGGTTGTTCAGGAGAATTATAATGGTATTGCAACGGTAAACGGTCACAGTTATGCAAATTACAAAACTCCGAATACAAATTTTGCACTGCTTGTCAGTGAAAAGTTTACTGAACCGTTTAAAGAACCTATTCAATATGGCCAGCATATTGCAAGACTTGCAAATATGCTGGGCGGAGGTATTCTTGTTCAGAGATTTGGTGATTTGTTAGACGGCAGACGTTCCACTCCGGAAAGAATTAAGTCAAGTGTGATTACTCCGACTTTAACCTGTGCAACTCCCGGAGATTTGAGCCTTGTAATTCCATACAGACAGATGACAAGTATTATTGAAATGCTTCAAGCTCTGGATAAAATTGCACCGGGTACTGCTTCAAGGTACACATTGTTATATGGTATTGAGGTTAAATTCTATTCAGCAAGAGTTAAATTAACAAATGAACTGGAAACAGAAGGAGTAAAGAATCTCTTTACAATAGGCGACGGTGCCGGTGTTACAAGAGGCTTGCTTCAAGCTTCGGCATCAGGGGTATATGTTGCCAGAACAATTTGTGAACGATAAGTTACTGAAAGGCTGCTTAGGCAGCCTTTTTGTTATCTTGAATTCCCATTTTCTCCAACATTTGTTCTGTTCATGCAATTTCCGAATTGACAATTTGCATTATAGGGTTGAGTGCTTTCTTCCTGTGCCGGTTCCATATTGATGTTTTCAGGCAAATTTGGCTGTCCCAGCTGTGTTCTGTTATTAAATGTGTTATTTGGCTGAGATATTTGATTTAAATTATTAGGGATAAGTTTGTCGTTTAAGTTGTCATTTATTCCTGTTCCGATATCTGCTTTGCATACTCCGGGTGTATTTACAGGACATGAGGCAAAACTTATTGTCCCGACAGCTAACAGCATTGCTGCTATTATAATCTTTTTCATCATTATACTTTCTCCTTATATGACTATGTGTTTAATATAAAAGATGTTTTATCTTTTTTCATTGGAGAAAAGTATAATCTTTTTTAGAACCATTTTCGGATAATTTTTTTATTCTCTTTTTTCTCTACACTTTTCAAAACTTCTTTGAATGGAATGATAGGTTCCATTTTGTAGCCACACTCATCTGAAAGAGTTCCGCCCATAGAGAATAATTCTTCCTGCGGGTATCTCCTGCATATTCCTGGCCGCCAAAAGTGGATTTTGCATTTTTTAGTTTCCGGATCTAAATTCTTACACTCAAAAATTAATCCGAGTTCGTCTTTGCCTATAATTTTCAAATCAGCATAAAATTTGTGCAGATATTGGAGTTTATCAAATTCTTTTTCATCTTTTAATACATGTTTAAAATGTTTTACGTAAATATGTGTACAGCACTGTCCGCATCCTTTACATTTTCCTGTTCTGTAATAGTGCTTTTTAAATATTTTAGTCAGTATAAATTTTCTAAATTTTTCCCACATAATACAATCTTAGTATAATATTTTTATTATTTTGTTAAGATTTGTAAATCTTTAATCTAAAATGAGCAAATATAAATCTTGAGGGTAATTTATCAAAATGTAAGAAATAACCGAATCCAAAAATAACCTTAAAACAGTTTTAATACTGACATAATACTATAACATAACCAAAAATAACCAACCTTGACCTCTAACCGAGGTCTTTTTTTTGGGGGGTAAATGTTACTAACAACAGTATTCATTAATTCAACAATTCAACCCCGTAAGTGTTCCTGCTTATAAACAGTTATGTTATCAGGTGATGCAGCTGCGGGTTATTTGTAACAAAATGTTAATATTGTTGGAGCATTCCCTAAAGTTTCACTTTCATAATGCCGTAAATATATTTGAAAGGAAACAAAGGGATAAGTCTAATGGGTTTAAATGTAAATTACAGCTCTTTATACAAACATGGCATAGATACTTCTATGTTAAAAGATGTATCTCAAGAGATTTTACGTCGTGCAGCTGTAAAAAATGCTCAATATACTAATTCTGTACAACAATCTCAGGTTACTTCATTTGCAAAACCTGTTGAATTAGGTATCGACTTATATCAGGGTAAAATTGATACTAATGTTCAAAAGCAGATTGCTATGAACAATTCATTTCAGTATCAATTTAATCAGGAAACTTTGAATTCTATTCAGTATTTAAATTCGCAGGCTGCAATCGCAAGAAAAAATGACGGCAAATATATGCCTGTTGTAAATGAAGTTGTGACAGAAGCACAAAAATCTTCTGAAACAACTGGAACTTCACAGTTCATAAGTATCTTTGCCGCTTCAACCGCAAAAGACAAAGAAGGTTCTAATCCGTTTTACCATGGTGAACTTTTAATGGGCGGTAAATCAGGTAATGAAGAATCTTCTGCAGTTTCTTCAGATTCTATGAAAAGTATTTTTGCATAATATATAAAGATTTCTCAATAAAATTTAAAATCCCTTATGTTTACACTACTTATCAATATAAAACCTCTGAAACTTCAGAGGCTTTTTTTTGTGATGCTGATGCGTGTTATTGACAATATACAAAGCATTTGCTATACTATATATGTCGTAAATGCTTATCCCTTCATAATGATAGTTTTATAAGCTTTATAAAGTTCAATAAGAGAGCCATTTATGGCATAATAGCAGAGGAGAGTCAGTGTTTTTTGGGGAAAAAATAAATTTTAATATAATACTGCTGGTTATACTGGTGTTATTTGGAGCAGCTCCTGCAATATCAAGAGAGCTGCCGCATCAGTTTGATTATAAAGCGGAGGATTATCCGGAGTATGAGAAATATTTTGGAGAATACCAGAAGCAGCTGGACAAGGTATTCGAACCTGAAAAATATTTCAGCAAGCATACGGATTTATATGTAGAATATGCGTTCAGAATAAATTCTAAAGGCGAAATATCAGATTTACGCTCAACTTATGAAATATATGAAGAGGGATGTTATAATCCAGGAGAATATTTATATCCTAAATATATAAAGGAAATGCGTAAAGAACTGCCAAAATATAAGGAATATATAAAGGAGTTAATACTGGCAAATCCTCCAAAATCAATCCCCGGAGAACTATCCTATGACAGTTTTCGTATAGTAGTCAGTGCACATTATTATCCGAAAATGGCAAAACATATGACAACTTCATTAAAGGATATCCCTAAAGTTAAATATACGGCATTATCAATAATAGGAGGTGATGGAAAACAAGTGCCGCCAAAATGGACAATAATCTTATATAGAGGAAAGTAATGAAAAATTTAAGTGTAAAATATTTAATAATTATAATTATATTTTTAATATCAGGAATTTTGCCGGTGTTTTCAAGAGAGCTGCCGCATCAGTTTGATTATAAAGCGGAAGATTATCCTGAGTATGAGAAATATTTTGGAGAATACCAGAAGCAGCTGGACAAGGTATTCGAACCTGAAAAATATTTCAGCAAGCATACGGATTTATATGTAGAATATGCGTTCAGAATAAATTCTAAAGGTGAAATATCAGATATGCGTCCAACATTCAGAATAACTTATGAAGGTTCTCATTTGTTAGATTCGTTACACCCGATATATACCAGGATAATGGAAAAAGAGCTGCCGAGGTATATGGAATATATAAAGGAGTTAATACTGGCAAATCCTCCAAAACCAATCCCAGGAGAATTATCTTATGACAGTTTTTGGATAAATGTCAGTGCACATTATTATCCGAAAATGGCAAAACATATGACGACTTCATTAAAAGATATCCCTAAAGTAAAATATACGGCGTTATCAATAATAGGAGGCGATGGAAAACGAGTGCCGCCGGAATGGACAATAATCTTATATAGAGGAAAGTAAAAAGATTTACACAGGAAAATCTACACGTTACACTAGCAAAATTATTTTATAGAGCCTAAAAGTTCAGGCTTTATATTGTGTCGTACCGAAATATAGAAAGGAGAAAAGTATGAGAAAAACATTTGTGAATTACGACAAAGCAAACGACTATTTAAAATTGTGCAACATTGCAAGAAGAGCTGTAGAAGGAGATATTAAATACTACCAGACAGACCCTTTTACTACTTATTAGGTTGTTAAAACATCTTTTGATAGATGGACTAATTTTAAAGCTGTATTATTCAGAAAAAATGATGAGTACATTGTAGCCTTTTTAGGAACTGATTTTAAGAATATAAAAGATATTGCGACTAATTTATCTATGATTAGGGGCAGGAAACCTAAACAGTTTGAAAAGGCAGAAGAATTTGTAGCTGATATGATTAGTAAATTTAATATCCCTCTGGACAAACTAACAGCAATCGGGAATTCTGAAGGCGGCTCTGAAGCTATTCATATAAAAGGTACATTTGGAGTTAAAGAGGTTTATACCTATAATCCGTATATTCCAAATCTTGACATATACGACTATCAAAATTTGCAAAGTAATATTTACAATTTTAGAACTTCCGGCGATGTTGTTTCTAAAGCAGGAGAGTCTGTTGGTGAAGATTTTATTGTTCCTTTAAAGGCTGGTGTCGAAGCTCGATTTGGTTCTTTAAGTATTCCAACCTGGCACAGAATTGAAAATATGGGTGATTGTACGGAAGCAGAGCCTGTATTTTTCTATGAATTAAGACATCCTGAATTTAAAAATAAGATTAGAAAAGGTGTTCTTAAATCTTATGAAATTGAAGATATTCCGCAGGATATGTATATTTTATTTGATGCAGATATAAATGACAGGTTAAAAAATCATGCTGTTGTAAATGAAGTGCGTCCATTTGGTTATTCTCTTACCGGAAGACCGAATTGTGCCGGAACATATCGAGTTTCAGGTTATACCAGAGATGACGGTACAAAGGTTTCTTCTTATTACAGAACATGCGGTGCCAAGCATTTGAATGCTTAAGTAATAACATTTTACCCTGTTGTCTGATTTATTTTATTTTCTGATATTTTACTATGTTTATAAATCAGAAAGGTTAGGGATAAAATGAAAAATAATATGTGGTTTTTTATTGCGTGTGTTTTAGTATTTTTTGTCGGTTACAATATGAATGATGTTGCTGTATCTTTCCCAAGGTATAAAGTTGCGGTAATTGATGTTCCGGAAGTTTTGTCAAAATCAAGTGAAATTCAAGCCCTCAAACGTTCTCAAAATAAAGAGATGGAAGAATTGAATACCCTTATTTCCAAGGCTCAAAATGAACTTTTGAATGAACATGACAGAACAAAACTTATCCAGAAGGAATCTGTATACCGCCAGCAAATTGAAGCAAAAAAACAAACAATGGACAAGGAATATAATTCAAAACTTGCTAAAATTAACGATAATATAAAGTCTTTGATTTCAAGAGAAGCAAAAAAATCTAACTACAATCTTGTATTGCCGACAGGTATAGTTTTATCCGGCGGGGACGATATTACGGATGATATTGTTAAACATATAAAATAAATCAAATTTAAGCGAGGCTTGCCGCATTATAAGAACTTCTGACGAGCGGCCCTATTTGGTAACGGGTTATTCCGATTGATGCGGCAAGTTCTTTTAATTTTTCATACTCATCAAGTGTATAATATTTTTCTACAGGCAGATGGGCTTTTGAAGGCTGTATATATTGTCCGATTGTTAAAATATCACAATTTACTCTGTGTAGGTTTTCAAGAGTTTCTTTTATTTGCTCAAAAGTTTCGCCAAGTCCTATCATAAGCCCTGATTTTGTTGTGATATTACTGTTTTGTTTTATATATTTTAAAACTTCAAGAGATGTTCTGTAATTCCCTTGAGGTCTGATTGTTTTGAAAAGCTCTTTTACTGTTTCTATATTATGATTGAATACATCAGGATGAGCATTTATTATTTTATCAAGAGCTTTTTTATTGTTTTTAAAATCAGGTGTTAGTATTTCAATTTTTGTTTCAGGTGAAACTCTGCGTATTTCATAGATACAATTTGCAAAATGCTCTGCTCCGCCATCCGGCAGGTCATCTCTTGTTACAGATGTTATTACGGTATACTTTAATCCAAGTTCTTTGACTGCTTTTGCAATATGTTCCGGTTCATTCTTATCAAGCGGTTCCGGTTTTTCACAGGTTATGTTGCAATATCTGCAGTTTCTTGTGCAAGCGTTCCCCATAATCAAAAATGTTGCGGTATTATTTGTATAGCATTCATTTTTGTTCGGGCATCTTGCATTTTCGCAAACAGTATTAAGACAGTTTGTCTTTAAAATTCTTCTGACATTTCTGGTTTTTTCGGTATCTATAATCGGGCGTTTTAAATATTGAGGAAGTCTTTTTTGCATTTTGTAACCTTTTTGTTAATTATATAACAAAATTTTTCATGTTTGATTTTTATTATAAATAGTTATATAGTATATTATTACAATAATATTATATAGGAGTCTCCAAAATGAAAAAAACAATACTATTTTTAGCAATGATATCATTATCAGTACCTGCGGTATTTGCAGCAGAACCATTGATATTGGAACCTTTAAGCCCTACAGTTTTATCAACAACTCCGGGTGTGGGTGCTCAGCAGCCTGCAGCGAATGTTCAAACTCCTGCAGCAGGACAAACTAATCAAAACGGTCCGCAGATTTCATTCCCTAACCAGAATGGTGTTTATGATGCTACTTTCACTCCAAGAAGCCAGATGGAAAATGATCCTAATATGGTTCCGCAGAATGCTGCAGCAGAAGGTAAACCCGTTCCGGACAAAGGAGAACCTCGTGTCAGAGTCAGAACAAAACAGAGAGGTCAGGGTAATTCATACTGGAATGCAGGCGGCAAAGGTACGAAATCATTCTTTTAATTTCATAAGATATATTAAAAAGAGCCTTTATTTATCAAAGGTTCTTTTTATTTAAAGTTAAATAATCCGTCAAATATTCCTTCTGAGTATGTAGGATGAGCAAAACAGATTTCCTTGAGTTTTTCAATACTTATATTATTCTGTATTGCAATAATTACCTGCATAAGGATTGATGATGCTTCCGGTGCTATTATATGGACACCTGTTATTTGTCCGTTCCGGGATAATAATTTTATAAAGCCGTCTGTTTCACCGTCACAGTGTGCCTTGCCAAGCGATGAAATAAGTGTTATGGATTTTTGATAGGTTTCCGGCTCTAAATCTTGTTCACGTTTCCCTGCCCATGCAATTTCAGGAGTTCCATAAATTACGCTCGGGGTTAATTCTTTGTTAAACGGAATGTTTGTAACTTCTTCAATAGCTTCTTTCATTGCAAAATGAGCAAGCTGGATTTCTCCTGTTACATCTCCGATATATTTTACTCCGTCAATTTTTTCAGCTTTATTCGGAGTTCTGCCTGCTGCAACAAGTATTATATCCGGAGTTATAATTTCTTTGTTAGATAAGGTAACAGTTTTGTTTTCAATTTTTTCAATTGATGTTTGGGTATAGAATTTTATATTCTTTGTTTTAAAAATTCGTTCAATTCTTTTGGAAACCTCAATATCTGCTAAAGGTAACAAATGCAAAGCAAGTTCAATGACAGTTGTTTGAACTCCAAAATTTGAAAATATCCTTGCCCATTCTGTGCCTATTGCCCCTGAGCCGATTATTAAAATACTTTCAGGCAGTCTTTCAAGGGTCAAAATATCGTCTGATGATAAAATAAATTTGTGGTCAAATTCAAAACCTCGCAGTTCTTTTGGAGAGGAACCCGCTGCACAGATAATTTGTTTTACTTTATAAATTTCATTATCTGCTGATATTTCTGTTTTTGAAAGAATTTTTGCTTCTGAGTTTACTATTTGTACTTTAGCATTTTTGAGTGCAAGTTCTATACCTTTTTTTAATTTTTGAACGATTAAATTTTTTCTTTCAATGACTTTTGAATAATCAAGAACGACATCACCTGTTGAAATACCATGTTCTGAACAATTTTTGATTTTATTGTAGATTTCTGACGTATGTAAAATACTTTTGGTAGGAATGCAGCCTTTATTCAAACATACTCCGCCTATTGAATCTTTTTCAAAAAGTACGACTTTTTTACCTTGTTTTGCTGCAAAAAGTGCTGCAGTATAACCCCCGGGACCTCCGCCTATTATTCCTAAATCAAACTCGGGCATTTATTTACTCTCCTCTTGTATAAACTCTAGGCAGACGTACTTTTAGCCGGCATGTAAGTTCATAATTTATGGTGTTAAGTATTTTTGCCCATTCATCTATGGAATGATTTTCATCAAGCAAAGTTATTATATCACCGATTTTAGCGTTTGTTCCGGTAATATCAAACATCATTTGATCCATTGTAATGTTTCCGACCTGCGGAACTTCAACTCCGTTAACTACTCCTTTAATTTTGTTTGAAAGTAATCTCGGAACTCCATCGGCATATCCTACCGGAACGGTTGCAATTGTTCTATCACCTCTGGCAGTATATGTATGACAATAACTTACGCCTTCACCGTCTTTTGCTGTATGAATATTTACGATTCTTCCTTTGAGTGAAATTAATTGTTTTAAATCAGGTTTTCTGAATTTTACATTTGGAGGAAAATCAGGATATAACCCGTATAGAGCAATTCCTACTCGCCTCATGTTAGAATTTGGTACATCATAGCATATTGTGCCGGCGGTATTTAGTATGTGTAATAATAGACCGTCTGTATTAATATTATTTATAACTCTGTTCCATTTTTGAATTTGTTCGTTTGCTTTATCAAGTTCTTCCGCTGCGGCAAGATGTGTAAATATTCCCTGCAGATTTATGTAATCAAGAGATTGTACCTTTTTGATAAATTCAATAGCATCTTCGCATCTTACTCCGATTCTGTTCATTCCAGTATCGAGTTTTATATGAACTTTGGGTTTAATTCCTGTTCTTATATATGCCTGTTCACAGGCTTTGATATGTTCAGCGGAAAATATTGCGATACTTAAATCATTTTTTACGGCACTTTCGACAGCCCAAACAGGAACTGCACCCAGTACAAGAATTTCACAATTGATTTTTGCCTGACGCAGATCAACTCCTTCATCAATTGATGCGACTCCGAGCATATCAATCCCGCTTGCAAGTATTGTAGGGGCAAGCATAACTGCACCATGACCGTATGCATCAGCTTTTACAACTCCGAGAAGTTTTATGCCTTCCGGTACATTTTTTTTAATTTCTTTTATATTATGCTCTAAATTTGATATGTTAATTTCAACCCAGGCATCTCTGTGGATATTTATATTTGTTTGTCTAGTATTTTTCATAGCAGCTTTTAGTATAGGACAAAATTTTAAATTCTTCAAATTATTTTCCAAAATTTTATATTATATCCTTCAAGTATTTGATACAAGTTTATTTCAATTATGTTAATATAATTAAAGGAATATAGTAATAGGATTTAAGAATTTATGGAACAGATACTGCATAATATACAGGAAGTTTTGGGTGTCCCGGCATTTTTAATAAATCAATGTACATTTTTGCCGGCATATATAAGAGAGGCTCTTATTTCAAGTGTTAATTTTATTCCATGGCTGTATATTTTGTATTATGGTATAGAATTACTCGAAAGATTTTTTCTGACTCATATTCAATTATTTATAAAACTTGTTAAAAGATTTGGGCCGTTATTTGGTGCTGCAATATCTATTATTCCCGAATGCGGATATCAGGTTATGGCAAGTACGTTTTATTCAAGAAAAATGTTTTCAAGAGGTACTTTGCTGGCATTTTTAATTACTTGTTCTGATGATGCTCTTCCCTTATTATTTATGGATTTAAGCAAAGCATTACTTATAATTCCGATAATTATTATTAAAATTGCAGCAGGTATAATTGTTGCATATACAGTGGATTTAATGTTTATATTCAAACGTCAGGTAACCGAAGACATCAATGCTATAAATGTTGATTTGAATGAACCTGCTTGCTGCCATCACAGGATTTGTACATCAGATTCCGTTCCTTATTGGTGGATGCATCCTCTGACACATACATTTAATATGTTTATGTTTACATTTTTGTGTCTGGCATTTTTCAACTGTGTAATTCTTGGCTTTGGAAGTGTAGAGAATTTAGCATCATTTTTGATGATTGATTCGCCGCTTCAGGTTGTTGCTGTTGCGGCTCTGGGAATTGTTCCTAATTGTGTTGTTTCAGTATTTATAATGCTGGCATTTATCAAAGGTATCATTAGTTTTCCTTCTTTAATTGCCGGTTTGACAACAGTTACAGGTTTGGGACTTACGGCTCTTCTTAAACGAAACAGAAATAACAATGATAATACTTTTATCACTATTGTACTTTTAATTTCAGGTATTTTAACAGGATTGTTCATATATTATAATATGCAGCTTGTTGATATGATACAGGCTTATTTTGAATAAGGGAGATTTATGCAAAGCTTTTTAAATTCAATATATTCAGTTTTTAATGTTATGTTTTCTTTACCGGAACATTTAATTGAACCTATAACTTTTTTGCCGGATTTTTTAAAAGAAGCTTTGATTGACAGTTTAAATCTTGTTCCGTTTTTATTTGTTGTATTCTTGCTGATTGAAGTTATAGAACAGTATTTTGCTAAGAAAAAGCACCTTTTGGTGTTTTTTATGAAAAAAGTCGGACCTGTTTTCGGCAGTCTTTTTGCATCAATTCCACAGTGCGGATTTTCTGTTATTGCAAGCACCCTGTATGTAAGACGGATATTAAGCAGAGGTACTCTGCTTGCTGTTTATATTGCTACATCAGATGAAGCTATTCCTGTTTTGCTTGCCGATCCGGCAAAAATATATTTGATTTTACCGATAGTACTGGTTAAAATTATTCTTGCGGTTGTTGTCGGGTATATTGTTGATGTTCTGGTTACTTATAAAGCAAAAGAACCTCCGATAGAAGAATTGAAAGTTACTGTAGAAAAAGAAATTGAACAAGAGGAAGGATGCTGCCATCATAAACTTTCCGATGCAACTAAAACAAAGGAATTTTGGCTGCACCCGTTGAAGCATACTTTTAATATTTTTATTTTTATCCTTATTGTGTCTGTAATTTTAGGATTTGTTATAGATAAAGTCGGAACTGAAGATAATCTTGCAAAATATTGTCTTATGAATTCTCCGCTGCAGCCTGTTCTTGTTTCTTTTGTAGGGTTAATTCCTAACTGTGCAATATCAGTTATGTTAACAATTCTGTTTTTAAAACATACAATCAGCTTTGGTTCTTTGATTGCCGGATTATCAACTTCGGGCGGTTTAGGGCTGCTTGTTTTGTTTAATAAAAATCATGACAAAAAAGATACTGCAATTATTCTTTCAATTTTAGTTGTCATAAGTTCTCTTACCGGTTTAATATTTCAATATAATGTCTTTCATATAAATAAATTGTTCAGTATTTTTGGTATTGATTTATAAATATAGGGGTGCTTAGATGCCGCAAAAATCAGAAAAATTTCAAAAAGCGTTCGATTTGCATAATGATGGTCAATTAACTGCAGCCAGAGATTTGTATAAAGAAATACTCAGTGATGAACCTGAAAATGCAGAAGTGTGGGATTTGCTCGGGGTTTTATACTGTCAGGCTCAGAAATATGAGGAGTCCGAAAATTGTATTCAGAAAGCTATTAAAATTGAACCGAGAATGTATTATCTTGAAAATTTGGCAAGGCTTTATTATTCAAAAGGTGATTTTCAGAAGGCTGTTTCATTATACGAAGATATTGCAAAATATTCTCCGACTTATGAAAACTTTTTTCATCTTGCTATGGCATATAAAGATTCGGGAAATCTTGCCAAAGCAGTACAAGCATATAACAAATCTTTAGAAATAAATCCTGACGGCTATGAATCCTATTTCAACCTTGCATATCTTGCAATGAATGAAAATAATACGTATAAAGCTGTTGAATATTACAAAAAAACTATCGAATTAAATCCTGATGATTGGGAATCTACATATTATCTTGCTCTTGCTCAGATGCAGATTAAAGATTATAAAGACGGGTTAAAAAATTTTGAAGCTCGTTTGTGTAAAAAAAGTGCAATTGTTTCTCAGGAAAAAATATATCCGCATCTTATGAAAGAACGTCCTGAGTGGAAAGGCGAAGATCTTAAAGATAAAGTTCTGTTTACCTACTATGAAGCCGGATATGGCGATATGTTGATGCTGTACCGTTTTATGCCGATTCTTACATCTATGGCTAAAAAAGTTATTATAAAACCTCAAAGAGAACTTGCTCCATTGTTTAGAGAAAATTCATACGGGGCTGAAGTTCTTGAAATTTTTGATTTCGAAAGTGAAATAGATTTTGATTATCATATACCGTTTTTGAGTGTTCCGTATGTTCTAAAAGCATATGAAGATAATCTTTTTATTCATCATGATGACGGTTATTTGAAAGCTAATCCTGCTAAGGTTCAATATTATAAAGACAGGTATTTCAATAATGACAAATTTAAAATTGGTATAAAATGGCAGGGTAATACATTTTATGACAAGCAGAGAGTTTTACATGTAGAAGATTTTTACAGATTGTTTGAGCTTCCAAATACAAAGTTCTATTCCTGCCAGACACTTGAAGGTTCTGAAGAGTTTGAAAAATTCAAAGATAAATATGATGTTGTTGATTTAGGATCAACTTTTTCGAATTTTTCAGATACAGCAGGGGCTTTGGATAATATGGATTTAATTATTTCAAATGATACGTCGCTTGTACATCTTGCAGGTGCAATGAACAAACCTTGTATGGTTCTGCTTCCTTATATTTATAACTGGAGATGGCATATGGATTTGTCCCGCTGCGACTGGTATGACAGTGTGAAAATATACAGACAGAGTTCTCCGGGGAATTGGCAGAGTGTATTTGATTTGTTGGAAGCCGATTTGAAAAATATTTTAAATAATCGTTAGCTTTTTATTATTCTAAAATTTTTCTGCTCATTACAATATTATTGTTTTCGTCATAACAATATTTTCCGAGCCAGCGGGCAATCAGTTTACCGTCAGGATTGAATATGTATGTTTCATTTTTTGATATACGCAGACTCATATTTACGAGTCTATTGTCTTTTGAATATTTATACGTTTTGTAAGGGTATTTTAAAGAATTTTTGACTTCAGCATGAGTTAATTCTCCTCTATTGTTGTAATACCATACATGTGCAGTATCTTTTTTATAAATAACTCCGTAGCTTCTGTCAGAAAAATATGCGAGTGTTCTGTCGATTAATTCGGTTTTCCCCTTTAAAAGATTTGAAAGGTTTTCATCTCTGTTTTTATCTTTTATATTTGCATATAGCAAATCTTCCGGGATTTTTACCGGTTCTGTTCGGTTGAGTTCTTCCCTTGCAGAATTTGTATTATATTCAATTCCGCCTGTTATAATTCCTGCATTTGCGGGTAATATTGTACAAATACTTAGTACTAATATCAGTAAATTTTTCATATATTTTTTATAATGAAATTTAATAATATGTCAATCTTTATTAAAATTTTCTTTATAAATATTGAAATTTTACTTTGAAAACGTTATTATGATTATGTAGCTAGGAAGGAATATGTTATGAAAAAATTATTGGTTTCTCTGTTGGTATTGGGGATTGTGCTGCCCGCTGCGGCAATAAATGATTCTCCCAAAATGAGCAGAAAATGCAGAAAACACCCTGAAAAATGCCAGATTCAAATGACAACACCGGTGAAAGAACAGCAAATGACGCTTGGTACAGTTCAAAAAGAGATTAAAGTCGGAACTTCTCAAGCTGATGTTGCAGCTGTTCTTGGGGCCCCGAATATTGTCACTCAAGATGCTGACGGTCGTGAAACCTGGGTTTATGACAAGGTTTCATCAATTACCGCTTATGGTAATTCTGGTTTTGGAGTCGGAATAGGAGGACTTGGCGGCGGTTTTGGCTCCGGCGGATTCGGCGGCGGACTTGGTTCTGTTGGATATAATAAAAACGGCGGTACTGTTCAATCTGTTCAGAAAACTCTGACTGTAGTTCTGAAATTCGATGATAAGAAAAATGTTGCTTCATTTTCTTATCACATGAGTACCTTCTAGGGGGTAAATGTAATTACTAACAGCAGCTTAAAGTTTGTAAGATTATTTAGCAGCGGGGTAAATGTAATTACTAACAGCGGTCTAAAGTTTGTAAGATTATTTCGTAGCTGGGTAAATAATGTTAACGAAGATTGCCTAGAGTTCACAAGATTATTCAGTACATTGTAAATGTTTTACCAAATGTAGGATATATGTCATTCTGAGGCTTTAGCCGAAGAATCTCTTATAAGAGATTGTTTATCTGATGGTGCCGCCTGCATAAAGCTGATAAGTTTATGCTTATTTTGAATGGATATATCTGTTATCAAACTTTATACAATATTAACTATGGAAATAAATTATGACTAAACGAATATTATTGATTTTTCTTATTTTATGTACGGCATTACCTGTTTGTGCCAAAAAACGCCAGCAGGAAACAATTATTACACCGATGACGCAGCTTGAAAAACGGCAATTCCAAACCAGAACTTATCAAACTGTTGATAAACCGCTTGTTATGAAAGCTATGTTAAATGTTTTGCAGGATGAAGGGTTTATTGTTTATAATGCAAATCCACTGCTCGGATTTATATACGGGGTAAAAGATTTTGATACATCTGATCCTAATATTGATATTTCAAAAGAGTTTGGATTCTCAAAAGCAAGATTAAATTGGAGCGGAGTTAAAGTTGCAACTATTGAAACAACCGCAAATGTTACAGAATACGGGAAAAGTATGAAGGTCAGGGTTAACTTTAAGCGAAAATTGCTTAATGTATACGGTAATGCCCAGTTTATCGATGATGTAAATGATGAGAAATATTATCAAGATTTCTTTTCAAAGGTTGACAAGGCTATATTTTTACAGAAGCAAAAAATATGATAAAGAGATTTCTATCAATATTTTTAATAGCAATATTTATATCTTCTAATTGTGTATTGGCAAAAAAGGTTAAACCTCTTTCGCAATTACAGCGGAGAGAAGTTGAAACTCATTTTTTTGATACTGCCGATACAAATAGAGTTATGAAGGCTGCCGTTAATACTTTGCAGGACAGCGGGTTTGTAATACAGGAAATTGAACCTGAGCTGGGGTATTTAAGAGCCAGAAAGTATTATAAAAAACGATATATAAGTAAAGGCAGAGCAATAGGTTATTCATTTTTAGTTGCGGCATATACTACTCTTGCTGTCTTTACTTACGGCACAACAGCTTACAATATTGCAGATCCGGCTATTCGATTGAGTAATGAATTTAAAGATAAAACTGTTGTTGTTGATTCTAATGTTGATGTCGAACGTTTTGGGAAAAATAAAACTAAAGTTCGTTTTGTTTTAGTACAGAAAGTTTTGCAGAATGCTGACGGGTATTCGTTTGTAAAATCTGCACCTACAAGAGTTATAAGAATTTATAATCCTGAGATTTATCAGGAATTTTTTGCACAGCTTGATAAAAGTATATTTTATGAGGGAATTTAATAATGCAGTATATAGCAATAAAAGAAGAAGTTAAAAATGATGAAACCTATTATATAATCAATGCTATTCCGTTGAAAAATACAAACAAATCTGTTGTTCAAAAGATTCCTCATCCTCTGGGATCGGACATTTTGAGGTATAAAACTCTTGAGGAAGCTAAAGATGCAGTAGTAAGAGCAGGATTTTCATATGTTCTGCCAAACGGCAGCAAAGGCAGCGGAAAAGCTAAAGTTTCTAAATACACAAATAACAAAGATTATGATTCTGTTATTCTTTCTGTAATTCAAGATAAGGTTAATTCTTCCAATTCAAATGTTGCTGCCTCCGCAATTGCAGCTCTTGCAGAATTTCCAAATGAAACAACTTTTGATATTTTATTTGATAAAATCGGAGAAGATAATGATTTAATTCGTAAAAATGCTATATCTGCTATTTGCAGGTATGGAAATATTCTTCAGAACCGGATTTTAGACAGTTTAAAATCTTCAAACTGGGTTGTGAGAAATTCTGCACTTGCTTGTATTTATAATCTTGCTGATTCTGATAGTATGGATTTAGAAAAATGTATAATTCCTCTGGCTGAAACTTGTGAGGACAATAATACAATTGTTCAGGCTTATGCTCTTAGTGTTCTGGCAAAAGTATACCAGAGTTACAAAAAGAAATTGGCTGATTAGTAGCTTCCTCTTCTCATTAAATCTGAAAGTTTAAGTTCTTTGGGTGTATGAGTTGTTTTTTTAGATTTTTTTTCAACCGGTGTTTTAGTTTCTTTGAATTCAGATAATCCTACTCTTACACTGTCGTTTTCTTTCAGCATAAATATTTCTTGTAATATTGATAATATATTACCCATAATATTTCTCCTATTTTTCTATTATAGCTTATTAACTTAGCTATATATCATACATTTAAACGATTTAGCCCTGAAAAATCATTATACTTTATGTTATATTGTTTATGCAGACTTAAAGAGGAATAAAATTTGAATAGTAGTTATTATGAAACTTTAGATGAAAATTTTGCACAGGCTTTGAAACTTTATGAAACAGAATATTCTCATGATGAACTGATTTGTCTGCTGCAAAATGGTAATATTGTTCAAAAACAAATAGCTGCATTGCGGCTTGACGGGATAAGTTCAAAATTTGATGCCGATATTCTGGTTTCTAATCTTACTGGGCAGGACGGAAAAATAAGAGAAGCTGTTTCTCTGAGATTGAGTGAATTTATGTCAGATGAGAAATATTTACCTTATTTTAAGAATTCGTCTAATTATAAGATTTTTCTCGATGCTGTTATTGATATAAATGCAAATATTTGCAGAAATGTTATTTGTGCCGTTGAAAATCTAAAGTCTGATATTGAATTTTGTAATTTATTTTGTTCGCAGTTGGTAAATTTGACATTTAATCTGCTTGATAAAATTGAAGAATTTAATTTTCAAGAAGGCAAGTATAAGGTTAATAAAGAAGTATTCAAGTTATACTGGTGTTTAGAAACCATTTATGTGTTTTGGGATAAGATTAATTTTAGAGATTTAAAACAAATTATTTTACGTTCCAAAAATATACAGGAATATACAATAAGAGAAAAGACTGCTAAGATTTTATCCAGAGGTTTTGAGGATAAAGATTTGCAGTTGGCAAGAGAAGAATTAAAATCTGATGCAAATTATTATGTAAGAAGGTTTTAATTTTAAGTTTTTTGTTCAGCCGGGAATATAACTTTGGCTGTGAATATTAAAACGGTTGCTCCTATTAGAACTTCAAGCGGAAGCAGTTTCAGATAATTTGTTTTCAATATCATAGGGATAAGCAGAATTGCTCCTGCAGGGGGAAACAGAGTTTTAACTTTATCAAATGTAAAAAATAAAAGACAGCAGGCTAAAGTTGCACATATCGTTAATGGAAGATGCAGGTATAAATTCAGCACTTCTCTTAAAATACATCCTATTGCAGATGCTAATGTCATAAGACCTATTATATGAAACGGTTTATTTCTCAGAGGACTTTTAGTATTGGAAAATTCCGTAAATGTTACAATCAATGGAGGAGCCAGAAAATATATCTGATGGTTTTCAAAGGGAATCAGTGCAATTATTGCAAATACAACAAGCAGTTTTGTCCATTTGATGATTTGCGTTTTTAAGTCAAAATTGCATGGAATATATTCATTTTTTGGTTTCAAATGATTTTTTTCCATAAGCCATTGGGCAAAAATTATAATCAATGCCATTATGGAAACTGAAATTGGATAGACCCAGCTTTTTGTTCCAAGATATACAGGCAGAATACAGGCTGAAATTATTGGTATGAGTGTTGTTCGGGTTAGAGTTAGGACAAATCCCGTAAATGCAAAGCAAAGACAAACCTGAAATATAAGAGGCATCGGAAAATATCTTGTAACACCTACTCCAAAAAGTGCTGCTATTGATACCAGAAAGAACATTTTTCTTTTATTGCACATCCAGGGTTGTTGTTCGGATATCCAAGCTCCTATTGTTAATGCACAGATCTCAGGAAATATGATTTCTCGTTCTCCGCTCAATTCTGCAATAATAATCATTGCAAATGCCATAATAACTGCAAATATATATCTTTCAAGGCGTATTTGTTTTAATATTTCGACTTTCATTATAATTTGATTATACAATGAAAATCTGTGATATAATTTGTCTATGGAATTGTCTGAAATTTATCAACAACACCAAGCTCCTAATTCAAAGCTTAAGGTTTCTTTTGAAATATATCCTCCAAAAGACGGTGATATATCCAAATTGTTTGACGAATTAAGAATTTTGAAAAGATATAATCCTGCTATTGTATCTTTGACATACGGTGCAAATGGCGGAACAAGGAATTTTTCAATTGAACTTTTGCGGTTGATTTTAGATTTGGAAATGTCTGCTATGCCGCATTTTACATGTGTTTGTTCATCAAAAGAGATTATTGAGCATTATATTACCCAGATTGAAAATATGGGGATTGAAAATATTCTGGCTTTGCGTGGGGATGTTCCGGCTGATGCTGAGGTATGTAATTTTGATTTTAAGCATGCTAATGAACTGGTTGAATATATAAAAGACAGAACAACTTTATCAATCGGGGTGGCAGGTTATCCTGAAGGGCATATAGAATCTTGCTCTTTGAAAGATGATATTGACTATCTTAAACGAAAAGTTGATGCCGGAGCAAGTGCCATCTTTACCCAGTTATTTTTTGAAAATGAAAAGTTTTTTAAATATGTTGAACTTGTCAGAAAAGCCGGAATAAATTTACCGATAATTCCCGGGATTATGCCAATCAGAAGTGTAAAGCAAATTCAAAAAATGACATCTATGGCAAGAATAGAAATTCCTAAAGGATTAACTGATATTTTAATAAATCATAATGATAATATAAAAGATTACGGTATTGATTATATCAGCCGTCAATGTAAAGAACTAATTGACTCCGGGGTAAGCGGACTGCATTTTTTTACTCTGAATCATTCGGATTTAACATCAAAGATTTTGGATAATATTTTATAGGAGGATTTTTATGGAGAGTTTAAATAATTATATTGAACATACTTTATTGAAACAGGATGCTAAAAAAGAAGATTTAATAAAATTGTTTGAGGAAGCAAAAGAAAATAAATTTCTTGGGGTTTGTATAAATCCTTGTTATGTAAAATTTGCAAAAGAATATTTAAAAGATACTGATGTAAAAATTGTGACGGTTATAGGATTTCCTCTGGGGGCAAACACTACGGAAACGAAAATTTTTGAAACCATAAATGCAGTTCGTGACGGAGCTGATGAAATTGATATGGTTATAAATGTGACCAAAGTTAAAGATAGAGAAACGGATTATATTGTTGATGAAATAAAATTGATAAAATCTGCTTGCGGCGGGCATAATCTGAAAGTTATTTTAGAAACGGATTTGCTTGATAAAAATGAAATTAAATATGCCTGTGAATGCTGTATAAAAGGCGGTGCAGATTTTGTTAAAACTTCAACCGGATTTGTAAAAAACGGTGTCGGTGCTAAAGTTGAAGATGTCGAACTGATGTATAAAACAGTTTCCTCTCATGGGCTGAAAGTAAAAGCATCAGGCGGAATAAGAGATAGGGAAACTGCAATAAAAATGATAGAAGCAGGAGCATCACGCCTTGGTACAAGTTCAGGAGTAAAAATAGTTGTGGGGTAAATGTTGTTAATGAATATTGCCTGAAGTTTGCAAATTACGGATGCTCTCAATCTGGATAACAATACAGGTTTATAGGCAGGTTTATTGCTTTTTGGCAAATTTTCCTTAAAAATCCATTCATGATATAATTAAATTAATCAGAAGGGATATAGCGTAAATGGGAGATGAAGATAAGCAGTTTGATGCCACCCCCAGAAAGCTGGAACAGGCAAGAAAAGAAGGTCAGGTTGTAAAGTCAAAAGACTTTTCAACGGCTGTATCTTTGCTTATTTTATTTTCTGTTATTTTTGGACTTGCGCCTTTTATTTGGGATCAAATTGTACAGGTTTTTACGCTTTTGTATGAACAAATTCCTAATGCACATGTGGATAAAATAGGATACATGTATATTTTGACTGTTTCTCTCAAAGCTACTTTTTTAATTTTAGGTCCGATTTTGTTTATAGCGTGGCTAGTTGCTATTTTAGCTGATTTTATTCAAGTTGGACCTCTTGTTGCAATTGCACCTCTTGTCCCGAAATTGGATAAACTTAACCCTACAAAGTATTTTAAGAATATTGTTTCTATTAAAACACTTTTTGAATTATTTAAAAATATTGTAAAAGTTGTTATTTTAGGTTATATCGGCTGGATGGTATATAAAGATCATATTGAATCTATTTTAATGCTTGCAGCAGTTGATAATAACTTTGCTGTTATGGTAGAGTTCGGAAAAATTATTACCGAATTTATTTTTAAAGCCTGTATTGCATTTTTAATTATTGCAGCGGCTGATTACGGAGTTACAAAATGGAAATTTTTGAAAGATCAGAAGATGTCTTTCAAGGAAATTAAAGACGAGTATAAAAACTCTGAAGGCGATCCGAATGTAAAAGCTGCTCTTCGCCAACGCCGTATGCAGATGCTCCAGCAAGGTGCAATGGACGCAGTACCGACTGCCGATTTTGTCGTAACAAATCCAACCCATGTTGCCTGTGCTTTAAAGTACGTGGCTGAAGAAATGGATTCTCCTATGCTCATTGCAAAGGGAACGGAGCTTATTGCAAAAAAAATTATAGATATAGCTAAAGAACATAATGTTCCGGTTATAGAAAATCCGCCTGTCGCAAGAGCATTGTTCAGAATGGTTGATATAAATCAGCACATTCCGCCTGAATTATATAAAGCTGTTGCGGAAATTCTCATGTTCGTCTACAAAATGAAAAATCCATCAAATAAACGACCGCGAAATTAATTTCTTGTAGTATTATTGATGTGTAAAATTATGGCTACTGAAGATAAAACAAATTTACAGCATTATATTGATATAGTTCAAAAGGTTGCTAGAGTTGAACATAAACGTATACCTGCTCATATGGTTGAATATGAGGAGTTATTATCTATCGGTATTATTGCAATTCAGGTCATGATAAAAAATAAGACCCCGGAGCAGCTTGCAAAATATAATTCGGCATATATTGCAACAGCTGTTCGTTGGGCCATCCGCAATGAATTAAGAATAAGATATAAATGGTACTCAATGAAGCATAAGTCAGAAGATGAGTATGATGATGAAGAAGTTGTAGAAGGTATGGATATGAAGCAAGCGAAAGTTCGTGAAGCTATTTACGAAACTATCCTCTCTATTGACGGGCTTGCTGCTGCCGCCAGTGATAATGATTCTCCATTTGATTTTGTCAAAGATCCTCATGCCATGCCTGATGAGAATGCTGAAATTTCCGAAATGGGTAAAATGATTAGAACTGCTATTTCTAAACTTCCGCCAAAAGAAAGAACGGTAGTAGAATATAGATTCTATCGTAATATGCAGGTTAAAGATATAGCAAAACAGATTGGTTTATCTCCGTCTCGCGTTACAAGAATTGTCCAATCTTCTCTTAATACTGTAAGAGAATATCTAAATGCACACGAGCAATATGGATATTAAATGATAATATCAGTGAATTTGCCAGATTATATAATCTGAACTCTTTGATCATCTTTAATTTCTATAGGCTGATTGAGTTTTTTGATATAATCGCAGGCTAATTTGTTTTTATCCATATCAAATTTTTGTAAAACAAAATCAGGATTTTTATTGGTTTCTAAATATCCGTCTCCGCCTGTTGCATAAAAATCATCTGCAGCTACGGTATATTTTTTATTTGGATCAGGATTGTTTACGTCGATTTTATGCACCTGATTATTTTTGTCGATATATTCCAAATCAATCAATTCACCTTGATTGTTGGCTTTGTATCTTAATCCTGAAACAAGTAGAATTCCCGGTTTGTTGGAACTTCTAGGAATAGATTTACAGCCTACTTTAATTGAATCAACAATTTGTTTTTCGGTTAAGCCCAAAATCATCATTTTATCTTCAAACGGGGTGATATCGGAAATCAGTCTTGTATCTATCGGGCCTTGAGAGAAGTGACCTCTGATATTTCCTGCATTAAGAATTGCAATATCTGTTCCTAATTCCGATCTCATTGCATCTGCAATTAAATTCCCATGCGGGTTATTTTGGGCAAGTCTTTTTTCCGGAGGCGGAACTGCGGCTTTTACATGTCCGATAATTTCCGGTTTTCCTATGATTCCTTCCACCGCATGTTTTACAAATAAAGGTCTGTTGTATGCCCTTGTTTTAATTACATTATTCTGGGCTTTTTTAATAACTCCGTTTTCATCAAAATCAACATTTAGTATGCCGACATTTTCACCGTCTTTTCCTGCCTGAGTGATAATCGTAGGTTCTCCTGTTTTTGAGTAGAACAGGTTTTGACCTTCTTTTATACCTTCAATAAGGTCATGAGTATGTGCTCCGAATATGATATCAATACCTTCTGTTTCCTGAGCAAGGCGTTTATCGTTTTTGATACCGGCATGAGATAGTACAATAATTTTATTAATGCCTTGATTTTGAAGATTTTTAACTTCATCTTGTACAAGTTTTATTGTTTCGTCTGCACTTTTAATTTTGATATCACTTAAAGTATTATTTGCTTTTACTCTTTCGTACATATCAGGCGGAGCAATACCTATAAGACCGTATTTTTCTCCATCTTTTTCGACAATCATTGATTTTTCTATTCTTCCGTAGATTGGAGAATTTTTATCTACTTCTATATTTATTGCAAGAGTCTTATATTTTGCATTGTCCAGCAGTTTTGCTAAATTGTTCGGATCAATAATATCAAGTTCATGGTTGCCAAGGGCTGATGCTATAAATCCGCTCCAATTTAAAAATTGGTTTGCAACCTGATTATTTGTAAAGTTTGCACCCAGAATTATGTCTCCTGATGCAACTTTGAATTTGGAAACATTATCTGTTGAATTTGTATAAAATGTTTTGTTTATATCGGATGGAGAAATCTGGTCAAATTCTCTGGAAATATTATAAATTCTTTCCATATTTGTCATTTTCCCATGGACATCATTGATATAAAACCAGCTTGTATGAATAACTTTTGGTTCTGTAAATTCCGGAGCTTTAGTTTGTGATCTTGTGTATACCGGAATTGTTTCTTGGGGATATATATTTGCTGTATATTTATCAGTATTATTTATGTATTCTAATTGAGATTTATTAGACGCCTGTATTGGCTTTGCAGAAAGAATAGCGTCTGTTTTGTTATTCATTGAGGATTGAGTAATGTTTGGTACATTTATCATGATTTCTACCTGCTTGCGTTTCCATCATGATAAAAACTCCTGAAAATAAATTTTGCTTTTTTCGGGAGTTTTATTAACAAAATGTAATATACAATTCTTCATTTAGACCTTTATGCTGCATTTTTCATATTTTTATATATATTTATTCCTTCAACATAGTTCGGAACGATATTCAAATCTTTTTCCACAATATGTTTAGGTAGAGCTGCATGGTGAATTTTCGGAAGAAGATAATCTTCTGAATATTCTATCAGTCGTGGAATATTATCGTCTGTATCATTACAGATAAATGTTATTTTCCCGTTTTTATCTGTTTTATATCCAACAATTGTTATTTCATGACCATTTACAATAATGTTGTTTGCATCGGTCTGAGTATATCCGATGATAATATTTTCACCTTCATTCAAAGCTTCCAGCAAATGTCTTTTCATTGTTCCTAAATCTGTTTCATAACCGATTAGTCTGGCATTTTCATCAACAGTTTGGTATGTCACAGAAAGGATATTTTTATCAAACACAACGGATTCTGTAAATGTTTTTTCAAATTCAATTAAACCTTTATCATTCTGGTTAAATTTTCCTGCACGTTTATCTGTCAGGGTGTTGTATGATTGCTGAGAACCAACCTGCATAAATGTTGACTGCATCAATACATCCAGCGGGGTTCTTTCATAAGGGTCTTTGTTTGTTGTTTGAATTTGAGCTCTTAGAATTGCATTTTTATCCGGAGCAAAAGTTAAATTTGCATTGTCAAAATTTTTCATTTCATAAGGAATTTCAAATGCATTCAAAAGCCATACAGCATTTATTGTATTATCTGCCAGATTATTTAAACCTATTGTTTTGTTAACGGAAAGTTTTGGTGAGCTTAATTCCTGGGCAAAACGAGCAAATTCTGCGGGCTGTTGTTTTGCCAGTTTGAATTCTGTACTTGCGGCAACGCATGTTCCGGAATGTTGTACATTTATATCATTTACACCTTGATAAATATCAAGCAGATTAGTTTTACCTTCATTGTTTGCCTGAATTGCTCTTTGCGTATATTCTTTCGGAATATCTCCAAATTGCTGGGTAATTATATATGGGTATGCAATTGTTGCAACAGTATCCTTTAGCATTATTTTTGCATCAAGTCCCTGAGCTCTCGGTTCATTTATAATTTTGTATAAATTGTCCAGTACGGTACTCTTATCATTTGAGTCGGAATTTAATAAAACTCCGGATTTTAACATATTTTCAAGAATTTTTCTGCCGTTTCTGTCAAGGTTTGAAAGAACGGCTGTATATTTTGCTTTTTCTTCTTTTCCGCTCAGGGTTGTTCTGATTTGAACTTGATTTGCCTGTTGATTTGGATACATTGCGTATGTGGTGCCAAAAGCAGGTGAAGCTTGAACAGATGTTGTTTCCGGTTTGTCTGCCATATTACTAACACTGCTTATTGTGTTATAATTATATTGCTGGATACGAGAAGTAATTTTTTCTACCATATTAACACCACATTTATAATAAAAAACAAAAGTTAAAAAAATTGCTATATTAGTAATTTTATTGTAAATAAATATTAAAGAGGGTATCATTGAATAATCTAAAAGTCAAACCGTTAACTAAAGAACAAATACTGATTTCATTTGACAGATTGACAAGATTTAAACATCCTGAAGTTAAATATTTAAGGGTGTTTTATGATGTTTTGACTAACAATTTAATATCTCCTAAATATAAAAAATTTGATTTAGAAAAAATGGATTACCGAAAAATAAAAGATCTTGCTCAATATGTATTCAATTTTTCGATAAATGAATTGGGATATGGTAGTACTGAAGATTATTTGATAAATCAAAGGCTTTATGATTATGAAAAATCTGTTTTTAAATTAAGTGAAAATACCGAAGAGTTGCTAAAAAACAAAATTCATTATAAAGCTGTTTTAGATTTTATTGATGAAAATTCTTCTGCAAATTTACGCTGGTTAAAAGTTTTGGCAACTTCTGTTGATATAGAAAAAGACAGGTTTGAGAATTCTTTAAGGTTTCCTGTTAAAAAAGTTGTTATAGCAGAAGGGGCAACAGAAGAAATTTTACTGCCCGAATTTTCAAAATTTTGCGGATATGATTTTGATAAAGAAGGGATTTATATTCTTTCAGCAGGCGGGAAAAATCAGGTTGTAAAATTGTATTATAAACTTGTGGAAACTTTAAACCTTCCTATATTTATTCTTCTTGATAAAGATGCGAAGGAAAATCTTGAGGAAATAAAACCGAAACTTCGTTCGATAGATACCATTCATCTTCTCAAATGCGGGGAATTTGAAGATTTGTTGCCGCTTGATCTTGTAAAACGTACTCTTGATTATGAATTAAACAATATTTCTATAATCGAAAATAAAATGCTTAAAGAAAATATTCCGAGAGTCAAAATTTTAGAAGAAGTTTTTAAAACCAGAGGAATGCATGAATTTAAAAAAGTTGAATTTGCACAAATGGTTAAACGTAATATCAAAACACATGCCGATATTTCATCTGAAATTTTGGATATAATACGTGAAATTGGTTGTGGAAATATTGAAAGTAACATAAATTAAACAAAATAAAATTGATTGGTTGACATTTAATTATGTCTGGGATAGAATAACTTTCGTAGGTTAAATAGCTAAGCCCCCATCGTCTAGAGGCCTAGGACAACACCCTTTCACGGTGTAGACAGCGATTCGAATTCGCTTGGGGGTACCATTTATAAAAAGGCTTTTAAGCCTTTTTTATTTTTGCGATTTTTTTATATAACTATATGGTTAAATTAGCGGGTAATTTATTTGAGTGGTTATAAAGCATTGTTGTTAATTGTTTATTTATTGGATTTTGTTTTCTGAAAGATAAAAAGGCACCGGATTTTGCTCCGGGGCCTTTTTATCTTTGTCCTTAAATTTACTATTTATCCCATTTATTCAGCAAACTGAGGGCTTTTGGTATAACATTTGCTCTATCTCTTGTTTTATAGTAAACTTTGTTTTTAAAATTAAGAATACAATATCCTGATTTACAGGTTTTATATAACCATTTGTCAATACAGGTTTCGTTTATACATGATGCTTCAATATCAAGATCTACTACATCATCTTTGCTTCCTTTGATTTCTTTTATATCAGGGTATAGTATATATTTATCGCCTAAATTTTCTTTATTTCTTTCAAACTCATCTTCTATAAATTGTTTTGATGCGATAGTCCGGTCATTTTTTGGTCTGAACCAGTATATAACATATTTATTACTCAGAAGTAAATTAACATTGTGATCATTTGTGTCTGTTTTGTCATAGATTTCTTGCGGAATTTTTAATTCTGTAGTACTTATAAGGCTGTAATAATCCTTATTCAGAAGTGAACTTTCATCACTGGCTGTATTTGTTTTATTTGCGGACAGATATATAGGCAGTGCAATAGCTAAGGCTATACCTGCAAGTATAAACCAGGCTTTAACCCAGGCTTTTTGTGCGTGATGAAAATCTGCTTCATTCTTATATTGAACCTCTTCCCATGCCCACTGGTTGCCTTTAGTTCCGGCAAGAAATGCCCCTATTATTGCAGCTATAAATCCGTATGGTAATATACAAACCAGAGGAATAAGCAGCAGTGTGAATTTTTTATATTTTAATCCCCAAATCCAGTTAAATAAAAAGGTTCCCCAGTTGAAATGTCTGGAAATACTGTATGGGGCGATATCTCCCATTCCGGAATTGTTTTCATGTTTTTCTATGTGGACTCTTCTTTCCTGCGGTTTGTGCGTAATTTCGATTTTGTCTAATTTTACTGAATTTTCATCTTGTAAAAATTCTTCGACAGAAGTTTCATCATTCTGATTGTTCTCAAAATTGTTAATATCTTCCATTTATCTATTCCTTATATTGCGAAAATTGTATAATGCAAAATTATAATATATTATTCCTCTAAATGCATTTTTGTTACATTATAATAATGAAATTTTAAATTTATTGATTTTTATCCCGGTTTATGGTATTTATCTAATGACAGATGAGGTAATAATTTATGTTTATACAAATTCGACGCAGCAGATGTTTTTTAAAGGGCTTGTTTTAAGAACGGGTAAACATTTGCAGTGTTGAAAATAAATTTTAAAACAGGACCTTGAAAATAATTAGGGTTCTGTTTTTTTAACAAATGTAAAAAATAAATTGTATAAATGGCAATTATTGCTGTTCAGGATACTTAAAGGAAAAGTGAAGGTTAATATGAATATGTATAAAAATAATCGACGAAACTCAACTATAAAAGCGAATGCCCCAATCGTGAAATTGATGAATTTAATCTGGGGCTTGTAGTACACACAAGTTGAGGCAGAGTTTTGCTCTGTTATAGGATGAAATAAGTAAAAATGATACCAAAAATTACAGAAAGTACAGTATACTCCATATTAGGAAATAACAGTTCATATATCCCGTTAGCAATCAAAGATGTTGCAAACAGCTGCGGTCTTACTACAGCTTCTTATATAGCAGGGGATAAAGTTGAGGGAAAAGACAGATTTATTGATGAGTTTGGAACTCAAATTATTTGGCTTGGCGGGCTTCCGGCATTTAACAAATTGTTTAGCTATGCTTTTTTCAAACCTGCTAAATTAGATGCAAAAGTTGATGCCAGAATATTGAAAAATCAAGATATTTTAAAACTTGCACAAGAATTAGCTCCGACAGATGCTATTAAGAATAGTTTGAAAGATGTTGCCGCTCATCAGAAACAATTCAAAGCTTTGACTATTGCAAGATTTGCAGCAGCATCTGTTGCCACAACTCTTAGTTATCTCGGGTTGACGAAGTTTAGACATAAATATACCGAAAATCAAATTAGAAAAGATTATTTCGAAAAACAAAAAATGAACAAAGCTGCAATTTCAGAATTAAAAACATCTGAGGTTCCTTTCTCCTCCGCATTTGCAGATGTTCATAATGTCAAAAATCAAAACAAAAAAGATAAAAATGTTTCGTTTACCGGCGGATTTCAGGATTTTATTTTTGATCCGGTTAGAAATTTAATGCTTGTAGATGGTGCAATAACAACTGAAAGACTTTCACATTCAAGAAACCCGCAGGATTTCTTTGGTTATGTTTTAAAAGAGGGCGGCTTCTGGCTCTTTATGTATTTCGCAGGCCCTATGATTGCCAAGGCTCTGGAAAAGAATGCTGAGAGAAAACATAATAAATCTATTGATCTTGATGCAAGAGTTATCTGGAATGAAAGATTTAAACAAGCTTTTGTTGACGGTTCAATTAAAAAACAATTACTGGCATTCAAAGCTGCTGATAAATCAGATATTGATATTTATAAATTTGCAGTAAATAATATAAATTCTGCAAATAAAGATAAGACTAATATCAATCTTGTTGTAGATATGGCGAAAGAATCTGATATTATTGAATGTATTAAACTTGGAGATAAGAATAAAGTTGATACAAGAAGATTTATTGATCTGGATTCTTTAAGAGGTATTCATAATAAAATGGAAAAACTTCTTAATCAGTATGAGCAGTCCGGGGAAAGTGTTGATGACTTCTTTAAATCTGTCAGAAAACTTAAAAAAGGAGCTGTATTAAAAAATATTGGAGCATGTATAGGTGCTTTGGGTATTCTAGTTCCAGCTGTTATGCTTCTTGTAAGACAATTCAGTCCTGAATATCAGGTTAAAAAGGATATAGAAAAGAAACTTGCTCAAGAACAATCTCTTAACTCTTAAGGCTTGACAACCAGTATAAATTCAGATAAACTGACAATAGTTATCAATTTGAGGTGCAAGGTGAATTATTCAAGACAAAGAGAAAAGATACTTGATGTTCTTACACGTAATGCCGTTCACCCTACCGCAGATGAGTTGTTGGAATTTTTGCAGCGGGAAAACTCTAATATTGGTATTACAACTCTTTATCGAAATTTAAATCAATTGGCGGAAGCCGGAATGATTAAGAAGATTGACGGATTGGAACCGTCTGCACATTTCGATCATAATACTTTTAATCATTATCATTTTATATGTGAAGAATGTAAAAAAGTTTATGATGTTCCGTCAGACATTGCTCCGGAATTGATAAATAATGTCCGTATGGCTACGGGGTTCGAAATAAAAAGTCATGATATAGTATTTCATGGTATATGTAATAAATGCAAACAAAAAGAAAGGAAATGAAGTAATTATGGAAAAATGGGTTTGTACAGTATGTGGTTATGTTTATGATCCAAGTGAACACGAAGGTGTGAAATTTGAAGATTTACCGGAAGATTGGGTTTGTCCGTTGTGTTCTGTAGGTAAAGATCAATTTGAAAAAGAAGCATAAAAAATAAAGACCCGAAATATTCGGGTCTTTTGTTTTACCAGTCTAATAATTGCTTTATTATATCCGGAATTTTTTCGGCTTCTTTATCCCCGATTCCGTTTATTGAAAATACTTGATTGGTTTTAGGATTAACAATGCAGAATTCCTGACAGATATTTGAAAAATCCAAATCAGCCTGAGCGTCTTCCATTGTTGCAAATTTTTTCATCCCTGATGCACCTTGTGAGTAAAAATTATATTTCTCAGTGTAGGTTGTATCTGTTATGAGGGGATCCAGTGCATTTATAAAAGCTTGTGCATACGGACAATCTGCACCGACATAATATATAACAAATTTTTTATCTGTATATAGATCTTTATATTCACTTTTGGTTTTTAGATATGTAACTGTGCCGTCAAGAAGTGTTTTGACTGAATAGTCTATATCTGCCATACCTGTTAACTTTGGAAACTCAGGAATTGAGGAGGCTACCGAACTTGTCTCAATTTCAGGTTTTTGTGCTTCCTGAGCCTTTTTACTGTTGCATGACGAAACTCCCATTCCTATGACTAAAAGCAGGATTAGTATTGCTATAAAATATTTCATTAAATCTCTCCTTTACCATTTTTTATATTTGTCCAGAACGTATTCAAATTTTACGGCTTCTTTTTTACTGTTACCTTTAAGGGATAACATTTGATTTTTGGACGGATTTACTATGCAGAAATTGCCGCATGTTTTTATGAAATCTAATTTTGCATTACCTTCTGTAGTTGTCATTACTCCTTCCGGAAGTTGTTGTTTCTTTTTCTGCATTAGTCTTATATCTCTTTGATTCATCGTAACAATTTTTATTGTTCCTTTTCTTGAGGCAAAGTTGTAGTGTTTTTTATATTTTTTATCGTTTGTTATTTTTTCAAGTGTTGTAGTGTATTCTTTGGCAAAAGGGAGTTTGTCATCTTTGATATAAACAACAAATTTTTTGTGTTTGTATATTGAACTGAATTCGCTTTTAGTTTTGATATATTCGGCAACATTTTCAGGAATTTTATAAAGTTTGAATTCTACATCTCCCATGTCTTCAAGTTTTATTGGAAGTTTGTCTATTTCTTCTATTTTTGTCTGTACATTTTTCTTTTGATGTTTATCTGTTGCAATTTTCCCTGTGACAAGAACTATTCCGGTTATTATTGCAAGTATAAGTATTATCGTATAAATAATTTTTTTCATTTGAAATTCCCCTTATATACTCTATCTTATATAATTCTATCACCGGCCGGGAAATGTGCATATTTTTTAAGTTTGTTTAAGTAAAATGCAGGTTAATATTTTTTGAAATATAATCGGGATATGGTTTTAAAAGAAAAAGAGTTGATTAAATATTTCAGAAGTCTGGGACTTGAGGTTCATACAGCTACGAAAGCCAGGGGCTATCAGGGATTTTATTTAAAGAACCGAATTGATATATCTAAAAATATTTCATCAGAAAGAATTATTCCGACTCTTCTTCATGAATTTGCACACTATATCCATTCTCAAATAGAGCCGTTTATGGAAAAGACGGGAGGGTCTTTAGAGGTTTTATTTGATACCGCTGAAGTAAAGACATATTATGAAGAACTTTTAAAAGTTACGAATTTTGTGGATAAGCACTCTAAATGCGAGAAACTTCGATATCATAAATCTGTTATAAAAGAAAAAATTTTGGAATATGAGAGAATTATCAAAAATAAATACCCGAAATTTATGCGTTCTAAATCTTTTAAAGAGTTTGACAAATATATAAAAAAATCGAAAGCAAAGTATTTATTAAAATATGACAGAGTAAAGCTTGTATCGGGATTATTTTTCAAAAAAACTGAAATTTTTACAATAGATAATATTGAACGGGATTTTCCTGAGATGCCGATTGAATTTGCTGCATATATAAGGTTAAGATCTTGTCAAAAACGGCAGTCACGTATTGCTTCAAAAATCAATAAGTTAAATAAATACTATAATAAACCTACGGAATTATTTGCCAGATTTATAGAGGGGCTGTATCTAGATTCTGTAACAATCCAAAGATTAGCCCCAAATACATATAATAAATTTTATGATCTTTTGAATAAAGGATATTATCAAAAGCTGGGAAATGTCTTTGAGATGCTTTAAGCACCTGCAAGTTTTAAAAATAGTTTTTGTAAAGAACTTCTGCTTGTAACTGATTTTGCGTGTCTTTTGTCCAGTTCTTCAAGCTGGCTTCCTATTGCTGTATAAACGTGTTTAAGCATGTCTGCAGAACGTTCTTCTTCTGTATTGTATTCAGCTCTGATTTTTACGAGCTCATCTCTGTCAAGAAATTTTCCGCCGCAGCTGTAGCACTCATCAACTTCAACTATTTGTTTTACACTGGAGTGGTTTTTAACCATTTTTGCTCCGCAGTTTGGACAGGTTCTTTCTGCTGTGGTATCAACTTGTTCAAACTTTCTATTAGAGATTTTTTCAAGGATTTTTGAAATATCTTCGTCTTTTTCGTCAAATTCTTGAAATTCTCTGTTGTCAAAGTATATTCCGCCGCAGCCTTGAGTACAGATATCAAGATTGATGCCTTCAGACGGAATAAAAACTTTCTCCATATCTTTTCCGCAGGCAGGACATTTTAATGTTTTCAGTGTGTCAGCCATGATTGTTACCTTTCGAATATTATACTACACTTTTAATGTAACATTATTTACTGTTTTTTCATCATACAGGTAAATTATTTTCTGCTGAAATTTAAAAAATCTTTGTATTATTTTGAAAAATATTGTACAATATATGAAAAGGTAGAAATATGACTAAAAGATTGAATAAAACAGAAGAAGCAGAGAGCATAATAAGCGAGTGTCTGAAATTGATAGATGAAAAAGATTATCATCGGGCAAAGCTTGATATCAATAAGGCCTATGATATTTATAAGGCTGAAAATTCTGTTGAAGGTATATCTATATGTCTTAGTTTAATTGCTTTTTTGGATTATTCAATGGACAAAAACAGTTTTGAATCTTCAATGACTCTGTTGAATGATGCAACATATATGGCAAAACGATCTTCAAGTGACACTGCATTACTGATAAATGAACTTATACTGGGAAATATAAATTTTTCTGAACTGAACAAAGATGTTGCATTGATTCATTATAACAATGCTTTGAAAATTTCTGTCGAGGAGGACAAATATTCGCTTTCTGATAAAATAAATACAAGAATAAGGCAGCTTCAAAACGGAATGGATTATTCGCTGCCGACAAAAAGCGATCCTCTGGTTTCATTAGTTAAGATTAGCCGTTCAATTACTGCATTGACTGATATAGATGAATTGTTGAAAGTAGTTGCTGAAGAAACAAAAAATGCAATTCAGGCGGATCGTTGTACTGTATTTTTATGGGATAAAGATACTGATGAACTGTGGTCAAAAGTTGCATTAGGGCTTGATTCCAGTCAGGAGATAAGATTTCCTGCCGATAAAGGTCTGGCCGGTTATGTTGTTAAAACCGGCGAATCTTTGAATATCGCAGATGCGTACAATGACCCCAGATTTAATCCTGAAGTCGATTCTAAAACCGGCTATAGAACAAAAACTATTTTATGTATGCCGATTATGAATAATAACAGGGAAATTATAGGTGCATTCCAGGTTATTAATAAAATTGACGGTGTATTTACTAAAAACGACGAAGATTTGCTTGTCGCAATCGGGGGGAGTGCAAGTATTGCATTAGAAAATGCCCAGTTATTTGACAAACAGCTTCAGATGTACCATGAGCAGAAATTGATGTTTGAAAGTTTTATAGATACTCTGGCAATGTCTATAGATGCACGTGATAAAATTACAGCAGGTCATTCTACAAGAGTTCGTATGTATTCTACTCTTTTGGCCCAGGAAATCGGTATGGAGTCAAAAGACATCAGTCTTTTGGAAAAAGCGGCTACTTTACATGATATTGGTAAAATCGGTATAAGAGATTCGGTTTTACAAAAAGAGGGCAAGCTTACTGATGAAGAATATAAACACATTCAGGAACACGTGAGAATTACTCATGATATTTTGAGCAGGATTTATATGTCTGCCGATTTTAGGATTATAACAGAGATGGCCTGTTCCCATCATGAAAAATATGACGGAACGGGATATTACAGGCATTTGAAAGGTGAAGAAATAACACTAGGGGGCAGAATTTTAGCTGTTGCTGATGTGTTTGATGCTATTACATCAAAGAGACACTATCGTGACAAAATGCCTATTGCAAATGTAATTGATATTTTGATGAAAGGTGCGGGTTCTCATTTTGACAAAAATCTTGTTGATACATTTTTAGCTATTCCGGTTAATAAAATCGTCAGAGTATTTTTATCCGAATCTCATGGTAAAATAAAGCCGGAGGATGAAAAAATCTTGAGCAATTATGATTTGAATGCTATATATAATTTTGCATCTTCTGAAAACTTATCTGATAGAGAGAAAAAAGTGTTTGATTTGTTTAACAAATATTATTCCGGTACTCCTGCAGCAATGAAGGAGGAAACAAGTAATGCATAAAAAAGTTCTTGTTATATCTTTTTTCACTGCAGTTTTAACTGTTAATACGGCTTTTGCATTTGATATGAACGGTTTAAAGCCTGTAAATCCGCTGGATAATAATCCCGGAACATATCAGGAAGTTATTGACCAGCCTTCTTTTGAGTTGAAAAAAGGTTCATTAACTAAAAATTCCATAAAAAACCAATATACTATTGCTATGGACAAATTTATGCAAAGCAATGTGCGTTCCTCTTATCAGGATTTTAAAGTTCTAATCGAAAATATAGTGCCTAATGATTATATTTATATGAGATTAACTCAGGAAATGGCTGCAATAGGTTTTTTCAGTCTGGCAGAATTATCTATGTCTAAAATTCAAGATGAAGAAATTTCATCACTTTTAGAAAATGACGTTAAGTTATATTATTTTCCTAATTACAGGTTAACATATAAAGATCAAATGTATTTGGCAGAAGTTTATTCAAATATTATGTACAATGATCAGAGTCAAGAAGCTACAGGTGAATTGATGAAACAGGCAAGTCTTCTGGCTGATTCTGATTATGCAAATTACCTTGTAGCATTTGGCAGTATGAAAAACGGAGATATTGAGCAGGCTGAAAAATCAATTTCCACAGCAATTTCTAAAAATCCCGATAATATAAATTATAAACGTTTAAAGGCTGAAATTTATTCTCAATCTGACAAACCGCAAAATGGTGTCAAATATCTGGACGATTTAAAAGATAATGAGATCAATACCATTATTTTTGATAAAGAATTGTGTGCATCACAACAATATATTTTGTATAAAGCTGCCAAAAATGATTATTGGAAGAAATATCACCTTGCATACTATTATTATAATGAAAATGAATTAAATAAGGCTTTACGTGTTCTGCAAACTGCAATAAGCGGTAAAAAAAATATCAACAAAGAGGTTTATTCTCTGACTGCTCAGGTTTATTATGATTTGAAAGAATACGAAAAAGCACAGGATTATGCTTTGAAGGCTGTCGATATTGATTCGTCAAAACCGGATGCATTGATTATTCTTGGTAATATTGCACTTCGTGATAAGGATTATAAAAAAGCCGAAGAGTATTTCAAGAATGCTTCATCTAAAGATAAAACATATACCGCAGATGTAAAACTTGCAGAGGTCTATCAAAAACTTGATAAAGAGAAAAAAGCAAAGGATATATACGCAAAAATTTTGAAAGACAGTTCAAAATGTTTTGAAGCATATTATCAAATGGCATTATTGGACAAAGATAGAGAAGAAACTTATTTAAAAAAAGCTATTGCTGTTAATCCTAATTTTAAGGACGGCTGGCTTGATTTAGCTCGTCTTGAAATAAATAAAGAATCTTATGATCAGGCTTTGACATATCTTGGAATTGCAAAGTATATTGATGATAATGATTACAGGTATTATTATTATTTAGGGCTTGTTTTGAAAAATAAGGGTTTGGTTGCAGAAGCAAATAAAAATTTTGAAAAGAGTTTAAATATAAATCCGGATTACAGTTTGGCAAAAGAGGAATTGAAGATATGAAAAAAAACATATTAATTGTAGAAGATCATGAATTAACAAGATTTGGTTTGAAAACTACCTTTGAAGATGTAGATTATGTAGGAACAATATATGAGGCTTCCTCAGCTGAGGATGCTCTTGAAATTTTTAAAAATAACCCGGTTGATGTTGTTATTATGGATTTGGGGCTTCCAAATATGAATGGTATTGATGCAACTCAAGCAATTCATTCAATAAATAAAGATGCAAAAATTATTATTTTGACTTCTCACAATGATGAAAAAGAAGTTTTGGACAGTTTAAAAGCCGGGGCAAATGCGTACTGTTCGAAAGAGATAAATTTACAAAGGCTCGTAGAGGTTGTTCAATCGGTAGCAGATGGGGCAGCCTGGTTTGATCCCAGCATTGCACATATTGTTTTACAGGCTACGGCAAATTCTAAACCTGAACCTGAAAAAAGTTATAAAAATTATGATTTGACAGCAAGGGAAGCTCAGATTTTAAAATTGATGACAGAAGGATATAGTAATATGGAGATTGCTCAGCATCTTGTTATCAGTGTTAATACTACAAAAGCACACGTTGCAAGTATTTTGCAAAAATTAGAGGTCGATGACAGGCTTCAGGCGGCTTTAAAGGCTTTGAAATATAAAATTGTATAATTGAATAAAGGAATATTATGGCGGATTTAACTAAAATTTTGTTAGTTGATGACAATCCAAAATATTTAGAAGATGTTCTGCCTTTTTACGGATACGAAGTTATCTGTGCTACAGGTGGCAGACAGGCATTAGAGATTTTATCTTCAGAAAGTGCTGTTGATATAGTGCTGCTTGATGTTATGATGCCGGATATTGATGGCTGGGAAACTTTAAAAGCTATAAGAAATAACCCTGTTAGCAGAAATGTTCCGGTCATTATGGTAACGGCTGTTAATGATGATAAAAAAATGGTTTCCGGCTTAAAAATAGGTGCGGATGATTATATTGTAAAACCGTTTATTCTTCCTAATTTGCTTGCAAGGATTGAAGCGGTGTTGAGAAGAGCTAAAACTTCTCAGGTAACGGCAGTTTCGAATAATGTTACAATAAATCAAATAAATTCTGTTAATTCCTTGACTAGCAGAGAAAAAGATGTTTTATTATTAGTTACGCAAGGTGAAAGTAATAAGTCTATTGCAAATAAACTTGTACTTAGTGAAGTAACTGTTAAAAGTCATTTAAACAGTATTTTTAAAAAATTAAATGTTACAAACAGAACGCAGGCTGTGTTAGTTGCAATGCAGATGCATTTAGTAGAAAATTAAATATATTTTAAGGAGATAAGAATGTTAGATTATACAAAAGAAGAATTATTATCCTTGATTGAAGCTACCCCGGAGAAATTTAATGAGTGGAAAAAGGATAGAGAAGATGTTGATTTAAGTGAAGTAGATTTTTCCAATATGGTAATAAAAGAAGTAGATTTTTCTGACGTTGACTTAAATTCCAGTTCTTTTTCCGATTGTAATTTATCTTTAGTAAATTTTTACGGAGCGGATTTAACGGCTGTAGATTTTACGAGAGCTGTTGTAACCGAGTGTGATTTTTCTGAAAGTATATTAACAGGTGCGGATTGCAGTTATGCTGAAATGACTTATTGTAATTTTACTGATTGTGATATGGCAGGAACAGTTTTATCAGAAACTGTTTTGACAAATTCAGATTTGTCAGCAGCCGAAAATTTGAGTTCTGCCAGATATGATAATGATACTGTTTGGCCGGATGATGATATGATGCCGGCAGAATTTGATACTGCATATAAAGATGATTTATCTTCATTGAAAGATGAAGATGATACGACAATTGAAGATTACTAATATAAGTAAATTTCATAAAAAGGAGTAATATAAGAATGATTAAAGTTGCAGTTTGCGGTGCAAACGGGAAAATGGGCAAAGAGGTCTGTCAGGCTGTGGAAAATGACAGCTCAATGACTCTTGCCGCTAAAATTGATATTCAAGGTGATGGTTACAGAACAATTGAAGAAGCTCAAAGATATTGCGAAATCGATGTACTGGTAGATTTTACCCAGCCGCAGTCAATTTATGAAAATGCTAAATATTGCCTGCGTAATGGTGTTAATATGGTTATTGGTACAACTGGTTTGAAAGATGAAGAAATAGCTTTTCTTAAAAAAATTGCAACTGATATGAAAGTTGGCTGTTTTATTGCTCCGAATTTTTCAACGGGAGCTGTTTTGATGATGAAGTTTGCTCAAATGGCTGCAAAATATTTTGATAATGCTGAAATTATAGAATATCATCATAATCAAAAAAAGGATGCCCCATCAGGAACATCTATTAAAACCGCTCAATTGATGGCAGAAGCAAAAGAAACATTCAAATCAGGCAATTGTGAGGAAACTGAAACCATTCAAGGTGCCAGAGGCGGAACTTCATATTCAGGTATCCAGATTCATTCTGTCAGAATGCCCGGGTTTATGGCTTCTCAGGAAGTTTTGTTTGGTTCACAGGGGCAGACATTATCTATTCGCCATGATTCAACCGATAGAAAGTGTTATATGGACGGTGTTCTGCTGGCAATTAAATATGTCAGAGAGCATAAAGAATTTGTTTACGGACTTGATAATATATTATAGTAATTAAGTGTATAGTTTATTAAAACAGACCCGGGTTATTTCTATTCGGGTCTGTTTTTGTCTGGCAATTTTATTTAATTTTTAGTTTTATATATATTATGGGAAATTTAATTACAAAAATCAGCATGCTTAAAAAAAATGTGCAAAGTAATTTTCTTAAGAATTGTTCTGTGCCGAATAGCGAACCAAAAGTATTACAAAAATCTCCTGATGTATTTGTCAAAGCAAAAGAACAACTGTTTAGAGAAACCAATTCAGCAGATGAGATATCAGAATTTTGCAAACTCTTTATACAAGCCCAGTTTCAATAAGATGTACATAAATCTAAACTCTCTAAACTTCGTTTTTTACAAAACGTAAAAAATAATATTTGGGGCAGATGCATGCGTATTAATAGCTGGGGACTTGAAAAATATTTACACAGTCGTGCTAGAGTTTTTGTTCTGAAAAATAATGATGGAAAAATTAAGGGTGGGATTGCTCTGGCTCCTTTCGGACAGGATTTAGAGATTACCGCTTTATATTTAGATAAAACAGTAAAATCTCGTAGAGTTTTTTCCGAACTTATCAAACAAATAAAAGAAATTGCAAGAGAATCCGGCTGTAATAGTTTAATATGTAATACCGGTAAAGTTAAATTATTGAAACGACTCGGATTTATTGAGGAACAAAAAACTTATGTCGGAACTTCTATGCGATGTGACATTGAGAATTTTGCAAAAGATATTTCATTCTAATAATTGTAAACAGTTATTAAATACGCTTTGTAATATATTATTCTTGTAGTATGATAGTTTGCATACACTGGTAGAAGGGAAGTTATAAATTATGTCAAAACAAAAACCGAATATTGCAATTTTAGGTGCTACAGGAGTTGTAGGAAGAGAAATTATCAAAATTATTGATGAATTAAAAATTGAATTTAATTCAATAAAATTTTTATCAAGTGCAAAAAGTGCAGGTACAAAATTAGAATTTCAGGGAAAAGAATATATTGTAGAAGAAGCTAAACCCGAAAGTTTTGATGGGATAAATATTGTACTTGCATCAGCCGGCGGTTCAACATCACAGAAATTTGCACCGGAAATTGTAAAAAGAGGCGGAGTTTTGATAGACAATTCTTCAGCATTCAGAATGGAAGAAGAAGTTCCTCTTGTTATTGCTTATGTAAATGATGAAGATTTGAGAAAACATAAAGGAATAATCGCAAATCCTAACTGTTCAACATCACAGCTGATGCTGGTTTTGAAACCGCTGCATGAAAAATTCGTTATAAAAAGACTTTTAGTTTCAACATATCAAGCTGTTTCAGGAGCAGGTCTAAAGGCAATAAACGAATTGACAGAGAATACAAAAGCAACCTTAGCAGGAGATGATTATACTCCGAGTGCATTTAAAAAACCTATTTCTTTCAATGTTATTCCGCAAATTGATGTATTTTGCGATAACGGCTATACCAAAGAAGAAATGAAAGTGGCAAATGAAACCAAAAAGATTTTACATCTTCCAAAAGATTTGCCGATTTCCTGCACTGCAGCCCGAGTTCCGGTCTATAACGGACATTCTGAGGCTGTGGATATTGAATTTGAAAAACCTGTTAATCCTGATGAAGTTCGGGAAATTTTGAAAAATTCATTTGGAGTAACAGTTATTGATAACCCTGATAAATTTGAGTATCCGACAACAAGAGATGCTTCAGGTGTAGATCCTGTTTTTGTGGGAAGAATAAGAAAAAATCAGGCATTTGATAACGGGATTTCTCTGTGGTGTGTTGCTGATAATTTAAGAATAGGTGCAGCATTAAATACCGTTCGAATTTGTCAGAAAGTTATTGAAATGGAATTATATTAAATTCAAGGTGCTTAGTTATGAATATAGATAAAGTCGGGGTAAAAACATTATCAGCGTTAAGAAAAAGTCAGGAGCAGAGCAGAAGAGCTGCAAAGAAAATTGCAGAAGAGCAGCAATTGAACCAATACATAAAAAATGCTGCAAAATCAATACTTGCAGATTTTCCGCAATTGAAATTAAATGTGAGTGTAAGCCGCGGTGATGAATTTGTTTCAACCGATGTATTGAAAGCAAAAACCAGTTTGCTGGATTTTACGGATTCAATTTGGGCACCTTGGAGTTACCCCGGAAAAGTTTCAAAATAGAAATAGTTTTATGATTTAGTGTAAAGGGAAGGAAATTAAATGATAGTTTCAAAATTGACAATTACCCCATGGATTACGGGCGGGAGAGTCCAGCATTTTATACAGCCTACAGAAAAGACTGCTGCGACTCTGGTAAAAGAACGTTTAAGTGTTGCTGTAAGAGATGATAGAACGGCAAGGGTTTTCAGAAAATTACCTAAAGCTTTAAAAGGTTTTGTTAATCCGAAAAGTATTGTTTCAACTGAGCGAAAATTCTCTATGGATATGTAAATTGTAAATATCTATATTACTTTTTGTTAATACTATAGGATTTTTTGACTCTTTTTATGTATAATTAAAGAGTTAGAGGGTATATTTATGGGACAACTTCTAAGAAGGGAAAATGTAGCTTCATTTGTTGAAAAGCTGCATAAAAGCGGTAAAACAGTAGTCGCAACTAATGGGTGTTTTGATATTTTGCATGTCGGGCATGTAAGATATTTACAAAAGACTAAGTCTTTTGCTGATTACAGTATTGTTTTATTAAATTCAGATAAGTCCGTACGTTCTATAAAGGGACCGGAAAGACCCATAAATAATGAAAATGACAGGGCAGAAATTTTATGTGCCTTGTCTTGTGTTGATTATGTGGTATTATTTGATGAGGATAGTCCTCGTGATCTCTTAGATGAAATAAAACCTGATGTTTATACAAAAGGTGCTGACTATACAATGGAAACTCTGCCTGAAGCAGATATTATGAAGAAGAATAATACTCGAGTTGAATTTATTGAGTTTGTTAAAGGTAAATCAACTACAAATACTATAGAAAAGATGAAGAATAACTAAATAAGGAGTATCAAAATGAAATCATTTACAGTAGATGAAATTACACAAATTGTAGGCGGAATGTTAACTAAGGTTGCAAGTCCAAGTATTACACATATTGCACCTCCGCTTTTGTGTGATGAAAATACTTTGGCTTTAGCTTTAGGGGAAGAAGAGATTGCCAATCTTGCAAAATCCAAAGCAAAAGCTGCATTGGTTCCGTTGGGTGTTCAAATTGACGGTTTCACTACAATTGAGGTAGAAAGACCAAGATTGGCTATGATGAAATTGCTTAATTTGTTCTATGTTCCTCCTTTTGTTAATAAAGATGTTCATCCTACTGCAGTTGTTGATCCTTCTGCAAAATTGGGACAAAATGTTTGTATAGGTGCAAATGTTGTTATTTCTCCGGATGCTGTTATCGGCGATAATACAAAAATTCTGGCTAATTCTTATATCGGCAGCGGTGTAAAAATCGGTAAAAATTGTTTCTTCCACCCCGGTGTTCGTGTTGGTGACAGGGTTCAGGTCGGTAATGATGTAATTCTTCATCATGGAGTTTCTTTAGGTGCCGATGGTTTCAGTTTTGTTACAGAAAATCCTAATAATATTGAAAATGCCAGAAAAGAAGGCGAAATAAAAGAAGGCGATGTTGAACAAGTTATATTCAAAATTCCTTCTATCGGTTCGGTTGTTATCGGGAATAATGTTGAAATTGGTGCAAACACAACAATCGATAGAGGTACTATTGAAAATACAATAATTGGTGATAATACTAAGATTGATAATTTAGTTATGATTGGCCATAACTGTCGTATAGGAAAAGGCTGTTTAATAGTATCACAGGTAGGTATTGCAGGCAGCTGTGTAATAGGCGACAGGGTAGTTATAGCCGGGCAGGCAGGCTTGGCTGACCATATTGAAATCGGTTCTGATACTATTATTACCGCTAAAGCAGGTGTTACAAAATCATTCCCTGCAAAATCTATTATTGTAGGTATTCCTGCAGTACCAAGAAAAGACTTTATTAAGCAATTGAAAACAATGAAAGATGCACAAGAAATCTTTGCTAAATTCAGAAAATTTGAACCGATGTTGAAATCTTTTGAAGAAGCTCAGCATGAGGAATAAGACAAATGGTTACATTAAAAAAAGAAATTAGAATATCCGGACACGGGTTAATGAAGAATAAGCCCTGCGAAGTGACTTTGTTCCCGTCTACGTCAGGTAAAATAAGATATTTTGTTAAGGATAAAGATTCATTTACGGCCGATGTAGATCATGTTATATCTACTGACCATTGTGTTGTATTAGGTTCTAAAAAAGCCAGTGCAATGCTTACCGAACATTTAACTGCAGCTTTGGCTTTTTGTCATATTGATTCTGTTGATATCTGTATGTCCGAAGATGAGGTACCTATTCTTGACGGCAGTTCAAAAATGTGGGTTGAGGCTATTAAAGAAGCTGGAACTGACAGGCCGTTTTTTGCTAAAGAAAAATTTTATACTGTTTCGGAACCTGTATATTATTTGAATGGAAAAACTAGTCTTATAATTCTTCCAAGTGATAATTTATTTATATCATATGCTGTAAACTATGAGCATCAAGGATTAGAAAGAAGGTTTGTTAATTTTAATCCGAAAAACAAGTATGAAATTATTGAAGCAAGAACATTTGGTTTTTACAGAGATTTAAAGAAATTCCAAATGTTAGGGTTTGCTCAAGGTGTAACGGAAGAAAACACTGTCGGATTTACTGATGACGGCGGTTATACTACTGAATTACGTTCTGATTGCGAACCGGTAAAGCATAAGATGCTGGATTTGATTGGAGATTTGTACCTGACAGGTGTAAATCCTCTGAATATGCGGTGTCAGATACTTGCAAAAGAAGCCGGTCATGCTGTTCATATAAAAGTTGCAAAAAATTTGAAAGATAAGTTAATCGAAATATAAAGGAGAGTAAAATGTCAGAAGAAACAAATGAAGTATTAAGTTTTGACACATTACAGATTATGGAAATGATTCCTCATAGATATCCGTTTTTGCTCGTGGATAGAATTACTGAATGTGTACCCGGAAAATATGCAAAAGGTTATAAAAATTTAACAATGAATGAAGCTTTTTTCCAGGGGCATTTCCCGGGGAATCCGATTATGCCGGGTGTGCTGCAGCTTGAAGCAATGGCTCAATGTTCTGCTCCGATACTTATGACTATGCCGGAATTTGCCGGTAAATTAACTTTATACGCAGGTGTTGACGGTGTAAGATTTAAAAATATCGTAAGACCGGGTGACAGATTTGATATTGAAGTTGAATTAACTAAAGTAAAAGGTCCTATTTGTAAGGCTCATGGTGTCGGCAAAGTTGATGGCAGAGTTTGTGTAGAGGCTGATATGACATTTGCTTTGAAATAATATGTATATTGTATGTTGCAAGGAGAATCGTGAAAGCGATTCTCCTTTGTTATGTGAACTTTTGTAAAGAATTATACCGAATGTGAAATTATATAATTTATATATACTTTATATATATGTAAACATTAAATAAACACGAGAGATATTAAAAGAGAAAATTTAATTACCGTTTAAATAAAGAGAGACATTTTAATTCCTATTCCTAATTCCTAGACAGATTTTACCCCGCATAAGCGGGGATTTTTTTATCCCAGGTATTTTTGTAAGGTTTCTTTATTGAATACTTCGACACTGTTTTTGGAATGTATAAATACCATACAGGATATTATTGATTTCAGAGTATCAAAATCCGAAAATGCCATTTTATTTCTCAAATCTTCCATATTGTTGGCAAGAAATTCCATAATAATTGTTTTGTCGTTGTAAACCAGACTTGAAAAATAATCAAAAGACTCTTTGGATTTTATACCTTCAAGATATATGATATCAGGGTTTTGAAATTCAATAAAGCGAGCAGCTTTATCCATGTTAAAGCCGACATTTTCGTTAAATTCGCATTGATTAACTCCTTCGAGTTCATATTTTGCGATACTTTCAAGAGTCATAATGTTTTTTGATTTTTTCTTAGCTGCTTCAAGCAGCAGAGAATATATAATATGCGTTTTCCCGCTCAATGCTGAACCGCAGACAAGTATTATGCCCGGTTTGTCCAGAGCCTGCTTTATTTCTGATAATTCGGATTTTGATGTGATAATTTTATCCAGTTGTATTGGCGGTTTGTATATTTTTAAGAATATTCTTTCCCCCATAATGGTAGGGAATGTTGAAACTGTTGCCAGAACGATTATATTATCTACTTTAAAACAAAGTTTACCTAATTGCGGAACTTCTGATACTGACGGATCAAGTTCTGATAAGGTTTTTAATTTAGCTGTAAACAAAGAAACAAGAGTTGTCGGAATTACTCCTTTGTTATTCAGTTCACCGTTTTTCTTAAAGTTTACACCAAGACCGTCTTCTTCTCCCTGAAATGTAACTTCGTGGGTTTCTTCAAGTATTGCCTGTTTTAAAATTGCACGGATAATTTTTTGGATATGATTATCACTCAAATCCTCTTTGTGCAGTTCGTCCTGCCAGTCATAACCGGAGTTTGAATCTGTGGAAATATTACCTACTGTTACATCAAGTTTATAAAATTCATCAATCTTTTTAAGAATACTTTCTTCTGATGATAGAACCGGATCTATTTCACATTCAGCAGATTCCATAATCTTATCAATGGCAAATAAGTCTCTCGGGTCTGCCATTGCAACTGTCAGGGTGTTTTCTATTTTGAAGAGCGGAATAATTTTATATCTTCTTGCATCTGAATAATTTATGTATTTTAAACATTTTATATCTAAATCGTAATCATCAAGATTTACATAGGGAGTATGGAGTTTAGATTCTAAAAATTTAATAAGCTGTTCCTCTGTTAAAAATCCAGAGTTTATAAGTGCCTGGCCTATATTTATATTTTGTGCATTGGCAATTTCTTCAGCTTGTTCAACTACTTCATATTGAACAAGTCCTTCTCTTACCAGATCATATTTTAGTGTTTCAAGTGTTTTATTTGTAATTATATTCATTTTATTTTTCTTCTGTATTCAGATATTTCTGGACTGCTTTAACTACATCATCAAGATCAAAAGGTTTTGTTATATATTCATCTGCTCCTGTTTCTTCGCCGATAAGTTTGTCTTCTTCCTGAGATCTTGCGGTAATCATTAAAATTGGAATATTTTTATATTTAGAATCGAATTTTAATAATCTGCTGATTTTGTAACCGTTTATGCGGGGCATCATAACATCTAGAATTATGAGGTCAGGAATGATTTCTCTGGCAAGTTTCAGACCGTCTTCTCCGTTATAGGCACAGTAACAGGTGTAGTCATAGGTTTCCAGAACAAATTTTAAACTTTCGACAATATCCTGTTCATCATCTACAATAAGAATTTTTTTCATATCTTCCCCTAATCCTTCAACAATATTGCTAATTACAGTATAACATGTTTTTGCTGGTTCTACTTTATTATTACAATATGTAAATGAGCCGGTTATTTAATAAGTTCTTTTGTTTTTATTCTTATTTCATTATCTATTTCAAAAATTTCATCTATAGAAGGCGATTGTATAAGTTTATGGTGTTCAAGCATTTTCTCTGTAATGCGGTAAATCTCGTACAGATTGATTTTTCCTGCTAGAAAAGCCATAACAGCTTCTTCATTTGCGGCATTCAGGCATACTGTCATACTGCCTCCAATTTTTCCGGCATTATATGCCATATTTATGCTTGGAAATTTTTCAAAATCAGGTTTTTCAAAATCTAATCTTGCAATTTCTGAGAAACTGAAACTTTTAGTTTTTATTCCTTCGTAACGATTAGGATAAGTTATGGCATATTGTATTGGAATATGCATACTTGGCAGCCCCAGCTGTGCTATGACACTACCGTCTGTATATTCTATTGCAGAATGTACAATACTTTGCGGATGTACAACTACGTCTATTTTTTCATACGGCATATTAAATAAATGATGTGCTTCTATTATTTCCAAACCTTTATTCATTAGTGTAGCACTGTCTACGGTAATTTTTTTCCCCATGTGCCAGCGTGGGTGAGCCAGAGCCTCTTTTACGGTTGCATTTTTCATATCATCAACGGATTTATGCAAAAACGGTCCGCCGCTTGCGGTGATAATCAGTTTGTCTATTTGAGAAATGTCTTTTATGCATTGATGTATTGCACTGTGTTCGCTGTCAACAGGCAGAATATTTACACCGTTTCCTTTTGCTTTTTTCATCACAATATCACCTGCCATAACAAGTGTTTCTTTGTTGGCAAGTGCTATTTGGATTTTGTTTTCAATAGCTTTTAATGTCGGACGCAGTCCAATTTTGCCGGATACAGCAACAAGGATTATGTCGTTTTCTTTATTTGAACAAATTTCGTCTAACCCTTCTGAGCCGTAAAGAGTTTTTATCCCGTCAATATTTACTTTTTTGTTAGAATTCCCGATGCAGAGATATTTTGGTTTGAATTTTTCAGCCTGTTCAGTTAATAATTCAATATTACTTCCGCCTGATAGTGCAATAATCTCAAATTTATCCTGAAGTTTTTCTATAACTTCCAGAGCCTGTGTTCCAATAGAACCTGTTGACCCTAATATACTGATTTTTCTCTTTTCCATAATCTTATTATATTACAAAAGTTCTTTTTGAATTGTTTTTCCTTCTATTGATTCAGTTATAACAGGAAGTGCAAAATGAAAACTGGAGCCTTTGTTTTCTTCGCTGTCACACCATATTGAGCCTTTATGTGCTTTAATAAGCTGTTTGGCAATAGGTAATCCCAATCCTGTTCCGCCAGCTTTTCTTGATAGAGAGTTTTCTATTTGTGTGAATTTGTCAAAAGCTTTGCGTAAATTTTCTTTTTTTATTCCTATACCTTCGTCAATTACACTTACAATAACATAATTCCCTTTTAAATTTTGTATTTCATCTTCAAAGTAGGAATTTGTTTTTATTTCAGATGCGTTTTTTAATTCTGAAGTTATAGTTATTTTTTTCCCGGTAGGAGTGAATTTAATAGCATTGGATACAAGGTTTGTTAAAACCTGATCAAGACGCTGTGAATCCGCATAAATTTCAGGCAGGTTTTCCTGCTCATTAGCTGTTAGTGTAATTTCATGTTCTTTAGCTACACAGTCAAAATTGTTTTTGACATTTTCAATTACGGAATGAATATTCATAAGTTTATAATTAAAATCCATTTTTCCGGCTTCAATTTTATTTATATCAAGAATGTCATTAATAATGCTGGTAAGATTTTCTACGTTTCTTTTTGCCATATCAATAAATTTGACGGCATTTTCTCCTAATGCCCCGCATCTTCCGCTTGATAAAATTGAAAGTGCATTTTTTATTGGGGTTAGCGGTGTTCTCAATTCATGCGAAACGATTGAAATAAATTCAGATTTCACACGTTCAAGTTTTTCCAATTCCAGATTTTTTTCAATAATTTCCTGATATAATCCGGCACTTTTTAATGGAAGAGAAACCTGCTGCACAATTGTTTGAAAATATGTTGCATCATCTGTTGAAAAATGGTTTTGCTTGAAAATTTCTATGCAGCCGAAGAAATTATCTCCCAAGTCAATCGGTGCAAACATATTGTCGTATTGAAAAATTGAAAATGTAAATTTATTATTAGGATTTTTAATATATTTTATTATTTTTAGAGCTTTTTCATCTATTTCAAATGGAGCATTTTTGTTTTCAAATAACGACTTATAATTCAAAATCGCCCGTAATTTTAATGCACTCATCAATTCTTCCGAAATATCATATAAAGAATTGACTATCAATACAGGTTCATTTTTTAGACCAAAGAAAATAGTACAGGTTAAATCAAAACTCAAGGATTTATCAAGACCTTCTATCATATAATCTATGAGTTTTTTTGTATCAAGTGTTCCTGCAAATTGAGAACTTGTATTATACAAAACATTGAGTCGGTATAAACTGTCTGCCAGATCCTTATTTTTTTCTGAAAGTTTATCAAGGTTATTTTTGGTTTTTAAATAGGTATTTATTGTTGAAACAATAAGGTTATCTGAAAATTTATTAAAAAGAAATCCGCTGACAAGTTTGGAAATTTCCTCATCAACGCATTCTCCGTTTGTTAATAACAGAATTTGTACATTATCAAGATTTGATTTGATTTTTTTTATGGTTGTTTTTATGTCCGGAAACTCTAATAGTTCATCAAGTATTATCAAATCGGGCTGAGAGATTTCAATGTAGTCATAAATTGAAGTTTCATCAGCACAACTTTGAAATTTGTATGGTTTTTTGCCAAACAAAATTTTATAATTTGTAATTATATCTTCATTTTCTGAAACTAATAATATATTCCCCATAATTTTATTGTAAATGGAGTAATTTTTTTTGCAAGTTATTAAAATTTTTCAAAGTTTTATTTTATGCTCTTGAGAGTATTAGTGTCCTGAGTGTTTGGAGTTGAGTGCATTTTCAGGTTGTCAAGTCCGTATTTTTACTTAAGGAAAAGTGCGGACTATTATTTAATTAAAAATTGTATATACTTAAAAATGTAAGCGGCAATGACTGAATTTCAACAAACAATAGCAGTCTAAAGCTTACAAGAGGAAAAGTGTATATGTATTACGGGATATGTTAATAACAAATGGATTAGAATTTCTCTATCGGTACTGCCGTATCAGACAAGTTAATAATAACGGGGAGAGATTTAAGGTCAATTAATTATTACCGGACTGTAATTATTTGTGAGGTGTATGTTATTGTAATTGCAAAAGTTTTTATACTCAGGAAAAGTCTTACTCCAACTTATCTAATTTGAAACTTGGTTTTGTTAGTTTTATTCACTAAACCAAATCCTTCATTCATTTTACTCTAATTGGTTGCAGAGGGGTTGCTATCATTTATCTACCCTTTCTCCCCTCTGCGTTTTTCTTAACTAATCTGGAGATATTATTAAAAAACTTAAGGACGCTTAATATAATATAAAGTTAACTTAACCGGAAGAAAGAGAGAAGTGATGAAATTATCACCAAAGAAATTAGAGATATTAACCTTGGTGGCACGCGGATTTACAGATAAAGAGATTGCCGTAAAACTAAAAATGTCAAGAAGGACAGTACAGACACATATATATTCAATAATGGACTCATTAAATGCCAGAAATCGAGTCAACGCAGTAGTTTTATATATGCATTTAAATCCGAAATGGAAAATATTATGAGGAGATTTACATGATTAAAAGAATTATTATTCACTGGAGTGCCGGAAGATATTATCCAAGTGAATTCGAAAAGAATTATTATCATTATTTAATTGATGCAGATGGAAAAGTTTATAGCGGGATTTATAAGCCGGAAGATAATGAAGATTGTAATGATGGGAAATATGCAGCTCATACAGGCGGCGGCAATACCGGTTCTATCGGGGTTTGCATGTGCGGAATGTACGGGTTTAAATCAAGTACATCTCCCGGAAATTTTCCTATAACAAAAATTCAATTTGAATCGTGTATGAAATTTTGTGCAGAACTCTGCAAAAAGTATAATTTACAGGTTACGCCGGATACTGTTTTTACCCATTACGAATTTGGAAAATTAAATCCTAAAACATCAAGTGCCGGCAAAATTGATATTATCTGGATTCCGCCTTACCCTTGGGTTGTGCAAAGCGATGTTGGCAGTTTTATCAGATCTAAAGTTCGTTGGTATAAAGAAAAATTATAAGGGGTTAATTTATGGATGTAAATTATTTTGATTTGTCTGGCGGTATTAACCAGGCATCTACTAAAACTGAAATGGGAATGAATCCAAAGAAAATTTATTGGTCAGATTCTGAAAATATTGAAATTTATAACAACAAAGGCTTAATAAAACAAAAAGGAAATACTCTTGTAATTCAGCTTCCTGTTGTTGAAGAAATTACCGGTATGAGTGAATTTGAATCAGATAGTTTATATAAACTTGTGATTACAACATTATCAGGTAAAGTTTATGTGTATTCGGAAGTAAATGATGAATTAAAACTTCTTGATAAAACTTTGACCGGAGTCAATGTTAAATTCGCAAAGTTTTTACGGGGAATACTTGTTTCAACAGAATCTGATGCAATGTTTTATATCAAAGATAATCAGAATTTTGATATTGTAGATTGCAATCTAAAAGATAAAAGCGGAGATATTTTGTATCCGGAGTGTATTACGGTTTATAAAGGCCGGGTTTGGTGTGCAAAAGATTCAACAATATATTATTCAGCACTCGGAACTTATGATGATTTTGAAACAGAAGAAGATGCCGGTTATATAAGTGATTTTCATACAGATACTGCAGATATTATTACAATGAATCCTTATAAGGAGTATTTAGCCATTTATAAAAGAGAAAGAGTCTTTATTTTGACAGGCTCAAATCCTTCTGATTTTGCGATAGTTCCTTTTGCAGAGAAAGGAACTATTGCAAAAGATTCAATTGTTAATGTTGATAATAAACAGTATTTTTTGAGCAACGGTATTTTTGCACTTGAACAGGTCGGGGAATTGAATCAAATCAGGCTTGGTTCTGAAATTTCCGTAAATATAAAAGATGAATTTAATAAATTTGATGTATCAAGGTTAGATAATACAAAAATTCTTCATTATCCGGATAAAAGCCAGATATGGGTTTTATTCCCGTATCTGGACGATTCCTGTTATCATACAATCTGGATAAATGATTATGTTAATAAAGCCTGGTATAAAAGAATAATTCCGCAGGATATCACTACAGCTTGTGTTTTTAGAACATATATTTTAACTGCCGATAAAGAAGGCCGGATATATCGTGAGGATTATGGCACATCTTTTAACGGAGAATCTATTAAATTTATGTGGAAATCCCCATTTTTATCTTTGGGGAAAGTTCTCAGACGGAAACTCATTGATGAATTTTATTTTATTCTGGATGATTTAAATGATAATAAATTTAAATTTTCTATATATAAAGATTATGATAGCGGAGTTAGTGACGATGCGGAGTTAATATATTCAAAGCATTACAGTCATTTTATCTGGGGCGGAGATGACACACCTGATGATTTAGAGTATTGCTGGAGTTTAGAAGAAAATGATGCCCCTGTATGGTCTGTTACCTCGGAAGTAATGGAAAAAGCTGAAATTTGCGGAAGCAATTATTCTATCCAGCTTTGCGTAGAAGGCTCTGAAATGTCTGATAATTGTGCAATTATCGGTCTGCAATTCAGAGAAATTTATAATGATGATTAAGATCACCACTCATAGAATGTATACAGTTTGAAAAAGAGAAAGGAAAAACAAATGACAGAATTCAGCTCAACCTACTCAGCTTTTATTCCTCAAATTTGGAGCCAAAAGCTAAACCAGATGTTAGAAAAAAATTGTGTAATGCTTCAGTGTGTTAACAAAAATTGGGAAGGAGAAATTAAAAATCAGGGTGATACAGTAAAAATTATTACTCCTGCGGATGTTACGGTGTCTACTTTGACTTCTGACAATATTGAATATGCAAGTCTTACTCCGACATCTCAAGATCTGGTAATTGATCAGAAAAAGTTTTTTGCTTTTAAAATTGATGATATTGCTCAAGTTCAGGCTAATGCCGATATTATGGAAGCCCATTTGACAAATGCGAAAAAGGCAATTGAAGTAGTTCAGGATTCTTATCTTTTAGGTTTACATACTGATGTTCCCGAAGAAAACACTATTGGAACGGAAGATTCCCCCATTACGTTAGATAAGTCTTCTATATATGAACAATTTGTAAAATTAGCTCTGGCTTTGAAAAATTCAGATGCTGTGTATGCAGGGGTTAAACCATGGGTTGTTATCAATCCTAATATTGAAGCTTATTTGCTGCAAAGTCCTGAGTTTATCAGTGCATATAAAGTTGCGGATAAAACATTGAGAGAAGGTTCTATCGGAAGAATTGCAGGCATGGATGTTTTAGTCAGTACAAATCTCACTGAAGTTGATGATAAATATTATGTGTTAGCCGGTACGAACGATGCAATTACTTTTGCTTCTCAGCTTGCCAAAATAGAAAGTTTAAGAGATAAAGATTCATTTTCTGATTTGGTAAGAGGTTTGTATTTATACGGTGCAAAAACCGTACAGCCTAAATCTCTGGCAAAAATGATAGTTTCTGTTGATAGTTCTGTTGTAATAGAAGATGATTCTACAGATACAACTACGGATACTGAAACTACAACACCGGAATCTTCTTCAACCGGAGGTTAAGGCTTAAATGTACTCTCTTTCCGGTTGATAGTGATTGAGAGTACATTTTAAAAAATAATACGGAGAAATTATATGTTTTCAAATTTAAAAAATCAAATAAAAGAATTAGCAAGGAATGCTGTTTTAGTTGCTGAAGAACAATTAGGAAGCGGAAAAGGACAGGAAAAAAAGAAATTGGCTGTTGAATATATCGTAAGCAATTTACCGTTTCCAAATTGGCTGAGATATGTAATTTCAGTGTTACTGTCAGGCTTTATTGACGATGTAATTGAAATAGCGGTTCATTATATGAAATCTTTGCAAGAAACAAAAGGAGAATAAATTATTATGCAAAATCAAATGTGCGGTCAGACTCTGCCGCAGGCAAATAACAGAATTTCATCATCTGCCGGAAATTCATATCCTATCCAAAATTCAGGATATAAAGATCTTTTTTATCAATTAGAACAAGCTATCGGTGCAGATGTGCAGAGGATTCAAGATCTTCTGTCAAAGGGTATAATTAGTCAGCAACAAGGACAATATTTGATGACTCAATTGGCAAGGAAAGCTCAAGATATTAACAACTATAAAAATTCGAATATTCGAAATTTTTCGCAAAAACCTTATACTGCATTGCCCTCAGCCGGTTCTGTATTAAATCCTATGGTTTTGTTTAATCAAGAGCATCCGGGATTTTTTGACGGGGAAGGAAGATCTGATGTTCTGAACTACCTGAAGGATTATGATATGGATAAAGATGAAATAGTTCGAATATCTCAACTTATGGAAAAATTAGAAAATGCCGCAGTTGACAGATATTTGAAAAAATCCGCTTACGAGAAATCATTGAATGACGAGAACTCTGCTGCGAAAAGTAAATTGACGGCTTATGCTCAAAATGCTTCTTCTGACAGTAATGCAAATAGGATTTTTACTCGTGAGGATATCGGCAATATGAGTGGTGAAGAATTTACCAGAAATGAAAAATTGATTATGGAGCAGCTACGCCAAGGGTTAATTAAATAATTTCGGTAAATTCAATAATAAAGTCCGGGCAGGAATTTTATTATTCTTGTTCGGGCTTTTCAAAAAAAGGAGATGTAATGAATTTTTTAGAACTTATAAATAAATGTTTATTAGAATTGAATTACAAACAGGTGAATTCAATGTCAGAATTAGTGAAAAATGATCATAAACGTATTGTATCGATTTTAAATGTTGTTAATAAAGAAATCTGTAATATTGAGGGCTGGAATTTCCTTCTTCGCAAGATGAGTTTATCTTTGCCTGCTGGGTGTTCCGAAATTGATAATACAGTCAACGGCAGAATTTTATATTTGTTTATTGACGGTAAAAAGTATAATTTTTCTGAGAATATTGAGCCTTTTTTAACAGGAAATTCAACCAGCGAAACATATTCCAGTTTCTCAGATAAGCTTGTATTTCCAAAGTTTAAAGAAGATAAAAATATCGAAATTATTTATTATACAAAAAATTGTGTTTTAGATTCGGAAAATAATGAAAAAACTGATTTGGAAGAAGCATACGATACTTCTTTAATTCCCATGCCTTTTGCGGAACAATTACTGGTTTATGGAGCATGCTTAAGATTAAAGGCCAATCCTCAATATTTTAAATTTTCATACTGGCTGAGCATGTACAAAGAAGCCTTGCTGAATTTGAAATCTAAAACATCGGTATCGGCTTTAAGTTCGCCTGTAGTCAATTTATTCAGAAAATAGGCAAAAAAAACAGGAAGTCGTTTTCATTCCCCCCTGTTAAGATTTACACTAGCCGAAATATAAATAGCATGTATATTATACAAATTATTTGGTAAAAACACAAATTATAATAAGAAATGTAAAGAGATGAAGCAATTAACACCACAGCAAAAAAGGTTTGTAATTGAATATATAAGGACGCTTGACGGTGAATTTGCTGCGAAAAAAGCAGGTTACAAATGCAAAGATTTAAAAGCTTTTTCTTTGGAATTACTTGAAAAAGAAAATATTATCCATGAAATTAAAGTTCATTTGAAACAGCAGATTGAATCTTTGAATGTCCCTAAGGGGTATGTTATTCAAAAACTATTGCAGATTGCGGAATTTTCTCTGGAAAAGGAGGATATTTTAGACAAAGATGGCTCCCCTACAGGGAAAATGAAATTGAGAGATTCGTCTGCAGGATTAAAAGCTTTAGAAAGTCTTTGCAAATATTTGGGATTTTCTTCTCCTGCAGAGGAGGAACAGTACCATGAAGCAAAAATTATTACGATTTCAAACCTGGATGATAACAAAATCTAAATTTATGAAAGGTTGTATTTGATGAGAGATAACAAAGATATTGAAAAAATGTTATTAAATAATTCTTCTTATGAAGAAATTATGAAAACAAAAATTGAAAATGAATTTAAGCAGGAACTAAAAACAGCAAACAAAAAACGAAACAAAAAATTAGTTACTGATATTAAAAAAGTTCCGAAAGACAAGCTTTTTTCAAAAGATGCTGTATATTCAGTGATGAATAAAAACAGTAAGACTAAATCTTATATAAACGGAGTTCAGGCTGATGGGTATCTTGGTTCGCAAAATTCTGTGCGTAATAACCTTCTTGCCGGTACTGCAGATTCTTTTGTTAGTGATAATAGTTTTGTAAAATTTGAGAAAATAAAAATATAAGATTCGTATGTTTAAAAATATTGTATTTAACAGGCAATACGGATTATATTGTAATTTGCAGTATATTCCAAATATCAAAAATTGTATCCGCTCATATTATAAGTTTTTAATAGATGATTTTTCAAAAAATTGCATATCTGATATTTATTCATTTGTAGAAAGTATTTCTCCATATTTTTGGGTAATAACCGACTATGATGATACTTTTATGGGATTTGTATTTTTAGATAATTTTACGGGAAATGAAAATAAATTATACAGTGCCGAATTAACAACTTGTTTTGAGCGTGGAGCATGGGGAGTTTTTACAAGATTTGCTGCTAAAATTTTTTTAAAGAAATGCTTTGACGAACTCGGTCTTGTTAAAATTAAAGCTCAAATTTATCCGGATAATTTCAGAGTTAAAACTCTGCTTAAATCAAGCGGTTTTACTTATGAAACTACTCTGGTAAATGAAACTTTAAGGCTTGGTAAACCCCAGAATATTGATATTTATGCCATGTATCGAGATTACTATTATAAGTAGAGGTAAATATGAAAAATTTAAATGATGACAAAAATAAAATCAATTATATTGATGAACAATTTTTAATGAGCAATATAATTGAAAAATATGATTATTTTGAAAATGACAGAACAACACAATTAACGGATAATAGACTTATAAAATATGCAATTTATGATTCTGATATTCCGAAAATTAATTCCTGGGATTGTAATATTCAGCTTCCTGATATTTATGAACTTGCTCAGACTCTGAAATCTCATCTGGTTCAAAATTTATATTCTCATTCTGATGGAATGTTTGATGTTGAAGGTACTGATTTTGAAACCCAAAAGTATGCGAATAGGCAAAAAGCCATGCTTGTTAATACTTTTGAAAAGATGAAAATTGAAGATGAAATGGAAAAAATTATAGATTCTGTAGTTGAAACCGGCGAGGTAACTTTATTTGTCGGCTGGGATACAAAATTTAGACGAACAAGGCGTGCTATATCTCTGGATGAACAAATAAAAAATAATATTAAAGAAAATTTTATTGTTGAAAATAAAGTTATTTATGATAATGCCAGAGTTAAGTTTATAAATTACGAGGATTTTGTTTTTGATAAGAATGATGTAAATAACTGGGACAGTTGTGCAAAAATTTACAGAACATATCAATCTTTGGCAGAAATCAAATCAAACAAATCCAATAATATGCTTAATGAAGAAAAACTGGAAATATTGAAAGGAGTGGTGGCAGGTAAAAAAACAAAAAGTATTAAAAAGTCGGTTTCGTATGAAAATAAAATAGAAGTTATTGAATACTGGGGAGATATAGAGCTTCCGACAGGTGAAGTTTTAAAAAACAAATTAATAGTTATAGCGGGAAGATGTGTATTGATAAGATTTGAGGATAATCCGTACATAATAAATCCGTTTATTCATGCAAATATTATTGAATGTCCTTCTACAGGACGGGGAATTTCTCCTTTAAGGGTTGCTTTGATTTTGAATAATATATCATCTACCATTTTGAATAAACAGCTTGATGCACTCGCTCTTATGATGAACCCTCCTTATCTTGCTCCAAAAGGCTGTTTTACCGGACAACAAGATGTTAGACCAGGAAAAATTATTGAATATGATGCTTCTTTAATGACATCTGTTCCTGCACCGCTTTCTTTTGATAAAGCTATGCAGGGCTGGGATTTTTTGAATTATTTTAAATCAACAGTTGAAAGTGCAACCGGAATTTTTAAAAATATGGCAGGGAATTTGCAATCTTCTGATAAGACTGCAACAGAAATTAACTATTCCGTGAACGGTCAGGAAGCCAGACTTAATATGATTTTGGAAGCAATTAACAGAAAAGTTATTGTTCCTATGGTGGAAAAAACTGCAGAAATTATTTCTAATTTCAAGTTAGGAAAAGAATCTATTCTTGCAAATGATCGGGGCAGAACTTTCCTGGTGGAAATTGATGACAAAATCAGAAATTCGAGTTACATCTATCGCTATGGAGATAGAAAAGCCACATTTGAGCGTAAAGCCCGTATAAAAGAATTATTTGAAGTTCTTCAATCCTTTGCAAAAATTAGTGAAGTTTCACAGCGTATTGACTGGCTTGAATGTTTTAAATTTGCTATGGAACAATACGGAGTTGAGAATGCTAATAATTTTTTAACAGAAAATAAAGATTCCGACAATAAAACGTTGGCTGTCCAAAATAATAATAATATAAATAAAAATCAGATAAACAAATTGAATTCTGGACAAATGCCAGTACAGAATAATGTAATGTAATATTAGAAATCTTTGGAGGTACCAAAAATGCAATATGAATTGTTAGATGCTCAAAGAAGATTTTTGGAAATTCCTCACAAGTATTCCCTTGATGTTGCAGTATATCAAGGCGGGTACGGCTCCGGCAAAACTTTTGCCGGAGCTTTATTAGGCATTCTTCTTGCTGTAAAGTTTCCGGGGATAACAGGTCTTGTCGGGGCTCAAACTTATACCCTTGTGAGAGATACTACGTTGAAAACTTATTTTGAGCATTTTGATAATATAGGTTTTGTTGAAAAACTTGATTATAAATGGGTTAGTGCAGAACAAAAAATAGTTTTTCATAACGGTTCGGAAATTCTTTTTAGACATTTTGACGAGCCGAATAAATTAAAATCCCTTAATCTCGGGTTTGCTGAAATTGAAGAAATGTCTGATATTCCTTATGAAACTTTCAAAATGCTTCTTGCTCGTATGCGGCAGCGTAAAAAATCTTCGTGGAAAAATTTTACATACAGGATTTTTGGTCACACAAATCCGGAAATTCAAAAAGGCTGGATATATAAAACTTTTTTAAATAATCCCCCGCCAAATTACAGGCTTATATGTGCTCCTACAACTCAAAATACGCATTTACCCGAAGGTTTTTGTGATGAATTAAAAAAACTTTATGACAAAAATTATTATGATATTTTTGTTCTTGGTAAAACCGGCAATTACAATTCTAATCTTGTCGTAAAAGATTTTACGGATGAAAATGTAAGAGAAATTCAATATCAGCCTGAACTTGATGTACATATAAGCTGTGATTTTAATGTTGATCCGATGGCATGGGTTCTTGCTCATAAAACAGAAGATAAAGTTTTTTATTTTGATGAACTGGTTCTGGAAAATACTACAACAGCTAAAACCTGTGAAGAATTTCATAACCGTTACCCTGATCATAAAGGTAAACTTATTATCAATGGAGATGCCTCCGGTGATAACAGAAGCTGCACGAGCGAATATACAAATTATGTAATTATAAAACGAAAACTTGAATCCTACGGATATGATGTTGATATAAAAATTAAAGCTTTCAATCCTCCGATAAAAAACCGTATAGCCGCATTTAATGCAAAAGTCAGAAATGCAGACGGAGAGATTCATTTATACGTTTCTCCAAAATGTGAAAAACTTTTATATAATATATACAATCTTCGCTATATTGAAGGTTCATCAAAAATTGATGTTCCAACCTACAGTCAGATAAAGCAGACTAAGGAACTGAAGTTTTTATCTCATCCGTTTGATGCTGCGTCGTATCTGGTTGATTTTTACTGGCCTATTGTTTTGGGATAAATTATTAAGGAGAAAATTATGGATCAATTCATTTATTATGCACCGATTGTAATTGTTGTTCTGGTGTTTTTGGTGCAGGAGCGGATAGTTGTTACTCCTGAACAGTTAGAAAAGAAGCATAGAGAAATAATTAAAGATATAGAAAGTCGTTTTACAACTAATAACAGATTTGAAGATTTAAAAAGTCAGGTTGTTGATATGAAAGATAAAATAGACAAGATTTATGACTGTCTGATTTTAAAATAAGTACAACTAAACTATTAGCTAAGTTATATTAGCTTTAAGCAGGAGTGCGGACTCTTGCTTTTTTTTTGCTCTGATAATATAATTAACCTATAAAATGAGGATTAAATAAAAGGATGAGTGACTCGAGTCTGGGAATAATTATTTCCAATTGGTTAATAGTTTTTGTACTGTTACTTGTGAATGGATTTTTTGTATCTGCCGAATTTGCTATTGTCAGAGCAAGAAGAACAAAGATAGAACAACTTACCAAAGATGGTAATGTCGATGCTAAATTGGCATTGAAAGCTTTGGAGGATATGAATTTCTTTATAGCAGCTGTTCAAGTAGGGGTTACGATTGCAAGTATCGGTATCGGTTGGTTTGGTTCTCCGACGATTGAGATGATGATGAAGCCTTTGCTGGATGACTTTCCGCAGGCTCATGCATATTTGGCTCCGATTACAGCCGTTGTAGCTTTTTTGGTTGTAACTTTTTTACATGTTGTTATCGGGGAACAGGTTCCAAAATGTATTGCACTTCAATATCCTGAAAAAATTGCGATGTATGTTGCAAGGCCTATGAATTTGTTTATGGCTGTTTCAAAACCTTTTGTCTGGATTTTGAATGTTGCCTGCAACAGCATATTAAAAATGTTCAGAATTCCTGTAAATTCTGCAAGAGTTGTTCATACTATAGAGGATTTAGATTTATTGGTTGATACAAGTTATGATGAAGGTGTTTTAAATGAAACAGAAAAGGATATGATTCATAATGTATTCAAGTTTTCTGATTTAACCGCAAGAGAAGTTATGATCCCCAGAACTGATATGATTTGTGTTCCTATAGATATGAGTTTTGAAGAGCTTAATAAGGTAGCAACAGAAAATCAATATACAAGATATCCTGTTTATGAGGGTGATATTGATCACATTACCGGTTTAATTCATGTTAAAGATTTATATTCGCTTGCTATAAAAGATGAAGTTTCTCCTATTGAAAAAATTCAAAGAAAAGTTATGCTTGTTCCGGAAACTATCACAATGGACAATCTGGTTAGAGAATTTAAGAAAAATAAAAGCCAGATGGCTGTTGTAGTAGATGAATTTGGCGGAACCTCAGGTATCATTACTCTGGAAGATGTCTTAGAAGAAATATTCGGAGATGTGCAAGATGAGTTTGATGAAGAAGCAGAGTTTGATATAAAAGAAATCCGTCCGAATTTATATCTTGCAAATGGTATGATGAGATTGGACGAACTTGCTAATTATTTTGATCTTCCTGAAAAAACCTGGGAAGATGAAGACGTTGATACTATTGCGGGTCTGGTTGTTAAAGAACTCGGTCATATTGCACAGATTGATGATACAGTTAAATATAACGGCTTTACTTTTACAGTAAAAGAAGTTGACGGTGCAAGAGTTACAAAATTGCTTTTAGTTAAAGAAAAAAAAGAAGAGATTCCTGCAGAAAGTTCTGTTGAATAATTTTCATATAAATGTCGGGTTTACTTTTGGGGTAAATTCATTAAGATAGGAATATGAAAAGATTTATTATCATGTTTTTTCTGGTATTAGTTTCGTGTATTATTCAGCCTGTTTTGGCTGATGATGTTGATATGCCTGCAACAGGCGACCTGTGGGATAATTGGAATTCTTCGCAAGATTTCTACGGACAGGACAAACCTGTTACTGATGAAGATTTTGATAAGGCCGTTGAACAGGTGAAAGATAAACAAAATAGAAACTGGTTTGGGTTTAAAAAGCGTAATAAAAATATTCCGAAGGGTGAAGAATTCCGCCAGAGTAATGAAACAGAGGTTATTAACAGTCACGCGGATAAGGATAGTTTGCCTGTGGTATCTTTACCCGTTGAATTGAAAGTCGGAGAAGGAATTTTGCCTGTAGGACACTATCAAATCAAAGCAGAAAAAGAAAATGGTAACCCTGTTATAAAGTTTTATCAGGCACAATATGTGATGGCTCAGGTTCCGGCTCAGGAAACATCTGATGATTTCGGGGAAGAGGCTATTCTGTTTGCTAAATGGATTCCTGAAAATGATAACCAGATAAAATTAATATATGGATCAATGGATTTAAATGCTTTTGCAATAATTGATATTGCGAAATGAATTTTGTAACGAAATATTACAAAATTATCTTAAAATCTTAAAGTTTCTTGTGATTATGCCGTAATTATGAATAGCAAAGGAATGACTGTACGTCGAAAGGATTACGAAAAGTATGGGATTGGCAGCTTCACAAGCAAGATTTTTATGTATAACTGCAAGAAAAGCTGATTGTGAATACAAATCAACAGAGTTGGCTCAGCAGAAACTTGAGATAACAAATCAGTTATCTGATATTTCTACTGAGTATTCTAATGCTATGAATGCGACCAAATTAGTTTGGTCAAATGATGCTGTCGAAGGTGATTTTGGTTTGACATACGGTTTAATGATGATGCCATCTGCTGCGAATGATTATAATCCTTATATGATTACAACTCCGTCAGGGGCTATAGTATTAAATAATGAATTTGCAGCTGCAGCCAAGGCTGCCGGAATTTCAAAAGCCGGCGGGGCAGGTTCTCAGGCTCAAAGAGATAAGTTTATACAAGCTTTAGTACCGGGCGGTATTATTACTCAGGATACAGCCAATGCTATTACAAAATATGATTTTAAGGCAGAACTAAATAGTAATACTAATGCAATTGAATTTACTAATGCATCTACAGTAAATCCGGGCGGAGGTATTGAATGGAATCCTTCTGCCGGTATGGGTGCAGAGCCTTTAAATAAATCTACTGTTAGTGCAATGACTTTGTATGATTTGATTCTCAGTGAAACTATCGGTCAAAAACAGGTTGACTGGGGGCAAATGGTTGTTGGGGAAAATGAATTAACAGAAGTTGAGTATCAAAACGAACTTAACAGACTTTACAAGCTGGTAAATACTGCTCAAGGTAATGAAATAAATAAAGATATTATTAATCAGTTAAAAAGAGATTTATCTGTTAAAGAAAGCGAACGCGATGCTTTAGATCCTAATGCTTCAGATTATTCTACGCAACTGGCTAACAAGAATAATGAGATTGATCAACTTGAAGATACGATAAATAATGCCGAGAAAATTATGGACGGGCAGTATCAAGTACAATCAGGAACCAGTGATGAGTATATTTTAGATGATAATGGAAATATTACAACAACAAAAGTTGCTGATGTTTATACTAACATTATAACTTATTTACAGGGTGATTACGACACTTACAAAAATGCTTCAGGCAGATCTTATGTTTCTGCAGATAATGCTTATGGCGGGAAATTCAATATTTCAGGTAATTCATTGAACGCAGAAAATAAGTACAATGATAGTAATGGTGCTGAGCAAACTGCAAAGACTACATATTCAATAGTTCAAAATGGTGTTATTAACCACTATGCTGCAGAAATTTCAGAAATGTCTATTGGTGATTTATTGTCTAGTGATATTGTATTGATGGCAAATAATCAAGTCGGTTCTATAAATGAATTTAGAGAGCAGATAATAAAATTATTCAATTCTGTAGCCGCAGTATTTGGATATTCAGCTTCAGAAGATTTAACAGGACAAGGTTTGAATGTCGATGAAGCTTCTGCAAATGCGTTAAAATTTGCTTATGATATGGTTATTGGTACTTATCTGTCTACAAGAAATGACCCGGCGGATTCAGGCAGCAGATATAGTGATAGTGCTATGACCGATAACAGTGCTTATCAAAATGCTGTAAATTATAATAAAATAGGTACAGATTCAAATGGTTCATATTATGCAGTAAGTTTATCTAATATGATGTCTGCATTTTTAACATATTATGAAAATGCACTATCAGGTGCTGATTCATCTTATGTAGTTGGTGCATCTCCGGAAACATCAGTTTATGTAACGGATAATTCAGGATATTATTATATTGCTCAAGATGATCCTAACGCCGTTACTTCTGTTGTGGATAAATCCGCAGACTTCTATGATGAATTGTATAACAATATTCTGGAACATGGCTGGAGAGAAGATGCTGCAATTGATGACAGTGAATATCTGGAAAGTGCTATTAAAGACGGAAGATATTCTATGAGTTCGTTAAATAATGACGGTTATTATTATCAGACAAGATATAATGAAACAGGCTATATTGTTGAGGTTTCAGATACTGATGCTATTGCAAGAGCAGAAGCCGAATTTACTTCTAAGAAAGCTGATTTAACATATAAAGAAGATTCTATAGATTTAAAAACAAAACAACTTGATGCCGAGATCTCTTCTTTATCGACTGAATATGATACTGTTAAAAACTTGATATCAAAAAGTATAGAAAAAACATTTACTATGTTCTCAAGCTAGGGAGTAAATGTATGTTAATAACTATACATTTTTACTGCATCGGTTTAGCTGTGGTAAATTTATACCGGCAAATATAGCTTAGAATATCAGTTTTACTTTTTTGTATATTTTCTTCCGATAAGTTCATCCGGCAGAAATTGTTGTTCTACATCGGGAGCCGCATGCGTATATACATATCCTGTTCCAAAACCGTATTTTGAGGCATCTTTGTAATGAGCATCCCTTAAATGCATTGGCGGAGGATAATCTTTCCCGTTTGTTATATCTGATATCGCTTCATCAATTGCACAGGCGGCTTCGTTTGATTTTGGTGCTCTTGCAACATATATAACAGCTTGTGCCAGCGGAATTCTGCCTTCAGGAAGCCCCAGAAGTTCAACAGCTTTATATGCGTTTATTGCTATATTTAATGCATTAGGATCAGCATTGCCAACATCTTCCGCAGCACATGTTATGAGCCTTCTTGCAATAAATCTTGGATCTTCTCCTGCTGTTATCATTTTTGCCAGATAATAAATTGCCGCATCAGCATCGCTTCCTCTCAGACTTTTTTGAAATGCGGAAGCACAGTCATAATGCTCTTGTCTGGAATATCTGGTGTTTCTTTGCTGGCATATTTCTTCTATCGTTTTTACTGTTAAAAATTTTTTATTATCTTTTAAGTCGCTTGCAAAGTATGCATTCTCTGTAATATTTAGAGCATATCGGGCATCTCCTCTTGCAAGATTTATTATGAAATCCAGAACTCCGCTTTCGCATTCCATCGGGGTATAAGTATTTGCAAGATATGAAAATCCTCGTTTAATGATTTTTGCCATACTTTCGTCATCTATAGAATTTAACCGGATTACCTGCAGTCTTGATAAAAGTGCAGGTACTACCTGAAAAGACGGATTTTCCGTAGTTGAACCTATAAGAAATAATGTTCCGTTTTCAAGGTGAGGAAGGAGGGCATCTTGCTGAGTTTTTGAATATCTGTGTATTTCATCTATGAATAATATTGTTTTAATTCCTGCTCTAAGAGATTCTTTTGCTCTATCTACAGCATCTTTAATATCTTTTACTCCGGAGGTTACTGCGGAGATTTCTATAAAATTTGCATTTGTTTTTGTTGCAATAAGTCTTGCAAGAGTTGTTTTTCCGCAGCCAGGGGTACCCCATAATATAAGAGAAAATAACCTGTTTGTTTGCAAGAGGTTTAATAACGGGCTTCTTGAAGATATAACGTTGCTTTGTCCGAGAAATTCTTCTAAAGTTTTTGGTCTTAATATTTCTGCTAGCGGGATTTGTTTATTTTGATTTTCAAGTTCCGTAAATAAATTATTCATAGTATAATTATTATAACATACTGGTCATAGGGAGCAATGATTTGAATAAAAGTTTTTGGTTAGTAATTATCACGACACTGATTCTCGTTACAGTTACGGGTATGTTTTTTGCATTGTGCAAAAAGAAGGCTGATAATGAAGTAGTTTTTTGGACTTTGCAAATGAGTGATTTCACTCCGTATATTCAAAAAGTTATTTCTAATTTTGAAAAAGAAAATCCGGATATAAAAATAAAATGGATTGATGTTCCGTTTTCTGAAGGAGAAAAGCGTACTCTGGCTGCTGTATTGAGCGACAATCCTCCGGATCTGGTTAATTTAAATCCTGATTTTTCGGCAACTTTAGCCCATAAGGGTGCATTGTATGAAATCCCGCAAAATGATATGACTCAGTTTAATAAAGAAATTTTGGATTTTTTGGCCTATAATGGGAAAATTTATTCTATTCCATGGTATGCAACCAGTGCTGTTACTATTTATAATAAATCTCTGTTAGAACAGGCTGGAGTCCCGATTCCTGTTGATTATTCTCAAACGGCACAGTATGCACCGATAGTTAAGGCAAAAACATCTTCTTATATTATGCTGCCTAATATTACTGAAAATGATACAATGCTCAAAATTTTGAATAAATACGGAGTAGCTTCTTCTAAGCTTATAAATTCCGAAAAAGCTGTTGAGGTTTTTGATTTATTTAAATATTTGTATGCTAATGATTTAATACCTAAAGAATCCGTAACAATGACACTTCAAGAATCGTTAGAAAAATATATGTCCGGAAATATAATGCTTATTACCGCAGGTCCGAATTTTTTGAATATGATTAAAGAAAATGCTCCTGCAACTTATTCACAAACAGATGTTGCCCCTCAGATTACAGGTGCTTTAGGTCAAAATGATTTTTCTTTAATGAATTTTGTTATTCCTTTAAAAGCTGCTCATAAAAAGGAGGCTTTGAAGTTTGCTATTTATTTAACAAATGAAGAAAATCAGCTGGAACTGGCAAAATTAACAAACATTCTTGCTGTTAATAAATATGCTTTGCAAGATGATTTTTATACAAAAACAAATAACGGAGATTTAATGTCTAAGGCTCGTGTTATCAGTGCAAAACAGTTAAACAAAATTCAGCCTGTTTATAAAACACAAAAAGGACAAAAAGATATAAATAATATTATAAATGCAGCGGTTCAGGAAATTTTGCTTGATAAAGGTTCTACAAAAGATGTTCTTGATAAAGCTGCTAAAGATTGGAAATCAATAGAAGAATAAGGAGATAATATGAAAGCTGTTGTTTTTACAAAAGATAATGAATTAAAACTTGTAAATAATTATGAAAAACCTGTGCCTAAAAAAGGCGAAGCTCTTGTAAGAGTTACTCTTGCCGGTATTTGTAATACTGATTATGAAATTACAAAAGGTTATATGGGCTACGTCGGAGTTTTAGGGCATGAAGCAGTTGGTGTAGTTGAAGATGTTAACGGAGATGATAAATCTTTAATTGGTAAAAGAGTTGTTCCTGAGATTAGTTACGGGTGTAAAGAGCCTAATTGTCCTTGGTGTGCTGAAAAATTATACCGCCATTGTCCTAATCGTCATACTCTTGGCATTTTTCATAAGGACGGAGTTTTTGCACAATATTTTACAATGCCTGTTGAAGTTTTGTTTGAAGTTCCGGAAAGTGTTCCGGATACTCAAGCGGTATTTGTAGAGCCTCTGGCAGCGGCATTAGAAATAACAGAGCAGCATCATATAAAGCCGTTTGAAAAAGTTGTGGTGCTTGGTGACGGTAAACTGGGACTGATTACGGCTCTGGCTTTGAATGCTCAAAATATTGATGTAACTCTGGTTGGAAAACACCGGAACAAACTTGATATAGCAAAAGCTCAAGGGGTTGAAACTTCTTTGTTGGCAGATTTTGCCATAGAAAAGAAATATGATGTTGTAGTGGAAGCAACAGGTTCTATTTCAGGATTTGAAACAGCTCTGGCTTTAACTAAGCCGAGAGGTACGCTTGTATTAAAAAGTACGGTTGCTGCTTCAAAAGAATTTAACCTTGCACCTATAGTTATTGATGAAATTACTGTACTCGGTTCTCGCTGCGGACAGTTCCCGGCAGCTTTGCGTTTGTTGAAATCAGGCAGAATAGATTTTTCACCGCTAATTTCAGCAACATATTCAATAGACGATGCAATAGAAGGTTTTGAAAAAAATAAGGAAAAAGATACTCTAAAGGTTCTTTTAAAATTCTAGTGGGGAGCAATAGTAATCAATTATGCCTTTGGCAGGATTTCCCCATTGAAAAATATTTGTGTTCTTGGTAGAATTTCGCTAGCGTATAGTTAGAAAGAAGGGATAAAAATGGCTAAAAGAGTTTTATTATGTATAATGGACGGCTGGGGCATTTCCACCGGTTCAGATAAATATGATGCCACAAAATTGGCTCATCCTGTTAATGTTCCAAATTTGGAAAAAGAAGGAAAATTTATAAAAATTAAAGCTGAGGGTGAATATGTTGGTTTACCTGAAGGGCAGATGGGCAATTCTGAGGTCGGACATTTGAATTTGGGTGCAGGAAGAATTGTTTATCAAGATCTGTCAAAAATTAATAATGCAATTAAAGACGGTTCATTTTTCAAAAATGAAAGATTTTTGGCAGCAATTGAACATGCTAAAAAACATAATTCTTCACTACACATATATGGACTTGTTTCAACCGGCGGAGTTCATTCCTCTTTAGATCATCTGCAGGCTTTAATTAAAATGGCTGCAGAGCATGGTTTGAAAAAAGTATATGTTCATGCATTTTTAGATGGCCGTGACACTCCTCCTGCCAGTGCTTGTGAGTATTTGCAGGTTATTGAAGATGAATTAAAGAGTTATAATCTTCCTCCTATTGCAACTGTTATCGGTCGTTATTATATTATGGACAGAGATAACCGCTGGGATAGGGTTGAAAAAGGTTATAATGCTTTATTATTAGGTGAAGGGGAACATGCATCTTCTGCAATAGAAGGTGTTAAACAGTCTTATGCTAAAGGAGAAACAGACGAGTTTGTTTTACCTACAGTCATTGGCGGCGAAGAATCAAGAATTCATGATAATGATTCTATTATCTTCTTTAATTATCGTCCTGATAGAGCCAGAGAAATTACCAAGGCAATTAATTTTGCTGATTTTGACGGCTTTAAAAGAAAGAAAGTTCTTAAAAACATCTTATATACAACAATGACAAGTTATGAAGCAACTTTCACATTCCCTGTTGCTTTTCCTAAAGAGAAACTTGTTAATATTCTTGGGGATGTTTTGGAAGCTAACGGCATCAACCAGTTTAGAACGGCTGAAACTGAAAAATATGCTCATGTTACATTCTTCTTTAATGGTGGAATTGACGAGCCGCAGCCTCATGAAACAAGAGTTCTTGTTCCTTCTCCAAAGGTTGCGACTTACGATTTGCAGCCTGAAATGAGTGCTTATGAAGTTTGTGATAATGTATTGAAGGCTGTAAATAATCCGAAATATCAATTTATTCTGGTTAACTTTGCTAACCCTGATATGGTAGGACATACAGGTGTCATAGAAGCTGCTGCAAAGGCTTGCAAAGTTGTGGATGAATGTGTCGGAAAAATTGCGGATGCATGTAAAGCCAATGATATAGTTATGCTTTTGACTGCGGATCATGGAAATTCAGAGGAAATGGTTGACGAATCTACTGGTAAACCTCATACTGCACATACGACAAATGATGTTCCGTTTGTTTTGATCAATGCTCCTTCAGATATGGAATTGAGAGAAACCGGTGCATTATGTGATGTTGCTCCGACAGTTTTGCAGCTTTTGGGTATAACCCAGCCTCAGGAAATGACCGGCAAATCTTTAATTAAATAATATGATAAAAGGTTGGGCTTTATAGCCTGACCTTTTTCGGTTAGTATATTACAATGAATTATTAAGAGAAAATTATGAGTAACAAAATTGATGATTTAAATATTGATTTTTCGTTCAAAAAAAATAATGTTGATGAATTGTTTTTTAATTTGAGCGAAAATCCGGAAAATTTTAAAAATAAGGATTTTAGATATACTCTGAGCATGATTTATCAAATTATTGAAGATGAATTTGCAGGTGTATTTTTGAGTCCTAATCCTCCGACTCGTAATACAAATTTCTATTTAATTAACAAAAGCGGTAAATTGTCTTTTTTTGTTACTCCTACCAATAATTTTCAGTATTATTTAAAGTCAAAAGGGTCTTTATTTCGTTTTAAATCAGAAATTTTTAAAGATAAAGTCGGATATTTCATGGCTTGGGATCTTGTTATGGATTATTTTGGCGGATTCGGAAATATTGTGGATCTGGCAGATTTGTCGCCGACTTTTATATATTTAAATAAGCTTACTTATTTTGTAATGAAGCTTATAGAAAAATTATATTTTATTCCGACGGTTAAACGTTATGGTCAAATGTTCAGGATTGTTTATGAGCCGATTATAAATAATCAGAAAATGGCTAGAATAATCAACCAGTTTGAAGAATGTATTCCTGAGGATTTGTTTATAGAAGGAGAAAAGCCGAAAGATTTTGTATATGAATTTATTTATACATATTTGAATTATGTTATTTATAAATTTTTAGGTATAAAAATGTACAGATTTAAAGATGTTAAATCAGGTACATATTTGCTAAAAGATTTGGAGCAGCGTGCGGTTTTAAAAGGCAAAGATATTGCGGAAAGTTTTGCACAATGGTTTGATGAATTATATCTTGGGAAATATGATGTTATTCCATTCTTTAAAATTGAAAAAGTTGAAGATGAATTATTCAGACTCAAAGTTCATATAAAAAACAGAAAAACAAATGAAAGTGTTTTAATTGATAAATTGTATACTGATGAAGATGTATTCGGTGCAAAGGCTTCTGATATATCCAGAATTGTTGAAAAACAGTTGAATTATGCTCTGCGTTATATGCCTGAATTGGAGGATTTATTTGAAGATGAGGATAAATTATATCTGGATTTAAATCTTAATGAAGTTTATAAGATTATTACACAAACTGCTTATTATCTTCAAAAAGCTCAGATTGAGGTTATATTGCCTGATGAGCTTGCCAATATTATTATACCGAGAGCATCAATCAATGCAAAAGTAAAAGCTTCAAGGTCACAGGATCTTGCAGATTTAATCAACAATACTTCATCATCAAAAATATTGCTGGACGATATTTTGGACTTTTCTTACGAAATTGCACTCGGTGATGAAAAAATTTCAATCGAAGAGTATAAAAAATTATTGGAAACTAATAACGGGCTTATCAAATATAAGAATAAGTATGTTTTAATTGATCAGGAAGAAAGCAGAAAAATATTTGAACAGATTGCAAAATCCAATCTTAAATCAATGTCAAGAATGGAACTTATTCACGCATCTTTATCAGGTCAGTTTGAACAGTATGATTTTGATTATGATGCGGCATTCGCAAGGGTGCTGTCTGATTTCACAAAACCTGTAGAAGTTACGGTGCCTAAAGATTTGAAAGGCGAACTTCGACCTTATCAGGAGGTTGGATTACGCTGGCTGTGGACAAATGTTTCAAAAGGTTTTGGAGCTTGTATGGCTGATGATATGGGTCTGGGTAAAACTATACAGGTTATCAGTCTGCTTTTGAAGATGAAAGAAGAAGGAAAACTTAAAAAACCGGTGCTTGTAATTTGTCCGACTACTCTTATGGGTAACTGGATGAAGGAATTACAAATGTTTGCTCCAACTCTTGATGCTGCAATTTATCATGGTGCAGACAGGCAGCTTGATGTAAATCATGATGTAATTTTAACAACTTATGCAATTATGAGAATTGATGTAGAGGAGCTTAAAAAACATTCCTGGGGTGTTATTATTGTTGATGAAGCCCAAAATATCAAAAATCCTGATACTGCCCAGACACTTGCTATTAAACTATTGAAGTCAGATGTAAAAATAGCTATGACGGGTACTCCTGTTGAAAACAGATTGACAGAGTTATGGAGTATTTTTGATTTTATAAATAAGGGTTATCTTGGCTCTTTAAGAGAATTTCAAAAGAGTTATGCTATTCCGATTGAAAGATTTAAGGAACATTCAAGAGCTAACAAGCTCAGGATGTCAATTTCTCCGTTTGTTTTAAGACGTTTGAAAACAGATAAACATGTTATTTCTGATCTGCCTGAAAAGATGGTATTGAACGAATATTGTTATTTATCTAAGATGCAGGCTGTTCTATATGAAAAAACACTTAATGAGATGATGACAAAAATCAGCGGCTTTACGGGTGTTAACAGAAGAGGTAATATATTTAAACTTATTACTGCATTGAAACAGATTTGTAACCATCCGTATCAATTCCTTAAATCAGGTGAAATGGGCAGAGAGTTATCAGGGAAAATGGAAAAATGTTTGGATCTTGTTCAAAGCATACTTGATAATGGTGAAAAAACTCTTATTTTTACTCAATATAAGGAAATGGGAGATATATTGTGCAAAGTTATTGCTCAGGAATGTAATACAGAGCCGTTATTTTTCCATGGCAGTCTGACTGTTTCACAAAGAGAAGATTTGATTGACAGATTCCAGAATAATGATGATTCAAAGGTTATGATACTTTCATTGAAAGCCGGAGGTACCGGTTTGAACCTTACAAGTGCAACTAATGTTATTCACTATGATTTGTGGTGGAATCCTGCTGTTGAAGATCAGGCTACAGATAGAACTTATCGTATAGGTCAGGATAAAAATGTAATGGTTCACAGAATGATTACTCTTGGCACTTTTGAAGAAAAGATTGATGAAATGCTTAAATCTAAAAAAGAACTGGCAGATTTGGCAGTATACGAAGGCGAGAAAATTATTACAGAACTTTCCGATGAGGAAATTTACGAAATATTTACTTTATCTGCATAGTTTTATTGTAGAAGTGTTAAATAGTTTATTTAAGATATGGCAGAATTATTTCAATTACTCTTTTGTGTACTTCGTCAATTGATTTTGTTGAATCTACGATTTTCAGTCGTTCGGGTTCTTGTTTTGCCATTTCAAGGTATCCGTTCCGCACTCTGTTGAAAAATTCTTTACTGGAGCTTTCCATTCGGTCTTTTTCATTACCGACTCTTTGCATTGATGTTTCTATATCAACATCAAAAACAAGAGTTAAATCTGGCTGCTTTCCTCCGGTTGCAAGGTTGTTTAGCATTTTTATCTGCTCAATATCCAACCCTCTGCCATAGCCTTGATATGCAACAGAACTATCCGTATGTCTGTCGCATAATACGATTTTACCTGATTCAATTGCAGGTTTTACAATAGTTTCAATATTTTGAGCTCTATCTGCCAAGAATAAAAAAGATTCACAGCGATCTGCAACTTTTCCGTCATAATTTAGCAGAATTTCTCTTATCTTTTCCCCTAAACCTTTTCCCCCGGGTTCTCTTGTCAAAATAACGGCATATCCTTTTGCGGTCAGGTAATCTTTTAATAAATTCAACTGGGTTGTTTTCCCGCAGCCGTCAGCACCTTCAAATGTTATAAATAAACCTTTTTGCATAATTCCTCTCTTTTTATGTTTATTATAGCTTAAAAAACGAACTTTTGAATATCAATAGTTCGTTTTTTAAAAAAGCAGCCCGTAAGCCGTATTCTGTTTATAGATAATCATCTGTCTGGTATCAGGATTGCTCCTGATCTCTAGCGATTTGTCTGAAGATGGCGAACAACCTTAACCTTCAATTCAATCTTGCATCCGACCGGGGTTTACCTAGCTGATACCTTCCGGTATCACTGGTGAAGCTCTTAACTCACCGTTGCACCATCGCCTGTGGCATTTTGCCCATTGGCAGTCTACATTTCTGTGGCACTATCCGCCGACTCACATCGCCCGGAGTTTCTCCGGCGGCCTGTTCTTGGATGTACGGACTTTCCTCACTCAAAATAATTTCAAGTGCGATTATCCGGCTGCTTTAGTCTTCTGTTAGGCTCTTGCTGACTTTTACTGCCTCAATTGCCCATTTATCAGAGCTGTTTATTTCAACTTTTCCGTTGCCGTATATTGTAACCTGGAATCTGTCAAAACCGCTTTTTCTTGAAGAACAATTGCTTCCGCCGCTTCCAAGCTCTGTATTGTAGTTGTTTGTATTGCTGCAGTTTGGATCTTCCTCACCATTTACATCAACAGATAACTTTATTGAGCCGCCGGTAGTATTTCCAGAATTAAACGCTGCATTTGAGAATTTCCATTGTATACCATCCGCAGTGTCAAAGTTATCAGCACTACCATCAAGTCCTAATTTATCTCTGAATAAAGTTTTGAATTTCCCTGCACTGTCAGTAGAGCCTGTATTTGTCCATTCCAGACAGTTTGCAGTACCTGCACCGTCATCAAAACCGATTCTTCTGTCAGTTACGGAGGATGTTTTATCCGGATAGCAGGCTTCATCATTTATGAGTTCACTTACTATTGTTTGTATAGTGTAGTAAGCTCTTTTAGCCATAATTGTATTCTGATTCGGTATCAGGTTAAATATAACCGGCATCAATATTGCACAAAGAATTGCAACAACTCCGAGAGCAACCAGTAATTCTGTCAGTGTGAATGCGTTATTAAATCTTTTCATCTCTTACAATCCTCAACTCTATAATATCAATATATTTCTTATTATATCATACGTTCTTGTAATTTTCAATATAATGTGTTATTATAATAGTAGTAAAGGTTTAAGTAAGAGGAAAATTTATATTGCGGATTGTAAAATTTTGTTTACAAGATAGCAAAATAATCCGTTCAGATGAGTTAATAACATATCACACATTTTATAATGTGAATAAAAATTAAACACGGATATTTGGGATTATATATTCCAAACAAGAAGTAAAGGTTAGAACTATGGTCGATAACAGATCTGCCGGATTTTTCGGTATAGGCGGCTCGTTTAATTTCAAAAGCGGCGATATATCTGGAACTGCAGCAAAATTATCAGATGATAAAATGGGACAAGGCGGTGAGTATTTTTCTCAAAGACATGCCGAAGAAGAACCTGTCCCTCAAAGTAATCAGTATATGGACCAAAGTGCTGTTTTGAGAGCTACATTAAATTCTCTTGCAATGATGAATGTTGCCAATGTTTTAAATGCAAAAAAACGCAAAGCTGTAGTTGATGAAGAAGAGAAAATTGCAGAAGATTTAAAAGAACTTTTACGTATTAAAAAACAGCAAAATCAATCCCAAAATCATTCTCAAACTAATGAGGATAACGAAGATAGCAGTGTATTTGAAGATGATGAATAACTCATTTCTGTTATCAATATAGTATGTAAATTCCTTAATTTAGACTATTGAACTTTGGCTTCAAGTGTAGTTTAATGTGATTAAGTCAGATTTACTTAGGAATAGTTGCTTATGTTAGAAATTACAAAGACTCAGGATAATGGCTCCTTACAAAAATTGAATTTGAATGAAGCTGTTTCAGGTTCCTGGTTTAATCTGATAAATCCGACACATGAAGAAATTCAGCAGGTTTCGCTGGTACTGGGGTTAGATGAAAGTTTTTTAAACAACTCATTAGACGCAGATGAGTTATCACGTATGGATTTTGAGGACGGAAACCTTCTTGTGATTACAAATGTTCCTGTTATGGATGAAGAAGGTAATTTTGATACTTTGCCTCTGGGTTTAATATTTACTCCGGAAAGTATTATTACGGTTTGTTCGCATGAGAACAAGATTATTAATTCTTTCAATGCGGATACTGCAAAGTTTTTTGATACCCGCCATAAAGCTAATTTTATGTTAAATATCTTGTTCAGGGCTGCAAAATTCTATTTAAGATATTTGAATGTTATCAATAAACAGACTGAAAATATAGAAGATTCTTTGAAGAAAACCACTAATAATAAGGCATTATTTCAGTTGATGGAAATTCAGAAATCTCTGGTATATTTTACGACAGCTTTAAAAGATAACCAGCTTGTATTGCAGAAACTGCTGAGAATGGTTAATGCTCCGGCTCTGCAGACTATTTTAAAATTTACAGAAGATGATATTGATATGCTGGAAGATGTTATTATTGAAAACAAACAGGCAGCTGAGATGGTTGAAATGCACAGAACAATTCTTGAAAGTATGATGGATTGTATGGCATCTATTATTAACAACAATTTGAACCTTGTGATGAAATTTTTAGCTGCAATCACAATTATCATGTCTATACCTACGGTAATAGGTAGTTTCTGGGGAATGAATGTGCCTGTGCCATTTAGTCATACACATTTTGGCTTTTCTATTGTAATAATGATTTCTGTAATTGCTACATGTATTGTTGCGATATTCTTTAACCGTAAAGGTATGCTGTAGTCTATGCTGGTTACTGTAGGAGCTCTTGCTGCACGAATTTTATCTAATCCTGCAGCTAATATGCTGCAAAAGAAATTATCAGAAACTAATTCCGCAATTTTAATTAATTTATATTCTTATTTGTTTTTGAGTTTGTTTTGTATATATCCGGCATTAAATAATAATTGGTACTATGGTTCGGATTATTGGTGCTATGCAGCTTTAGCCGGAATTTTATGTACATTGGGTTCGGTATGTTTAATTAAAGCTTTGCAATGCGGTGAAATGTCTTTATTAGGCCCGATAAATTCATATAAATGTATTGTGGGTTTGTTTTTAGGATTTGTTATTCTTGGTGAAGTTCCTGATTTAGCCGGAATTGCAGGTGTAATATTTATAATCTGGGGCAGCTGGTATATTTTTGATACTACAAAGGAAGGTTTTAGTTTAGCTTTATTTAAGCGTAAAGATATTATTTTAAGATTCTGTGCATTATTTTTTACCGGGTGCGAGGCTGTTGTTTTGAAAAAGATTATTCTAATGTCTTCCCCTGAGGAAAGCTTTATTTTATGGTGTTTTTTAGGATTTATATTTACCGTTGTTTTGATGCTTATATACAGGGTCAAATTTAAGATTTTTACAAAGCAAAATTTGGGCGGAAGTTTTCTTATTGCTTTATTTTTAGGGGTTATGCAGCTTTCGACAAATATTGTATTTGAAAACCTGAATGTAGGTTTATCACTGGCATTGTTTCAACTTTCGAGTATAGTTGCTGTTTTGTTTGGCTATAAGGTTTTTCACGAGCGTAATATTTTGAAAAAACTTTTAGGGTCTTTGATTATGATAATTGGAAGTTGTTTTATTTTATTGTAACATTACTCAATGATTTGAAACTTACTATATTATAAGTTTTGTGATAATTATATTTTTTATACGCAATTTTATTTGAAAAAATTTTATATATATATATGGGGAAATCAGAAAGGAGAAAATATGGGGATATTTGGTATTGCACGTCAAGCTTTTAGCTTTATAAGCCGGGGGACAAAATATGGTAAACTTATCGGTAAATCAAAAAACGGGATTAAAGTGTATAAAAAAACAGGAAATAATGGTGAAAATATTATTACATCCCTGAAAAACGGTTCTGTACGTAAAGAAATCATCAAAACAGATACTAATAAAAGTGGTTTTTACAATAATGTGACTGCTCATACTACAACAGTAAAAGATCATGTTAATAATAAAAGTATAGTTTTTGAAAACGAAAATACGTATTTCAGACAGGATACAAGCTGGTTGGATAGAGTTTTTAAGCGGGGACAGACTGTCAACAGAAGAGCAAAGACTTTGTATAATGATTTAAAACCGTCTTATAAGAGTTTTGCCGATTTAAAGACTAATTATTCCATACATAATGATACGTCTTGGAGTTATTCTGTTCATCACCGTCCTAATATTACAAAAGTGACGATTAAAAACAAAATTGATGAGAATTTACAATCTTTGAAAAATTATTTTGAGTTGAATAATTTTAAATTTCCGGGTGGAGCTGTACATAACGGCAGAATAGGATATGAAAAAGGTATTTCACCTCTGGATGGCGAATATTTAAGGAAGATTAATGTTAATCCTTATGGAGATTATTTAGATATCAAATATAATGTTTAATAAGTTATAAGCAGGAATTTATAATTTAATTCCCTGTCATTTCAAATAATCTTTAAATTTTTTAATATGTACGGTATAGCCGCAGCCTTCGTGAAGTTTACCGGGGTAAGCTATTCTTTTTGCAGGATATTTTCGGCACATTCGTGGTCTGTGTTTATAATCAGAACATAAACCTTCAGGTGTTACAAGTTTGCAGGCAAATATAAGATTTCCTTCTTCATCTTTTCCTTTTATATAAAATCTTTTGTATGTCGGGAAAATAGTTTGCATTATTTTAAATTCCTTCTCGGTATATGTATCAACACTGTACATATAATTACAGCATTTTCCGCATTTTTTGCACTCTCCGGTAATCTCGTAAGTTAACTGTTCCGGTACGAAATATGATAAGGTTTCATATATAATTGATTTTATTAAGTCCAGCATTCTACAAATCTATTACAAAAATACATAAAACAAAATAACATAATTTTGTAATATGGGACTTTGGTGTATAATATGTACTATGAAAGTTTTTGGTAATATAAGGGTATATGCGTGGATTGAGTTTGTTATATGGCTCTTTATTGTCGCATTTATAGTACTTGGATTTCGGTATTATAATTACCAAAATCAGAAACAGTTTAAAAATTACCAGATTTTTATGGAAGATGTTGACGGACTTATTGTAGGGTCGCCTGTTAAATTTTTAGGGGTGCAGATTGGGTATGTAAAAAAAATTCAAATTATATCAACGGAAGTTTATATAAAATTTGTTGTTACTCAAAAAGATTTGGCATTGCCAGCCGGATCTGTTGCTACGGTTGAGGCTTCAGGTCTTGGCGGTTCCAAAGCTCTGGAAATTTATCCTCCTGAAGAGGACAGTAAAACAGATAGAATTATTATTCCTAAAGAGCCTACAAGGTTAAGCAAGGTTATGGGACTGTTTGACAGTATTTTTAAAGAGTTAGATGCAATTGTAACAACGTTAGGTCATGCTTCCAGTCAGTTTGAATTTACATCCAATGGCAAAGTCCCTAAAAATGTGGTTACACCTGCCGATGCTACTGAAAGTCTTATTAATGTTGATAAGTCTGTTAAAAATATTCAGGATACAAAAGATAAGTTTATGGATAATTTTAAATAATAAATATTTGGGGGTAAGTAATGAATTTGGAAAAAGTCAGGGTAATAAATAATCCGGTGGTTTTATTAAATTTATGCACAATGAGAGATAAAGATACGGATAGTCAAGGGGTAAGAATTGCAACAAGAAAAATTACGAGATGTCTTTTGTATGAGGCTGCTAAAAACCTTCCGCTTGTAGAAAAAGATGTTACTACTCCATTAACTACGTTTAGTGCAAAAACCGTTGACCCTGATATAAATTTAATTATTTCTCCGATTTTAAGAGCGGGTTTGATTTTTACGGATGAAGCCATAGATATCTTGCCGCAGGCTACAATACGTCATATAGGAATGTATCGTGATGAAAAAACATTAAAACCTGTATGGTATTACAATAAGGTTCCGCTAAAGGCTGATAATCCTGAAAAATTCTATGTTTATATTACTGATCCCATGCTTGCTACAGGAAATTCTCTTTTAGCAGCAATAGATCTGTATGCGAATAAAGGAATTCCTGTAAAAAATATTAAATGTGTATGTATAATTGCTGCTCCGCAGGGAATTGAAAATATTCAGCAGCATTATCCGGATATAGAAATTATAACAGCAGCAATTGATGATCACCTGAATGAGAAAGGCTACATTGTTCCAGGTATGGGTGATGCGGGTGACAGGATTTTTAATACATAAATTTTATATGTAAATTTTTATGAACTATATTATGGCAGATATTAAAGATTATTTATGTATCTGCCGTAGTTTTTTATGTGTAGATTTTATATGGAGAAAAATAATGTCCGGCAGTGTAAATTCAATAAATGGGCAAGAATCAAATAGAAACAATACTCAGGCCGGCAGACCGGCTCAAATTGTCGTTAAATCTGGGGAATCATTATCTGTTATTGCAAAACGGTATGGAATGAATCCTAAACAATTTATGGAATGGACAGGATTGAAGAAATCTTCGCTGACAGCGGGACAAAAAATCAATCTTCCCACTGCTCAAGTTCCTAAAGGTAAAGGAATTATGACTCTTGTGAGGGCAAACGGAATGACTATGGAAGAGTTTGGCAGATTGAATAATTTGCCAAAGCCGTATAATAATTATAAAGCTTCTGCCGGTGAGACTTTCTATGTTTTTAATCATAATGCTAAAACAAAAAGCAATTCTTCAACTACCGGAACTCCTCAAACTCGCAGCAGAAAGCCTGTTCAGAAAAGACAGGCTCCGCCTCCAAGTCAGGCTTCCGGAAATAGAGCGAAATGGGGGTCTTCATATTCTCCCGAAGAACTTGCTGCAAATATTTACCAAAAATCTTGTGATTACTGGGGTGCTGTAGGAAAACCAGATTTTGATGCTCTCATAAAAGAAATTAATCCTAAGAATGTTAAAGAAGTTATTGAGGCTTATACGAAAAATTCTAAGAATAAAAGTAAGGAAAGCCTTATAAATACTATTACGAGTGAAGTTCGCAGTGATAAAAACAAACGAAAATCTGCTGTTATGCATATATATGATATGCTTGCAAAACGGTATGGAACTGATAAGGCTGTCAGAGAAGGGTTTGAAGAAGAACTAAATGACCAGTTTGATTCATGGGGCATGGTCAGCACTAAAAAGCTCGATGAAACAATTACTCGTATGATGGCTTCACCTGATGTAATAGCTGCAAAAATGGAACGGGATATTGACCACAGGATTGCTGCGGTTGGTAAAAAGTCATTTAATGAATTAAAATCTTTGGTTACTCACGAAAATGCATCAGAAGTTATAAAAGCTTATGATAAATTAAATACGGGAGAATCCTTGATTGAGGGTATTACAAGTGAAATCGGAAGCAGCAAAGATTCAAGAAAAGAAACGGTTATGCATATATATGATGCTTTGGCTAAAGAAAAAAATATTCCGGAGTCTCAAAGAGCCGTTTTTGAAGAAGAATTAAATAAAGAATTTGATTCATTCGGTATGGTAAATACTAAAGAACTTGATAAAATGATAAATAATATGCTATTAAAACCTGATGGGGTGTCAAAGACCTCACCTGCATCAAATACCTCAGGCAGTAAAGTTGATAATAGCCCGAAAGTAAAGTTTACTGCCAACTCAGAGATTAAAACAGCCGAACAATGGCGTAGAGGTGCAATAGCAGCGGCTAAAAACGAAGCTTTAAATAAATATAAAGAATTTTGTAAGCAAAATGGTATTAAATTTAATGAAAATGATTTAGATTTAACTCCGATGGAAAGAATTCCGGCACCTGTTTCAAAAAACGGTAAAGTAGTTGCTGATATTTCTCCGGTTCTAAAACCTACGACAAAACCTAATGGAAAGGTCGTGATATTAAATCCGGGTCATGGCGGATACAGTGTTAAAACCGGAAATTTCGATCCAGGTTCATACAGTTTTATTAAAAAAGGTAATGGAAAATATGCTCCATTATTAGAATATGAAAAAATGCAAGATTATGCCGAAAAAGCCGCTGAAAAACTACAGGCAGAGGGTTATACAGTGGTTATTGCAAGCGGACATGCTCAAACTATTTCGGCACAAGGTACGGTTTCAAATCTGGTTGAGGATATTTCAAGCGGCAGGTTAACAAATAAGAAATACAATAAAAAAGATATAGTCTTTGTTTCGCTGCATGCAGATTCTGAACCAGGGAAATCCGGTTCCGGTATATGTTATGATTCAAGCTTTAAAGATGATTCAAAACTGGCACAAACAATACAATCATCGTTAAATGAAGATGATTGGATTAAAGCAGGTTTATCTGAAAGAGTCTGGGGTAAAAACGGACTTCAGGTTCTTCATCAAAGTGAAAGCAATCCTTCTGTTTTATTAGAAGTTGAGTATGTTAACGGTTCAAAGAGCCAAAATCTGGATTCTTCAGCTTTTCAAGGCAGATTTTTAGATAAATTAACTGTCGGTTTAAACAGATATTTCGGCTTAGATTAGAGGATTTAAATATATGGATTTTTTCACAGATTTATGGAATTATATTAAAGTTAATATTTTCGGGTTTAAACCGGAAGCCAAACCGGCTAAAAGTTCCACTGCTAAAAAACCTTTATTCAACGGAATAAACAATACTGAACGTAAAAATGAAATTAAAATCGTAAATGATATTACTGATGAGCAGATTCAGGCAAATGAGGTTCGGTCAAAATATATATCTGTAGTTAAAAATCCTGATTATAAAGTTAAACGTGGTGATAATATTTCCGCCATTGCAAAAAAATATAAAGTAGAAGAACGCAGTCTGCTGGCTCTTAACGGTTTGGATAAAGCTTCGGCAAGAAAAATACAACCCGGGCAAATCTTGAAAATACCGCCTTCCCGCAGGGTAAAAAATGTCAGAACGTTGAATGATGTTGCAAAATCTATGGGAGTAAGTCTTGATTTTGTAAAAAGATTAAAGCATATTGAAGATAATTGGAATCTTCCGGCTAACAAATTTCATAATACTCCTTACAATGATGATACTGGTGTGCCGACAATAGGTATAGGACACGTATTAAAGCCTGGAGATCCTAAAAAACTTACTGATGCTCAAGTTTGCGAATTATGTGCTAATGATTTATTAAGAATGGAAGAAAATCTTTGTGTATTGTTAGGCGGAAAGCAAAAATATGATAAACTTCCTCAAGGTTTGAAAGAAGCCCTGCTCGATATGACTTTTAATAAAGGTACTGAAATTATTGAAAAAACTCCAGGACTTTTATATTGCTTAAAAACAGGAAAATATGAAGCTGCAATAAACAAATTTACTAATAACCGCTCTGCGACAACCGGTGAGGCAATGGCAGGTTTGAGTAAACGCAGACTGTTTGATATTTCTCTTGCCGTAAAGATGTATAAAGGTAAAATTCCGCAAAGTAATCTTAATACTGCCCAGCAGGTTTATAACGACGGTATTAAATTGTTAAGAGAAGAGTGCAAAGAAGAAGGCAAAAATTTTCAAGACCAGCTTGTCGGATTTAATAAAGATGTTCAAAGTTATTTTGGAAATAAAATTAAATTGATAACAAAGTAGAAACAGTTCCGATTGTTTCATGCCGGTTTGTTTGAATTTCATGTGAAATTTTTATATTTGCCCAGCGAAGATTGTTGATTAAATCTATGGTAACAAATTCTCTTGCTTTCATATCCGCATCACAGATTTTTACAATAAAAGCTTCTTCCAATTCTGTATTTACTACTACACAAAGTCCTGAAGCACCAACTTTTGCAACCAGATTTTTTGAATTTTCAATAATTTTAGTATCAGTTCTGTTTTCGCCTCCGATAATATACGGGTGGTTTAGAAAGGCATTTTTCAATTTGTCATATTTGGGGTTGCAAAATAAATTTAAATAACCTTTAACAATATTTTTTAACGGCATTGATAGGATAGGAACTCCGCATCCGTCTTTTGTTATCGGGTATTCCGTTTTTACTTCGCATAATGTATAAATTTTCTTTTTAATTTCCTGTTGAAGCGGGTGATGAATATTGTCATAATTATCCATATCCCAATCGTTTAATTTGCATAACCCGAGCATCATTGCATGTTTGCCGGAACAATTGTTGTGCAACGCTGTTGGCTGTTTCCCTTCCAATAACAGCTCTTCCTGTGCTGTTTTAGAAATAGGCTGATGTTCTCCGCATTTTAATTTAGATATCGGAATTTCAAATTTATCCAGAATCCTTTTTACTGTATCAACGTGGATTTTTTCTCCGGCATGTGATGCTGCACATACTGCAATTTCTTCTTCCGTAAGGTTATATTTTTTGTCTAATTCATAATCAATTATAAGTGATGCTTGCAGAGGTTTTGCACAGGATCTTAAATAAAACGGATAATTTTTATCTTCTCCTATTTGTTCTACAATATGCATTTTGTCGCATCTTATGACATAGCCGAAATGTTCTTCCTCAATAAGCCCGTCTCTGTTATAGATAACTAATTTTGCAGGTTCTGTATTTTTATTTATCATCTCTTTTTACCATTGTGAGTAACTGTTCTAATCTGTTTTTTAATCTTATATTCTCGTCTTTTAAATCTTCAATTTGTTTTTTATATTGGTCGATTTCGCTGGAATATTCCTGATTAATTTTGGGTACTTCATTATGATCAAGTATAAATCGTTTTTTTGCTTCTTCTTTAATATGTATAACTGTATCCAGTTGTTTTTGGGAAATAAAACCAAGATCAACAAGGTACTGTCCGAATTTTTTATGTTGTTTATCGTTTTCTTTTGTTTTTATTGCGTTATCAAGTTCGTTTTCGGAAATTAGACCGTCTTTTACAAAATATTCACCGGTTCTGTATTTCCCGGCAAGAAATCCTGCAATATTTAGAATTTGGGAATTGTCAGGAAGTTCAAAGTATCCTTCATCTACACAGAATAAAAAGTATCCGGCAATTTCTTCCATTGACATGTATGTATTTAATATCATTTCTGAAATGCTGCAATCGTTGTCGCTGGCTTCTAAAATATTATAGATGTTTGTATCAAATCCGGATTTTTTGAAATCCAGTTCGCACCGCCCTTTATATGTCAAAATAGGTTTATATGTTGCAAAAGTATAAGCAAGTTTGTTATCTTTATCAACATCTTCAGATAATTTAATATAAATGATTTCTTTTATCCATCCGGGAAATCCGGAGATTTTATTTAAAAATTGTGTCAGAAAATTCCGTTTCAACTTTTTACCCCTTGACTGTTTTACATTTTATCATTAATAGTTTTTTTCTTCAACCGTTATAGTTGTTAAGTTAGTTGATTAATTTATTATGAAAATGTAATATTATTACAGAAGGAGAAATGGAGAAAATATTATGGAAGACGATAAACTTCAATTTAAGAAAACCGTTTTAATAGGAATATTTCTGACGATAGGATTGTTAGTTACACTGGATTTAGCTTATATTTATTATCAGGCAAATTTCAATGAATACGCAATGCCGAGTTTTTGTTCTGTAAGTGATTTTATAGATTGTGATGGTGTTGCAAGAACTACCGAATCTCAGTTTTTCGGAGTTCCGTTAGCATATTGGGGAATATTTTTATATTCGTTTATTATAATGCTGTTATTTGTTGATAAATTAAAACAGATTCCGTTTTTGAAATTTTTGGAAGTATTTAAAAACAAATTTCATTATATAGCTTCATTGGGTTTGATTTCGTTTGCTATCTCAATGATTTTGTTATGTGTAAGTTTATTTGGAATACATAAATTATGTGTTATGTGTGCATTGACTTATGTAATTGATTTATGCATTGGTATTGTTGCTGTTGTCGGGATTAAAGGAAACTTTTTCGGTGCAGTAAAGCAAAGCTGGCTTGATTTTGTTGATGCATTAAAGCCTGTTCCGTATAGAATTGCGTTTATTGTTGTTATGATTTGTGCCTGCTCATTTTTAGGCTGGACATATACGACTGCAAAATTCTCACCAGCCTTAAAATTCCAAAGAGAATACGGAACTTTTGTTAAGGCTAAAGCTACTCAATATGGTACAAAAGGTAATATTTTAGGTTCTGATGCTAAGGATGCTGTTGTATTGGAAATTTATTCAGACTATATGTGTCCGATGTGTCATGCTTGCAATAATATGCTTAATGCAGTGGTTGCAGAATTTGAAAATCTCAGAATTGAACCGCACAGCATGCCGTTAGATACAGCATGTAATACTTATTTGAAGCAAGAGTTTCACCATGGTTCTTGTACGATGGCAAAGTATGCGGAAGCTGCCCGTATGCAGGGTAAATTCTGGGAAGTAAATAACTTATTCTTTGAGAAAAAGCCTGCAACAGAGGATGAAGTTATTTCAGTTCTTGAAGAAGCTGATTATGGTCTGGATATGGATAAACTTAAAAAAGATGCTCATGGTAAAGAAGTAAATGATATGCTTCAAAAAGATATTAAATTTGCCGTAGAAAAAGACCAGTTCGGCACTCCTTCCATGAAAATGGGAGATGAGTTCCAAATGGGTGTGAAAGGTTATCCGAAATTGAAAGAGTGGATTATTAAACATGGCGGAAAACCAAAGCACAAATTCTTATAAGAAAATTTTACTGCACGCTTGCTGCGGTATATGTTCGGCTTATCCCATATCGTATTTGAAAGATATGGGATATTCCGTTTGTGTTTATTTTTATAATCCCAATATTTATCCTTTCGAAGAGTATCAAAAACGCCTGGAAGCTGAAAAGACCTTGTGCAGGCATTTTGATTGCGAGTTAATTGAGGGTAAGTATGAACCTGACAAATATTATGATTTTGTCAAAGGTTATGAAAATGAGCCGGAAAAAGGTTTGAGATGTGACAGATGTTTTGAATTAAGATTATCTTCGGCGGCACAAACTGCTAAAGATTTAGGAATTTCAATATTTACAACATCTATGGTTATTAGTCCGTATAAAAATTATGAAAAGCTTACTTCAATAGGTGAAGGTATTGCAAAAAAATACGGCTTAGAATATCTTTCTACAAATTTTAGAAAACAGGACGGATTTTTGAAAACGAATAATATTTCAAAGTCGCTTAATTTATATCGACAAAAATACTGCGGATGTAAATTTGCCATGAAAAATTAAGAATATCATACGTTTGTATTATGACGTAGGATTTATAATATCATATAATATCTTTGACAAAGAGAATATTTTTATTAAAAGAAATCTAAAGAGGATAGAAGAATGAGGAATCGAATAGGTTTATTACTGGCAGCAGTTATGGTATTAAATATGGTACCATCAATAGCGTACGGGTTTACAAATCCTTTGAAAAGTTATGATTTGTATGCTGATACTCACCCCGGAGAAGGCAGTTCGTCTTCTATGTCTTCTTCAAGTTCTAGCGAAACAGGCATGTCAGGTGCTGATGCCGGTTATGGTGAAGAAGAAGGAATGAACAAAAGCCGCAACGAAACCTTAAGAGATTCTTCAAGAAATGTTTATGCAGATACCTCTACCCCGCCTGCGTGGGAACAGGGGCCATCTTACTATCAAAATCCTACTTTAGAAAGTATTATTGAAAAATATCGCAAAAGTGATTTTGCAGGCTGTATGCAAGAATGTATTTCTTATGTAAGATTAAATCCTAACGATACATTGGGGTTTTACTATCTTGCAATGTCATATACCAAAGTTAATGACAAAGATAATGCAATAAGAGCATACGAAAAAGTTATTGCCTTGAATGACAATCCTATGATTGTAAAATATGCAACAAACGGCCGCAATTGTATCATGGATAATGATACTGAAAAATGTTATCCAAATGTAAACGAGCCGGAATTGATATATCCTTATGCTGATGTTGTTACAGCTGATTTAACACCTGTTGATCCTGAGACTCTCGTTAACCAAAATCTTGCGAAACTCAGAGAAAAATTATCACCTCAGGTTGTTGAAGAGGATGAAGATAACGGCAAGAATTCTAAAGATAAAGATAAGAAGAAAATTGTTCTTCCGTTTGGAAATCAAGATGAAGAACTTGATAAGTTTATCAATGCTCCGTACGGTAACGGTTTATCTCCTAAATTGAATAATCAGTACAAACAAATTCAGCTTAGAAGAATTCAAAGCACCGTCAATACCGGTGAAGATTCTCCGGAAAAAGATACGAGAGATTTGAAATATATTCAAAAATTTGATAATCAAAAATCAGATTTAGGTACTGATCGATTAGCTTATGATAATTCATCTCAGTCTTGGAATGATATAACTAAAGATCCACAGTATATTAAAAATAAGCAAGAAATTGATGAATTAAATCTTTTACTTGGCAATGATTCTTCAAAAGACAGTAATGATATTATGGATTTGCTTCCTTACATGAATGATACAGAAAAGAAAAATCAAAATTTGTCGCCTGAAGTTATTCAAGCAATGATGCTCAAATCAATGACAAGTAATTTGAATTTATAATTATAGATCGGTTAATTGTATATGACAATAGAATATGAAAAGGTAAAACAAGACTTTTTCTCAGGCAGAATAAAAGGCTGCAGGTCATATTTTGAAAATAACCATCAGTATGTTGAAGCTGCATATTGCTGTATAATTCTTGATAACCTGGACAGGGCGGAAGAGCTTTTTGCAAAAGTTAAAGATATTGATATCAGAGCAAATTGGGGATTGGTTTTAATTCAAATGCTCAAAGGTGATATCAAGTATTTCCCGACATATTTTGAAATCAGGAATTTTCTGGAGATAGATTTAAATATTCTTATTCTTTATTGTAAGAGTGATTATGTTGAGAAGGTTATAAAGTATGCTGATTTTATGGCATATTACAATCCGGAAACTTATAAATTTATCGGGAGAGTTTTCTGGGCTAACAATTTGATGCATGCTGCAATGTTTTTTTTAAGGCGGGCCAAGGATAAATTTTATCAGGATCCTGAATTACATTATTTGCTTGCATATATATATTATTGTGACAATAATATAGAACAATGCAGGAAATGTTTGGCTTCCTGTCTTTCAATATTGCCGGAGTACAATCCTGCAAAAAAATTAGCGGCTAAAGTTAACGCTGTTTAGATTATAAATTTTATTAATAGAAAAGATAATATCCATTATAATTAATTTTCATGATAGTATAATTTTATGAACAGAAAACCGATAGTTGCAATAGTTGGACGACCAAATGTAGGTAAATCTACATTTGTTAATCGTCTTGCCGGTGCAAGACATTCTATTGTAGATGATTTACCGGGAGTAACAAGAGATAGAATTTATTTTGATGTTGAGTGGCAGAATAAAGGTTTTACTGTCATTGATACGGGCGGAATAATTCCCGGTGATAACGATGATATAATGGTATCAATTTTTGATCAAGCAAAGCTTGCTTGTGAGGAAGCTGACAAAATTATTTTTATTGTAGACGGCCAGGAAGGGATAAATCCGGTCGATTATGATATAGCTAATATCCTTCGCCAGTCCGGGAAAAAGGTTTTTGTTGCAGTCAACAAATGTGATAATAAAAATGCCTTAATGATGACAAGTGATTTTTATGCATTGGCTCTTGGAGATCCAATAGGAATTTCCGCTTTACATGGTTCAGGCGGTGTCGGTGATCTTTTAGAACTTGTGACAGAAGATTTTGAAGTTACAGATGATGAAGAAAAAGATAATCATATAAAAATTGCTATAGTCGGCAGACCGAATGCCGGAAAATCTTCTATAGTAAATGCTCTTTTAAATGCTGACAGGGTTATAGTTTCTGATGTATCAGGAACTACCAGAGATAGTATTGACAGTTATATCAGATACAATGATAAGGAATTTATTATTGTTGATACTGCAGGTATTAGAAAGAAATCAAAAGTTGATTACGGGGTTGAAAAATTTGCAGTTGATCGTGCGATTCGTTCAATCAGAGATTGTGATGTGGCAGTTTTGGTTATTGATGCGAAAGAAGGAATTTCAGATCAGGATAAAAAGATTTCATCTATTGTAACAGAAGCCGGAAAAGGTTTAATTGTTGCAATAAATAAATGGGATTTGGTTGATGATAAAAATTCCACAACAATAAATAAATTCGAAAAAGAGTTATCTTCGGATATTCCGTTTTTGAGTTTTGCTCCGAAAATATTTATAAGTGCGGTTACAAAACAACGTTTAGGTCAAATTTTTGATAAGAGTATTGAAGTATATGAACAGTGTATTAAAAGGGTTTCAACCGGACTTTTGAATAAGGTTATAAATGAAGCTTATGCTCTAAATCCTCCGACAAGTTTCAAAGGCAAAAGACTCAAAATATATTATACAACTCAGGCTAAAACTCAGCCTCCGACATTTATTTTATTTGTGAACAATGAGGAATTGCTGAAAGATAGCTACAAAAGATATATTGAAAATAAATTACGTGAGGCTTTTGGATTTTTTGGCACTCCAATTCGAATTTCTGTTCGTGCGAGAGGGGAAAAAAAAACTAAAGGTAAATAATCTGTTAATTATTTGCAGTTGTAAAAATAGAATGGCAGCATTATAATTTTTTATATTTCGTAGTTATTAAGAGTTTCGTTAATTAGCTTTATCATTTCTTCCCGCAGATTTTTTGGAGAAACTATTTCGCAGTTATATAAATAACGCATAAGCCTTTGAAGTAATTTATCAAAAGGTTCTCCTTTATTTATTACAATAAGTTCTCCGTTTGCATTCAAACCTTCAGAGGTTTCTGTTTCTTTTAGTTTATATGTCTGTGCTAATCTGTTTTTAAGTTTGTAAACAACAGTTGTTGTCATCTCAACTTTTTTCGCAATTTGAGGTAATTTTGCAATTGATAAAATATTTGTTATCGGTATTTCAAGATTTTGTCTGGATATTGTGTCATAAACTTTCAGATAGGCATTTTTTGTATCGTATAAAACTTCTTGAGGAGTGCATTTGCAGGATATTTCCTGTCCCTTTGATATGTAAAAGACATTTATTATAAATCCTTCTTTGCAGATTTTCCGGCATTGTTCTACCTGATCTTTTATATTTGAATAATAAAATGAAAAGTCATAGTTTCTATTTTGAGAAAGATTGTTTAATGTATTTTTATCTTCATTGCCCATTCTGAATTGAATATTATTGATGAAACTTAAAATATTTTTATCAATTTCTTCATCAGGAAATTCTTTTATTGAATTCGTAATAATACTTATGGCTTTTAAATCATCAAGAGTGAAGGGCATTGAATACAGACTGCTGAGCATTTTATATTTGTTATTTTCTTTAATAACTTTTATGCCGAATACCTTCAATGCATTCATATTTTTATTTAAGATTACTTGAATATTATTTGTCGATTGATCTGCAAATTCATCTTTAAAAATTGAGATTACACTGTCATAATCTGCTTTATCTTCATATAGCAGTTCAAGAAGTTGAAAAATTTTTAAGCAGCCTTCGTTTAGTTTTTTATTATTTTTCAATGTATCCTTCTTTCATCTTTTTCAGATTTGCTATAACTTCATTTTTTATATTTCCCGGATATAAAACTTTGCATTTGTTAGATAAAAACATAATTCGTTGAATAATTTCGAATTTACTTTTTGAAGTTAATTCAATAATAATTTTGTTATTGTTTTCAGAAACTATTTTTTCGCCTTCACAAAGTTCAAATTGTTCATTATCATCTTTAGTATATTCATATCCTGTTGTAATTTCAGGAATATCAATAGTTTTATGTTGAATATTTATACTTACTATTTTTATTATTTTTGAAACAAGAAAACTTGAATAATTCTGGTATTCTGAATTAAATCCATAAAGATATAATTTACCGTTAGTTATTGATAGTTTATCAACAAGAATTGTGATATTTTTTCTTCCTGATATTTTTGAATTGTAATATACTGTGATTTCAGTATTATTTTGTGCATAGTTTATTAAATCTTCTATCAGCTGCGGATTAATGTTACATAACGGTGAAATGTTTTTCAATTTTTCTTTTAATTTTTCGTTTGTAACATATTGGGAAATATTATCAAAAAACTTTTGCAGAGCTATTAAATCTGAAACTTCAATAGATTTAGAGATTGCTTTGAATATTTTAATAATACTTTTAGCTTGTTTGTCACTGATTTTTAAAACAAAAGGGTGTGATGTAATAGAATATTTTGTAACTCCGTTATCATTGATTCGTTTAATTGAACAACCGATTTGTTTTAGAGAATTAAAATAAATTCGCAGAGTATCTTTAGAGATATTTTCATGCAAGTATTCATTATTCCTGAAGCATTCTTGCAGTTCTTCATAAGATTTCGGTCCCGTTGTCAGTAAAGAAAACAATAATATTGATTTAAATCCAGTAAATGACATAAGGTTATATGTAACCGTATTATTTTTTAAAAATTCCTTCATAATAAATCTCTTATTTACTCAAATTTTAGTCTAACACAAATTAAAAAGAATAGCTAACATTTTATAAAAGACATGCTCCATGCTTAATTCTGTAATTCTATAATGTCAAATAAAAATTACTAAAATTTTTACATGATTTCATTAAATTTCCTTCATTAAGATTTAATAACACGAATTTTTTCTTACGCTTTCAAGGGGCATGGTCAAATGTAAAAAAATAATAATTTTTTTTTACTTGTAATCATCTAAATTTAGATATAAATTAGATTACATAAAGAAAGCCGAATTAAAAATCACCGGCTGCCAGAAATGAGGAAGGACTGGTTATTTGAAAAGATAACCGAAGAGATAAATAAGTAAAGTTGGACGAAAGAAATAGAGGTGATGGCGAAGAAGTCCAAAAGGGAAAAGAGATTATTGAGGTACAGTGTTACTGTAGATTAGGGATATTTTTATAGTTTACATCTGAAAGTTATGTATATCTAGTTTATTTTTGGGAGAAAAGCAAAGACTTTTAGAAGAGAGTTAGTAAAGGATAGTTGTAAACTTTTAACTTAGCTTGTACTTGCATAAGTACAGGCTTTTTTATATTATTTAATATATGGAAGAGTTAGAGTCAAAAAAAGTTATAGCTTTAATGTCAGGAACTTCATGCGATAGTATAGATGCCGGTCTTTGTGAAGTTTTTCCTGACAAAAGCGTTAAATTAATTCAAGGGATAAATTATAAATATCCTGAACATGTAAAATCAAAAATTTTTCAGATGTTTCGAATGGAAGCTTCAATCAAAGATATTTGCCAGATGAATTTTGTCATAGGTAAATGTTTTGCTGATGCCGCTAATGTTTTAATTTCCGAATTTGGCAAACCTGATTTTATATCCAGTCATGGACAAACGGTTTATCATTATCCGTTTGATACAAGTATTGATAATATTAGTTTAAAAAGCACGCTGCAGCTTGGTGAAAGTTCTGTCATTGCCCAAAATACAGGTTGTATGACTATTTCAAATTTTAGGGAAGCTGATATGGTACAAAACGGGCAAGGGGCACCATTGGTTTGTTTTGCAGATGAAGCATGGTTCAAAAATAAAGGTAAAAATTATGCAATTCAAAATATCGGCGGAATTTCAAATGTTACCGTTGTGTCTCAGGATTTTGACACTTTCGGATTTGATACCGGGCTTGGAAATATTATGATTGATTACTGCGTTAATAAGTATTTTTCTCTTCCGTATGACAAAGATGGTGAAATTGCTTCAACGGGTATCATTTCTGATAGCTGGCTTGAATGCTTGTTGTCTGATGAATATTATTACTTGGAACCTCCAAAATCTACGGGCAGAGAATATTTTTCAAGTCAATATATTGAAAATATTCTAAAATTTGCACCTGATGAGCCGAAAGATATTGTCGCAACAGTTACTGCTCTCACTGCTAAAACGATTGCTCAAAGTTATGAACGGTTTATTTACCCTAATGTTGGAATTCATGAAGTTGTAATATGCGGGGGCGGGGCATATAATAAAACTTTGATGAAAATGTTAAGAACGTATCTGCCTAAACACATAGATTTAAAGACCTGTGAAGATTACGGAATTTCAAATAACTTTAAAGAGGTTATGGCATTTGCACTTTTAGGTTACTGTACATATTATGGCATTCCAAATAATCTGCCCTGTTGTACCGGAGCGGATAGGCGTGTTGTTATGGGTAAAATTACTCCTGTGTAGATTTTCAGTTTATTTTTTAGATTGATGAAGAATAACTTTTCCGGTTGCCAATGTTTCCGGAACATTTATAACCCTTTGATTTGAACTTCCAACCCATGGAATTGTATTATCGTTTAATTCTTTAACAAATCTTCCGTCGGCAAATACATCTACATATTTCATAGCTTCTTCATCTCTAAAATCTTCCCAAAGAAAACCTGTATAAACCCAAACTGTTTTATCCGGACAAAGCTCTTTGCATTTTTTCATCAACCTGTAAACTTCACTTCTGTTAAACGGGTGCAGAGGATCCCCGCCGCTAAAGGTAATTCCTGCACAATGCGGTTGTTTCAATGCTTCAAATAGTTCTTCTTCTGCCGTTTCATCAAATGGCAACCCGCCGGCAAGATCCCAGGTTATCGGATTTTGGCAGCCATCACAATGATGTGTACAGCCAGAAACCCATAAAACAACTCTCAGACCGTCGCCGTTTAGCATGTCATCTTTTGTTATATTATGATAATTCATTTCTACATACTCACTCTGTCTTTAATTTCTTCCATTTTTGCTTCATTTAGACGCGTATCGCCATTTACACGTGAGTATGAAAGATAACCGTTCATACGATCAATTTTTGTAAGATTTCTGCTTCCGCATTTCGGGCATACGTCCATTGATAATTCTTGATGACCGCAATCATCACAGTATGCCAAAGATAAATTCACACCTTCATAGAAACCTTTATCCATTGCACGTTTGATGAGAGTTTTAATTGCATCTACATTGTATGAAATCGGATATTTTACATATTGAATTTTCCCGCCGTTAAACAAATCCCAGAATCTGTTCTCTAAATCCTGTTTTTGAATAGGAGTAATGTCTTCAGAAACGTGACAGTGGAAACTGTTAGAAACATAACCTCTATCTGAAACTTTTTCTTTTATTCCGAATTTTTTTCTAAATTGTTTAACTTGCAATCCGCATAAATTTTCAGCCGGAGTCCCGTAAATAGCATATAAGTTGCCGTCTTCTTCTTTGAACTGGTTAACTTTTTGGTTTATGTATGCCATAACTTCAACTGCAAATTCTCCGTCTTCAACAAGAGATTTTCCGTTATAAAGCTCCTGCAATTCATTCAAAGCTGTAATACCAAAAGAAGCGGTTGCTGCTTTTAATAAAGGTTTAATTTTGTCAGAAGGTTTTAAATGTCCGCCGTAAAATCCGCCTTCACAGTATGCCAGAGGATTTACTGAAGCTTTCATTTCACCCAGGTATTCATAAGTTCTGATATGAATTTTTCTGATAAGTTCAAGATAATAATCAAGAACTTCATAAAAATCTTTACTTTCCTGTCTTGCTTTTGCAAGAATCATTGGCAGGTGAAGACTTATTGCTCCGATATTAAATCTTCCGACAAAAACAGGCTCATCATTATCATCAGCAGGTTTCATTCCTCCTCTTTCGAACCATGGTGATAAAAATGCACGACAACCCATCGGGGAAATTACTTTTTTGTACTTTTTGTAAATACCTGCAACATAACCGTCGCCAGTGAGTGAAAGCCAGTCTGGATACATTGTTTTTCTGGAGCATTCAACACCGGCTTCAAATAAATCTTCAAGTTCTTTGCCTTTTCCATGTAAATTTTCATCGTATAAAAATACAATTTTAGGGAACAATACAGGTTTTTTGTTATCTTTTTTGCCCTGTCCTTTTGCGTGAACTTTCAGCATGGTAAATGATGCCATTTTTTCAAATTCACCTGTTCCAAGTCCTATAGTCATTGTAATAAACGGATAATCACCTCTTGAGGAAGCTACGGTATTGAATTTATATTCCCAGCCCTGGAAGCCTTGTTCAAAATCATTTTGAACATCTTTCATTGCTTCTTTTTTAGCATCTTCAAAAGATAAGCCCATACATAAGTATCTGTCATATTGTTTTTCGTAAGATTTTTGAGCATACGGAGCTAAAATCTTATCAACTTCAGGTACAGTAAATCCTCCGTATTGCTGGCTTGCCGCAGCCATAACAATATCTCCGATTACGTCAAAAGCAACATCTAAAGTTTTAGGTTCGTTGTACCACAGGTTGCCCATTTCAAAGCCGCCTTTTAAAACTTCCGCAACATTGAATAAGCAGCAGTTCATTGTATCACGACGGGCAGACATATCATGGATATAAATATAACCTTCCCTGATTGCTTGCAGGTCATCAACGGTTAAGAAAAACTTTTTATATAATTCTTTGTTTAGTTGATTAAAAATTAATGAACGTTTAGTTGAAACCAGAGCAGAATCAGAATTTGAATTTTCTTTATCTCCGATGTACATAATCTTTTGGCTTTCCTGATATACTTTGTCAAGCATAGCCACAAAATCTGTTTTATAATTCCTGTAATTTCTGTAGCTTTGTGCAACTTTAGGATTTATGTTTTCTAATGCACTTTCAACAATATTATGAATTTCAAGAATATTTATTTCATTTTTTTGCAAATCATTAACATTTTTATTTACAAAATCACAGAGCCTTTTTAAATCTTCGTCGGAAAAAGTAACGAGCATTCTGGCTGCAGATTTTTTTACAGCATCAACAACTTTTTGAACGTTATATTTTTCTTTAGTCCCGTCTTTTTTTACAATACAAACATTTTCTAATTTTGATGCACTTTCTATAACCTGTTGTGCAAACATTGCATTAGATTCGTGTACTCTTTTGATAATGTCATTAACATGTGAGTTGGATATTCCAACTACATTTTCTTTCCCATTCTGATTAACCGCATTTTGCATAATAAAATCTCCTCAGTCTCGTAAGTCATGCTCTCATTAAGTATTCCGACTGTTACGGTTGCGGACCAGTGAGGGACTTTCACCCTTACTTCCCTTAATCTCTATTCAATTATTTTATCATAAAATACATTAAATATTAATAGATATTTGAAAAAATAAATCTTTAGACTGATGAAATATGTAATGTATTGAAACATTTATTATAATGATTTGTATAAATCCTGTTATTTCAGAGGTCATGCTTTGTGCAAGCTTTTAAAATAAATATTAATTCATGATAAGAAGAATTAACATTTGTAAACTCCTGAATATTAGATCAAATTATTATTTAAATATATTTATTTAATTTCTTTAAAAAATTCATTTGATATTAGTTGTGAATATCTGTCCTTTTCGTTTGCGGAAACAAGAATTTTGTCATTTCCCTCGGAATCTTTTACAACTGATATTATCCCTGAAATTTCGCCAATAGGAAGTTTTTTTACTTTTGCATTGAATTTTATATAGGGAATTTCTTTTCCATAAGATTTCATTGTACCTTTTTCTGTTACATGAAATTCTTCAATTGCTTGAGATTGATATTTGAATTTGCTTATTGCTGTTTTTATTCTGTCTTCTGCATCTTGAGCTTTTATATCTTCCTGAGTTAATATCGGTTTTTTATCGCCGGAATCTACAACAAGCATTTTTTGACCGGAAGCTTTATGTTCTGCTAATACTGCATTATATCCTAAAATGCCTGCGGCTTTTTCAATTTCAAATTCTTTATTTAATTTCGAAAAATCTCCGACTTTCTGTGCTCTTTCTAAGACTACATCATGGCTGGGATTTATAAAATTTTTGAACTGATACTTAATCCAATCCTGACCGCCAAAAGCCATAAATCCAACAACTACAATAGTTAGAAAGATTGCTCTTGTTACGTTTTTTAAACAGCCCATGTTGAAATCCTCTCGTTTTTGATATAAAAATATTATAATATGAGCAAGGCTGAAATCAATCACATAAACAGTTGGGATGTTAATTTGGAAGATACTACTCCTGTTATGCAGCAGTATTTGAAAATAAAGCAGGAAAATCCCGGAATATTATTATGGTATCGTTTGGGTGATTTTTATGAAACTTTTTTTGAAGATGCCCTTGTTATGTCAAAGGAATTAGAATTAACTTTGACAGGACGTGATGCTGGACCAAAACTCGGAAGAGTTCCTTTAGCCGGAATCCCAGCAAAGGCTGCTGATGCATACTTAGAAAAACTTGTTCAAAAGAATTATAAAGTTGCAATTTGTGATCAATTAGAAGATCCTAAATTTGCCAAAGGGCTTGTAAAAAGAGGTGTTACCAGAGTTATAACAGCAGGAACACTGACAGAAAGCAATTTATTAAATCAAAATTCCAATAATTATATCTGTGCAATTTATAAAGATGATAAAAGCGGATTGTTTGGTTTTTCATATACAGATATTTCAACAGGAGAATTTAAAACAACGCAGGCACCGTTAAATATGATAATGGCAGAACTTGCAAGACTTAATCCTTCTGAAATTGTTGCTCCGAGTCTTAAGCAAGATATAAAACCGTTTCAGATTGTTCCTGATGAAGTTGTGGATTTGCCTGAAGAAATTACAAAAAGATATAACTGTTCTAAAATTCCACCATCTGTATTTGAAACGACTTTTGCGGAAAACAATTTGAAAACCGTATTTAAAACACAGAGTCTTGAAAGTTTCGGGTATTCAAAATACAAACTGGGTTTTAGAGCCGCAGGAGCATTATTAGCTTATGTGTGGGAAACCCTAAAAGGTAATATGCCAAAATTTGATAGTATTGTTCCTTATGAATTGTCTGAATATATGATTTTAGATGCATCAACAAGAAAAAATCTTGAACTTGTTGAAACTTTAAGAGAAAAAAATAAATATGGATCTTTACTGTGGGCTATTGATAAAACAAAGACAAATATGGGGGCAAGACTTTTAAAAAATTGGATTTGCCAGCCGTTAAAAAATGTTGAAGATATTTTGGAACGTCAGAATGCAGTATCTGAACTTGTTGAAAAAGAAAATGTAAGATATGCTCTGGCTGAATCTTTGGAAAAAATTTATGATATTCAAAGGCTTGCAACACGCATGAGCAATGGTTCTGCTAGTCCTAAAGATTTTGCAAGTTTAAAGTTATCTTTGCTGATGCTCCCGCAATTGCTAGAAGCTACTGTATCTTTAGATAATGACATGTTTTCATCAATCAGAGAATATCAGGAGGAGATTTCAGATTATGCACAAATGATAGAAAATACAATTGTGGATAATCCTCCTATGCTTATAAAAGAAGGAGGAATAATAAAAGACAGGGTTAGCGGTGAGCTTGATTATTTCAGAGATTTGTTAACCGGCGGTGAAGAATGGCTTACTAATTTTGAAGAAGCTGAAAAAGAGCGAACCGGAATTAAAAATTTAAAAATCGGATATAATAAAGTTTTTGGTTATTTTATAGAAGTTACAAATTCTTATCTCAATATGGTTCCGCAGGATTATATCAGAAAGCAGACTTTGACCGGTGCAGAGAGATATATAACAGATGAATTAAAAAAACATGAAGATGATGTTTTGTCTGCAAAGTTTAAATCAACTGAACTTGAGTATAAATTGTTTACAGATTTTAGAGAATATTCCAAAGAATTTGTGTCAAAAATAAGAGAAATCGCAGATTGTATTGCAAAATCCGATGTAATAAATTCTTTAGCAGAAATTGCTGTTGAAAATAATTATTGCAGACCTGTGATTGACGACTCTGATGATTTTATTGTCAGAAACGGCAGGCATGCGGTTTTGGAAAAAATTCTGCCGCTTGGTGAATATGTTGCAAATGATCTGGAATTAAAATCAAATTCAGTGGATACAACACAATTTATGATTTTAACTGGTCCCAATATGGCAGGTAAATCAACTTATATGCGGCAAAATGCGTTAATTGCTATTCTGGCACAAATCGGTTCATGGGTGCCTGCAGATGCCGCAAAGATTGGAGTTGTTGATAAAGTATTTACAAGAGTCGGAGCCAGTGATGATTTGACTTTGGGACAGTCAACATTTATGGTTGAAATGATTGAAACATCATTTATTTTAAATTCAGCAACGGACAGAAGTTTTATTCTGCTTGATGAAATCGGCAGAGGTACAAGTACGTATGACGGGGTTGCTATTGCATGGGCTGTGGCTGAATATATTGCAACAAAGATTAAAGCAAGATGTATTTTTGCAACTCATTACCATGAATTAAATGTAATGACAAAAACTTATCCGCAAATAAAAAATTATAGAATAACTGTAGCTGAACAAAACGGCGAAATTGAATTTTTGAGAAAAATTGTTCAGGGCGGAGCCAGCAAAAGTTATGGTATTCAGGTTGCAAAAATGGCAGGGCTTCCTAATCCTGTTATTAAACGTTCTGAAGATTTAATGCTTAAAATGCAAAAAGATTTTTCAAATAATCTTGCTTACAGGAAAAAAGCTGCTTCTATCGGAGAAGAGGTTCCACAGTTATCTTTGTTTGGAATGTAGCAGGCTATATTATATAATAGGCTTGTTTATTTTAAAGTTTATGAAGTAATTGCTTTAACAATTTTATAAATATCAGAAATTTTGTCAGGGTTTGAATCAATCATTTGTATTGTTAAATCTTTTAGATTTTCTGTTGGCTGCAAGTGTTCAAAATCAAAAATTTCAACGGTTGAAACATTTAAAGCTCTTATCAAATTTTCCAGAGTTTCGGTTGAGGGGAAACTGTTGCCTGTTTCTATTTTTCCTAAGGATCTGACCCCGATTCCCAAAATTTCAGCCAGATGTTCTTGAGTGTAACCTTTCTTTTTCCGGAGTTCTTTAACTCTGGCTCCAAATTGTTTTTGAAGTCCTGACATTTGATACCTCTTCTGATAGTTAATATCTATTATATTTATTTTTTGATGTTCTTCAAAGGTATCAATAGTACCGGTTGACATATAAACAGGTATTATTATATCATGTTTTCGGAATTGATAATACTTATTTTATATTAAATAGGTACTAAGACATCTTATTTAAAGGGGATAGCTGTGGAAGGTAAAAATATAATAGAACGCTTTAAAAACATTGATTTTTTGAGATTTATACTTGCTGTTATGATTGTAATGTTCCATTACAGAGGCTGTTTAAGCATTAAAATATTTTCTCACTGTAATGTTTGTGTTGATTTTTTCTTTATCATTGCAGGATTTTTTCTGTTTAATAATATTAAAAATGAGAATACTTTTACCTTTGCCAGAAAAAGATTCTGGAGGCTTGTGCCTATGATTTGGCTATTATTATTGATTATAATTATTGCAGATATTTTTATAAAAGAAACCTCATTTTCATTTTCGAACAATATTTTACGTGCATTATTACTCAGCAATATAGGATTTGCACCATCCGTTGGAGGTACATTTCAATTAGGAGTCTTATGGTTTGTTCCAGTGCTATTTTGGGTTTCAATCTTTTATTTTTATATACATAAAATTTTTGAAAAAAAATACTTAAACCTAATAATTTGGTTAATAATAATTTTTAGTTACACTCTATACTATACAAATAACGGATTTGGAACGGGTGGACACTCTAAAACGTTGTATCACTTTGCAGACATAGGTGTTTTGAGAGGTCTTGCAGGAATTGGTTTAGGATATTTTATTTCTATGCTTTATAAAACCGATTTTCTTAAAAATTGTACTACATGTATAAAATGGTTCATAACCGGTTGTGAAGTTTTCTTAATGTCATTTTTAGCTTATTATCTTTTATTTACAACAAAACTTCCGGGTAAAAGCGGATTTGTTTATATTGTGACTTTTTCGATGTTATTTTATTTATTTTTGTCAAAACAGGGGTATATTTCAAAATTTTTCGAGAAAGATTTTTGGACAGCTCTTGGTAATTCTTCTTATGCAATTTACATTATGCATTTCCCGATGTTTCGGATTTTGCATTTTACAATCTATAAACATTATTCAGATTTTGTAAGTACTCATTCTATTTTGGTATTTGCTATTCAAACAATGCTGGCAATACTTTTTGGAATATTTATTCACTATATTTTTGAAAAACCTGTAGGAAAATATTTGAAAAAGAAATTCTTATAGGGGCAAATGACAGCTAACAAATGTCAGCCGATTAGATTGTTATAATGTTGGTTATAAAAATCACCAAAACGATCTTCCAGAATTGCTTTTCGGCAAGATCTTGCAAAGTCTATAAGAAATTTTATATTGTGTATTGATAATAATGTTGAAGCTGTCTGTTCCTGACAACGCCAAAGATGTCTTATATATGCACGTGAATGATTTTTGCATGCATAACAATCGCAGCCCTCAACAAGCGGAAGATGATCATCTGCATATTTTTTATTTTTAATATTTGATTTGCCATTCCAGGTAAAAAATGAACCATGTCTGGCATTTCTGGTCGGCAGAACACAATCAAACATATCTACTCCGAATTTTATTCCGTTTAACAAATCCTCAGGAGTGCCGACACCCATCAGGTATCTTGGTTTATATTTCGGAAGAAACGGGGCTGTCAATTCTGTAAAATGATTTTTTATGTCGGTCGGTTCACCCACACTGACGCCGCCAATTGCATATCCTACAGCATCAAATGTTGAAATAACCCTTGCACTTTCTTTCCGTAAATCATCAAAAAATGCACCCTGTACAATAGGAAATAAAGCTTGTTTAGGATTAGTTTTAGCTTTGAAACAGCGTTCAAGCCATCTGTGTGTTCTTTCCATTGCTGCTTTTGCGGTTTGATAATCACAAGGATACGGAGCACATTCATCAAATGCCATAATGATATCAGCTCCAATGTCCTGCTGAATTTCCATTGAAATTTCAGGCGATATAAAATGTTTTGTTCCGTCTTTCGGGTCACGAAATTCTACACCGTCCTCGGTAATTTTTCTTAAATGTGATAATGAAAAGACCTGAAAACCTCCCGAATCTGTTAAAACAGGTTTATCCCAGTTCATCCAGCCATGGATCCCGCCAAAGTCTCTTATGCGTTTGGTTCCTGCACGCAAATAAAGATGATATGAGTTTGCAAGAATAATTTGAGCTCCTGTATCTTTTATCTGATCGCAGGTAAGAGATTTAACAGCTGAATTTGTTCCGACAGGCATAAAAATAGGGGTCTCAATCTGACCATGCGGAGTTGTTAAAAGTCCCGCTCTGGCTCCTGTTTGAGCATCTTCGTGCAGCAATTCGTAATTAAAATAGTCTTTTTCATTCATAAATATAAGTATAGCACAAAAAGAACCTGCTATTAGAACAGGTTCTTTTAATTTTTTATAAATTTATTATATTTTAGGCATTGTCAAGATGTTCAATAACAAGTTCTGACATGCTTTTTCCCTGATTGCATAATTCTGTTTCATTAAAATAAATTTTAATTTCTCTTTCTGCACTGGCGACAGAATCAGAACCATGAACAACATTATATTCCTTTAATTGTGCAAAATCTGCTCTGATTGTACCGGCTTCAGCTTCATCAGGATTAGTAGAACCCATTAGATGTCTTGCTCCTGCAACAACGTTATACCCCTGAAGAACCATTGCTACAATCGGACCACTCTGAATATATTTAATCAACGCAGGATAAAAAGGTTTGCCTTTGTGTTCAGCATAATGTGCTTCAGCCTGTTCATTGGTAACTTGAAGCATTTTCATTCCTACAATTTTATAACCTTTTGTTTCAAAACGTTTGATAATATCTCCAACTAAACCTCTTTGAACACCGTCAGGTTTTACTGCAATAAAGGTTCTTTCTTCTGTATGCATAAATAAATCTCCTCTTATATTTTCTATGCGGTTATTATAGCATAAATATTTAATTTTTTGTATATTGGGTGACGTGTGATTTTTATAGGTCTATCCATTGAAATGACGGGTAATCAGGGTTTGAAAATTCGTCTGGTGCTTGTTGTATTGCTTTGTAGAACATCTCATTAATCCGTATTTCCTGTCCGTTTTCAAGAATTTTTGTTTTAGGTATATCTTTTAAAATTTCAAATCCTTGTTCGCCTGTACCTATATAGTGATCAATTGTACAGGTGAATTTTCTTTCAGAATTTATAGGGTTGTGACTTTTATCAAGAAGATTTTCTCCGTTTATTGCTATTTGAATAATTTCGTATTGTCTGGTGGTATTATTATATTTCCCGGTAATTGTAAGGTTTTGAGAGCATTGCAGAAACCTTGAATTTCCCCGGTCTTTTTGGGGTCTGAATGTCGCCGCATTCTCAAATACTTTTTTAAGCTGTTTGGTTGTAATTTCAATTTTTTCAATAACGGAAGAAGATTCACACATTACCTGTTTGAGATCATAAGGTGTTATGATCTTACTGTCTTCCAATTTCAGAGGGTACATTGTAAATCCTGTTGAATGAAATGCTATATCTGTATTTCCTATTTTTTTCATTGTATCTGAAATAAAAGTTCCTAAAGGGCAGGGGTCAGAATACCTTTTTGTAAGATTTAATATTCTTCTGGCTATTGGCTTTTTAAGATTTGTTTTTTCTTCATATTCGATTACAGGCTGCTCCAGTTCAGAAATAAATTTCAGTTTTTCAAGTGGAATTTGCATTATATTTTCGATTGTTTTATCAAGTGTCATTTTATACATTGTGCGAGCAAAAGACAGCGGGTAGAAAATATTGTTTTCATAATCCGGTTGAATTGGTGAATGTTCGTGTCCGCCTATTATTAAATCTATGCTTATGCCATTTTGTTTTGCAAAATTATATAAACTTTTACTGTATGAATACCAGTGATGATTTAGGACAATTATTTTGTTATATTTTTCATTTATATTTTCGATTAAGTTTTTAAAACAAGGTTCCGGCGGAGTAAGTTCGCATTTGAATTTTTTTGCACAGGAGTTATTCAGGCAAAAACCCGTAATTAGTATTTTTTGATTATTTATATCAATAATTTTATATTTTTGAACAAAATCAAGATTCTTTCCTGTTTTTTCATCGGTAAGATTTGCACAAATGACATTTATTCCTGCTTTTTCAAATTTTTTTATTGTTTCTTTTAAATATTCAAAATCTGTTTTTTTAAATCCAAAATCGTTGTTTCCAAGAGTAATAAATATTTCGGCTTGAGGCAAAAGTTCTTTAATTTTCAGGTAAGCATTGACTGAGAGTTCTTTGTCATAAATTCCTTTGAATAAATCTCCGCAATCCAGTATCAAAAATGGAGTTGTGTTGTTGTGTTCAAAATTATAAATTCCGCTCAGCAGCATACTTAAGTTTCGGCATTCCTGATGGGAATCTGTCAGTGCATAAATAGTTGTTTCCATACTTTAAAAGTCCTATTTTAACTATAAAATAGCAAAAATTTTTATTATTATCAATTTTGTTAAAATTACATTTTGCCCTGTAATATGCTATAATCAATGTATGAATGAGAGATTAAAAGAAAGTTTAAAACTTCTGCCGTCGCTGCCGGGGTGTTATATATATTATAATTCGGATAACGAGATAATATATGTTGGTAAAGCAAAGATTTTAAAGCGTCGTGTGATGTCATATTTTAACAGAAAGCATCATGACAGTGTTAAGGTTAATGTTCTGGTTTCTCAAATTGATCATCTTGAATATATAATTACAAATACAGAAGTTGAAGCTTTGATTTTAGAAAGCCACTTAATAAAAAAACATAAGCCTAAATATAATATTTTATTAAAAGATGATAAAAAATATCCGTATTTTCTTGTAACGGATGAAGATTTTCCAAGAATTTCCATTGTCAGAAAAAGAAATATAAATCTTGAAAAAGGGAAATATTACGGTCCGTATACGGATATTCGGGCAATGCATTCAACTCTGGATTTTTTAAAGAAGATTTTTCCGTTAAAGCAGTGCAAAACACCAAAATTCAAAACAAGACCCTGTTTGTATTACCAAATCGGTAAATGTCTTGCTCCTTGTCAGAATCTTGTAACAAGTGAAGAGTATAAGGCTGTTGTTCATCAGGCTGAATTGTTTTTATCTGGAAAGCAGTCCGAGTTGATGAAACAATTGATGGAGCAGATTAAAAAGTATTCTGATGCTGAACAGTTTGAAAAAGCTGCCAGATTACGTGACAGTTATCTGGATTTGCAAAAAACTCTTGAAAAACAAAAAGTAGTTTATGAAAATACAAAGCTTAATGAAGATGTCATATCTCTTCAGCATGAGGATGGTATTCTTGCAATTGTTATAATGATGATAAGAGAAGGTCGTTTGATTGATAAAAAAGACTTTACTTATGATGTGGAAGCAGATGATAAAACTGAATTTTTTGCAGCTTTTTTCAAGGAATATTATAATACTTTATCTTTGGAATTTCCTGACAGAATTGTTTCTAATGAATTGGAAGCTGTCGGGGATAAGGCATTATATGAAGAATGGCTCAACATAATTTCCGGGAAAAAAGTCAAAATCAGCTATGGAAAATCAGCCCAAGGTAAGGAATTACAGATGCTTGCTGATAAAAATGCAAAAGTTATATTGGACAATGCAAAACTTTCTAAAATGTCTAAAATCAGGGAAGATTTTAATAATATCGGTTCCTATTTGAAAGAAAAATTAAAATTAAATAATTTTCCTTACCGAATGGAATGTTATGATATTTCACATATTCAAGGAACAAATACAGTTGCCTCAATGGTTACTTTTATAAATGGTTTGAGTAAGAAATCCGAATACAGAAAATTTAAAGTTAAATCAACCGAAGGTAAACCTGATGATTTTCTTTCAATGAAAGAGGTTTTGACGAGGCGTTTGTCAAGACTGGGTGAAAAAGGCTGGGAAAAACCTGATTTAATAATTATTGATGGTGGTAAAGGCCAATTATCAAGTGTTATGCAGATTGTTGAAGATATGGGCATTAATGGGATTGATTTTGTTAGTTTGGCAAAACGTCAGGAGGAAGTATTTCTTCCTCATCAGTCAAAATCTATTCTTTTACCAAGAGATTCAAGTGCGTTATTTTTGATACAGAGAATAAGGGATGAAGCTCACAGATTTGCAATAACTTATCATAGAAAACTGCGTTCAAAATCAGCATTAAAAAACGGGGAATAATACCCCGTTTTTAGTAAGTTTATTTCTAATTCTATATGCGTCTGAACATAGATTTTAAATATTCTTTCAATCCTTTTTTTACATCTTCGACTGTTTCAGGTTCGTTTTCATCTTTTTCTTCGGTTTTGGTATGGTGAGTACTTTCTTCAAGTGTCATACGTTCTTCTCCTGAATTTTCATCTTCAGTTTCTTCAGGTTCTGCATCAAGCGGAACAGACATATCAATAAGACTTCTGAGATGTTTTTTGCGGGGGGCTTCTCTTTTTGCTTCATCAGCTTCTCCTTCCATTGCTATAGCTTTATTTTCATCTTCAGCTTTAATTAGGTCACTCATCGCAATGAAAATTTCTTTTAAGTCTGCAATAACTGTACTGCTGCCAAGCCATTTCCTGACATATTTTTCATCAGGACCCAACCCTCCGTCAGTTTTGGTTCCGTCTGCAATGTTGAATGTAGCTTCAGAAATTCCGATGCACACAATTACGTTAGGATAGTGAATCCTTGTTTCCATTCTAAGTTTCAAATTGTTGTATTTTGTTACATTCAAGTTTGTCTGGTTGTGAGCATCTTCTTGAGATTGAATTATGTATTTTTGCAATTTTGTTGCCAATTCATGAAGTGTTTTCATAATGCTATCCTTTATTCTTTGTTATTATTATCTTTTTTCAGGTCATTTTTAAATCCTGCAAAACGTCTTTTTTTACGTTCAATTTCCTGTTTTTTTGCTCTGTTTATACCGGTACTTGTCATATCTACGTCTAAATCTTCATTAGAAGTTTCAGCTCTTCTTAATCGTACGGTATTGGCAGATTTTTTAGACATGTCGTCTTCTTGTTCTGCCGCAATTGCTTCTTTGATAATTTTCCAGTGGGCTTCAAGCTCTTTATGGATATTTGTTCTATCCGCCCAGCGTTTTACATATCCGTCCTCGGTACCAAGACCTCCTTCAATTTTCTTGCCGTCGTCAATTGAAAAACAGGCTTCTGAAATTCCTATCTGGACATAAAAATGAGGCTGAGCCATTTTCTTAGGATCCATAAACACTTTAAGATTGTTGTATCTGTATGCATAAGATCTGGCATCACCATACTTATCTGCTAATGCGTTAATCAAAAATTCTGTTAAAGAATTATCAAATTTTGTAATAGAATTAGCTTTTGCCATTTTCACCTCTTTTAGTTATTTAAACTGTGTATAGGAGCAGGAATTCTTCCGCCTCGTTGTACAAATGTTGTTGAAGAAAGTTTGTTTACAGGAATAATCGGAGCTTCTCCAAGCAATCCTCCGTATGAAATGTAATCTCCGACGGTTTTTCCGTATGCAGGTATTATTCTGACTGCTGTTGTTTTTTTGTTTATCATACCAATAGCCATTTCATCGGCAATTATACCTGCAATTGTATCTGATGGAGTATCTCCTGGTATTGCAATCATATCAAGACCTACTGAACAAACGGAAGTCATTGCTTCAAGCTTGTCAAAAACAAGATAGCCTTTTTCGGCTGCTTCAATCATCCCTGCGTCTTCTGAAACCGGAATAAATGCCCCTGACAAACCTCCGACATGCGAGCTTGCCATAATTCCGCCTTTTTTAACCGCATCATTAAGCATAGCCAGTGCAGCTGTTGTTCCATGAGCCCCGGCATGTTCTAGTCCCATAGCCTGAAATATTCCTGCAACACTATCTCCGGGGGCAGGTGTAGGAGCTAATGATAAATCTATTACACCAAAAGGTATTTCAAGTTTTTTTGCAAGTTTTCTTCCTATAAGTTCTCCTGTTGATGTTATTTTATAAGCAATTTCTTTAATTTTATTTGCCAGTTCGCTCATATCTGCATCTTTAGGGAGAGCTTCAACTGCAGCCCGTACAACTCCCGGTCCTGATACACCCACATTTAAAGCACATTCCGGTTCACCCATTCCGCAAAATGCTCCTGCCATAAAAGGATTATCTCCGGGAACGTTACAGAATACAACCAGTTTTGCGGCTCCAATACTATCGTTTTCTTTTGTCAGTTCAGCCGATTTTTTAATGATTTCGGACATTTTTAATACAGCGTCCATATTTATTCCTGCTTTGGAAGATGCCAGATTTATTGAAGAACAGACCCTTTCAGTTGAAGCCAGTGCCTCAGGGATACTTTCAATCAATAAATTATCACCTTTTGTGCAACCTTTTTCTACAAGAGCTGAAAATCCTCCGACGAAGTTAACCCCGACTTCTTTTGCTGCTTTATCAAGGGTTTTGGCTATTTTTACATAGTCAGGATTTTTGCAGGATTCTCCGATAAGAGCTATCGGGGTTACTGCAATTCGTTTATTTATAATTGGAATAGAATATTCATCTGCAAGTTCATCTGCGTATTCTACTAAATTTCTGGCATATTTTTTTATTTTGTTATAAATATTGCTGCAAACTATGTCGATATCTTCCGAAATACAATCTCGCAAACTCAGAGCAAGTGTAACTGTCCTGATATCCAGATTGTACAGTTTAATCATATTTATGGTTTCTAATATATTATTTTCATCTATCATTTTTTCAATCCTAATGCTGTTGATACATCCCAGCTTTTTACCTGTAATTTCAATTCAACTCTTCTGCTTTTGTCAAAATCTTCGACTCCGTTGACTAAAACCGGTTCGTTAAAACTCTTTCCTTCGACTACGACAATTTTCCTGAATTTGTCAGCATATTGTTTGTCGTAATTTGTTTTAAATATATAATCAGCAACCGCTTGTGCTCTTTTTAAACTCAAATCCATGTTTTTTAAAAATTGTTCGTCTTTTGATTTTATGCCTGCAAACATTTGGGAATCTGTATGCCCCTGAATGATTATATATTGAATTTGTTCAGCCAGTTCTTTATCTGCAAATATTGAATTTATGTAAATTGGAGCAAGTCTGTCGAGAAGTTTTTTTCCGTTGTCAGACAGAACGTAACTGTTCAATTCAAATAATTCAACATCTGAAATTTTTAAGTTGCCGGTCATGTTATCCATATCGGCATTAACGTCGGCTTTCTTTAATTCTCCGCTGATTTTTTCTGCAATTTCCATTTGCGTTTTTTGCTGCTGGACAGATTGCTGTGAAAATCCTGTCATAGCAAGAACGAATAACGTGATAAATACAATGGCTAACCCCAGCAGCAAATCTGCCATTGTTACCCAGAATATATTTTCATCTGCTCCGTCATTTTTAGAAGTTCTTCTGAAACCTATTCCCATTGCTATCCTTTAAAATAATTCATCAACAACATCGGAAGCTTTTTTCTCTTTCAAAGATTCTTTAAGTTGTTTGTTTAATTGGTTCAATCCGAATATTAAATTTTCAAGATACGGAACCAGATTGGTTGCCATACTTGCATTAAATGCTGTTTTAAATTGCCCCGGAATTCCTGCCATAAGATTTGCGGTTGAATTGTTTTGGATTTTGGATTCTCTCAATAATTCATACAGGAATTTTTCTGCAGAAATATTTGCAAAAAGATTTCCCATAATTTCCTGAACTCTATTTAGCGGGATTTTGCAAAGTTTGTTGTACATTATTCTTTCAATCATAAGGTATACAAGACAAGAGCCTACCGCTATTACTGATACTAATGCTGCAACCTGCATTGTACTCATAAAGTTTGCAACAGATTCAATTGTTTTTTCTTGTGAAGAAAAGTCAATTTTCCCGAATGCTATTGCGATATTCAAAAAGGTAAATAACGGGCCGAATCCCGTTAAGACTGTTGGTATTGTTTGTATCATTTTGAAATTAAATTTTGATGTTATCAATGATTCTTCATTAAAATAGTACAAAGGATCAGTAGTTGTCTGGATATTTTGAACTGTTGAAGATATATCCTGATATTTAAAATTCTGTCCGTCTGTTTTTAACGGAATAGATTCTGAAAAGACAAGAGTATTTCTGAATTCAGCCCAAATTGTTGAAACATAAGGGTTTGATTTCATCCATTCATCAATTTCTTTAAATCGGAAATTCAAGTCGTTTTTTTTGAAGTTTTCCATAAATTGAATTATGATTTTTAAGTTTTTGCCTGTTTGTACATATTTTGAAAAACAATATATAGTAGAAGCAATAAATACCGTAAGTACAATTAAAATCGGAATATCTGATAAATATTTTAAAAAATTCATAACAACTTCACCGTTCCTTGAGTTGTATTGTAGCATATTATTTGATTTGGGGCAAATATTATTCTAAAATAAATGTTAAAAATTTATGTATATATTTACCAGGCAGCATGAGAACAAAACTTGCAATTATGTCATATAGAATTTTTAGTCCGCTTTGTGCGGATATCCAGCCTGTAATAAATCCGGAGCCGGAGTGTTTAATTAGTGCAATGAGGCACATATAAATAATACCTGCTGCGTGAATAAATAAAACTCCTGCCAGTACGGCTTTAATCATATCAAGGAAAGAATATCTTTTTCCAAGAAGGTTGCCTGCAATGGCTGCTGCAGGAATATATGCCAGAATGTATCCGAAACCGTATTCAAAGATATACCTTATTCCTCCGCCGAGTGCAAACACAGGAAGGAAAGTCAAACCTGCAAGTATATATAATGTGATACTTGTTATGGACATTTTTTTCCCCAGTGCTGAGCAGATAAACATTACTGCCGGAATTTGCGGAATTAAATAAAAGCTGAATATAAAATCCTCAAGTGCAACGTTTTTATTACTGAAAATCTCGGCAGGAATAATATAATGTTTAATATCAATATTTAAAAAAGATGCTCCTACAAGCAGTAAAGTTCCAAAAATTACAACCACAAAATTAATCAAAGGAATACGGAGTTTCCTTTTTTGTCTGCTCACTCTTGTCATTTTAGGTATTAATATATCTTCGCTCATTTTATGAGAATTTTTCCTTCTAGTATGTTTATATTTTTTTCATAGTTTTGTTTAAATTCGTCAAAGAAAATATTTTTCGTCCACATTATAAGTGCATCTTCGTTATTATCCTGATAATATTTTTTTCTTGTTCCAAATGAACTGAAACCGTATTTTGTATATAAATTTATTGCAGGAGTATTACTTACTCTAACTTCCAGTGTAATATATTTTATTTTGGCAAGATAGCAGTCATCTATAATTCTTTTTAGCAGTGCCTGTCCGAAATTTCGTTTTCTAAATTCGGGGGTTACTGCAATTGTTGTAATATGTGCCTCCTCCAGAATGTGCCAGCATCCGGCATATCCTGCTAATTCGCCCTGCTGGGTATATAAAGAGTAGTAATATGCAAGTTCATTTTGGAGTTCATTTAAAAATGATTCTTTAGACCAGTGATGATCCCCGTATGAAGATTGTTCGATTTTAATTACCCCGTCGATATCTTCAGGTTTCATTCTTTGAATCGTAATAGTTTCAATGTTGGTTTGCATACAAATTATGTTAGCATAAGAAGGATAAAGGGTGCAACTTTTAAAAAACTTAATATAAGTTAATAAATTTACCCGGTTTGGCAAATCATATATAAAAATTTTTTTTATAGTAATATAGGGGATTTTAAAGGAAAGATTAAATGGTTGTAAACAGTATTCTGCGTGCCGGAAAATTTTGCGGCAAACCCTCGTTAAGTGCGGCAGGTTCTGCAATACAGGATATTTTAAAATTAGATGATAAAGTTCTGGATAATCTCATATTGGCTCAGCAAAAGGCCCAAAAAGGGATTTACCGTTCTACACCCTGGAATTGTACTCCGAGAGAAATGCAGGAAATCGGAACAAAACTTGCGTATAAAGATATGCTTACTTCCAAAATAAATGCTTTATCAGCAAAATATCCCAGAGAAATAAAAGTTTTAAATATGGATGGTGCAGAAAAAGAATTTGTTATTTTTAAAGGTTCTCAATCGGGTTCTAATGAGGGGTACTGGGCATTAGCAAAAGGAACTGATGATTTATATTATATAAAGTACGGCGGAGAAGCTCAAATTCGTTCCGAGCAGCTGGCAGGTGAATTGTATGAACTGGGCGGGATTCCGTCAACTAAAAAAATCATTGTTTCATATAAAATTCCTGCTAAAAATAAGTTTTCTTCAGATACAAGACGAGTTGGCATAGCAAGTAAGTGGATGCCGATTAATTGTCTGCCTGATGCTAATGATGCCAAAATTGTCAGAGAAGGCTTCGGGCTTGATTGCTGGCTTGCAAATTGGGACGCATTAAAAGAGGGTAATGTTGTAATGTCAGCAGGGGAAGCTGCAAGATTAGATGTCGGCGGTTCTTTGTGTTACAGGGCAAGGGGCGGCAGAAAAGGAGCGGCTTTCGGAGAAAATGTAAATGAATTTACTTCATTTTTTGAAGGGTATTCGCATTCTCTTCCTTATATAAAAAATATGACAAGAGATGAACTTATTCAATCTGTAGAGCATGTCACTTCAATTCCAGATGATAAAATAATAGAAACAATTGACAGAGCAGCCCGATATAAAACGACTTCAGGCGGAATTAATTACGTAACAGGTGAATTCGACTGGGGTATGACTACTACAAGAATTACAGGAGTTAAAAATCCTGAATATTTAAAAGAGGTTTTAATTGCCCGAAAAGATTATATGGAAGATTTTAGGAAGCAGTGTCTTAATCTTCCGCAAAATGAAGGTGAAACAATAGGGCAATATATCCGCAGGGTTGACAATACTCTTGCTAAAACAAAATATGATGTTCCGTTTGAAAAAATCGAGATGTCGAAAGAAGTTACTGATGGTATAAGCGGAATTTCTATGGCCGAGCGTTTGACTCCTTCTCAAAAGAAGTTGTATGAAGATTCATATCACGCTTTTAAAACAAGTTCCAAAAATAAAATAATTCTGCAGGATTCAGGTCCGGTATTGACTGATAATATAATGCTCCATGCGACTAGTTATAAGAATCTTGACGAAATTTTGACAAGAGGTATTACAAGCGGCGACTTCAGAGGCAGTATAGGAACAGGCACAGGCTGTTCTACCCAGACTCCTTTGTGTGCGGATTTCTGGGATATACAAGGACAATATAAAATTAAAGATTATTTTTCAAGGTGTAAGTATAATCCAGGCGAAGCAAACTTTTTGCCCAGAACAACTCCCGGTGGTTTATCAAATACAAGAAACGCAATGGTTTTTGTTGTAAATAAAAAAGCTGTATCTCCGACTATTATGAAAAACTCATTTAAGGTAAGTGAGCAAAGCAGTATTTTATATAAAGACGGCAATATGGCAGGGCATATGAATTACAATACACATAGAGCTGTTCCTATAGGTGTTCCTGCTAATGCTATTGAAAAAATACTAATAAGAAAAGAATATTATTCTCAAGAGGTAATTCAGCAGATAAAAGACATAATTGCTCAAAAAGGTTTGAATATAAAATTATATGATTTAGAGGGAAATCTGCTATAATGATTTTTTTATTAAAAATTCACACATTAAAAATCTTAATAAAAATTTACAAAATTCCTGAAAAGCAATACTAAAAAGAATTTACCCAAACTCTTGAAATTAACAGTTGTGTGGTATTTTTATATAAACAATTAACTTATAAAGTATTAAGATACCTTAAAAACCTCTTAATTTTCGCTTGCAAACAAATATTTTGCAAGTATTATTAAACTAGTTCCATGTGTGTGGAATAATTTGCGAAGCCGAATAATGAGGACAATATGGCAAAAGACGTAATAGAACTAGAAGGTACGATTATTGAATCCATGCCGAATGCTATGTTCAGGGTCAAACTTGAAAATGATCATGAAATTCTGGCACATATTTCAGGCAAAATCAGGAAAAATTTCATCAGAATTTTACCGGGTGACAGAGTAAAAGTCGAAATGACTCCTTATGATTTAAGCAGAGGCCGTATAACATTCAGATTGAAATAATTGTACAAAAACAAAATCTCACGTACGAAATTATAAATAAAGGAAAAAACAATGAAAGTAAGATCATCAGTAAAAAAAATGTGCGATAAATGCAAATGCATTAAAAGAAAAGGAAGAATCGCAGTTATTTGTGAAAATCCTAAGCACAAACAAAGACAAGGTTAGATTTTAAAATATGTACTCTCGAAAGTTTAAGTCAAGAGTCTCAGAATAAAATCTAATTCTTAAGGTGGAACTTACGCACATAAACCGGTAAGTGGTGAGGAAGTATTTAAGCCTCATATCAAAAAAAATCTAACAACAAGAAAAAGGAGAAATTTAAATGGCAAGACTAGTAGGGGTAGACTTACCTCGTAACAAAAGAATGGAAGTAGCATTAACTTACATCTACGGCATCGGACCGACAAGAAGTAAGAAAATTTTAGCAGCTACAGGTATTTCACCGGATTTAAGAACAGATGATTTGACAGATGAAGATATTAAATTACTTCGTAACGAATTATCTAACTATCATATAGAAGGTGACTTAAGACGTGAAGTAACAATGAACATTAAACGTCTTCAAGAAATCGGTTCATATAGAGGCTTACGTCACAAACGTAAACTTCCTTGCAGAGGTCAAAGAACAAAAACTAATGCAAGAACTCAACGCGGTAAGAAAACCGGACCAATCGCTAAGAAAAAATAGTAAGTTTTAAAAGTATAAAAGTAAACAAAAGTAAAAAAGATAAAGGATAAAGAAATGGCAAGACCACAAAAAACAAAGAAAAAAGAAAAGAAAAATGTATTGCAAGGGGTTGTACATATTCAGTCAACTTTCAACAATACAATAGTAACTTCTACTGATACTCAAGGTAATGCTATTGCTTGGGCAACAGCCGGTGCATCTGGATTCAAAGGTGCAAGAAAAGGAACACCGTTCGCAGCTCAATCTGCTGCTGAAATGGTAGCTAAAAAGTCAATAGATCAGGGTATGAAAAAAGTTGAAGTTCATATCAAAGGACCTGGTTCAGGCAGAGAAACTGCAATCAGAGCAATTCAAGCTGCAGGTCTGGAAATTACATTGATTAAAGATGTAACTCCAATTCCTCATAACGGCTGCCGTCCTCCGAAAAAACGCAGAGTATAGTATCTGTTATTGATTATTGGAAACAAAGTAGTATAGGCGGGGGCTTGCGTTAATAGTCCAATCGCAAACCATAGATGCCCCGCACAAGAAAAGGAGAAATTTAGAAATGTCAAGATATACAGGACCAAATAATAAGTTATTCAGAAATAAAAAAGTAAAAGATTTGTCAAACAGAAAATTAACTTCTTCTATGAGACAAACTGCTTCAGGTCAGCATGGTGCAGTCAGAAAGAAACTTTCTGAATACGCTATTCACTTAGCAGAAAAACAAAAAATCAGATTTACTTATTTGGTAAGTGAAAAACAATTTGTAAGATATTACAACGAAGCTGCCAGAAGAAAAGGTGTTACTGGTACTATTCTGTTACAATTATTAGAATCAAGACTTGATAACATTTTATTCAGAGCAGGATTCGGTATCACTCGTAAGCAAACAAGACAAATCGTTAACCATGGTCATGTTCTTGTTAATGGCAAAAAAGTTGATATTCCTTCATACTTGGTAAAACCGGGTGATGAAATTACAGTTAAAACAAGAAGTGCTAAATACTTAAATGATGTTATTGCTATGATCGATATGGCTTGTGCTCCGGCATGGATGACTATCGATAAATCAGCATTAAAAATTACATTTGACAGAATCCCTGAAAGAGAAGAATTAGATCCTGAAATCAAGGAACAACTTGTAATTGAATATTATTCTAAGTAGAAATCGTAAGTAGTTAGGCATTAGCTTATATAACTAGCAATTAAAGTAGGATTTTAACTAGGAGATTAAAATAATGGATTTAAAAATTAAATGTGTTAATACAGCAACAAGTTCTGACGGTTCACAATACGGTAAATTTGTAATTGAGCCGTTAGAAAGAGGATTCGGTACAACTATCGGTAATTCTTTAAGACGTGTATTATTATCAAGTCTTGAAGGAACAGCTGTTACCAGTGCAAGAATTGAAGGTATTACTCACGAATATACTGCAATTCCGGGTGTATTGGAAGATGTTATCGATGTTATGTTGAATCTGAAAGGATTAGTTGTAAAAACTGATTCAAAAGAATCACAACACTTGAGAATTGATGTTGATAAACCGGGCCCTGTATTAGCAAGTGATATTCAATTACCTGCAGGGGTAAAAGTTGTTAATCCTGACTGGTTGATATGTACAGTTGCTGACGGCGGTTCATTCCACGCAGATATTATTGTAGATACCGGAAAAGGTTACGTTCCAAATGATGTTCCAAGAGATGCTAAAGAAGCTACAATTGATATTTTACCTATCGATGCTACATTTATGCCAATCAAAAGAGTAAGCTATAATGTTGAAAGTGCTCGTGTAGGTGATGCACTAGACTTTGATAAATTAACTTTGGAAATCTGGTCAAACGGATCAATTGACGTTCAAAATGCATTGAGCCAGGCTTCAAATCTTCTTATCGAACACTTTATGCAGATTGCTTCAATAACCGGTCAACCGGCAGTTGCTGCTGTTCCGCAAGTTGAAGAAAAAGAAACTGTTGAAGAAGATGCACCTACTATGACAATTGAAGAATTAGAATTGTCAGTAAGAGCATACAACTGCTTAAAAAGAGCAAGCATCAATTCAATGGCAGAATTATTGAAAAAATCAGAACATGATTTATTAAATATTAAAAATTTCGGTAAAAAATCATCAGATGAAGTTATCGAAAGATTACACCACTTTGGTTTAGACTTAGCTCCGAACCCTGTGGAAGAAGAAGATATGATTGGTTAATTCCAATATATAGATAATACAAATAATAACTAAGTAAAGGATACAGAAAAATGAGACATATGTGTAAAAAACATACGCTGGGGAAAGCCCAAGACCAAAGAAAGGCCTTGCTGCGTTCTTTAGCTACCGAACTTTTTGTACATGGTGAAATCACAACAACTATGGCTCGTGCAAAAGCATTGAAACCATACGCTGAAAAGATTATCACTCTTGCAAAAAAAGGTGATCTTCATTCAATTCGTCAAGCTGCAAGATATATTTACAATAAGGAAACAGGTAAATATATGGATTTAGCTACCGGCGAAGTGTTTGAAACTCCGCAAGCTGATAAAAAATTGGCTTCACAGACAGTTTTAAGAAAATTGTTTGTGATTATTGGAAAACAATATTCAGAGAAAAAAGGCGGATATACTAGAATATACCACCTACCTCCAAGAAGAGGCGATGCTTCTGAAATGGCATTAATTCAATTGGTGTAATCTCTGATGCGTTACGCATTTCAAGTTCAGTATATCGGCAAAAATTATGCCGGAAGTCAGATACAGTTAGAACATGGCAGGCAGATTGAAGCCCCAACCATACAGGGAGAACTTGAAAAGGCACTTTGTACATTGATATTAGGTAAGCGGTATTTTACCGAAACCTTTGAAAATAATAACCGGCCGATAAAAGCAATTTTTTCCGGCAGAACAGATAAAGGTGTTAATTCGCTTGGTCAGGTAGTCCATTTTGATACAGAGCAAACAATTGTTGCTTCAAAGTTTCTCTATTCTATAAATGAGATTTTACCTGACGATATATCTGTCAGCGATTTGAAAGAAGTTGATAAATCTTTCCATGCTCAGAAATCAGCAAAAAAGCGTTATTACAGGTTTGAGTTTATCAATAGACGTTGTAAAAATGCATTTGACGGTGATTTAATGAGGGTGAAATTCCCGGTGGATATAGGAAGAATGCAAAATTCTTTAAACTATTTACTCGGAGAACATGATTTTTCAAGTTTCAAAAGCTCCGGAACGCTGAACCCGAGCACAATTTGCATAATATATGAAGCAAAAGTTTCAAAAGCCGGTGACAGAGTTTTTATTGATATTACAGGGAACAGGTTTCTTTATAATATGGTAAGAACTATTGTCGGAACTCTTCTTGATATAGAAGGGCATAATTTGCCTCCTGAACATATGAAAGATGTTTTGGAAGCTAAAGACCGCACAAAAGCGGGAATGACTGTTAGTCCTTACGGATTAACGTTGATGAAAGTAATGTATTAGAAAATAATAAATGGAGAAATGCGATGAAAACATATTCAGCAAAACCTCTGGAAGTTGAAAGAAAATGGTATGTAATCGACGCAGACGGCGAAACTTTAGGTCGTTTGGCAGTTAGAATTGCAAACATTTTAAGAGGAAAAAACAAGCCTGAATACACTCCTAACGTTGATACCGGTGATTTTGTAATCGTTATTAACGCTGAAAAAGTGAAAGTTACAGGTAAAAAAGAAACTGATAAGATTTATTTACATCATACCGGTTATCCGGGCGGATTAAAATCTGCAAGTTTTAAAGAGTTGATGGAAAAAGATCCGAGAATTGTTATTGAACATGCTGTTAGAGGTATGTTACAGCACAATACATTAGGTGCTGAACAGTTCAACAAATTGAAAGTATATGTTGGACCTAACCATCCGCATGCAGCACAAAAACCTATACAATTGGAAAAGGAGGCTAAGTAATGGCAGACGAAATCAAAGCTACTGGACGTAGAAAAACCTCTATCGCAGTTGTAAAATTGGTTAAAGGCAGCGGTAGAATCTTTGTTAACGGCAGAAAATTAAGCGATTATATCGGAAACAGACCAGCTATTGAGATGTTAGTATACAGACCGTTAGTTTTGACAGAAACTCAAGACAGATATGATGTCAGAGTTAAAGCTGTTGGAGGCGGTGTGGTTTCTCAATGCGGAGCTATCAGACATGGTATTTCAAGAGCATTGGTTAAATCTAATGAAGAATTTAAAAATGTTCTTAAACTTGAAGGATTACTTACACGTGACCCGCGTGTTAAAGAACGTAAGAAATACGGTAGAAAAAGAGCTCGTAAGAGATTCCAATTCTCAAAACGTTAATTCTATTACCAAAGTCAAAAACCGGTTTGCAATTTGCGAACCGGTTTTTTGCTAATGAAAATAATTATATAAAATTATTATAATTTTGAATGATGTATGGTTTTCAGCAAACCTCTTTGAAATAAAGCATCAAGAATTCTAAAGTTTAGCAGGTTTCTGTAGTCAAACATTGCAGGAGTAAAGATTGACATACTTTGTTTCGTTGCATTAGCTTGCTTTGCCATTTCTTTGACTTTTTTCATATCCTTTATTAGTCCGGTTTTAAATTTATCCGGTTTATAAATTGCCCAGGTTTCGTGCGGGTAATACGTAGATCTGCATTCATTTGTGTTTTGATTTAACAGCATTTCTCTAAACATATTATAGTCCAGGTTATAAAATTCTTGTTTAATTTGATTTTCGTAGGGGATAAGTTTTGGAGGCATAGGAACTCGTGGTTCTGAGATATATTCTGCATAAGGATTGAGATCTTCCATATAGTCCATAGAACCTATTCCTACAAATTGTATTGATTTTGCAAATTTGTCAAGAATACCTAGATCATCTGCGTATTTGGACATTACATCGAGAAATGAACAGGCACCTTTCCCTGAGCAGATATAATCCGTGATTACGGTTTTCTTACCTGTTTTTTCCATATTATCTACAATTGTTTGCGGGTCAGCTTTAATGCGTTTTAGATATCTGCGATAAGCATTTTCTTCTTTTTCTGTAGGGGCAAGACTATCCAGTCTTTTGACTCCTTCTTTGTAGTCAGGTCGGAACCAGAATTTTGAAAAGGCGACGAATTTATAATCGTCAATTCCATCTTTCATCCATAATGCTGCATTTAAAAACCATTTAGGACTTCTGCCCAGGCATATTATCGGCTGGTCTTTATATTTTGTATAAATTTTTGAAGTTTTAATAAATTCATCCATTTCTTTTTCGCTCTGGAGCGGCAGTCTGGAATCTTTTGTATCAAAAAGTTCTTTTGTGTCGACCTTTTTATCAAAAGTTTGGTATCTTTTTCGGAATCTGCGTTTTGTGATATTTGTCATTGCCACATATTCTTCATAATCAATATGCGGAACTGTTCTGTTCGGATCGAAAAATTCTCCGAAATGAATATTTGCATTATAGTGGAAATTTACAGGTATTTTATGAAGGCTAGGATTTGTTTGTAGAATTTTACTGCCTGCAGATTGGAGATTGTATTTATTTGTAATACTTGAATACTGATTATTAGAATTTGTAAATCTGTAGCTTTGAATACTTGAAATAAGCATAAATACTCCTTGTATTTTTGTTATAGTCTTATATAAAACCAAACAAATAAAAATTTGCCAAACAAAAGTAATTTTAAATTAAAATTATTAAGTTTGGCAAATATATTTAGTAAAAGTTTCATATAATTAAATCAGAAATTTTCCATTTTCATATATTAGTTTATCATCGGCGAAAATTTTTCCTCCATTTTTCATATTTTTAATTAAATCCCAGTGAAGTCCGGATACGTTTTTACCTCCAGTTTCGGGATAAGAGGCTCCTGCTGCCATGTGGATTGCTCCTCCGATTTTTTCATCAAATAAAATATTTCCCGTAATTTCCTGAATTTCATCATTTGTTCCGATAGCAATTTCTCCGATTCTGCGGGAACCTTCGTCCATATCGAGCATTGCATTCAAAAATTCTTCGCCCTGTTGTGCTGTTGCCTGAACTATCAATCCGTTTTCTATTTTGAGATAAACACCAGAAGCACTGTTGCCTCGATAATTTTGCGGGTAATCAAAATATATTTCTCCGTTGATTCCATTTTCAACAGGAGATGTGAAAACTTCACCGTCAGGATAATTGTTCAACCCTGAACAGCTTATCCATTTTCTGCCTTCAACATTAAATGTTATATCTGTTTTTTCTCCCGTAATATGCAGATTTTTTACTTTGTTTAAATATTCAGCCCAGGCGGATTGTTTCTTATCGAGTTCTCTTAATTTTTCTACAGGATTATCTATGTCAAGATAACATGCTTTGAATAAAAACTCTGAATATTCATCAAGTGACATTTTAGCTTCCTGTGCAAGTGCGTTTGTAGGTACATCAGCAATTACCCATCTTGCTTCTCCTTTGGCTGAACGGTTCAGAAGTGTTTCTGACAGAGGTTTTGTAGCTTTTCCTCTTTTTGCAAGTTTTGTTAAATCGGCTCTTGCCATATTTTTAGTGTTTTGCGGAGCCCCAAGCGATATAAATACATCGGCTTTTTCATATTCCATTTTTGACATCGGGTCAATATAATCTAATTGTTCATCTGATGCATTCTTCAAAAATACTTCCGCAAGTTCCGGAATAGCGGTTTTTGCAATGGGATTACCTCCTTTTTCCAAAACTCTTTTATATACGGCTTTAACAAGTTCTTTTGCTTCAATTGAACCTGATCTGATTATAACAAGATCTCCTTTTTGTACGTTGGTTGAATAGTCAACCAAAACTTGTGCATATTTGTCCCAAATAGTTTCTTTCATATATTTACCTCTTTCTTCTGAAATTATTTTATAATATTTTTTTTGTATTGTAAATTCAAGTTTTCATATAAGGTTTTTAGGATTATTTAAACCACTTGCGGAAAATTTATTTGTATTATATTATAGTACTATAGTCAGAAATATGAGGTTTTATAAATGGATCAAATTATTAAAGTAGCCTGGGATTTAAATGAAAATACAGATAACAGATATAAATTAGTTTACGAAATTGCTGAACTTGCAAAAAAAATCGTAGACGAAAATCAAGCAAAAAAAGCTCGTGAAGATTTCGGATTTGAAGAAATGCACGAAACAGGCTATTCGCATGAAAATCCTGTTGAACATGCTCTGATGGTAAAAGCTTCAGAAGCTGATGATAACAGATTGGTTGGTTAATATTTATAAAAAAGACACAAAGGCTTATTGAAGTTTTTGTGTCTTTTTGTGAGGGTTAGTGAATATGATGAGAGATACACTGGATTATATTGAAACATATACAGACGGGTTTAAGCCGGAAATAGGTATTGTTTTAGGTTCCGGTTTAGGGGATTTGGCTGATACTTATTGTGAGTATGCTATTCCTTATGATAAAATTCCCGGATTTTCAAAATCAACTGTAGCTGGTCATAAGGGTCAGCTTGTATTTGCTTCTATTGAAAATCGCAATGTTGTTATGATGCAGGGCAGAATTCATTTTTATGAAGGACATTCAATGTCGGAAATTACTTACCCAATAAAAGTAATGAAAAAATTAGGAGTAAAAACTGTTATTATAACAAATGCGGCCGGTGCAATAAATAAAAGTTTCAGACCCGGAGATTTGATGGTTATAACTGACCATATTAACATGATGGGTTCTAATCCTTTAATCGGGGTGAATGACGATACTTTAGGAACAAGGTTTCCTGATATGTCGGAAGTTTATAATAAAAATCTAATCAAGCTTGCAGATGCTGCAGGACGGAATTTGCGTATTGATTTAAAACATGGAATTTATATAGCTTCTTCAGGTCCCAGTTATGAAACACCTGCAGAAATAAAAATGGCAAGGTATATAGGAGCTGATGCTGCAGGTATGTCAACAGTGCCTGAAGCTATTGTGGCAAATTACTGCGGAATGAAAGTTCTCGGCATAAGCTGCATTTCGAATTATGCAAGCGGTGTGTCTACCAAAAAACTTACACATGAAGAAGTTATTGAAACCACAAATGCCGTTAAGGCTAAGTTTAAAGAACTTTTGTTATTATTATTGAAAAATATTTAAATAAATTGAGCTGTAAGTAATAAATAATTTTTCAAAGAAGTATAAGAATCAGGGTGGGCATGTTTTGACTTTGCCCACCCAATATTCATTATTCTATCTTTTTATACTGAAGAATATATCTATCTAGCTCAGGTCTTTGATTGCATTTAAACAATCAGCACAAATGCCATCTTCATTTAATTCTCTATATTTCCAACATCTTGTGCATTTTTCGCCTTGGGCCTTAACAACCCAAACAGTATAACCTTCTTCATTATGTTCATTTAAAATATTTTCAGGTTTGCTATCAGTCAGATGAGCTTGTGAAACAATATAAATATCAGCCAAATCAATTTCATTAGCTTTTAAAACTTCAGAATCTTCAGCTTTTATCCATACTGCAACTTCAAGAGAACTGCCGACTTTTTTATCAGCTCTCAACGGTTCAATCGCTCTTGATACAACTTCACGTGATTTTAATATCTTAGTGAAATCTTCTTCCAATTCCGGATTGTTCCATTTTTCATTCAATACAGGCCAATCAGATAACAAAATACTAATTAGACCGCCTCTTTGAACTTCAGGTACATTCTGCCAGATATCTTCTGCCTGATGCGGCATTACTGGTGCAAGAATTCTCACCAGTGCCATTAAGTTTTCAAACAAAACTGTCTGGCAGGCTCTTCTTGATAATGATTTTTTGCCTGCTGTATATAATCTGTCTTTTACAATGTCAAGATAGAATGAACTTAAATCAACAGCAGCAAAGTTTTGTAAACATTGGAAGTATTTATAAAATTCATAATTTTCAAATGCTTCGGTTACGTCTGCAATCAATTTATTCAATTTGTGAAGTGCGAATTTATCAATATTTTTTAAGTCTTCATACTTCACATAGTCAACTGACGGGTCAAAATCAAACAAGTTGCCGATTAAAAATCTTGCGGTATTTCTGGTTTTCTTAAAGATTTCTGTAAGCTGTCCTATGATATTGTTTCCGATTTTTATGTCATTTCTGTAATCAACAGAAGCTGCCCACAATCTCAGGATATCTGCTCCGTAATTTTTGATAATATCATCAGGTCTTATATAATTACCTAAAGATTTAGACATTTTTCTGCCGTCTTCCCCGAATACAAAACCATGAGTAAGTACCTGTTTATAAGGAGCTTTACCCTGAGTTGCAACAGATGTCAATAATGAAGATTGGAACCAGCCTCTGTGTTGGTCAGAACCTTCAAGATACATATCAACCGGAGTATGTCCTAGTTCATCAGCTCTTTTTTCAACTACAGCTCTCCATGAAATGCCTGAATCGAACCAAACATCCATAATGTCTTTTTCTTTTTTGAAATGATTTTTCCCGCATTTAGGACAGACAAAACCTTTAGGAAGTAGTTCTTCGGCTGAATATTTTACCCAGGCATCTGAACTTTCTTTTTCAAACATCTTTGCAACATTTTCAATAGTTTCCTCTGTGCAGATAACTTCTCCGCAGTCTTCGCAATAGAAGATAGGAATTGGTACACCCCAGGCTCTTTGTCGGGAGATACACCAGTCTGTTCTGCTTTCGACCATGTTACCGATGCGGTTTTCCCCGCTTGCAGGAATCCATTTAACATTATGAACTGCATCAAGTGCTATATCTCTGAATTTGTCAACCTTAACAAACCACTGCGGAGTTGCTCTATAGATTACAGGCTTTTTACATCTCCAGCAGTGCGGATAACTGTGTTGGATATCCTGCTGTTTTAATAATGCTCCGCATTTTTCAAGCATTTCAATAACCATAGCATTGCCTTTGTAATAAGGCACCCCGGCTAACTCAGGGATACCGACTGTATCAGTCCAAATTCCCTGTCCGTCTAACGGTGAAAACACTTCAATACCGTATTTGCAGCCAACTTCATAGTCTTCTAAACCATGTCCCGGTGCAGTGTGGACAGAACCGGTACCAGCATCCAGTGTAACGTGTTCTCCAAGAATTATAGGTGATTTTCTGTTAACAAGGGGGTGCTTTGTATTCAGCAATTCTAAATCCTGTCCCTTGCAAGAACCTAAAACCTTAATATCAGATTCTTCCCATTCAACATCTTTCAAAAATGCACTCAAAAGTTCTGTAGCAACAACATACACATCTCCTTTCAGCGGAGCTTTATCAGTGTTGACACCTTCAAAAAATGTATATTCAAATCTCGGGTGCATAGATATTGCCATATTTGAAGGAATTGTCCAAGGAGTTGTTGTCCAGATAACCGCATATACATTATCACCCGGCAGATCAATCATTTGAGCAATTTTTTTTGTTCCATCTTCATCAAATTTAAATCTTACATAGATTGAAGTGGAAGTATGATCAGCATATTCAACTTCTGCTTCTGCTAAGGCAGTTTCACAGGAAGCACACCAGTAGACAGGTTTCATGCCTTTTTCTATATAGCCTTTTTTGAACATTTCGCCGAATACTCTAATTTGTTCGGCCTCATATTCAGGATCTATTGTTAAATACGGGTGTTCCCAGTTTCCCAATACACCTAAGCGTTTAAATTCTTTTTCCTGACCTTTAAGATTTTTGTGTGCAAAATCTCTGCACCTTGCTCTTAATTCAGTTTCAGATATAGAATGTCTGCCGCCTTTTATATTTTTCACAACGGCATTTTCAATCGGAAGCCCATGCCCGTCATATCCTGGAACATAAGGAGCATAAAAACCTCTCTGTGATTTATATTTAATTAGAATATCTTTTAATATTTTATTTAAAGCTGTACCTACGTGGATTTTTTCGGAACTTAAGTACGGCGGACCGTCGTGCAAAACGAAAGCATTTTCTTTGTCTCGCTCACCAACCATTTTTTCATAAATATTATTTTCTTCCCAAAATTTTTGAATTTCCAGCTCTCTGACTGTGGCATTTGCTCTCATTGCAAGAGTCGTCTGCGGAAGATTAAGAGTATTTTTATATTCGGTTTTAGTACTTTCTGTCATATTAATGTTCCTCTGCTTTATTTATTACTCTATTACAAATCTTTTTCAAACCTGATAAGTTTTCAGCGTGTTCATCATCAGATTCTTTTATAAATAATTTCATTTTATCATAATCAAATTCGTTTTCCCATCTTGCAATAACAACAGTAGCAACACAATTTCCGACAAGATTAACTGTTGTTCTGCCCATATCAAGGATTTGGTCAATGCCTAATAATATTGCAACTCCGATAATCGGAATATTAAAACTTGCCAAAGTTCCGGCAAGTACAACCAGAGATACTCTTGGAACACCTGCTATACCTTTACTTGTAAGCATTAGTGCAAGCATCATTAATATCTGCTGATTCAAATCCAGGTTTATTCCGCAAATCTGGGAAGAAAATATTACAGCCATTGCAAGATACAATGTACTTCCGTCAAGATTAAATGTATAGCCTGTAGGCATAACAAAGCTGACAATATTCTGCGGAACTCCGAATCTTTCCATAATTTCTATAGCTTTAGGAAATGCCGCTTCTGAACTGGCTGTAGAAAATGCCAGAATTGCAGGTTCCTGAATAGCTTTTAACAAACTTCTGAAAGAAATTCTTGCATATTTGCAGGCTATAAAAAGAACTATGACAACGAAAACAGCAAGTGCTGTGTATAACGAAAAGATTATTTTTGCATAGTTTTTTAATATGGATAAACCGTTCATTCCGACAGTAGAAGCAATTGCACCAAAAATTCCCAATGGTGCAAAATACATAACATACTCGGTGAACTTGAACATTATTTGAGATACAGAATGTAAAACATTCATAACGGGTTTTGCTTTTTCTCCGACAGCACATATAGCGATTGCCATAAAAATAGAAAATACAACTATTTGAAGCAGGTTGCCCTCAGACATAGCTTGAACTATACTGGTTGGAAAAACATTAACAATCATCTCGGATATTGAAGTGTGCGGAGTTGTTACAGCCATAAGTCCCGCTTCTTTCAATAATTCGGGATTAGCTACCGTACCTGTTGCAAAACCTTTGCCAGGATTAAAAATATTACCCATTGTCAAACCAATAATCAAAGCCAATGTTGTAACAATTTCAAAATAAATAATTGTTTTAATTCCGATTTTTCCTAACTTTTTAACATCACCATGCCCTGCAATCCCTGTTACGAGGGTTGCAAATAATAAAGGTGCAATAATCATTTTAACCATACGTAAAAATATCAATGCAAAAGCACGCATTTTTACCGCCATATGTGGGGCAAAATGACCGAATAACACACCCAGAACCAGGGCAATAAATATCAGTAATGTAAGTTTTGAATGTTTCAATCTAACCTCTTAATCCGATTATAAAATAAACATAACGGCTAATATATATGTAGCGGATTTTTGTAACTTTTTTTAATCTTGAGATGGATTATCGTCGGTGTTATTCTTCTGTTTTCTTCTGTTTTTATCGTGTTGATATTCATTATATAAAATAAATATTAGCAGAATATAATTTAATTTACGCCAGAGAGAATTTTCATTTGTAAAAAATCTCAAATCATCATAAGTTTCCAGATTTTCTAAATATTGTTCATATTTTTCTACATTCTCATTATTCAAAATTTCTTTTTTATGGTTTTCTATTTTATAAAGTTCTCCGTTAGTATCTCTGCCTATCAGAAATTTTTCTTCGCCGTCATTTAATAGTATTTTAAATTCTTCTATACTGTCGGGAGAGAATATAGCTTTGTAATTTACAAACTTTTGATTTTCTCCGGTTTTGATACGTCCTGATATTGTATCTTTATTTTTTTCATTTAATTTCATCTCTAATTGAATTTTTTGATTATCAAGATTAAATTCCAGAGAATATCTATTATCCCCAAGAGTTTTTATTTCAGGCTGCTCAATATCGTATAATCGGTTCAAGTGATAAAAAGAAGAACTTTTTCCCTCTTCTTTCCTCATTTTTTGAACATCTTCAAAAAACTCATTTCTTGTCTTTTCATCTTCCGAAGGTTCATTAGAATATAAAAGATTTTGTACTGTAGGGTCGTTTTTAAATGCAAAGAATACAACAGTAAAAATCATCGCCTTTCTTGCCCACTCAGGTAAAGGCTTTCTTTGATTCGAATTATTGTCATTTTCACCATTATCAAAACTGTCGTAAGAATTTTGATTTACGGGGATAGAGCTTTTAAAGTTTAAATTTTTATTATAATTATATCCTACAGTATTTATGGGTAAAATTTTCATAGCTATTATATTAAAACATAACAAAAATAATTTTGCTATTTACCTTGAAAAATAGGTATGTATAATCTATAATTTTTGTGAAGATTGGTCAAATATCAGTAAGAAAGGAGAGTTTATTATGTGGGAAAAAGATATTAATATCCACGAAGTAAAAGAAATCAGAACAAGAACAAATGTTTATTTTGGTGTTGGTGCAATTCAAAAAATTAACGATATTGCAAAAGATATCAAAACAAAAGGTGTTGATAAAGTTATAGTAATGTCAGGCAGAAATGCTTACAAAGCAACAGGAGCCTGGGATGTTGTTGAAAAAGCGTTAAAAGAAAACGGTATCGGATATGTTAACTTTGATCAGGTTACACCTAACCCGACAACTCACCATGTAAATGATGCTTATAAGCTGGCTAAAGATTTTGGAGCCAAAGCAGTTGTTGCAATAGGCGGAGGTTCTCCGACAGATGCAGGAAAATCAGTTGCAATATTGTTAGAAAATCCGGGAAAAACTGCTGAAGATATTTATGACTTCACATTTGCTCCGGAAAAAGCTGCACCGATTATTTCAATAAACTTAACACATGGTACAGGTACAGAAACCAACAGATTTGCTGTTGTTACTAATTTGGAAAAGAATTTCAAGCCCGCAATTGCTTATGATTGTATTTATCCAATGTATGCAATTGACGACCCTCAATTGATGACAAAGTTATCTCCAAAACAAACAAGATATGTATCAATTGATGCGGTTAACCACGTTGTAGAAGCAGCAACATCTTTAGTCGCTTCTCCGTATTCAATCACTCTTGCAAAACAGGTTATAGAACTTGTTGCTAAATATTTGCCAAAAGCAATTGCTAATCCTGAAGATTTAGAAGCAAGATATTTCTTAGCTTATGCTGCAATGATGGGCGGAGTAAGTTTTGATAACGGATTATTACATTATACTCACGCACTTGAACACCCGTTAAGTGCTGTTAAGCCTGATCTGGCTCATGGATTGGGACTTGCAATCCTGCTTCCGGCAGTTATTAAAACAATCTACAAAGACAGAGCTGCTACTCTGGCTGATATCTTAGCACCTATAGTTCCGGGTCTTACAGGTGATCCTTCAGAAGCAGATAAAGCTTCAGAAGGAGTTTATGCATGGTTAAAATCAGTAGATGTTCCTGAAAAATTGGAAGATATGGGTTTCAAAGCTGAAGATGTTGACAAGTTAACAGACTTAGCTTTCAATACTCCATCATTAGACGGTTTAATCAATATCGGACCAAGCGGAAATTCAAGAGAAGTCGTAAGAAATATTTATGAGAATTCTTTGAAAGCTTAAATTTAATAATTTTACAAATTACGGCCGGATAATTATTTATCCGGCTGTTTTTTGTTAAAATTATTTAAAATATGAGAAATTTTACGCAAATATTTATATTCACATATTTTAAGATATACAAAATTAAAATGGCAAGGAGTGATAATGAAAATAAATAGAATTACCCCGAATATTCAAAATATAAGAACAATCAAATCTGATATCAATGAAAATCAAAATACATCTCAGCCTGAAAATAAACTCGTACAAGAAAAACTACCTATGCCGACAACAGCACAATATTTGTCATTTACAGGCGGATACAGTTTAGATTTGGCACAAACTATAAAAAATTTGGATAAGCTTGCTCAAAGATATTCCGATATATACCCGCCGAATATAAGAGAATGGGCCGGCATGATTTTAGAAAACGGCAATAAGGAAAAACAGACTCTTATCGGAGTTCATAAAAAGCTATATGAAAATATTAAAAGCTGTTTTAATTTGAAAGAACTAAAAGAAAAATTCCCTGAATTTAAAGATGTAAAATCTACAGACGATATTAACTACCAGGAAGGGAGCTTTATCGACGATGTTAAAAAAGGGAAAATAGATGTATTTAATCCCGAAGAAGATTTGACTCTTCAAATAATAAAACTATACTGGGGCGAGGGTTTTTCTTTGAATGATTTGAAAGCTTACGCAGGCGGAAAAGATCTTTACCATACTATGGAAAGGTTAAATATTCCAACAGTTAACCGCCATTATGGTCATATTTTAAAATTTTCCGATCCGGAATATAATGAACGCTTAACCAAACAAATGGCTCAAAAGAGAATGGAGTCAATGGATATTAAAGCTCAAAAAGCAGACGGGGAACCTGTGTATATAAAAAGGGGACCTCTTTCTGCGGAGCATAAAAAGCATATATCGGAAGGTTTGTTGAAATATTATCAGCAATATCCTGAGAAGATATTTGCAATGTCTGAACGACAAAAACAATTTTATCAGGATAACCCTGAACAAAGGCAGATTCTGCACAGGGTTATGATAAAAGCCTGGAATGTTTTTGGTGCTGACAGAATAAAACAGGCTTTGTCAAAATATATGAAAGGGAAAGGTTTCAAAAATCTTACAATAGATGATTTTGAGTACCCTACGGATCTTAATAAAGAAAAATCAGCAGCAATGAAAAAATTCTGGGCTGAAAATGAATGGGCAAGAAAAGCTTTTTCAAAAAATATGGAATACGCATGGAAAAAAGTCAAAGAAGAACAAGATATGTTCTATATTGTCGATATAACTCCTAAACTGTTTAAACGTAAATTTTTTAACTGGGCAAGAAAAGAAGGAATAGATACCTCGGATATTTCCTTTGAAGATTTAACATACTATCCTCACAAACCGGAAAGGAATCTTCCGCAAGAATCATCAGCCAGCAAATATACACCTAAATTTATCGACTCATGCTCCGGAGATGAAAGTCAAAAAATGGCAAACACATACCAGTTAAGTCTTATTAAATTCGGACATGAACTTAAAGCTCTTGAAAATGCTGATGTATCTAAAGATACAAAGTATCTTGCAAGAGATATTAGAGATTATTTAAAATATTCGTTATTTGATTTTTCAAGAATGATTGGCGGATATCCGACTGTTAGAGTATATGATGCTCACGAAATTCAAAGAATATATACAACAACTCTTACAAGATTAATGGACCAGCATGAAAATAAACTAATTAAAAAACTCAATGAATTGTTGAATTTATCTTATGAAAAACTTGATAAGAACTGGAAACAAGATCAACCGCTGTTGCTGTCTCCTGATGCATCAAATTTTTAATTCTATATTAAAATAATATAAAGGAATACTCAAAAAGCTTGATTTGTACTATAATTGACATAACGGACAGTAAGAAAGAGGGTTAAAAATGATAGATAAAACAGCAATAATTCACCCGTCAGCACAAATTGCAGATGATGCAATTATAGGACCATATGTTGTAATTGGTGAAAATGTAAAAATAGGAAGCGGTACAAGAGTAATTTCTAATGCCCATATAGAATATGCTGAAATTGGTAAAAATTGTACAATTTCTCCGTTTGCTACAATTGGTTCAGAACCTCAAGATTTAGGCTACAAAGGCGAACCTACAAAAGTTGTAATCGGTGATGAAACTATTATAAAAGAAAATGTAACAGTGCATAGAGGTGCAGCATGCGGAGATTATACAACAAGAATAGGAAACAAATGTTTGCTTATGGTAGGTTCACATGTTGCACATAACTGTGTTTTAGCGGATCAAGTTATTCTGGCAAACCTTGTAACATTAGGCGGACATGTTCATGTCGGATTCGGGGCATTTGTTGGAGGAATGAGTGTATTCCATCAAAATATAAGAATTGGTGATATGGCAATTATTAGCGGTTTTTCAGCTTCTCGTCAGGATATTCTGCCATATTCAAAAGGAGAAGGCAGACCTCCGGTTCCACGTGGCATTAATGTTATTGCGATGAAAAGAAGAGGAGTTCCGCTTGAAGTTAGAACAGCAACCAATGAAGCGTTTAAACTTTTGATTTCTGAAGAGTACAATACCTCTCAAGCAATCGAAAAAATTAAAGCTGAAATTCCTATGAATGAGTATATTGAAAAAATGATAGATTTCATTCATACTTCAAAAAGAGGTGTACTTTTGAAATCGCACAAAACAGGACATGAATGTCTTGCAGATGAATAAAAATATTAAAACTAAAGTAATTATTATGGCGGGGTAAGCGAAATGCTTGCCCCGCCATAATATAGAATAATAGTTTTATAAATTAAATCTAAACTCACCAGTTTGTACGGGTCAAAGTTTGTTTGCCGTTTCTGTCATACATTTTTTCTTTATACCACAAACCTTGAAATTCTTTTTCCGGTCCGTACATATATTGCAAATCTTTTGATACAAAGTATATTGCACTTTTTAACCTGCCTTTTTTATCATACTGCATTGAAGTATAAGGAAAATTAGGATATTCATCAGACATAATATCTGTATATCTCAGTCCGCCGAATGCCGTATAATAAAATGCTCTTTTAGGATTATTTTTGTATTGAATTGCATACATTACAAGAGTATTTCTTTTGTAGAAAAAAGCACAATATTTAGCATCTTCATCTTCTGTAACCCCGTTATTAACCAGCATATAATGATATTTAAATTCTTTATCCTTAAAATATTTTGCAAATTCTTTTTTAAATTCATCTTTTGTAAAATATATCCGGCTTGGATTATCTTCAAACAACAGATTTTTATAATGTTCAATATTTTCATCTCTTTGTGCTTGAGATATATCAAGCCAGTCAAAAGTAACAGCAGCCTGTAACGTATTAGCAGGAACTTCTGTTTCTTTTTGTTCTGCTGAAACTTCTTCTTGTTTAACTTCATCCAGGCTTACAATATCTTCGACAGCAAAAGCTTTTAATGACGGAAATATTATACATAATGCAAATAATAACGTTAAAATCTTTTTCATAATAAACTCCTACAATAAATTATTCAAAACTTTATAAGCAATACGAAGTTTTACGGAAAACAAATTATCATCAGGTTCAAATAAAAATTTTTCGTTAACGGCATAATCTTCCGGTTTGATAAGACCATTGATTTCAAAGCCCAAAAAATTATTATTATCATCTCTGCGGGACTTTGTTGATAGAGCATAGAGATAAGCTGCCATATCATTTTTATCAATCAAATTATCTCCGGAAGCCTCTCCATGAGCTGCTATTTTGTTAAAAGCATTCCTTATTTGAAGTTTAACTTTATTTAAATATTCAGGTTTATTCATAATATCGTAGCGTCCGAAACGATATTTTAACAAATATGCTTCGTACTGAGCGTAATCAATTTTGCCTGTCAGATTTTTAGTTTCACGTGCTATATACAGCAAATAAGATTCGGCAAGAAATTTCACTTCTTCTTTAAATGAATCATCAAGATTTTTTATATCTTCAGGCGTTTTATCCGGTTTATTTGCAAGTTCCCGCCAGGAATCAGGCACCACATCAAAGGTTTCAGCCTGCGGATTAGTTATTCCGCTTTGTACAACCATATCGTTTATTATGTACGCAAACGCTTCTCCAAGCTCAACGTTTCCGTTGGACAGTTCTTTTAATATAGAAGTTCTTTGAGTATTCTGTCCAAAATTTTGCATAAATAATTCCTTAGCTTATATCCCAACGACCGCAAGTTCCGCCCCAGCGAGCGATAATATTACCTTTGACATCTTTGATTTTTTCAACATGCTGAACTTCATTAACACCTTCAACAATTGTAATGACTTCGCAATTGTTTGAACAGCCGGTGCATGTGCAGGTAATTGATGAAAAATGCATGTCTGCAACATTCCAGCCTTTAAATTTAGTAGGAACTTCAGTATATTGATGATTTTCCATAGCAAGCAAAGCTGCCCCTATTGCACCCATAGTCTGATGATTTTCCGGTACTACAATTTTTGTATTCAAAGCTTCTTCAAAAGCTTTAACCATGCCTGTATTTGTAGCTACACCACCCTGAAAAGATACTACGGGAAGTAGTTCTTTACCAAGAGCCAAATTACTCAGATAATTCCTTACCAGAGCCTGGCAAAGTCCATATAACAAATCTTCAACCGGATAGCCTAACTGTTGTTTATGAATAAGGTCACTTTCTGCAAATACACCGCATCTTCCTGCAATACGGGCAGGATTTGTTGAACGAAGAGCAGTTTCTCCAAATTCTTCAATAGGAACATTTAATCTTTGAGCCTGATGATCAAGAAAGCTTCCGGTTCCTGCAGCACAAACCGTATTCATCGCAAAATCGGTAACTATACCGTCACGCAATATAATTATTTTACTATCCTGTCCGCCGATTTCCAAAATTGTCTGAACCCCCGGAACATTAGTACTGGCAGCGACAGCATGGGCTGTAATTTCATTTTTTACGATGTCCGCACCAACCAGAGAACCTGCCAATGCTCTTCCTGAACCGGTAGTTCCAACACCTTTTACATCATATTCGGTGATTCTTTTTGAATATAATTGATTTAATCCGGTCTGAACGGCTACAACAGGTTTTCCTGCTGTTTTTAACATTACACTGTCAACATATTTACCGGTTTCATCAACCAGTGCTAATTTTGTTGTTACTGATCCTACGTCTATCCCTAAATATACTGTTAAACTCATGTTTACTTCCTTTACTATAACAGTATAATAATAGCACGAAAAATTTATATGCTGACATTTGTTAAACAATAATTTACACTAGTCTAGTGCATAATGTCATTTTTATTTAATTCTCCTATTAAATTCAGCGGACTTTCATCGGGTAAATTTTCAAGGCAGCCGGAAAGGATTTCCTCTAGTTTTGAAATTTTACACGCCTTGGTGATATTTTTGATTTTATCTGCCAAATCTAAAGCTATTCCTTGATGTAATGCAATATCCATAAGTTGTTATTATCCTCAAATGTTCTATTCTTTTATTAAACCCATTTTTAAGGCAAAATTTACCTAGTTTTAAGATATGTTACTAAATTTAATAAATTTACATTGTTTATACTATTAAAATTTAATAATTTTCCACTATACTAATAATTATGAGGAAAATTATACTTTTATTACTAATCGCATTAATGATTATTCCGGCTGTATCCAATCAGGCAGAAGCTTCTTTAATTTCGGATCGTTCATACAGAGCAGAGCAGAAACGTGAATTTAAACAAAATGTCAAGCAAATTGAAGAACTGTTTAAAATACATAATCAATACGCAAATGCTCATGATTTGAAAAAACTTAGTCCGTTGTATTTGGACAGTTATATGAATAGTGACGGATTTAATAAAGAAGTTTATTTCAAAAGTATAGAATCCACCTGGGAATCCTGTGAGGATTTAACATATACAACTGACATTGTTTCAGTTGATATAAATGGAAACTATGCCAGAGTTCAGGTTGAAGAAACTGCAACCGGAACTATCATGGATACTTTAGATTTTATGCCTGTGGCAGGAGAAATTCATTCAAACTCCCAGGGTATATATCATCTGACAAAAATAAATGATAAATGGTATATTTCCGGAGAAACTGCAATTGCAGATGAATCATCTTTGTTATATGGAGATGCAAGATTTATGAATATTGAACTGCAGGCTCCGGCACAAGTAAGTGCGGGCGAAACCTATACAACTACTTTGAAGGTTGATGCAGATCCAAGTACTTTCATTTTGGGGTCAATAGATCATGATGTTATGACATATCCGTCTTCAACTCCGAAAAATGAATTACGTGCCTTACCTCAGTCCCAAACTCTGGAAAGACTCATTAAAGCAAATACTCAAAATCTTAATGAATATACTGTAGCTTCTCTGGCTATATCCAGAGTTAAATTGCTTGACAAAAATAATTTCAGAATTTATATGGCAGGGTTAGCCTGTGTTATGAAAAGGGTAAATGTTATTCCTAAAAATAACTATGTAGAAATAAAAGAAGAGAAAAACGAGAGCAAATTATAAGTATGAAAACATCAATCGGTAAATATTTATTTTTTATATTATGTTTTATATTCTGGCTGTTTCTGGCTTTATTTTCATCAAAATTAATTGTTGATAATCTTACATCAGGTCATCATTATTCAAATATGGTATTTAACCTGCACTATTTGAAAAATTCAGGTGCCGCATTCAGTTTGTTGCAAAATGCAAGAGAATTTTTGATTATTGTATCAATAGTTGCGGTGACTTTATTGTGTATATATGTTCATAACAATATAAGAAATATCCACCTGATATCAATTTCATTTATAGCACTGTTATGTGCCGGGATTTCCGCAAACTGCCACGATAGAATTGTTTTAGGATATGTTAGAGATTACATACAGCTAAATTTTATTACATTTCCGATATTTAATGTTGCCGATATTTTTATAACAATTGGTGTAATTGCTCTTGTTGCAATATTACTCTTCTATAAAGGAAGATAATTATGCTGATTATAATAGACGAAAATTCGGATAATATACGTCTTGATGTATTTTTGTCGCAATTATATGATGGAATTTCCCGTTCAAAAATTCAATCAGCAATAAAATCAGAAAAAGTAAGAGTTAACAATGATATAAAAAAATCATCTTATATTTTAAAAATCGGTGACAAAATAGAATTTGAAAATCTTGAAGAAGATAAAATTTTAAAAATTGAGCCTGAAAATATTCCGCTTGAAATAGTTTGGGAAGATGAGAATATGGCAGTGGTTAATAAGCCTTCCGGAATGTTAACTCACCCTACTCCGTTAGAAATTTCCGGAACTCTTGTAAATGCACTTCTATTTAAATACGGACAAAATCTTTCGGATATAAACGGAGAATTCAGGAGGGGGATTGTTCACAGATTGGATCGCAATACTTCAGGACTTCTAATGATTGCTAAAAACAACAAAACTCATGAATATTTAGCAGATATGATAAGAAATCATAATCTTACAAAAAAATATCATGCAATATTAAAGGGAAATTATCCGAAAGATGAAGATGTAATAACTGAACCTATAGGCAGGCACAAAACTCAGCCGCATAAAATGGCAGTAACTCCTGACGGCAAAGAAAGTATAACAATATTAAAGGTAATAGAACGATATACGGAAGCAACTTATGTTGAATTAACTCTTGTGACAGGCAGAACACACCAGATTAGAGTTCATACAAGTTATAAAAAGTGTCCGGTTTATAACGATACTCTTTATGGGGCAGGAACAGGGAAGGTAAAAACTGAAGAGCAGGTTTTGCAGTCTTATTATCTTAAATTTGCAAAACCATTTTCAGCAGAGATAATTGAACTTGAAATACCGCCTGATGAAAAATTGGCAAAAGTTCTGGCTTACTATAAAAATAGGAGAGTTTAAATATATGAGAAAACTTTTTTTCGCTTTAAGCATATTGGTTTTATTATTTGCAATATATATAATTATCATAAACTTAAATAATTATGCGGATATACGTTTGTTGAGCGGAACAGGCGGAGGCGGGATTAGAGTTTCTTTATTTACCTCATTTATTTTAGCCTCAGGTTTATTTGTTGGAGCTGGAACGGTTTATATATTTCTTGATGCAGAAAAAGAAAAAGTTAAAATATATCAAAGAGAACTTGAGAAAACATCTATTTCCGGTTCAGACAGTGCTTCAAAAGTAGAAGTTCTGGAGGCAAAAATTAAAACTTTGGAAAAAGCTTTTAATACGGTAATAGATGAACGTACTCAGCTGGAACTTCAAATAAAATCACTTAATACAGAACTTGACAAACTGATAGATAAAGATAAATAAGTTTTAGTGATTGAAGTAACCCGGCATGATAGGGGAGAGCTGTGTTGAGCCGGTAGACCCGCAATAAACCAAGACGGGTTAGTACGGGGTGAGGGTTCAATTTAATCCCGCACCTTGAAATCAAAAAACACTTAATAACATTATAAAAAATGTACACCACACAAAGCTAAATCCAATATTAAATCTGCAGATTAAAACGCATCAAAAGATTTATCAATAGGGTTTTTGAACTTGGTAATATTACCCTGGAACAGAAGTTTAACAGTACCTACAGGACCGTTTCTGTGTTTTGCAATAATAACTTCTGACAAACCTTTTGAAGTAGCTTTAATATTTTCTTCTTCTTCGGTTTCGCCTTTGTTATAGTAATCTTCACGATAAATAAACATTACAATATCGGCATCCTGTTCGATAGAGCCTGATTCTCTCAAGTCAGACAGCATCGGACGTTTATCATTACGACCTTCAACGGCACGTGACAATTGAGAAAGAGTAATAATAGGAACATCAAGTTCTTTAGCCAGAATTTTCAAACCTCTTGATATAGCGGAAATCTGCTGCAAACGGTCATCTTTTCCGCCGCCTTCCATCAATTGCAAGTAGTCGATAACGATTAAACCTAAATCTTTTTGCTGGGTTTTCAATCTGCGGCATTTTGTACGAATATCGGTCAATGTACATCCTGATGTATCATCAATATATATGGGAGCCTGACTGAAATCATTCATTGCCTCTGTAAGTTTTTCCCAATCCTGTTGAAGCATATTACCTGTTTTCAATCTCTGGGAATCAACTTCGGCATAAGAACACAACATTCTTTGAACCAATTGAGAAGCTGACATTTCAAGCGAGAAAATACAAACCGGAACTTTTTCTTTTATTGCAACATTCTGGGCAATATTCAAAGCAAGAGCGGTTTTACCCATAGCAGGTCTGGCAGCCAGAATAATCAAATCAGACTTGTGCAATCCGCTGAGATTTGTGTCCAATTCGTTAAACCCTGTACTCAAACCTGACAGTTCATCTTTATGATTGTAGCGGTATTCAATACTGTCCCATGTGTCAAGGACAAGATCTTTAACGTGTTTCAAATCAGATGTGGACTTACTTGAACCGATATCAAAGATTAATTTTTCTGCCTGTTCAAGGGATCTGTCAACAGGTTCTAAATCATATCCTATATTAACAATTTCTGAACCTGCATTTATTAATGCTCTTTTTACTGCTTTTTCTTGAATAATTCTTGCATAATAGGAAATATTAGATGTTGTGATTGTATTTTCGACAAGATCATTAATATAAGCTCTGCCGCCGACGGCTTCCAATTTCCCGCTGTAGCTTAATACATCAGAAACAGTAACAATATCAATATTATCATTGTTGTTAAACAATTGAAGCATAGCCTCATAAATTGCTCTATGGGCGGGTTTGTAAAAGCTGTTCGGGGTAAGACTGTCAGAAACTTTTGCTAAAGTTTCCGGATTAACCAGAATTGCACCCAAAACGGCTTCTTCTGCTTCAACGTTTTGAGGTATTAAGTTTTCATCAACTTTTCTTTTAGAATCTTTTGATATTGCAGGCATTAAATATTCTCCATAGAATAATAGTATTACATAAATATTCTATTTGCCCGCACATGTTAAAATTATTTAAGTAAAATTTAGTAAAGCGGGGAGAAAACTATTTGCTTACCTGTTTTTGAGCCTTTTCAATTTCTTTAAGGAGCATATCGATATATTTAATACTCGGGACATTTTGATAGTGTTCAAATATGGCACGAGCACTGAGAAGTTTTCTTTGAGCATCGTTAGGGTGTTTTTTCTTGGTAAGTTTGCCAATTTCAGTTTGAACATAAGCAAGCATCTGTTCATAATCTTCTTTTTTAGCGGGTTTTCTTGATACTGATTGGAAAGTGTCAACAGCGGAATCATAATGCCTTGCCAGTTGTTTTAAGCATTTTTCCTGCTTGTATAGAACCTGAATATAATCGTATAATTTTTCAGGTCTGTGCATATAAATTTTGCGAAGATCGTTTAATCTTGCCATCATATGAATATAATCTCCATTTGCCCGTGCTGCTTCATAACCTTGAAAGGCATATTTTTCGAGAGCTTTCGGGGTAAATTCCGATAACTTGCATAAATCACTGTAAACGATACCTGCAAAATCGTTACTTTTTTGTTCCGCAAGCCGGGTGGCGAACTGTTCGGCTTCGGAGCAGAATTGATCACGTGTATTTCCGGCAAGGAATCCTCGTTTGACTTTGCTGTATTCACTTGAGAATACATGCGGAGTGAGTTTTTTATTATTAGCCAGTACGAAATCAGAAAATCTTCTAAATTCAGTAACTCCGAGTTTTAAAATTTTACCATATTCCATATTTAATATTTTCCCTATATATAATAAAAAATTTTCTGTCTTAAAAATTGCTTTTTTGTATTTTATTTCACCTGTTTTTTATCTTAAATAACTCCCTCGCCCGCTTGCGGGAGAGGGCTGGGGTGAGGGTAGAATGTGAGAAATATATTGGTGATATATAGAACATTCCCTCCCCGGATGGGGAGGGTAAGGGAGGGGTGGAGTTATAATAATAAATGCTTAATTATTTTTTCATACACTTCTTTAATAAATACTATTTATGTAGTTTCTTCAAAATTGTAAATGCTATAACGTATTTATCTAATCACCCCAGCCCCTAGCTCCGTCTTGGATTTATTGCGGGTCGACCGGCTCAACGCAGCTCTCCCCCTCTCGTGTTTGGTTCACTTCGTTCACTCGGCACACTTGCAATAATCCGCTCCCCGTCCAGGGAGGGGCATATACTGTTTCAATTCCACTAAGGTTAAACATTGTATCCCTGCGGAGCTGAGTTGTAGGAGTAAAAAGTGTTACTGTTAGTAGCATAATACCCCGTCCGGCGAGGACCCTCTCCTATTTTTTATCTTCCCTCCCTGAACAGACAAGGAATGGGCGAAGATATATTCAAACAAATTAAAAAATCTTTGCAAGGAAAGGTATTCCCTCCCTGGATGGGGAGGGCAAGGGAGGGGTGGAGTTATAATAAATGTTTGTATATTTCTTCATATACCCCTTCTATATTATTATCAATATCATTATTCCAAAACCGTAAAACTTTATAGCCTTCAGTTTCTAAAAAATTTGTTCTTTCATTATCATAAATAATATTATTATCTGTATTATGCTGCCCGCCATCAATTTCAATTACCAACTTTTTGTGCCTGCAAACAAAATCAACTATATATTTACCTATAGGATACTGACGACGAAATCTATAATTATTTATAGCCCGTTTACGTAAAAAGTTCCACAATTTTTTTTCTTGCGGAGTCATATTTTTTCTTAATTCTCTGGCATTAAAATTTGTTTTATTCATAGGTAGTATTATAACATATTCATTAGGTCACCCCAACCCTTAACCCCCTCCCCATCCAGGGAGGGGAAATAAAATGAATAACAATGGAAAAGTTATGTCTACTCCTGCGGTTGTAATTGATTGGTTATAGTACAGACTTCGGGATCTTTGACGTATTGTGTCATTGTCTGCTGTAATTGCGTCTGTGCTTCAGGACTTGTTTGCGAACTTTGCATTTTTGATGTGATTTCGTTTAATTGTTCATCTGTAAATCGGCAGTCTACCGTTAGAACTTTTTCTCTGTTTATCGTTCCGTCTGTCTGTTTTGTTATATTATATACCATTGATTTTGTCAGGCATTTTCCTCCCTGACGGCCTGTAATGATTTCTTTTGATTCTAAATATATAACCGGAGTATTGGGATCCTGTGTCTTTATATCTGTTGAAAATGTTTCAGAAGAAGGTGTACAGCTTTTAAAATTGTCAATGTAGGTTTGTGAATAAGTTTTATTGGCTGCTATTGTTATTCCAGCCGTACTTAATAATAATGTTCCGATTAGCAAAAATTTTTTCATATTATTCCTTTCTTTTGTCCTTTTTGATTATTATATATTTTTGTTTAATACCTAAAATGATATATTTGATTGATTTTTATATGATTATTGCTATAATTAGAGATGTTATGGAAACGTTATTTACTAAAAAATCGGCTGCTACTTTATCTATTGTTTCAAATTCTTTCATAATATTATTGAAGCTGATTGTCGGACTTTTATCAGGCAGTATAAGTATTATATCTGAGGCAATTCATTCAATGAGTGATTTTTTGGCTTCAATAATAACGTTTTTTTCTGTAATAAAATCGGCAGAACCTGCTGACAGCAAGCACCCTTTCGGACATGGCAAATATGAAGATATGTCCGGATTTATTGAAGGCGGGCTGATTATATTTGCCGCACTGTATATTATTTATGAAGCTGCAAAAAAAATATTTTTCGGCGGCAATATGGAAATTGATACTACCTGGGGTATGGTAGTTATGGGTATTTCGGTAATTGTTAATATTCTGGTCAGCTCTATTCTGTTCAAGGTCGCAAAACAAACTGATTCTGTTTCTTTATTTGCTGATGCGGAGCATCTTAGAGCAGATGTTATTTCTGCTTTCGGTGTTTTTGCGGGTTTGCTTTTGATAAAATTTACCGGAATATATATTCTCGATCCGCTGATTGCAATTGTTGTTGCTGTTATTATCTTTAAGACCGGTTTTTCTATCTCCAAAACTACTATGGATAATTTGCTCGATTGTTCTTTGCCTGAAGCTGATATGGCTGAAATATGTCATTTCTTTGACGGGTTTAAGAATAATGGTATTGTCGATTATAAAAATTTAAAAGCCCGCAGACTCGGACCGCATAAAAATGTTGAAGTTACATTTTTATTTCCGAAAGATATGACCATTTATGACTGCCACGCTGTATGCGATCAGGTTGAGCATAAATTGGCTGAGCGATTTGGAGATATTTCAGCCTCAATCCACTTGGAACCGGAAACTTGTGATATTTGCAGCGAAAAAGTTAACTGAATTCTGAAAGATAATTAATTAGTTTGTTTAGTTTTTTATTCCAGGAGCCGTTCCAGTTTTTGAGTATTATATCTGCAGGACACAGGTTTTTGTAAGTGTATTCTTTTATAGATTCTAAAAATAATTCTTCGCCTGTTTGAGCTTTCTTTAAAGAGTTTTCCGCAATTGATATAATTTCTTTTGCATAATCTGAAGCTTTTGCTTTTTTTACCTTGCTTTGTAGTGCATTTTTAGGTACGTTAAAGCGAAGTTCAGAAAAATCTTTGTATTGAAGCGGTTTGAATAACTCTTCACATTCTTCTATTGCCTGATTATCATACATTATACCTTTATAGATTGCTAAAATGGCATATTTTAAATCTCCGCCGACACAATCGTGGTTTCTGATTTCTATAAAATTTCTCATTCTGACTTCTGGGAAATATAAGTTTGCATGAAGTTCATAATCATCTATAGTTGCGTTTGCACCTTCCCAGCCGTTTTGAATAAACTCTTCAAATGTTATATTTCCGTTTATTTCAAAAGGCAGTCCTTCCCGCTGAATAAAAATCATTGGAGTTTTCATAATACAGTTGATATATTCTTCAAATGAAAATTCATCACTGATTTTTCCGCAAAATCCGCATCGGTCATTATCTGTATTGAGCCAGCTTAACGCTCTGAAAGATTTGTATCCTGTGTCTACCCCGCCTCTTATCGGAGAATTGGCAAACATTGCAGTCATAAACGGTGATAATTTATTAGCAAGTTTAAATTTTCTTACGGCATCTTCTTCAGATTTAAAATCTATGCAGCACTGTATCCCCGCAGTTTCTCTCATCATTACATCCGATAGTATTCCCCATAAGTATTTCGCCATGATTCTATAACGCTTTTTGGGAATAAGATTGATTGCATTATAAGTAGTGTACGGAGAAACCCCGTAATTTAGCAGAGCAATATTTCTTCTTTCCGTTATTGGTGATAAAAGTGCATTTATATTCTCAATTTTATTTTTAAGTTCAAAAATCGTACGTTCCGGTTTTGCACTGATTTCAATCTGGCAGCCGGGTTCAAGAGTCAAAGTGTCATGTTTATGTTTTAAACCTATGATATTTTTATTGTCAGTGATATAATCCCAGGTTTCTTCTTTGGCAAAGGTTTCTAATAGATTTTTTATACCATAATCACTCCAATAATCTACATTTTTAAAGGTGTTTATATTTATCGGCAGACGTTCATATTCGATACCTATTTTAAAATCTTCAGGTTTTGTAAATCCTTTTGTGTATAATTTTATAATGTCTGATTTTTCTAGTCTTTCTTTAAGTTTAAACATGCCTTCCCCTTCTGAATATTATTATAACATTATTTAAATTATCAAAGAAGATTGGATTTAAATATTACCGTACAGGGGGTAAATTATCTTCCTAACCTCTCTTCTCTCCACCTCCGGAGAGAAAGTTAATTTGTCAGTTGCCGGGTGTTTGTTTTGAAATCGCTCTGCATATTATTTATGTATGTGTTATTATTTATTCAAGATGAATTATTTTGAACGGGCAAAATTTTTTAGAACTAAAAAACGTCTTGGTCAAAATTTCCTTGTTGACGGGGAAGTTATTCAAGATATTATTGATTACGCTCAAATCTCACAGGATGATATTATTGTTGAAATCGGGCCGGGAGTTGGATTTGTAACGGAGCAGCTTGTTAAATATGCTAAAAAAGTTATTGCTATTGAACTTGATGAAGAAGCTATAAAAGAATTACAAAAATTAAATGCTCCGAATTTGGAAATTATTCATCAGGATATTTTGAAAACAGATTTATTTTCATTGTGCGACGGAGAATTCAAAGTTGTTGCAAATATCCCGTATTATATTACAAGTCCTATTATTGCTCTTTTGCTTGGTGAAGTCGATGATTTAGATAATAAAAACCGGAACAAAATTAAAGATATAATTTTGATGGTTCAGGAAGAAGTTGCAAATCGAATGACTGCTGATGAAACTTCTCCAAATAAACAATATGGATTATTGTCAATATTATCTCAATTCTGGGCTGATGTGAGAGTATTAAGACGTGTAGGCAGAAAATGTTTTTATCCTGCTCCAAAGGTAAACTCAGCTCTGGTTAAGTTGGATGTCCGCAAGTCTCCGAGATTAAGTTTGTCTGACTATTCTCATTTTAGAAAAACAGTTAAAACTGCATTTGCCCAACGCAGAAAAAATATTAAAAATTGTCTGTTAAGCGGCGGGTTTTCAAAAGAGAGTATCGTAAAAGCAATGGAAAATCTGGGTATGAATGAAAATACCAGAGGTGAAAAACTTTCTATAGAAGATTTTGGCAGATTATCCGAGGAATTGTTAAAATATGGAAAATAATTCAATAAAAGTTCAATGCCCCGCAAAAATTAATTTAAGTCTTAGAGTTTTAAATAAACGTGATGACGGGTTTCATAATATAGAAAGTATTATGCAGACTATTGATTTGTTTGATTATTTGACTATTAGTATTAGTGAAGCAGATGATAATTTAATTTTATTGTCTGGAAACAGCAGCGAAATACCTTATAGTGAGTCAAATCTTGTCTATAAGGCTGCAAAATCGTTTTTGGTTGAGTGTGGACTATCAGGTTATAAAATCGAAGTTTTTATTGAAAAAAATATTCCGATTTCTGCCGGTCTGGCAGGAGGCAGTACAGATGCTGCAGGCATGATATTCGGGCTTAATAAACTGTTTGGCAATCGGTTAGACGAATGTGACTTACATAAGTTATGTGCAAGGTTAGGTTCTGATTTGAATGTTTGTTTAAAAGGCGGCAGACTGCTTGCAAAAGGCAGAGGTGAAATTATTGAGCCTCTGGAGTTTGAAGATTTGGATGTAAATTTAATTAAGCCGTTAAATTTCGGCATATCCGCAAAAGAAGCTTATACAAAGTTTTCTTACAAAATAGAAAATAATATTTCAACAGAATTGCGTAAAACTTTTGTAAATGATTTAGAATGGGCTGTGATTGATGATTATCCTCAGCTGCAATTTATAAAAAATAAATATCCGTCATCTGTTATGACAGGTTCCGGTTCTGCTTATTATTCACTGGAAGAAGAATTTTTCCCCGAAGCCGGTTTTCTTGTAATAAACGGTTTAAAATCAACAGATTTAGGAGTAAAAGAAGTTGAAAAAATATAGGATACAGTTTTTGTCTGTATCCTATATCCTTTATGAACATATATTTACTATTGTTCAATCAGCTGTGTCCGGTTTTATTTTCTTCTCCACCAGAACATACTGCTTGTTCCGGAACCGCTCATACCTTTGTATTGTTCTAATTGGTAATCATAACGGTGGATTGTTGTTCTTACAATGTTGCCTTTTTCATCTTTTTCTTCGATGACTTCTTCTTTCGGAACAAGGTTCAACTGGAATACCTCAAGGTGTTTAGTTTTCAATGAACCTTTAGCATCGGTTGCACTTACAAGTACATAGAACGGTCCCTGGCGTCCTTCAAGTCCGGAAATTGTTTGTCCGTCTTTTGTTTTGCCTGCTGCAATTTCAGCATCTGTAAGTTTTCTGTACTCGTAGCTGTTTACCTTGTTGTTAGTGTTATCTTTAATTGTTATTGTATCAGGTGATTCGTAATTACCGGTTACTGATATTTCACCTTTTTCATTTGCAATTACGTATTGAGCTTTTGCATTCGGGTCATTTGAATCTACAGGAGCATTACGTTTTTTTAGTAATTCGATATCTCTTGCATGACCTCTTGAACCTTGAGCTTCTTTAGTTTTTCCGTTTTCAATTACAGCTACAGCACCTCCGTTTTCATCGGTGAAACCGTTGCCTGTAATATCAAATACGTCTACTTCAGTTGTTGTCGGCTGAGGTGCCGGAGGTGTAGTTGAAGGAGGAGTGGTTACTTCTTCATTTTTCTCCGGAGTTACAAGTTCAGGATGGTCTTTCAAGTAATCAACTGCGGCAAACGCTGCTGTAAGTTCTCTTGTATTGACTTTTTTGCCTGTCTTATCACTCATTGCTTCAGTTAATATTGCAGCTTTGATAATTTTATCTCTGACAGGGTCACCTGTGATTTCCATATCAACAAGTTTGTTCATAATAGCTTTATTTTGTCTGCCTTTTACTTGATCAGGATTTTCTAAGACATCCATAACAGCTGCACCGTTGAATACGTCTTTACCGCCGTTATCTTTCATTGATAATGCAGCAAGAATACTTGGAATAGCTGCACCTAATAAGCCATTAAGAGCTTTGGTACCATTACTAATAGCCTTTGAAGCAGTTTGAGTTACTACATTAGTTGAAGTATTTTCAACTGTTGTAGTTATAAATGCGTTATATTCACCACCAGGAGTTGGAATACTTACATTAAGTTCTGCAGTTGCAGATGAGTGAGATGTTGAAACTGCTGTTGCTACTGCTGTTGCTACTGCACCTCCGCCTAGCAATCCAACTAAAGCACCTGATCCAAGACCGGCTGCCAATACTCCGGCTCTCATTGCCCAAGTGTAGTCTTTTTCTGCATCAAGTCCTGCTGCTTCTAACATATTATCGGTATGACGTTTTTTAACATCAGCATCTTTTGCTAATACTTTACGTTCATCAATATTACCTTTGAAGTCAGATCCTGCATACTGTAACATTGCTTTTTGATAAACTTCTGTATTAATATTGCCGTCTTTATCAAACATTTGAGAAGCCAAATAATTCTTGCTGATTTCTGTTGCGGCTTGTGTCATAATTTCAAATGCAGCCTGTTTATCTTCTGGTGTTTTTGCATTGTTGTATATTTCTTCATTCAGTCTATAAGATTTTAATGCATCTTCAACTTTTTTAGCTGCTGCTTCTTGCAAGTGTCTTGCACCTTCTAACGGTTTGCCGTCAAGCAATGTGTATTTAGGATTGTCTTTATCCCAGGTGCCGTCTTGTTTTGCTTTTTCAACAGCTGCTTTATATTCTTCTTTATTTGTATATACCTTTTCTAATGATTTAAAGCCGGTCATACTTTCAACATTTTGTCTTGCAGCTTTTGCAATCTTTTTAGCAGCTCGTTTATCTTTGAATTTGTCACCAAGTTCAAATCTTTCCTGTGCTTCTTCTTTTGTGTCATATAGTTTTTGTTGCTCAATTAATGCGTCAACATCTGTTGCAAATCTGCCTGCATCTGATGCATTTTTAGATTTTTCTTTCATTGCAGCAATTTCTTCTAATTCCTTTTGACGGGCATCATTTTTTGCTGTCTGTTGTTCTTCTGTTAATGGCTGATCTTCTGCATGTTCAACTTCTGTTCCGCCTTTATTTTCTTCCTTTGGAGGGAATAGCAGAGCAAAAGCTTGTGCTTGTGCCTGAGTAATTTTCCCGGCTTTCAATGCAGCTTGCACATCAGTAACGCTGCTAAGCGTTAGTCCGTTCACTGTCACACTGTTTGGTTCCATCTTTCTTGTCCTTTCTTTTCTTATAGAAATCTTGTATTTAATTTCACTATGTTTTTATAAACGTTTTTTGCATTTAAAAATTTACAATAAATATTTACTTTTTATATACTTAATACCTAAGACACAGATATAGCGTATATTTTAAAGTGTTAAGAATTGTTAACTCCGTTTGTTTTGCTAAGATATTTTAAGGTTGACCTCTTACGTTTATGTAAAACATTACCTTCTGCCTTTCTGCACATAAATGTACAGTTCTACCTTGTATATTCGTAATGTCGGTATTTTTAAGTTCAAACTTTAATAAAATCGGGACTGCTTTTGTATAAAAAACACTTAAATCTCCTGTTGGTAATACTTTTGCCTCTGTTACAAAAGTTAATAAACGGGATTTTCATTGCAAGTGTTTATTAAATCTGTTACAATCCTTGTCATGGATGATTTGATTGCGAATTTAAAAGAATTGGGCTTTAATTCTTATGAAGCCAAGGTGTATCTGGCTTTATTGAAGAAGTATCCTGCAACCGGATATGAAGTTTCGCAGATTGCAGATATTCCGCAGTCAAGGGCTTACGACACTTTGAAATCTATGACTGCTTCGGGATTTGTGTTTTCAAATGATGAAAAGCCGCAAAAGTTCAGCCCGATTTCTCCTAAAGAACTTACTCAAAGATTTAAAAGAAAAATAAATTCCACCATTGATATTCTGGAAAAGAAACTTCCCAACGTTAAGGAAGATTATAATGAACCTATTCATACTATTTCAGGATATGACAATATTTTAGAAAAGCTCAAAGAGGTTATCAGAAATTCTAAGACCTCTATTTATCTTGTTATCTGGGCAGCTGATTATAATCAGTTGGAAAAAGAAATTGCACAGGCTTATGACAGAGGTGTGAGTATTAAATTTGTCGGGTATGATAATTTGAAGTCTATATACGGAACTGTATATCCTCATGACGGAGCAAGAGAGATTGAACGGAATATAGGCAGCAGATTGATTTATCTTGTTGCTGATAATTGTGAATCTGTTTTCGGCAGAATTGAAAATAGTATTGTTTGGTCTAAAAATGATGATATTTCTTATCTTTTGAAAGAATTTGTTATGCATGAAATGTATTTACTTGATGTTTATGAGCATTTCCCCGAACAGCTGCGATATTTTTACGGAGCAGGTTTTAAAAAACTTAAAGATAAAATTGGTGATAGAAATATAAGTTATAAAAGATTTTAACCTTTACAAATTTTTACTTTCAATATTTTAAATTAAGATTTATAATTAAGTGTATATTGAACATGTATTTTGGGAGAAGTAAAAGAGAATATGGACGGGTATAGTTTTGAATTGATTACAGGTCCGATGAGTTGTGGAAAAACCGAGGAACTTTTAAGAAGAGTAAGACGCTGTATTATTGCCAAGAAGAAAGTTGTAGTGATTTCACCTGATGTCGATACCAGAACGAAAGGCGATTATATAGAATCAAGAAGCGGATTATGGCTTGATGCAATCAAAGTAAAACATTCAATTCAGATTATGAGCTTTGTTAAAGATGCTCAGGTTGTTGCAATAGATGAACTTCAATTTTTCGATTCAAATATAGTAAAGGTTGTTACACAACTGATGAATGATGGTAAAAAAGTTATCGGTACAGGATTGGAGCTTGATTTTAAAGCTGAACCGTTCGGCTCAATGCCTGATTTGATGTGTATAGCAACAAAAGTTGATAAATTACATGCTGTGTGTATGAAATGCGGCTGTGAACATGCTACAAGAACCCAGCGTTTAATCGACGGACGTCCTGCTGATAAAAGCTCTCCGCTTATTATGATTGGCGGGGACGAAACTTATGAAGCCAGATGTATAAAATGCTACGAGCTTCCGGATGTTAAATCCAAGAAAAAGGCTCTTGGCTTAAAGCTTTTACAGTTTAATAAAGACTAGTTTATATAGTATTCAAAGGCAGGTAAAATATAAAATTTCACATTTTTTTGTGTATGTGTTAATATGTTCACAGTAATAGTCCTGAATATTCGGAAACTTTTTATTTAAATTTTCGTCTAATTCTAAGAAGGATTATTGGAGGTGTAGATAAGAATGAGAAAACTGATGAAGAAAAGTATTATATTTTTAGGAGTATTTGTTGTAATGTTTGGCTGGGTTATTCGTTCAAATGTTCAAGCTTCTACTCCAGTGGAACTATACGATAATGTATGGCGTTTAATCAATACCAAATATGTTGATCAGACCAATAATGAACAAGATTGGGGCAAGTGGCGTCATAAGTATGATCATGTGATTAAGACAAATGAAGATGCTTATGTCGCTATTGATACGATGATTGCAAGTTTAAATGATCCATATACTAAATTCTTGAATCCTAAAGATTTTGCGGAAGAAACAGGTTCAATTAAGGGTTCATTGAAAGGTATTGGTATTCAAATTGCTGTAAAAGACGGTAAGCTTACAGTTATCGCTCCGATTGAAGATACTCCGGCTGCAAAAGCAGGTTTGATGGCGGATGATGAAATTCTGGCAATTGACGGTAAAAGTACTAAAGGTATTACTGTAGATAAGGCTGCTGACCAAATCAGAGGAGAAGAAGGTACTCAAGTTACGCTGCTTGTAAAAAGAGGAAGTGCAGAGCCTAAAACATATACAATTACACGTGCTGAAATAGAGATTAAATCTATTTCACAGAAAATTCCGGAAAATATCAATATGCCGAAAGATATTTCGTATATCCGATTAAGCTCTTTTATCAGTCGTAATGCATCAAAAGAATTTGCAGATATTCTGACTAATTCTCCTGATAAAAAAGCTTTCATTATTGATTTAAGATCAAATCCCGGAGGATTGTTGAGTAACGCGGTTTATATTTCCGACATGTTTTTAAACGGCGGAGATATCGTAAGTACTGTTGATCGTGACGGTTACAAAGAAACAACAAAAGCTGTAAGAGGAGTGTTGACTACCAAGCCTGTTGTTGTCCTTTTAAATAAAGGTTCAGCTTCAGCAAGTGAAATTTTCTCAGGTGCTATCAAAGATAACAAGAGAGGGGTTTTGGTCGGAACACAGTCTTTCGGCAAAGGTCTGGTTCAGGAAATTAACAAGCTTCCTGATAATGCCGGTATAAATATTACAATTCAAAAATATTTGACTCCAAACGGTACTGATATTCATAAAAAAGGAATTACTCCCGACGTTGTTGTTGAGTTGACAGAAGAAGATATTAAAAATAAAAATGACGTACAGTTGAAAAAAGCTATAGAAATTGCTCAAGAACTTTCTAACGGAACTTATGTAGTGAATAAATAAAATTTATAAGTGTAAATGTTTGGCGGCGGGTTATTTTAACCCGCCGCCATTTGTTATAGACAGTATATTCATATACTTGTATTAGAAATGTTTGTTCAAATTCTTTAAAAGGTTGATTTAATTTTTATTCAATTTTGAAATAATAATATTGTTGATATCCTTATAGGAATTTTGAAGAATGAATTTACACGAGCAATGTTTACTTCGTTATTTAAAACACCCTGATGAGTTATTATATGCTACTGAAATTTTAAAGCTAAATAATAAAATTTTGGAACAGAAGTTTGTTGTAAAAAACATTCTTGCCAATGCAGCCAAGTTAAACTATACTGAAAACATAGATTAACAAGGATTGGTTGTATGTTTAAAAAGTTTTTATATTTTTTATGGATTTTTGTATTTCTTATTTTAATGTTTCTGGGGCTTAAAAACGGAAGTTTTATAACTTTTATCAATTCAATGGAGGCAAGAACTTTTGATATAAGACAAAGAGTTCTTGTAAATTCGCAGGTAAGAAAACATAATCCGGATATAGTTATTGTTGCAATAGATGACGGGAGTTATGAATATATTCTTGATACTTATGGAGAATGGCCGCTTCGCAGAGATTTGTATGCAAAAATGGTCGACTATATTGAGGCTCAAAATCCGAAGAGTATTGCCTTTGATTTGATGTTTGTTAAATCAATGAAAAGTGAAGATGCTGCTGACAGTGCATTAGTAAATATATTTAAAAAATATGACAATGTTTACACTGCAATGAATCTTGATGATCAGCCGCAAGATTTGCGTACTCCGCCGAAATTATCTTTACCTGATATAGAACCTTATCCTGATACAGATAATACTGTAGAATATTCAAATTGCAGAATTATACTGCGGGGAATATTAGATGCAACTTCAAATATCGGAATGATTAATGTTTCACGTTCGAATGACGGAGTATTGCGAAGAATGCCGTTGTATCTGAAATATCAGGATAAATTTTATCCGCAGCTCGGGTATTTGCTTGCAAATAAGTTAAGCGGGAATAGCGGATTAAAAAATATCCGTCCCGATGATGAAGCAAGTGTTATTCTTAATTGGTACGGTCCAGCCGGAACTTTTGAAAATATTCCTATTTATAAGTTGTTGAAAGCTGCAGAAGGCAAAGAAACTTTAGATTATGATTTTAGTAATAAAATTGTATATTTCGGTGCTACTGCTGCAAGCTTGTTTGATATAAAAACAGTTCCTGTTGATAAAGTTTATCCCGGAGTTGAGGTGCAGGCAACTTATGTAAATAATCTTCTTGACGGCAGTCTTATTCAGCGAGTACCTTTATCAATAAATATTTTACTTGCTTTTCTCCTTGCGGCTATTACTGTTTTTTGTGTTTTGCGTATTAGTTCAATGCCTGTGGCATTTGGGGGGGCAGTAACAATTTATGCTGTGTATGTTTTATTTACATATTATGCTATGCAATTTAAAAATTTGTGGTTTGAAATCGTTTCTCCGCTCACTTTTGCATTGTTTGCATTTATTATTACAGTAATTATAAAATATTTAATAAAATCCAGAGATTTTGACCAGCAGTATAAATTAGCTACAACTGACGGCTTAACGGAACTTTATAACCACAGATATTTTCAGGAACAGCTGCAGCAGCTTGTTTTGCATGCGAAGCGTTATGAAGTTCCATTGTCATTGATAATAATTGATATAGACTTTTTCAAAAAGTTTAATGATACATACGGCCACCAGTCAGGAGATGCTGTATTAAGGCAAGTTGCCATGGAATTAAAGAAAAATGTAAGATCGTCCGATATAGTATGCAGATACGGCGGAGAAGAAATGAGTATAATTCTCCCGAATACAAAATATGAGGAAGCTGTCGGGATTGCAAATAAACTGTGTACAATAATTGCATCAAAAAAATATAAACTAAGCAGCAACAGAGAAAGCAATGTGACAATAAGTCTGGGTGTTGCCTCGTTCGGAGAAGATGGTACAGAACCGGCTAAAATTATAGAGGCAGCTGATAAAAGATTGTATAATGCAAAAGAAAACGGAAGAAATCGAGTTAATTAACTATATATGAGAACAGATTTTTTAGAAAAAATTATAAACCTGAAAGATTTACCGAAGGATTGTCCGGTAGATCCATGTTTGTTAGAAAATAATGAAAAACAAATATGCCAGATTTGTGAATTTTTGCAGGGAGATAAAAGCCTGCTTTTAGTTAACGGTTTTAAAGGCAGCGGAAAGACTCTTGTTGTTGACTATACTATATCCCATATATCTCCCGGGGCATTGCTGCTCCATTATACCTGCTTAGAAACTACTATTTTAGATGATATGTTTTTGAGTTTTTTTGAAACTTTTAGAAATTATTCTCTTATGGGAAAAATTGTTCCGCCAAAGATTAAAGTTGAAAATTTTACTCAAAAGATAAGTTCTTATTTTAATACAATAAATCGTCCTATTTTAATTGTATTAGATGCTTTTGATGATATTGTTAAGGGTAATAAATCAGAAATATTGAATTTTATTAAACATTTGATGAAATTCCCGAATATAAAAATTATAATGGCAGCAAAGACTTTCAACTATGAAGACTTTGTTGATGTTGAGTATGATAGAGTCACGATGCTTGCATTTTCCCAGAAAATTTTTGAAAAATATTTGAAAGAGCATGATGTAAAACAGATAGGTGTTTTTTCAAATGAATTATATAAATTATCAAAAGGATATTATAATTATCTTACGTTGAGTTTGAATATTATGAATTTAAGGCAGTTATCTCTGGTTAATTTTTTGGAATTATTTTCCAAAAGTTATATGGGTTTTCCGGAATTTATAATAAGAGAGGCATTATCTCTGGTTGATCCTGTGAGTGCTCATTTATTCAGACTTCTTACGGTTATGAGAATTCCAATTCATATAAATCTTTTAAAATCATTGCATTTATATGATGAATCACGAGTATTCTTCTTTGTTTCAAATTCTATATTATCTGTTGACGGAGAATGTTTATATTTGAAGGATAATTTCAGAAGTGTTCTGGAAAATCAGATTCCTGAAAATGTAATGATAAAACTTCATACAGCTTGTATTGATTTATATAATACCCAGCTTCCGTTGAAGCCGCTGGAGAGAGATTTGAAACTTTCACGCCAGACTATGAGAAATGAAATCGAATATCATAGTATGTTTATACCTAAAAAGCCGGTGGTAAATCCTAATGCAATTCAGCCGTTTGCTATTCAAAGACCTGCGGTTCCTGTTGTTGATACACAGCCTGCAAAACCGGAAGTAAAATCAGAATCTCCTGCTGAGCTTCCGGAATCAAAAGAAGAAAAAATAAATAAAATCAGTTTTATAATAGAAGATGAAAATGTTCTTGAAGATATTGCAGATTCAATAAAAGATTTTATAACTTCGGCAACGGAAGATTCAAAACTTGAAAAAGAAAGTTCAAGTATGTCACTGCAGCAGATTTTGAATGCGGCAAAGCATGAAGAACAACAGTATAATTACAAAAGGGTTATAATGTTATATCAATCTGCTCTGACCAAAAAGAACGATGATGATTTTTATACATTTTTACCGGTTATTTATACAAAACTTGCACAGGCATATCAGAAGCTTTCACACTGGTATGAGGCTTTGGAATATTATACACAGGCTCAGGATTTTTATTATAATGCATCAAACATGGTGAAAGTTTCTGAAACAAAATTATCAATAGCTAATATATATTATCTGATGTATAAACATGATAATGCCAGATTTATTCTTGAAGAATTGGAAAAAACTCCGGATTTACCTAATGAGCTTGCAATCCGAACTAAAATGGCACTGGCAAAATTATCAGATGATGTGAATTTGGAATATAAATATTATAAAGAAGCTATTTTAATTACGGATATATCTGTTGATAAGGCTATTGTTACGGAATTGTATTATAAATATGCTGCCGTTTGTGATGAAAAAGACGAACTTAATGATGCTGCAAAGTATTATAAAAAGTGTATTGAAACAGATTCAAATCCGAAACATAATAATTATTTATCAAGAGCATTGTCAAATATAGCACAGCTATACGATGATGCCGGCAGTCCGAAGCTTGCTGTGAAATATTACAGTGAAAGTATAAAAGTAGATAATATAATGAAAAATTATAACGGTTTGTATAATTCGTCTATTCACCTTGCTGAAATTTTTGCATCAAAAGATGATAACAAAGCTTTAGAATATCTGAATATGGCTTTAGAATATGCTAAAATAATGAAAGAACCTTTCTATACTGCCGGTGCGGCTTTGGAACTCGGTGATTTTTATTTTGTCAGACGTGATATGGAAAATTCTTACAAATATTTTATTGAAGCTTATAATATTGCGAAAAGTTCTTTTTCAAAGGATAATACAGATAAAATTACAGTCCGGCTTGAAGATGTAAAAAAACGTGTCACCGAACAGAATTATAAAATATTTCAGGAAAAATATGGAAAATAAAGATTTTTATAAAAGATATATGGAAATTTTTCTGGAAGAGAATTCCAAAGTTAATTTAATTTCTAAAAATGATGAAAAATTATTATGGGAAAAGCACGTTTTTGATTCTCTTTCTATTGAAAAATTTTTTGATAAATACGGAGAATGTAAAACTCTTTTGGATATAGGTACAGGCGGAGGTTTTCCCGCTGTTCCTGTTGCGTTGGCATATAGCGGTATAAAAGTTACTGCGGTAGATAGTATTGCAAAGAAAATCAGGGCAATTGTTTCAATCAAAGAACAATTGGGATTAAAAAATTTAACTCCTGTTTGTTCAAGAGTTGAGAATATGGACGGAACCTTTGATGTTGTCACCTCTAGAGCAGTTTCAGCTTTGAAAAATATTTGTGAATATGCTCTGCCAAAACTTAAAAAAAACGGTTATTTCGTTGCTTATAAGTCAAGAAAAACTCCCGAAGAAATTGATGATGCAAAAAATGTTTTGAAAAAATATAATTCTAAAATAGTTGATATTATTGAATATGACTTGCCTCTTAAAGAAAAACTTACAAGAAATTTAATTATTATTAAACGTTTTTAATATTTTTATATTTATAATTGAAATTTAGTTTTGACCTTGTAGAATTAAATAAAAAGGGGTATATAGAATTGGGTTATGACAATTATTAATGATGTTTTCACCGTTCATACAAAAGGGAATACTGATATAATTGATATTACACCGCAGATTCGTAATATCGTTTACAGTCATGAATTACAAAATGCTGTAGTGTTTATTTATGCTCAAGGAAGTACTGTTTCTGTTACAAATATTGAATTTGAACCGGGATTGCTAGTGGATTTTCCTGAGGTATTAGACAGAGTTGCTCCGGTTAATGCAAATTATCATCATGATGAAATGTGGCATGACGGCAACGGTTATGCTCATATAAGAGCCTCAATAGTTGGAAATTCGACTCATGTGCCTTTAATAAACGGGGTTTTGCAATTAGGACAGTGGCAGCAGGTTGTGCTGGTTGATTTTGATAATAAAGCCAGAGCAAGGCAGGTAAATGTTCAAATTATTTACTAAAATTTATGGCAGAGTTTTGAAATAATCTCCAACAGTCATGGCCTTATAAGCACAGGTGAGTCCGTTCATTGTATTAGTACTTGTTTCCGAACAATAGCTGTCATACTTATTTGCGTAGACTGTTCTTGGTGCTCCCATTGGTACGAGTTCGTAACCGCCTTCTTTATCACTCATTATCAATTCAAATGTAAAAACATCATGACCCCAGGCATTAGGTTTGTGTAATTTCCCATTGATATCAATGCTTATAAATGGGTTAGCATGGTTATGGTCAAACATTATAAGCATTCCGTTATTGAGGAAAAATTGCCCGTCATCCAAATAATTTGTTGTTATAAATTCTGCATTCTTTGCATAATTACTGTAATCATAATCTTTATTTGTCACTGTATTAGGAGTATCATCTACATTTGATTGCCTTACTATACAAAATTTTGAATCGTCGGCTACTCCTCCTGTGTCTCCGCAATCTGTTACTCCTGTAAAGTATTTCATAAATGATTTATATATGTAATTGTTTGAGTTTGCTATGTATTCTATTCTTTCGCAGTCTTCATTATACATTCTTACAGCCTGTGCTAATAGAGAATATGCTTCTTTAAACTGTGATTTGAGTTTTATATTATTTAATTTCGTCATTAATCCTGGAATTGTTATTGCCGCAACAACTCCTATAATTCCAAGTGTTATTAGTACCTCTGCCAAGGTAAATCCGTTTGAATATTCCTTCTTCATAACAAAATAATTATACTATATTTACGTACAGGCAGTACGTATAATTTACAAAAATTTACGTATAAACTGTACGTATATGCATGATGATTTCTATATAAAGTTAGGGAAAAATATAAAAAAACGCAGGAAAGAATTGCATCTTACACAGCAGCAGCTTGCAGATCGTTTAAATATCTCATTGAATTTTATGGGGAAAATCGAAGTTGCATTTTCAAAGCCGTCGTTAGATACTCTGATTGACATTGCTCAAAAATTGGAAATCTCAGTTTCTGACTTAACTAAATTTGATTAAATATCGAGTCCCGTAAACATTTCCAGAGATGTGACATTTTGTAATAGCGGGAATTGTTCTATATCATATTTTTTTACAAAATCAATAGCTTCATTTCTTGCCAGTTCAAGTATTTTTGCATCTCTAACAATATCAGAAATTATTAAATCAGGAAGACCTGATTGCCTTGTTCCTAAGAATTCTCCAGGACCTCTTAATTGCAAATCTTTTTCAGCTATGACGAAGCCGTCGTTAGTTTCTGTCATGATGCTTAATCGTTCTCTGGTTTCCTGGCTTCTTGAAGATGTTATTAAAACACAGTATGATTGCAGACTGCTTCGTCCTACTCGTCCTCTTAATTGATGCAGCTGGGATAAGCCGAATCTTTCGGCATTTTCTATTACCATAACAGTGGCATTCGGAACGTCTACCCCGACTTCAACAACTGTTGTTGATACCAGAATATCATATTTGCCGTCTTTAAAGTCTTTCATTACTTCTTCTTTTTCATCGTTTTTTAATTTGCCATGCAAAAGTCCGATTTTGAATTGCGGGAATACTTCCTGCTGAAGCTTTTCTGCTTCTATTGTTGCTGCTTTTGCAGATAAAGTTTCACTTTCATCTATAAGCGGGTAAACAATATATGCCTGCCGTCCTTCTTCAACCTCTTTTTTGATTAAATCCCAGACTTGTTTGTGAGACCCTGTAAGTGCGGTTTTTATAGGCTTTCTTCCTCTGGGCAGTTCGTTTATTACAGTTAAATCTAAGTCCCCATGGACAGTTAGTGCCAGAGTCCTTGGGATTGGCGTTGCTGTCATTGTAAGCATCTGCGGATTTTGGGATTTTTTCTTTAGTATATTTCTCTGTTTTACTCCGAAACGGTGTTGTTCATCCACAACAATGGCTCCAAGATTATTAAACTCAATATTTTCCTGAATTAAAGCATGTGTTCCGACTGCAATATGTGTCTGACCGTTTTTTAAATCTGTTTCAAATTTATTCCGAATTTTTTTGCTCTGGCTTCCTAAAAATAATCCTACACTTAATCCCATTGGTGTCAGCCATTGAACAAGATTGTTGTAATGCTGCTGGGCAAGAATTTCAGTAGGTGCCATAAACGCTCCCTGATATCCGTTTTCAACTGCAGCAAGAAGCATTATTGTTGCAACAACTGTTTTCCCGCTTCCGACATCACCCTGAAGAAGCCTTTGCATTGGGGTATCGGAATCCATATCGTTTAAAATTTCATTTACTGCCTGTTTTTGACCTGAAGTTAATTCAAAAGGAAGATTTTTTATAAATTGCTGTACAAGTCCGTCTTTGTGAACTTTTAAGGCATAAGAGGAGATATTTTTTGCAGTATTTTCTCTTAATCTTATCAATTTTAATTGAATTAAAAACAGTTCTTCAAAAATTAAAGAAAATCTGGCATGTTCAAGCATATCCATTGAATTAGGAAAATGAATTTGTTCTACTGCAACTTTTTTATCTAATATCCCGAGCCGCTCTCTTATTGAATCCGGTATAATATTTTTAATATCGTTTTTATAAAGTTCTATGGCATTAAATATCGCTTTTCGGAGTGTTTTTATACTTAGACCTTCGCAAATTGTATATATCGGGACAATTCTTGCGATGTTGAGATTTGAATCAGGATTTTCCAAAAATTCTCCGCTCATGATTGAATAAGTCGGCTTATCCATTGTCAACCGGTTATCATAATTATTGCGTTTGACCGTTCCGGATACCATAATCCCGGCATTTTGCGGAAATTGAGCTTTCATTCTTTCAAGAAGATATTTGTTGCCTTTTGCATTGAAGAAATTCAGTTCAAATTTCCCGCTTTCATCTGCAATTACTACTTTTGTTATTGCAAGGTTATTTCTTGTATTAAAAGAAGATACGGATTTGATATATCCGAAAACTGTTGTGTTTTGCCCTTCCTTTAAATCTCTGATAAGGGTTCTGGAAGAATAGTCGATGTGTTTTTTAGGAAAATACATCATTAAATCCTGAGCTGTAAATATTCCGAGTTTATTGAACTTATACGCTACTTTTGGACCGACACCTTTTATATACATAACGTCAACTTCTGACGGGTGTTTTAATCTTTGCTGTTTGAAGGATTCTTCTTCCTGTTTTTCTGCGGCTTCTTTTTGAAGTTCTGCTTTTATTACTTTTACAAAATGTTCGATAGATTTGCGTCGTTCTGTGATGGAGGCAAACGGATATTGTTCAAAAGCTTCTATAACAACTGCCCAGCGAGGATTTTTTTTTGATTTTTTATAGTTCTCTTTTGCAATTGTTTTTATGAAGCTTGAAAATTTTTGAGTCTTACCATGGATATCAATGTAACGATATTTTACTTCAATATCAATAGCGGCTTTTATTTTGTCCAGATTTTCAATCATATTTATAATTTTACATTAAGATTTAAATGAACACAAATAATATAATATTTTAAAATAAGCTTTGCTGGGCAGATTGATTTTTGGTTTTATAGCCAAGGTGTCTGTATCCCGCAGGAGAAACTTTTCTGCCCCTGGGGGTTCTTTGCAGCAAACCTGCTTGTAATAAAAAAGGTTCACAAACATCTTCAAGAGTTCTGACATCTTCTCCTATAGCAGCGGCTATAGTTTCAATTCCGACAGGGCCTCCGTCATATTTTTCAATTATTAGTTTTAACAAATTTCTATCAGTTGTATCAAGACCAAATTCATCTATTTTTAAAATATCAAGTGATTTGTTGGCAATATCTTTTGTAATTTTACCGTTATGTTTTACGATTGCATAGTCACTGACTCTTTTTACAAGTCTGTTTGCAATACGAGGGGTTCCTCTCGAACGTCTTGCAATTGCATAGGCTCCGTCTTCATCTATTTCAATATTTAATATTCCGGCTGTCCTTTTAATTACCAGAGCAAGTTCTTCGTCGGTATAAAATTCAAGTCTGTGGATAATTCCAAACCTATCTCTCAATGGCCCTGACAATTCACCGGCTTTTGTTGTTGCTCCTATAAGAGTAAATTTCGGAAGCGGTACCCGCAATGTTTTAACAGTTTGACTTTTTCCTGTTGTCATATCAAGATAAAAATCTTCCATTGCCGGATATAAAATTTCTTCCGCAACTTTATTAAGCCTGTGAATTTCGTCAATAAATAATATCTCGCCACCCTGTAATGACATTAGAATACCTATAATATCTCTCGGACGTTCAAGAGCCGGAGCTGATGTTATTTTTATATCAACTCCCATTTCCTGAGCTATAACTCCAGCCAGTGTCGTTTTTCCGAGTCCCGGAGGGCCGTAAAATAATAAATGGTCAAGCGGAAGTTCTCTTTTTTGGGCAGCCTGAATTGTAATTTTTAAAGTATCTTTCAGGGCCGATTGCCCGATATATGTATCGAATGATTTCGGGCGGATACAGTTTTCAAAATTTTTATCAAAGTCAGCAGCTTCAGGTTTAACAACAGGATTTTTCTTTTCTGTTGTATGAGTTTGTTGAAAATCATTGTCGTCTGTAATTATACTCATTTTTAGAATCCGCCTTTATTTTATAATAGCACAATTTGTGATATTAAGAAAATACTTTTGAGGATTTCTATTTCATTCCCTGAATGAATGTAAGAACTGTTGAGTAGAATTGTTCTTTGTTTTCGTCAATAAATTTCAATCTTTCTTTTATTTGTTTTGTTGTGTATCGTTTATTGTTTATTGCGGAATTTATAACAGACTCACGAATTTCATTGAGCATAAGTTTCAATTGTTCTTTTGCTTCAACTTGAGTTAGTCTGTCTGAGTTTTTATCAATAATTTTTTGAATGTCTTTTAGGCAGGTTAAGTTAGACAAATAAGTTATTTCGGCTTTCAGCAGGTTAGTATTATTTATATTAGGAATAATATTATTTTCTTCCATTACTTTAAGTCCGACATTGTTAACTTCTTTGAATAAGTTTTCTCCGAATAAATTTGTATGACCGTTGTAGACTTTTTCTTTCAGCCCGTCTTCAACGATTTTTTGAGCCTGTTTCATTGTCATTCCTTCCGGAAGGTTTGCATTTCTTAACAGAGCTTTAGCAATACCTGTTGTATTTCCGATAAAGTAATCCAAATGATTAAGAGTGTTTTCAATAGCTTCTTCCGGAGAGTATCTGAGAACATTACCGGTATCAATAAAGGTAAACGGTTTTTCCCGATTGGTTACATCAATGAATACATTGCCCGGGTGCGGGTCTGCATGCATTACCTTCATTCCTTTTTTAGGTACAGATAACAATTGTTCAAAAAATACCTGGAAGTAGTTTGTAAGAATAGAAAACATATCTTTTTCAGATATTTTTTTGTTTTGTTTCATCATATCGTCTATAAATTCATTAAATTGAACTCCGGGAGCTTTTTCCATTACGTAAATGTTGTCTTTTACTTCAATTGGTTTAACTGCATTATAATGGCGGGCATTCCTGCCTAAGATTTGTGTTGCTTCCATTTCTTTAGCCATATCGGTTTCCTGAACCCACGCATCATATAATGAATTTATTTTTCTTGCAAGATAGTCTGCTTTTTCGGGATTGTCTTTATTTGCTTCTTTCAGAGCATCAATAAATACTTTTCTGTCATTTTCTATTTTTTCTTTAGAGATACCTTTTTTAAGGAATTTCAAAACTACTTCTTTGCCTGTTGTATTATCTTTTGCAAGGAATGTTTCGGCAACTGTTCCAACTCCAAGTGCTTTATCCTGTATTATTGTATATTTATCTCCGTATGTTTTAGAGATAAATTCTTGAGCTTCTTTAACAGTTCTTGATTGCGGGCAGTCGCTTTTGAATCTTGTTATGATAGTTTGCAAATCATCAAGATTGCTTAACTTCATACCCATAAACTCCGGCTGGAATCCTTTTAGCATACCTAAAACATTTTCAGGAATTGTTTGAAGAAATTTCGGAAGGAAAATATTCTTTTCTTCAATCAATCTCATTTTTTCTTCAATTGTTTTTCCGTTGCCCAAAATTTCCATTATAAATTTCGGATCAAGTAATATTTGTGCTTGTTTTGCTAGTTCCGTAAACCCTTGGGTATTTTCAACTTTTTCAAAAGGTTTCAAGTCTTTAATATTTTCTAAAGCTTTATTTGCAGCTTTTTCCCAGCTTTTTAAAGATGAGGTAAGTTTATGACTTTTGTATGCAAGCAAGCCTGCACCGGCAGCTTTTATTGCAAGGTTGTCTTTTTGTTTATCAATAAAATCATTTACTGATTTTTTATCGTCGCGTTTTACTGCAAGATAACGCTGGATTGTGTTTTCCCCTAATACTAAAGGTACTCCAAGAAGTCCGTTTTTCAGTATGGCAACAGGAGCCATTGCACCATCAAGTGCTCCTGTTAAAGTATCTTTCCAGAATGTTTTATTATCTTTTTTCTCTTTGCGTTTCAGATAAATTCTGTCAATAAATCTAAGTAAAGGCTTTACTGTCATACCTGTTAATACGGCCAGTCCTACTCCTGCAATTTTTGAGTATTTACCGGCTTTAAGGCTAATTTTTTCATCTAAGAATGGACGTGCAAATGCCATAAGCTTTCTGCTGGCAGAATACATACCAAAGCTTGATGCTCCTGTCAGAATATCAAGTGTAATTTCCGTTGCATCACGCTGACCGTATTTGTAATCTTTTATATACTTGTCGGTACTTTCGTAATCTGTTTTTCCGGCTTTGTAATCTTCAATTTTTTGTAGAATTTTTTTTTGAGATCTGCCAAGTCCTGTCAGAGATTTGATTTTATCGAAACCTTGTGCCGTCAATCCCTGACGTCTGTACACAATCTTGTTTTGTTCAGCTAAATCCTGGCTTAGTTTTTCTCTTACAGCTGGAGATTGTGTGTTTTGTGCGGTTATTGCAATATTATTTCCCATGGCAGTATCCTTTTACCTTCTACGATTATACTTTGTTTAATGATTGTAAACATATAAAATTGCTATTTTTGAAGCTAAAATATACAAAACTTAATTTTAAGAAGCGGAATTTCATCTTTTTGAATTAGTTTAAAACCCTGATGCTATGTTATAATTTTAGTATGGAATGTCCTAAATGCGGAGCGGAAATTAGTAAAAATGCAATGGTGTGCCCTAATTGTAAGAAGGTACTCAAAATTGTCTGCCCTGTTTGTAAAACCATAAATACAAAAAATACCTGCAAGAAATGCGGCGAAATTCTTGTTACAAAATGTGCAAAATGCGGCAAAATTAACTTGATGAAAAATCCGAAATGTATAAAATGCGGATTTTCTAATGAAGTAAGTGCTGTGATGGGCGAATCTAATACTGATAATTTTGCGGTATTGAGAATAGATTTTCCGAATAGTGATGTTGTTAAAGCAAAACTCGGCTCAAATAAATTATTCCAAAAATTCAGAACAAATCTGGATGCTATGATTGTGTCTTATGTTAATACTTTAAATGTTAGACGACAGATTATAAATAATGATATTTATATAATAAGATTTAATAAAGATTATACATTTTCCGCTTCTGCTAATTCTGCTATTCAAGCTACTATTGAGCTTGTTAATTTAATTACTAAATTAAATGTAAAGTTATTAAAGAAAAAAGGGGTTGGTTTAAAGTGTAATTTCACGATAATGAAACGTGAAGCAGAACAAAATCCTTATGATATTGATACAAGATTCCATGCAAATATGGTTTATCAGAGTTCAAGTAAAGAAATGAAGGCTTTGGATTCTTTCCAGGTAATTACAGATGAAAATTTTTACGATATTTATAAAGAGCATTACAAGCTGGATTCTTTAAATTCCGCAATGGTTGACGGGGTAATGAAAAGATTCTTTGAAATGGATTTAAAAGAATTTGTTAATATCGGAGAGTTTTTGCGTAATGAGGCTCAAAAGGAGCAGGAAAATTCTGATGAAACAGATGTGCCTGTATTTATCCAATCCGCACTTATTGATCAGGCAAAAATTACCCAAGATGCATTGAAGGAAGAAAATAATATTGAAGATGATGATATCTATGATATTGATATGATAAATTTTGATGAAATAAATTGTTCTTTTGTCAAAACAGAAAGTATCAATGTTTTGGATTGTGTGGTGAAAATGCTTGAACAGATTCCGATGGGTATTCTGGCATTGAAGGCTTCTCCGATGTATCAGCCGTATACATTGAAATTGTTATCTGCAGTTGATGAAATGGGTATTTATGATAATGTTATTCCCGTTACCTGTCATGATGATATGAAGTATTCCCCCTATTCCTTTTTTAGAGATTTACTATCTTCAATTTTTGAATATACAGTTTCTCAAAAATTGTTTGATACAAATGATTTTTCTATGTTTTCTTCTGTCGATAAGTCAGGTTTGGTCAAAGATTTGATAACTCTAAATCAACGAAAAATGGCAAACATGGAGGATACTAGAGAAGAGTACTGCCAGATATTTTTTGCATTGTTGAAATCTATTCCGAATACATTGATTTATATTGAAAATTACGAAAAAATTGATGACAGTTCTAAATTCGTACTGGAACAATTATTCGACCATTTTGACGAATTGAATATAAGTTACTTGGTTTCTTATGATAAAACTTATGCTTTGCATAAAGATTCTCATTTTCTTTTATCAAGACCTTATTATGCCGAAGTTACTTTGACTCCGACTCCGTTTGAAACAATAGTAATGGGTGATCCTGAATTTTATAAAAATATTATGACGGATTTCTATTTTCAACGGATTGCTAAGTATGCCTGCGGAAGTACGTTGTTTTTGGATTTTGCAATTCAATATCTTCTGGAGTCAGGTATTTACGAGTATACTGAAGATTCCCTGACTATGGTAAACCCTAAAACTATAATTATACCATCGGGTTTACCAAAATTGATGAAGCGTCGTTTAAATCTCATGAAAGATGAAGAGGAAACTATGAGATTTTTGACAATGCTTGTTCTTCTGGGTACAAGAATTGATGAAAAAACTATAAATTCTCTGGGCTTTAAAAATTGGGAGAAAATAGGGGAAGCTCTTGCCGGCATGGGGTATATATATTCATATAACAATTGTGTTTATTTCTCTAACTACAATATTTTACGTGAATGCTTGCTGGAGGTAATTAAGCCTGAAGATTTGAATAAAGTTGCAACAGACTTATTTAATAAGGTTTTCGTAGAAGATATGCCAAATCCTGTTAAAGGCTTTTTGTATGATGTTCTTGGAATGGGCGAGAAAGTAGTTTTTGAATGGGAAAAGCTTGCAAATATTAATCTTTCAATGGGTGATTTCTCCGGATATTTAAATTGTTCTGCAAAAATATTAAACACTCTGGAAAAATATTCTTCTTCGTGGTCGGAAGCAGATTTGATGAAATATAAATTATCTTTATATGAGAATGTTGCAAATAATATGTATGAATACGATCCGGAGCAGACAAAAGATTTGGCTGAAAAAACTCTTGTCAGTTTAAAAACTTCCGGAAATCATGATAATTATGTTTCATTTTGTACGAAAATGATTCAAGGTGCAATGGCTCATGGTGATTATATGTATGCTATGAATCTTACCCACAGCGTATTATCGTCAATGGATAAATTTTCTATTGATCCTGCATCTCCTGATTTCAGTCTGTATGTACTTTTGATGTCAGTTATTTATGTGAAAATTTTATTTAATATAGGTGCATACGGCGATTGTCTTGATATTGGTTATAATGTTTTAAATGTTCTGGATTCCGAGAAAATAAATTCTATAAAATATACGATTATTTCAAAAGCTGAGTTTAAGTTTTTGGTATCTGAGTGTGTAGGATATGTTGCACTGGTCGATGTTTTGTCATTGAAAGAAGATGTTGGTGAATTTTTGGATATTTCGAGAAAATTATTGGATTTTATTCCGCAAAAATACGATATTTTTATTCAGCTCCAAAATCTCATAAAAGGTCAGACTGCATCAATAAATCCTGCTATGGCAGGCGAAGATATGTTTTCTTCAATCCTGTATTATATAATGAATGCTTTTGTGGCATATAAATCAAATCCAACAGCTTTTGCCCAGGAAATATATAAAGCTAAATTGATTGCTCATGAATCTCAGATGATACAATTTGAAATTTTTGCGGATTTAATGATTGGATATGCATATATTCAATTAAATTCATTCAAGAAAGCTTCTACAATGATTTATAAAATAATTAAATCAGCTAAAGAAAAAGGTATGAATGCAATTGTCCATTTGGGCTGGTATGTAATGAGTATTTTGAATATCAAAGAAGGAAAATTTGATATTGCATACGGAGTTTTGAATAATTCTAATATACAAATGGAAAAACAAGGCGGCATAAGTGAATATTTAACTATGCTTAATAAAGTAAATATGTATAAAGTTTTGATGTGTACAAATGCTCAGGAACAGGCACAAATTTGTTTAAATCAGGCATCTTATATTGTTCAAAAATACGGATTAAATTTTAATTTGAATATTGACATAAAGAAAATTCTGTTAGAAAATTCAAGTAGCAGCAATCAGGTCCCAAAAGTTCAAAAACCTGCCGGGTCAGTTGTTGTAAATAAGCAAGAGAGTGTATCAGAACAAGGAATAGAAACTTCTGCGGAATTTGATGAAAATGACAATGATGTAGTAGATCCTTCTGCATTTTTCTCTGATTAAGCGGAATGTTTTCATAAGAGTTCGGAAAGAGAGGAAAAATGAAAATTTTATTCGCATCTGCTGAAGTCGCACCGTTTTCAAAAGCAGGAGGACTTGCTGATGTTATCGGAAGTCTGCCAAAAGAGCTTGAAAAAGATGCGGAAATTGCAATTTTTACTCCGCTTCATGGCTGTATAGACAAAGATAAATACAATATTAAAGAACTTGAAAATTCCGAAATGTGGATAACTTTCGGCTCATCTCCCCAGAAGTTTAATCTTTATATGACAAAACTCCCGGGGACAAATATAAATGTTTTCTTTGTAAAAAATGATTGGTATTTTTCTTGTTTTAAAGAAGTTTATCCTAAATATCTTGACCCGAGATACGAACATGAAAGATATATTTCTTTTTCTCTGGCGGTTATGGAATATGCTAAGGCTCTTAATTTCAGAGCGGATGTTATTCATGCAAATGATTGGCATACCGCAATGATTCCTTTATATTTGCATTCAAATTATAAATTTGATGATTTCTGGAAAAATACGAAATGTGTATTTGAAATTCATAACCTTGCATATCAGGGAATATGGTTTGAGGATGTTCTGGATTTTGCTAATATGCGTAAGGATATTGTTTATAATCAGTGGGGATGCGAGCATTACGGTCGTGTAAATTGGATGAAGGGTGCAATAAATTATGCAGATAGAGTTGTGGCTGTTTCTCCTACTTATGCAAGAGAAATTTTAGGTTCTGAATACGGCGAAAATATGGATTATACCCTGCGAGGAATTCAATATAAATTGAAAGGTATTCTTAATGGTATTGATTATGATGTTTTCAATCCTAAAACTGATAAATCTCTCGTTAAAAATTTTGATATAAATTCATTAAATAACAAAGAAGAGAATAAAAAAGCAGTATGCAAATATTTTGGACTTGAGTATAATCCTGACAGACCTTTAATTGCATTTATTTCACGCCTTGTTGCACAAAAAGGTATTGATTTAATCAGAGATATGCAGTATGAATTACAAAACTTAAATGCGGATTTTGTATTTATCGGAAGCGGCGATAAGGATTATGAAAATCTGTTTATCTGGCTTTCAAATAATACAAAAAATATAAGAGCGTATGTCGGATATAAATCAGATCTGGCAAATCTTGTATATGGCGGTAGCGACTTTTTCCTAATGCCTTCAAAATTTGAACCTTGCGGATTGAGTCAGCTTATTGCGATGCATTACGGATCTTTGCCTATTGTCAGAGCAACAGGCGGACTTGAAGATACTGTAACCGGCTATCCTCTGGATAATTCTACAGGTTTTAAATTCTGGGTATATAACGGCTGGGATATGCTTAATGCGATAAAATGTGCATTGTATGTTTATTCTGATAAATATGTGTTTAATGCAATGAGAAAATCTGCAATGGAATCTGATTTTTCATGGAAACGCAGTTCAAAAGAATATTTGAAGATGTACCATGAAATAACGAGTAAATAAGAAATTCGTCTGACATTATCCAATGGCTGCACAAATTTACAAAAATTGTCATCCGCAGCCTTTTAATTATATATTTTTTTAGTTAAGTCAGCTTTTCTAAGTCGAATATTTTCAGGTGTAATTTCGACAAGTTCATCATCTCCGATATATTCCAAAGCTTCTTCAAGAGTTAATAATTTCGGAGCCTGAAGTGTAACCATTACATCTGCAGTTGAACTTCTCATATTGGTAAGTTTTTTAGTTTTGCAGATATTAACCTGAATATCTTGAGGTCTGTTGCATTCCCCGATAATCATACCTCTGTAGACTTTAGTTTTGGGAGTTATAAAGAATACTCCTCTATCTTCAAATTGTGCTAGAGCGTACGGAATGGCTTCACCTTGTTCAAAAGCAATGATGGATCCGCTTCTTTGTCTTGGAATATCACCTGCATAGGGCCTGTAATGAAGGAATGTATGATACATTATTCCTTCACCTCTGGTCATTCTTATAAATTCACTTCTGAATCCTATAAGTCCTCTTGCCGGAATATGGAATATCAAATTTGTTCTGCCTTTTGATGTTTGCATATCCTTCATTTCGGCTTTTCTGGAAGACAAACGTTCTATTGCACTTCCTGCATATTCTTCAGGAACATCAATAATTAAATTTTCATAGGGTTCGCAAAGTTCTCCGTTAATATGTTTATAAATAACTTCAGGTTTTGAAACTGAAAATTCATATCCTTCACGACGCATTGTTTCTATTAAGATACTTAAATGTAATTCTCCTCTTCCTGAAACTTTAAAACAGTCAGTGGAATCAGTATCTTCGACTCTTAAACTTACATTTTTTTCTAATTCATTGTATAAGCGTTTTCTTAATTGGCGGGAAGTTACAAATTTCCCTTCCTGACCTGCAAACGGGCTGTCGTTCACTGAAAAATTCATCTGCAGTGTCGGTTCATCCACCTGAATTAAAGGAAGAGCTTTCGGGTTATTCGGATCACAAATGGTTTCGCCGATTTGTATATCTGAAAATCCTGCAATTCCAACGATATCTCCGGCAGATGCACTTTCAATTTCTACCCTGCCAAGATCTTTAAATCCGAATAATTTTACAATTTTCCCTCTTTCCTGGCTTCCGTCAGCGTGTATAAGACATACCTGATCTTGAGAATTTACTTTACCGTGAGCAATACGTCCTATAACAATTCTTCCTACATATTCATTGTAATCAAGCGTTGTTGCCCTGAATTGGAACGGTTCATTTTCATCACCTTCAGGCGGTTGGATATTTTTGATTATACAGTCAAACAGCGGAACCATATCTTTTCTTTCATCTTCCAAATCATTGATAGCAAACCCTTGCAGGCTGCTTGCAAAAATAAATGGGAAATCTATCAAATCTTCTCTGTCCGTTAATTCTGTAAACAGGTCAAATACTTTATCCAATGCAGTTAAAGGTTCAGCGGCAGGTTTGTCTATTTTATTTATAACAACAATAATTTTTAAACCTAATTCTAACGCTTTTGATAAGACAAATCTCGTTTGCGGCATCGGACCTTCTGCAGCATCAACAATTAGTAACGCACCGTCTACCATTCCAAGTACACGTTCAACTTCACCGCCGAAATCAGCGTGTCCCGGGGTGTCAACAACATTGATTTTGGTCCCGTTGTAAGTTATTGAAATGTTTTTAGAAAGAATTGTAATTCCTCTTTCTCTTTCAAGGTCGTTGCTATCGAGAACTCGTTCTTCAACGTGCTGGTGGGCACCGAAAACTCCGGCTTGTTTTAACAAACAGTCAACCAGTGTTGTTTTTCCATGGTCAACGTGTGCTATTATTGCTATATTTCTAATGTTTTCATTACAAGTCATACATATCCTGCCAATCATATATTTTGTTTAGTGTAAATTTTACACTTATATAATACTCCAGATATTTTTTATTTTCAATATATTTTATAAGATATTAATATTATTTTCCTGATTGAAGTTCTGTTAATAAATTTTTAGCATCACTGAGAAATTTTGTTATGTTATGTTTTTTCAGAAGCTCATAAGCCTCTGTTATTTCAGTTAAGGCTTCAGTTCTGTTTTGCTTCTTTATAATTTGTGCAATATCTAATTTGACCATACCAAGTAGAATTTCATATTTTTCAACAGGTTTCATTTCAGTTTCACCGGTGCGGAATCTGTTTTTGGATCCGTTGTAGTTATTACAAATGTCTACTAAAGCTCTTCTTTCCGTGTATAAAATTTTTAAAAGTCTATCACTTCCGGGTTCAGTCTTTTTGTAAATATTTCTTAAGTCGTTTGCTCTTGCCATTATGTGTACAGGATCGTGATGCCTCTTTGCTATCGCTAAGGCTTTTGTTGCCAATTTTTCGACTTCTTCCGGATTATTTTTATTTATTTTAATTAAAAAACTGTATACTATTCCGGCAAGATTGTTACAGCCTTTGCTTACTAAAAATTCAGCAAACTGGTTGGATTTGTTGTTCATAGTCTGCAGGTTGTTTTGTGCAACAAAGGCATCTCCTATTGTTCCTAATTCTGCATAGAATGCTTTTTGAGGTATTTCTTCTTTATTCTTTAAATTTCTTGTAATTTTACTTCTAAAGATGTCAAAGGCTGCTGACGGGTTATGTTTAATCTGTCCCGGGTTAAATTTTATTTTCATTGGGTTTCTCCTTTAATTAGTTTAAAACTCGTGAAAATAAAATTTGCTAGATATTTTTATTTTGGGGTTTGTAAGCAATATATGCACAAACAAGACAAATTACCCCGAAACCTATCCCGAAACACATAGTCCAGTGATATGAAGTTAGAAAAGCTTTTTGATACAGCATTCCTTTTTCAACAAACATATTTCTGAAGCTGTCAAATAAAGTAATAGTTAATGCTACTCCCAAAATATTGCCAAGATTTCTTGACAAAGATAGAATTCCGCTTGCAATTCCTAGTTCTTCTTTATTAACACATGTTATAATTGCATTGTTAGACGGAGATTGAAAGCAGCCGTTTCCTATTCCCATAATAACTGATGCCAGAACTATTTCCCACATTGGAGTTGAAGTATTAAATGTTGTAAATATTATCAATGCTATTATATAAATTGCAGGTCCAAGCAGGGTTAATCCTCTGCTGCCGTTTTTCCCAGCATAGCTTCCCGCAAAAGGTGCAACTGCTGATGATGCAATCGAGTACGGCAAAATCAAAAGCCCGGTTATAAATGCGTTGTATTTAACGATTTCCTGCAAAAATAACGGCAGCAAAATTCCGTTTGTGAACATGCACATATATGAATGCATTACGGCGATATTTCCGAATGTAAAAGTTTTTATTTTAAACATTTTAAAATTTATTAAGGGGTAGTTGATTTTTTTATCTCTAAAATAAAATAATGCACCAAATATTAATGTCATAACTCCTAAAGCTAGAATTCGGATTGACTTCCAACCCCAGCTGTGTCCTTCTGAAATTGCTAATAATAGTGCAAATAACGCAATTGTAAAGTAGAAAAATCCTTTGTAATCAAATTTAAAAGATTTCGGGTGTACGTAGTTTGGCAGAATTTTATATGAAACATACGCACCAATTATGGCAATCGGAACGGAAGGTAAAAATATTGTATGCCATCCGAAATAATTTATCAGTAATCCGCCTACAGCCGGCCCGCTCATTCCCCCGATAGCAACAAGGCATGCATTTATGCCAAGAGCCTTACCCCGATCTTCTCCTTTGAATATAGAAGCTATGGCTGCAGGTCCGTTTGCTATCATTACGGAAGCTCCCATCGCTTCTATGCATCGATATATGATTAACAGATAGAAATTATTTGCTGTCGAATTTAAAAAAGCTCCGAGTGCAAATATTAAGAAGCCGGAGCAGTAAATTTTATTTTTTGGAAATATGTCCCCTAATTTACCGAAAAATGGTAAAAATATTGTTAAAACAAGCATGTAAGCAATTACAACCCATTGAACTTCAGCCAGCGTTACATTTAAACCCTGTGCAATAGGGTAAAGTGCAAGGTTAACCGTACTTGAATCAAGCATTCCTAAAAAATTTCCGGCTATAATAAAGAGGCAAATTGTCCATTTAATACTTTTGCTTGTCATAATTTTATTCTAGCATATCAAATTAGTAAAATTGTAAACTTTTGTGTATTGAATAAGATTTATATTTTCAGAAGAAAATACACAAATGTTGTTTATTTTAGTTTACAAATCGTATCGGTTATTGAAATGTCGGGTATTATATGATATAATAGAAAATATAATATTATATTTGGAGTTTGATGAGGATGAAATCAATTACATTTAAGAAAGCTTTTTCGCTTACAGAACTATTGATAGTAATGGTTATTATAGGTATATTATTTGCTGCGTTGCTTCCTATTATGACGAAACGTCGTTCGGGTGATACGATTGCAAACGAACCTGTTTGGAGCTTTGTTGCAAATAACGACCAGAAAGATGCATTTTATGATCCTGGTACTACAGGACAGACATCTACAGCGTATGTCGGAATTAGTCCTGATAATATTGCAAGTAATGTTAAACCTTATTCTAAAATGGTCATAAAAACTCGTCCTAATCAGCACATGATTCAGTTCCGTTACGGATCCGGCAACGGTTTGTTTACAGGTGTATTCTCTATGGACGGAAGCAAGAATATAATGATGGGCGGAAAAATCGATACTCGTTCTAATCCTGATGAGAATTATTTTATAGGCGGACGTAACAATACTGTAGCAGGTATGGGAGCTTTTTCAAGGACGTTAACCCCGGAATCTGTGCTTGCTCTGGGTTCAAATGCTGTTATGGGCAAACAAGGCGGCAGCAGTCCCAGTGAAATTGTTGCAGTTGGTGCTAATTCCGGACAATATATGAGTCATGCCGGAAGAAATACCTTTATGGGAACTAACTCAGGCAGAGCTGAATCCGCTACTATTTCTAATACTGTTGGTATTGGTTCAAATGTTCTGGGTATTAGTTCATCATCAGGTAATGATAATGTTTTTGCCGGTTATTTTGCAGGCTTTGCCGGTTTTGATAATCATGATAAATCAATAAATAACACAATTTTGGGTTCTACATATTATGGTACAACCGCTGCTAATAATACAATTGCCGGTTATGATTCTTTTGTAGGTGGCAAGCATGAGGCAAAAAATCTTTCAGTTGCCGGTTATGAAGCTTGTTTATCCATGCAATATAATGGGGATTTGAAAAATCCTGGAAGAAGAACATGTTTAGGTTATGGCTCAGCTAAAAATAGAGGTGCAGGCGGTACTTTGACTTCTTTGGAAACTGATAAGTATGATCATATTTTCTTAGGTGGATCTCCTGTTGGTTTTGGCGGACGTTCTGTTCTGGAAGTTCATAATATGATTCCTAATTCAGATGTGTTGTCGGGAATAGTTAGCCCTCAGCTTCGTCCTACAGTTCTATTAAATTCTAATCTTGTAGTAAGAGGTAACTTATTTATTCCTTCTACTGATGGTAGGCTTATAGCTTCGTCTGGCAACCCTGCTTTGACTCAATCCTTATTCAATGGCGGAGAAACGGGTGGTGATAGATGCGGACGTCGTTGCGGTCCTTTTGGACGCAAGACGTTTAGAGATTCTCCCAAGTGTAAGTTTTTAGGTACTATTCTAGGTGCTATTATAGGTCTTGTCGCCGGGTTTGTTACTGTTATTACTGGTGGTTTGGCAGCTCCTCTTGCTGGTGCTATTTACTTTACACTATGGAGCGGAGGTTTTGGAGCAACCGTTGGTACGATTTTTAACGGCAGTGACTATTCCAGACCTAAAGATCCTGTTTCTATGACTTGGTTGACTTATCAGGATTCAGATGATAAAGGTAGGAGTTACTATTGCGGTGACTATAGAGACCAATATCCTACCAGTAGCGGTTCTCATTGTCCAAATTTAAACTTATCAGATGCCAGATTGAAAAATATTGGTTCTGAAAATGTTGCGGCATTAGAAAAAATTATGATGTTGGTTCCTTATAATTATACATTTAAGGCTGATAAGGATGCTCTTGCTCAAGTCGGTGTTATGGCTCAGGATTTACAGAAAGTATTTCCGGATTCAGTTAGTGAGGATAAAGACGGCTACTTGAATATTCGCTGGGATGAAATGTTCTTTGCTGTTATAAATTCCGTAAAAGAACTGAATGCAAACGTTAATGCTGTCACAGCTGATCTTCAGGTTGTTGAACAAGATACTGATAGTGTTGCTGATGCCCAGCACAATATAAAAGATAGAATCAGCAAATTAAATGAAAAGTTAGATAGTCTTGAAAATAATAAATAATGGAGTCGAATATGAGATTTAATAAATTAAAAGCGTTTACTTTAGCAGAGGTTATGATATTGTTATTAACATTATCAATATTAATGGCTGCATTTGCTCCTGTATTTACGCGCAGAGCAGATAATTATTCTGCTGATGAGGTTTGGACATTTGTTCCGGGGGATGACAATAATGATGCTTATTTTGATGTCCCAAGCAAGACCCATACAGCTCAGGCTTTTGTCGGTATTTCTCCTGCCAATAAGCTTGATGTTATGAATGCTTCTAATGTAAAAAATCCGGCTTATAATGAAACTACTCCGTTATATTCAAAACTTATTTTAAGAGCGAATAAACTTGGTGGTACTTATGGCAACAGTTTACAAAACCAATTGCAATTCAGATATGCAACCAGTAACAATTCTACAGCCGGTTCTATAGTTGGTGCGTTATTTGCAGGTAATCAAAATATGTTAGTAGGCGGTAAGTATGAATCTATTTCTGATACCGCAAGGGCTAATACTTCGTTTGGTTCTGCGTCATTATCTGCTTTGACCAGCGGTATCGGTAATACTGCTGTGGGTACAAATGCATTAACAGCTATGAAAAGCGGTTCTTATAACACTGTTGTTGGTGTTGATTCGGGTACTAAAGTGCAAAATGGCAGTTATAACACTGTTATAGGTAGCCATTCTCTTAATAATGCTACGGCTAATAAGAATACTATAGTTGGTTATTCTGCAGGTAACGGTGGTACCGGTAATACTGCAGTCGGTAACTTTGCTTTACAAAAATCCACCGGCAGTTATAACACTGCTGCCGGAAATTATGCTTTGAAAGTTTTGTCTTCAGGCAACAATAATACTGCTATTGGTTATAATTCTATGTCAAAATTAACATCAGGCAGTAACAATACAGCTTTTGGTGATAATTCATGTTTACAACTGACAAATGGTTCAAATAAAACATGTATTGGTTCGTTCTCTGGTAGTGTAAAAGAAGGTGAGGGAACTAATTTCAAGCCTTCGGATAAGTTATTTTCGGGAAGTGATGAAAGAGTTTTCATAGGTTCTATTCCTACCAGCAATATGGGTGGAGATGTTAAGCCAGGAGCTGTTTTAGAGGTACATAATATCAATAGTACAAACAGCAATGCAAGTCCTATTACTAATGCCGGTAATTCTTCTGTGGTAATAAACGGAAACTTGATTGTGAGAGGGCAGACATATTTAGAATTTCCTTTAATCAGGCAGAGACATTTTAATGGAGAGAAGAATTTTCCGGCAGTTTCCAGAATTCCAAAAGGGCTTGTTTTATTCAGATTAAATGAATCAGGCTCCTTAAAAGGTTTTTCCGGTTATGATGGAACACAAAGAACTGGACAATCTAGGGACGATTGTGCTGGTGATTGTAAGACGCATGTATTCAAAGATATAGCTCCAGGTTGTGTTTGTACCGTTGTAGGCGGCGGTGCTACAACTACGGATTATAATCTGGGTTCTTACACTGTAAGTACATCTTATGACTGGACTACTAAAACAAATAATTCTAATGGGACTACAGGTTGTGATGCAAATGGAAACAGCAGTAATCAGTCTTGTTATACTGATGGTTCTACTGGGAAGAATATTTGTTTAGCACGTACTCCGGAAGGAGGCAATGCAGCTACAAAATTCACAGACTTACCTTATGCACATATGAAAGGGCAGAATTCTTGCTGTCCGAATTTGAAATCAGATATCAGATTGAAAAATGTCGGTGAGAAATTTACTGCCGGTTTGAATGAAATCAGAAATTTGAATGTTTATAACTTTACATTCAAAAATGATCCGAATAAGACTCCGCGTGTCGGTGTTATTGCTCAAGACTTGAAAAAAGTATTCCCGTCTGCCGTATTTAAAGATAGTCATGGCTATTATATGATTCGCTGGGACGAAATGTTCTATGCGGCTATCAATTCTATTAAAGAATTGAATACTAAAATTGAAAAATTAGCTTCTAAAATTGCTAATGATAGACAGAGATTATCTGCATTGAAAAATGATAATGCCGAGTTAAATGCAAGATTAGACAAATTAGCCGGTGAATTAGAGCAAATCGAGGCTAAAAGAAAATAATTAGTTTTGAATAATGCATAATAAAAAAGGTATCTCAATAAGAGATACCTTTTTTGTTTCATATATTTTCTTTTTATATGAAAATTTATATGCAGCTACAGCCTGTAGAACAAGCTTGATTTTTCAATGTTTCAGCTTTATCAATATGTTCCCATGGAACGTCAATATCAGTACGGCCCATATGTCCGTATGCTGCCAGTAATTGATAGAATTTACCTCCGTTTTTAGCAGGCAGATTTCTTAAATCAAATTTATTGATAATAGCAGCCGGTCTCAGGTCGAAATTTTTGTAGACTAATTCAGATATTTCATCATCTGAAATTTTACCTGTGCCGAAGGTATCAACCATAATTGATAATGGTTCAGCAACACCGATTGCATAAGATAATTCTATTTCACACTTATCAGCAAGACCTGCTGCAACAATATTTTTAGCAACGTATCTTGCGGCATAAGCTGCAGATCTGTCAACTTTTGTCGGGTCTTTTCCTGAAAAAGCTCCTCCGCCATGTCTTGAATATCCGCCATAAGTATCGACGATAATTTTCCTTCCGGTTAAACCTGAATCACCTTGAGGTCCGCCAATAACAAATCTGCCTGACGGGTTAATTAAAATTATTGTATCTGCATCAAGTTTTATTGCTTCATTTTCAAATACATAATCTATTACGAATTTTTTCAGGTCTTTTTGTATAATTTCTTGGACTTTTTCATTATCTGAGATACCGTTTATAGTCGGATTATGCTGTGTAGACAGTAAAACTGTATGTATTCTTGAAGGTTTTCCATCAACATATTCAACTGTGACCTGAGATTTTCCGTCCGGTCTTAAGTAATTTAGAATACCTTCTTTTCTAACCTGAGCAAGTCTGTGCGAAAGTTTGTGAGCCAGACTTATAGGCAGCGGCATTAATTCAGGGGTTTCATTGCAGGCAAAACCGAACATAATACCCTGATCGCCTGCTCCGATATCTTCAGTTTCTACAGAGGATGTATCAGCATTATTTTGTCTTGCTTCAAGAGCTTTATTTACACCGTTTCCGATATCTGTTGATTGTTCATCAATACTTGTTAATACAGCACAGGTATTTGCATCAAATCCGCCTGAACTTGTACCGATATAGCCGATATTTTGGATTGTTGATCTTACAACCTGCGGGATATCGACATAACAATCAGCGGTAATTTCTCCGCAAACCAGAGCCATACCTGTTGTAACTGTTGTTTCTGCAGCAACTCTTGAATGCGGATCTTTTGTTAAGAATTCGTCCAGAATAGCATCTGATATTTGATCACATACTTTGTCCGGATGTCCTTCTGTTACTGATTCAGAGGTAAACAAAAATTTTTTTGATGTCATTTCTTTTTCTCCTTAATTTATTTCTACTCCGGTAAGTTTTTTAATTCCAACCCGGCACTCCATTTTCCTATATAGTTTAGTGCAAATAATTTTGTAAAGCAAATTTTATATTTATTTTTGATAATATAAGTTAATAAAAAAGATGCATTATTTAGTAATGCATCTTTTTATTTATATTTGTTATTTTAATTATTGTGCTTTCAATTTATTTATTCTCATTGCAATACTGTCAACTTGAGATTTTAATGTTGCATTTTCTTTTTCAAGATCTGCAATTTTAGCTTCAACATCTGTTATTCGTTTTGCGATAGCAACAATTTTTTTATCAAGCTCTTTTATTGCATTGATTGCAGCATAGAACATATCGTCCCAGCGAATTCTTAAATATCCGTCAGAGCCTTGGACAACTGCATTAGGAAATACTTTTTGCAAATCCTGAGCAATTACACCAACATGCGGTTTTTTATCCGGGTCATCTTTGAATGTATAATTATATACTTTTAATTTAAGAATTTCATCTATACCGTCATTATTTCTTGATGTGATATTTTTTAATCTTCTGTCAGAGGAAGATAAAGAAACACAAGAACCAAAACTATAACCTTTTTGGCTGGAAATACATGCTTTATAATATTTACTATTCAGAGCATTCCCGGAGCCGTATAATCGGCTTCCTGCTTGTTTTGTTAGCGGATTCTGATCATGGAAATGGTAAAGAGTGTTTCCAACAGTGAAAAATGGTCTGCCGCGAACTATTAAATTACCATTAACTACTGTTGTAACACTAGAATCTGTAGATGCTTTTGCGTGCTTTATGATTCCACTTTCTCGGGTTTCAACATTATGAATTTCTAAAACTGCATCACCGCCATAATTGTATGGTTTTCCACCGATATATGTAACCTGGTTCGAATTAGTTCTGCCACTTAAATAGTTTTCTGCAGAAGTTCCGCTATGTGGTCCGGAGTTAGCACCAATACAAGTTTTGTAAGAACCTGAAGTTACCTCAGAGCAAGCATTGGCACCTATTGCAACGTTATAATTTCCTGAAGTTACATTTTGTAAAGCATTGGCACCAAGTGCGATATTATAACGCCCGGATACCTTTTGCATAGTATTATACCCAATTGCCGTATTGTAATTTCCGCCGGCATTGTATCCGGCATAATAACCAATATATAAGCTATTTGAACCGTTAGCACTGTTTGCACCGGCATTATAACCTATAATTGTATTGCCTTTACCTGTTTTTCTGTATCCGGCACCGGCTCCTGCAAATGTATTAGATTCATTTGTTGTGAGTGTTGCACCGGCATTATAACCGATAGCTACGTTTTTTGATGCTGTTGTAGCGTTTCCGAGAGCATTATACCCGACAGCAGTGTTACTTTGTCCGTTTTGCAGCTTGCTCATTGCCAGATATCCGATACCGACATTATATCTTGCCCCATCATCCTGTGATGTTGCTAAATTTCGATATTGACCGCCTAATAAAGCGTTATCTCCGTCCATAAGCCAGGAACCTGCAAAGTCACCTATATCTGTAGTAGAAGTTCTGCCGTATCTAAATTGGATCTGGCGTTGTTTTGCAGCTTGTGAAGTAACTTCTCCTGACCTGATAACTACTTTTGAAACAGGTGCGAATGTTGTTGTAATATCACTTTTACCCTTTGGTGTAAGTCCAAAGAACAATTCGCCGGTAAAAGAAGGATCACCTGATTCATAGTATGCATCTAAAGATACTCTGTCAGCGTATTCCCAGACATTATATTTGCTTGTATATGAAGATATTTTTCTTTTTGTAAATATTGGTGCAAATGCAGCAAATATAATTGATAAAATCAGAAGTACAAGCATTATCTCTGCAAGAGTATAGGCTCGTTTAAATAGGTATAATCTCATTCTCAAACTCCATTTAAAAACAATCTATCTTGTATACTAGTATAACACATTTTTACATATATTTCAACAGCTTACAAATTTTGTTACATAGTAAATTTTGAATGTGTCTTTGTGTTATGTTTGTATTATTATAAGCATTAGAGAGGATATATATATGCTAGCAACTAATATTGATGATTTACCTACAGTTTACAATGCAAAAGAAACAGAAGAAGATATTTACAAATTCTGGGAAGATAACGGCTTTTTCAAGGCTGATGCAAAAAGTCCTAAGAAACCGTATTCTATTGTAATTCCTCCTCCAAATGTAACGGGGGTATTGCATATGGGTCATGCTTTAGATGAAACTTTGCAGGATATTTTGATACGATACCACAGAATGTCAGGATATGAAGCATTATGGGTTCCGGGAACAGACCATGCCGGTATTGCTACTCAGAATGTTGTTGAAAAGAAGTTAAGAGAACAAGGTCTTACACGTCAGGAAGTAGGGCGTGATAGATTTCTTGAAATGACATGGGAATGGGCTAATGAGCATAAGTCAAGAATTTTAGACCAGTGCAAGCGTTTGGGAGCATCTTTTGACAGGTCAAGAGAACGTTTTACCTTTGATAAAGGCTGTTCTGAAGCTGTTAAAGAGGTTTTTGTACGGCTTTACGAAAAGGGGCTGATATATAAGGGTGCTTATATTGTAAACTGGTGTCCCAGATGTCAGTCTGCAATTTCTGATGTAGAAACAGAATACGAAACTGAAAAAGGTCATTTGTGGGAAATTTCATATCCTTTGAAAGGTGAGTCAGGTGCAATTATTGTTGCGACAACAAGACCGGAAACGATATTCGGTGATGTTGCTATTGCTGTACATCCTACGGATCATAAGTATTCAGAGCTTGTCGGAAAAACTGTTGTTGTTCCTCTAACTGGCAGGGAAATCCCAATTATTGCTGATGAATATGTTGATAAGACCTTTGGTACAGGTGCTGTTAAAATTACTCCGGCACATGATCCTAACGATTTTGAAGTTGGCAAACGTCATGGTTTTGAGCCTATCTGGGTTATAGATGAACAGGGCAGAATGAAAGCTTGCGGCGAGGTTCCGCCTGAACTTCATGGGCTTGACAGATATGAAGCCAGAGAAAAAATTATCGGTATGCTTGAATATAATCACTTCTTATTAAGAGTAAGAGAGCATGAACATAATGTTGGTAAATGTCAGCGATGCGGTACTACTATTGAGCCGTTATTATCTGAACAGTGGTTTGTAAAGATGAAACCGCTTGCCAAAGAAGCTATTGCAGCTGTTAAAGACGGCAGAATTAAGTTTATTCCTGAACGCTGGGAGAAAAATTATCTTGGCTGGATGGAAAATATAAGAGATTGGTGTATTTCTCGTCAATTGTGGTGGGGACACCAAATTCCGGCTTATCATAATAAACTTACCGGTGAAATGGTAGTTGCTAAAGAAAATCCTGATCCGTCAGTTTGGGAACAAGAAACTGATGTGTTAGATACTTGGTTTTCATCTGGTTTGTGGCCGTTTTCGACTTTAGGCTGGCCGAATACGGATAGCGAAGATTTTAAGAAATTCTATCCCACAACTACTCTTGTAACCGGTTTTGATATTATATTTTTCTGGGTTGCAAGAATGATTACTATGGGGCTGGAATTCACAGGAAAAGCACCGTTTTCTACAGTTTATATCCATGGTTTAATTCGTGATGAAAAAGGTCAGAAAATGTCTAAATCTAAGGGAAATACTATTGACCCTGTTGTGATTATTGATAAATACGGTTGTGACGCTTTGAGATTTACAATGACTTCATTGTGTACTTATGGCGGTCAGGACATCAAAATAAGTGATGAGCGTTTTGAATACGGCAGAAATTTTGCTAATAAAATTTGGAATGCTTCAAGATTTGTTTTGATGAATCTTGATGGTGTAGATAATAATGATATTGATTTCTCAAAACTTACCATTGCAGATAAATGGATTCTTGATAAATTAAATAATGTAGCAAAAGAAGTTAATGCAAATATTGAAAATTACAGAATCGGAGAAACTGCTCATGTATTATATGATTTCTTCTGGAATTCATATTGTGACTGGTATGTTGAAATTGCAAAAGTTCAATTGCAGGATTCGGATATAAAACTTAATACTCAAAGAGTTTTAAGGTATGTATTAGATATGTCATTAAGATTACTCCACCCGATAATGCCTCATATTACGGAAAGAGTATGGCAGCTGATACCTAAAAAGTCTGAATTTAAGGCTATTATGCTTGCTGATTATCCTGTATATCAGGATCAGTTAAGTTTCCCTACTGAAGCAAAAGAGATGGAACTTGTTTTTGAAACAATCAAATCTTTGCGAAATGTCAGACAGAGTTTCAATATTCCAATGGGATTGAAATTTAATATAACTATACATGCTACAAATGAAGAAAAACCGGTATTTGAGGCTATAGAAAGTTATATTAAACGTATGGCTAAAGTTGAAGAAATTTCTTATGCTGATGTTGATGTGCCTGTCGCTAAAAAATCAGCAACCGCAGTTGTATCAGCTTCAAAAATTGTTATTCCGTTAGAAAATCTAATCGATTTTAACGAAGAAATAGCAAGACAGGAAAAGAAATTAGGCAAACTTCAAAATGAGAAAAAATCACTGGAAGGCAGAATAAATAATCCTAAATTTGTAGCCAATGCTCCGGCTGATTTAATACAGCAGACAAAAAGCAGAATAGAAGAAATTGAAATTCAAGAAAATTCAATAAATGAATTGATTACTTCTTTGAAGGCTTAATAAATTTAAAATTATAAATTAAAAGAGGTCATTTATATTGGCCTCTTTTTCTGTTTGCATCTAAAATTATTAAGTAATCGTTACAAACCTTTACATATTTGCAAAAATCTGGTAGTATGTTCAGGTAACATAATGGTAGTGTCTATTAGACAATGGAGTTAATCATGGTAACAAAAAAGGAAACATCGGATTTAGATTTTGAAGCATTATTAGCAAAATATGACTATAATTTTCAAAAAGGAGATCTTGTTAAAGGTGTTGTATGCGGTTTTGACAGTCAGGGAGTCATGGTTGATATTGGAGCCAAGACTATGGCTGTAATCCCTACGTATGAAGCCGTTGATAAAGGTGAAAATATTGAAGATAAATACCAAAAAGGGCAGGAAGGTGAATTCCTGATTATCAGAGAAGAAGATGAAGATGGTAAATTCTTATTGTCTAAGAAGAAAGTTGATTTTGCGTATGCATGGAAAGAGTTGGAAAAAGCCAAAGCCGCTGATGAAACTATTCTGGGTACTGTTGTTAATATTGTAAAAGGCGGTATTTTAGTTGAAGTTTCTGGGGTAAGAGGGTTTATACCGTCATCTCAGCTCAGGACAAGAGAAACTGAAATTGAAGTTGGTTCAAAACTTGAACTCAAGATATTGACGCTTGATGTTCAGCAGAATAACTTTATTTTATCTAACAAAAAGGTTTATGAAGATACTGTAGAAGAAGCAAGAAAGAATATATTTTCACAAATTGAACCCGGTCAGGTTGTTAAGGGCGAAGTTGTCAGAATTACTGACTTTGGTGCATTTATTGATTTGGGCGGTTTAGATGGCTTACTTCCTTTATCTCAATTGTCCTGGCGTTGGATTGATCATCCGACAGATATTTTGAAAGTTGGAGATAAAATTGACGTTGAAGTAATTTCCGTAGATCATGACAAACAGCGTGTTTCTTTGAGTTTGAAAAATCTTGAGCCTGATCCATGGATTGAAGCTGCAAAAACAATTAAGGAAGGCGATAAAGTTGCCGGAACTGTAACCAGATTGAAACATTTCGGTGCATTTATTGAAGTATTTCCGGGTGTAGAAGCCCTGCTTCCGCACAATGAAGTTGTTGAATATCAAAATGAAAATAAGACAATTCTTAAAGTTGGTGATAATATTGACACTTACATATTAAAATTCAATCCTGAAGATAAAAGAATTGCATTGTCAGTACACGATCAATCTTCAGAGCCAAAGGAAGTGGAGGCATCTGAACAGGAGCAGTCAGCTGACGAATAATTGATAAAAAGATATAATACAAAAAACAGAGTCTAACAAAGACTCTGTTTTTTGTTTACATTTTTAAAATTAATATTGACTTTACAAAACTTGTCATTAAAAGAATATCATACATTTAGATGTTTATTACTCTTGAAAAGTAATACATAATAGGTAAGAAAGAGTAGTAGATATGCCGTTTCGATACAGATTGCAGAAGATTTTGGACTTTCGTATTAACCAGAAAGAAGAACAGTTAATGAGGGTTCAAAGAGCACAGCAGGCAGTGTATCAAGCGGAACAGGATATCAAAAAAAATAATCAGGATATTCTGGACACAAAAGAAGGTATGCGTCAGGCTGATCCTATGATGTATGAGTCGTACGATAATTATTTAAGGCATCTATGGAAAAAAGCCGAAGAATTAGAAGCAGTGAGGCAGGATCTTCAACAAAAATTGGATATAGAGCTTGCAAAACTTGTAAAATGCGAGCAGGCAGTTAAGGTTCTTGAGAAGCACAAAGAAAAAAACAAAGAAATTTATATTGCGGAAGAAAAAGCAGCAGAATTGAAACAGTTTTCCGAACTTGGTGTAACCAGATTCTTTAAGCAAAGTCAGGAACGAAATGCCGAAGAACAAATAGATATATTAAAACATTTGAAAGAAACAGAAGGTAATTAAAATGAGTATTAACGCAACAACTTCATCATCATCAGCAAGTTCAGCTTCATCAGCTGCTCAGGTTTCAAATACTGCAAATTCTGAAAGTGCAAAAAAATCATCAGCGGATTCTTCTTTTAAAAAAGAAATGGATAAGGTTTCTTCTGAAAATGAAACAAAAACAGAAAAAGAAGAATCTGTAAAATCAGATAATAAAGTTGAAGCTGTAGATAATAAGCAGGATAAAAATACAGATTCAAAAACTGACACCGGTAAATCAGAAAATGATGATTTGTTACAACAGAATATGACTTTGGACGGTAATATTGACTACAGCAAATTTGCATCAATGTCAATGAATGATGTAAATTCAATGTTATCAAATGATATTCAGCAAATGATGAATACAAACAATGCAAATTCTTCACTGGCTGCAGTTTCGGATGTTTCATCTGCAAGCAGAGCTTTGGGTAAAGGCGGCTTAGATTTTTCAAACAGCATAAATATGACTCAAAGTGATGCAGACTTTTTCATCAATTTGACTCAGAAAAATGATGTTTCAATGCAAAATATAACAGCTCAAGCTCAAACTATGGTTGATAACGGAGCTGAGGCAAGAGAAGTAAAACAGAATATGCAGGTTTCGCAGACATTGCTTAATGCCCTTTCTAATTCCAGAGAAACAAACCAGCCTGTCAGAATTGATTTTGACCAGAATGTATCTGTTATTTTGCGGGTAAATAAAGACGGTGTCATTTCAGCAAACTTTATTCCTGGAGATAAGGCTGTTGAACAGTATTTGAGAACTAATATTGATTCTTTAAAAGCAACATTTGCTCAAAATGATCTTCCGTATTCTGATTTGTCATATTCAAACAGAGGAAGCAAACAACAAAAAGAAAGAAGAAATAATAATAAATAAGGAGAGAGAACTTCTATGAATGACGCATTTATTACAGCTATAAACACGCAATATGCGACGGTCAACTGGATGGACGTAATTGCTGATAATATGACAAACGTTTATACCCCCGGCTTTAAAGAAAAGCAGGTGAATTTTAAAACGTTTTTGAATGGTGCAATAAATGACGATTATACAAAAAATATGGGACAGGGAAAATCTACTCCCGGAACTTCAAAAGATAATGTATTTTTGGAAGGAAAAGGTTTCTTTCTCACAAAAACTCCTGAAGGGAAAAGTGTTTACACCCGTTTAGGCGAGTTTACTTTTGATGGAGAGGGTGTTTATCGTGCAAGTAACGGTAATACTGTTCAGGGGTATATTCTTAATGATAAAGGTGAAATTATGCAGGGTACCAAACCGATAAGTGCAGATTTATATCAGGAAACTGCATTAAAAGGCGGTGCTTTAGATATTCCTACAACAAATATTAAATTATGGATTGACCCGAATAATGGTAAATATCTTGGTAAATATGATGAATATGAAATCAAAAATGACGGTACAATTGTTGGTAAAGCGGAAAGCGGGAAAAAAGTAGTACCTTTATATAGAATTACAACAAGAAATTTTCATAATTCTGCAGGTTTGTACGAATATAAAGACGGCTGGTTTTTAGAAACCGAAGAATCCGGAAAGCCTGTGTTAGGATGCGGAGAAATTCGTTCCGGATTATTGGAACTTTCTAATGCCGATTTTAAGGGAAATATTTCATATTATCAAATGGCAAAAGTTCAAATGGAAGTTGTTAATAAATTGATATCTTCTAATAAAGAATTATTACAACAAGCTATGCAGATGGTAAGCAGTTCTTAGACTGTTGCGTGATGTTAAACTCCATTTTAATTATACAAGAGGCTTTTGCCTCTTTTTTGTTTCAATTTTTGTTTATCATATTTACTTATTATAAAAATAATTGTAAAATTAATGTATAAGTTTTTTGTATAGTTATAAAAAGGAGTATTTTATGGAAAATTTAAAAGTTGCGATTGGTTCAGATCATGGCGGATTTCGTTACAAAGAAAGTATTATTGATTATTTAAAATCCAGAAATATAGAATATGTTGATGTCGGAACTTATACTCCGGAATCTTGTGATTATCCGGTAATTGCACATAAAGTAGCAGAGAAGGTTATCTCAGGAGAAGTAAACAGAGGTATTTTAGTTTGCGGTACAGGTATTGGTATGTCAATTGCAGCCAATAAGGTTCATGGTGTCAGGGCTGCACTTTGCGGAGATACATATTCTGCCAGAGTTTCAAGAGCTCATAACAATGCAAATATATTATGCCTCGGCGAAAGAGTTATTGGCGAACATTTAGCCTTGGATATTGTAGATATCTGGTTAAAAACAGGTTTTGAAGGCGGCAGACATAAACGTCGTCTTGATATGATTGAGTAATTTGCGGGGGAAAATATTTTGGAAGAATTAAGTTCTCATAAGTTAGCCTGTATTATTGCACAATTTTTAGATGATAAACTTGCAAAAGATATTACTATACTAAATATAAGTAATGTTTCGTCTTTGGCTGATTATTTTGTAATTGCAACAGGAGATTCAACTCCACATGTAAAAGCTTTGATGGAAACTGTTAAAGATAAGGTCAAAACGAAATTTTCACGACTTCCGCTCAGACAGGAAAACGATTTGAAAAATCGCTGGAATTTAATTGATTACGGTGATGTTGTTGTTCATATTCTTCATAAGGAAGAGCGTGAAGCTTATGCCATTGAAAAATTCTGGAGCCATGCTTATAGTGTGCTGGAAGATGAATGGCGTGAAGTTGCAAAAGATTATAGTGAATATAATAAATAATATTATGTATTAAATATTATATAAATAATAAGCAAAGCTATTGGAAATATTGCTGCCAGCAGATAGAATTTTTTATTTGAAAAATTCCCGAGTATTATTCCTGCACTAAATATAAAAGGCAAAGATACTCATAAAAAGAAACGCCAGAGTAAGCGGTATTCCTACTGTAAAAGCCAGGCTTATTAAAAGAATACATGTTATCAATTTGCTAACAAAGTTTTTGTTAGTTTTTTTTATTTTCTAATTTTGAATTGATAAATTTGTCCAGATAATTCACCATTGTATTTTTAAATCTGTCGCATTCTTCTTTGGTTTTTGCTTCAAACCTTAAAGTAAATACAGGTTCGGTGTTGCTTTGTCTAATAAGGGCAAAACCTCCGTCAAATACAATTCTCATTCCGTCCAGTGTAACTATCTCTTTAATTGGAGAGCCGAACATATCGGGATTGTCTTGAACTTCTTGTTTCATTGCTTCAAGAGTTTCTTTTTTCAATTCATTAGGACATGGAAATCTCACTTCATCACTTGTGTAAACTTTGTTAAAAGGTTCCAAAAGTTGTTCGAGTTTGAAATCTTTGTCTGCTTTTTTATGTTTTGCGACAATTTCAATCATTCTGCAGCCTGCGTAAATTGCATCATCAAACCCGTAGTATCTGTCTTTGAAGAATGTATGACCGCTCATTTCTCCGCCCAGAATTGCGTTAGTTTCTTTCATTTTATCTTTAATATAGCCGTGTCCTGTTTTGCACATAACTGCATTCCCGCCGGCATTGTTAATTGTATCAAAAAGTACTTGTGAGCATTTAACTTCAGAAACAACTGTCGGTTTTTTATCAATAATATCCATAGCGTAAATTAAAAGCAGCTTATCTCCTGTTAACGGTTTGCCTTTTGAATCAACAACACCTATTCTGTCACTGTCACCGTCATAAGCTATTCCAAGGTCTGCATTATTTTCAATAACAGTTTTTGAAAGAGTTTCAAGAGTTGATAAAACACTCGGGTTCGGGTGATGATTAGGAAAAGTGCCGTCGGGTTGAGAGAAAAGTTCTATAACGTCACAGCCTAATTCTTTGTACAACTGTGGACCGACAATTCCGCCTGTTGCGTTTGCACTATCTACAACTACTTTAATCCCTTCTCCGATGTTTCCGAATTTTTCTTTCATTTCTTTTATGTATTCGGGTAGAATTTCTGTATGAAAATTATATGATTTCAAATTCTGCGGAAGAGTTTTCCAATTTTGGAAGGTTAATTCTTTTACTTCCTTAATTTGTTTTTCATTAAGTGTACGTTTTCCAAAAGTCATTTTAAGCCCGTTGTATTCTTTAGGGTTGTGGCTTGCAGTAATAATCATTGCACCATCGAGATTGTGGGCAACTTCGGAATAATATCCGATTGGGGTTGGAGCAAGTCCTAAATCTTCAATATGTCCGGCATTGTTATCAACAAGACCGTTAATTAAAGCTTGTTTAAGACTTGGAGAATGCAGTCTTGCGTCCATGCACACGCTTATTTTCAAATCTTGAGCGGGTTTGTTATTTTGCTTAGTAATCCATTTTATGTAGCCGGAGGCTATGTTGTAGAATAGTTCCTCAGTAATATCATCATTATAAATCCCTCTGATATCGTTTTTCCCGAAAGCGTGTTCATATTTTTGCATAATTCACATCTCCAAAAGTTTTGACTATAATTAAATCATATCATGAAAAAGTTTGTGGAAAAATTATTAAATAACAAAACGGCTGTGGCATGGATATTTATAATGCCGGCATTGATAGGGACATTTATTTTCATAATAATTCCTGTGGTATGTTCATTTTCTTTGAGTTTTACAAAGTGGGATTTGTTGAATCCTATTGAGTTTGTCGGATTAAAGAATTATTCGGAGCTTTTTCACCAGAATATATTTTGGAAAATTTTGTTAAATACTGTGGTATTTGCCCTTTCTACTTCAATTTTAGGGGTTATAATCCCGTTAATACTGGCTTCAATATTAAATACAAAAATTCGCGGTGCAGAATTTTATAAGAGTGCGTATTTTATGCCGTTTATAACACCGATGGTTGTTATAGGGATAATTTGGTCGTGGATATTTGATCCGAATATTGGATTATTAAATCAAGTTTTAAATATACATATAAATTGGCTGTATGACAGCTGCTATGCAATGCCTGCGTTGATTATTGTATCTGTATGGAAGTTGATTGGGTATAATATGATAATTTTTCTATCATCATTATCAACAATTTCGCAGAGTTTGTTTGAGGCAGCGAAGATAGACGGTGCAAATTCTTTTCAGATATTTAAAAATGTGACTATACCTTTAATGTCGCCGACAATATTTTTTGTGGTAATAATAACTGCAATAAGTTCTTTTCAGATATTTGACTTAATATATTTAATGACGCAGGGCGGTCCATTTGACAGCACAAATGTGCTTGTTTATGCAATATATAAAGAAGCGTTTGAGTACTTTAATGTGGGAAGAGCAAGTGCAATAGCGTATGTGCTGTTTGTGATAATTCTTGTATTAACGCTAATACAATGGAACCTTCGGAAAAAGCTGGTGTATCTTGAAGAGGGGTAGTTTTGATTTTTACCCCTCATGCTTTGGTCACAAAAATTCCTTTTTTATTTTGTCACTATTGACATTATATAATTTTCTGTAAAGTATCTGTTTGCGGCTTCTATTATATCTGAATCTGTTACTCCGTTTATCAAAGCTTCATATTTGTCTTTGAATTCATATCCTCTTGTAGATGCTTCGTACCAGCCTGTGTTTGAGGCTTTATCAAGATTGGTTTCAAGTCCTATTACATAGTTGCCGAGGAGTTTTTCTTTTGCATCTTTTAGTTCTTTATCGCCTACGTATTCGGTTTTTAATCGTGTAATTTCATCAAATAAACCCTTTTTAGCTTTGTCTAATGTTGCAGGATTTGTTCCGATATACAGCATAAAACTTCCTCTCAATATATTCGGGGAAAAGCTTGTTCCAAGCTGGTAAGCAAGTCCTTCCTGCTCTCTCAAATCTTTGAATAATCTGGAACTCATGCCTGTTCCAAGTATTGCATCTATAACCTGCAGAGTTGCATAATCTTTTTCATTTAGTACTCCGTCTGTCTGCCAGCCTAACATTATCCAGGCTGTTTCAGTTGTCGGCATATTTTTGATATTGGTTCTTGGTGAGGTAATTCTTGTTATTTGATTGTTATGCTTTGTATAGTCAAAGCTTTCACCGTTTCCTTTTTTAGAAAATATTTTGTTTAGTTCTTGTATAGTTTTTTCTTTATCAATATTTCCGTTGATTGAAATTACAAGATTTTCCGGAGTAAAAATTTTGCTGTAGTATTCCAGAATATCAGTTCTTGTAATATTTGGAACATTTTTTTCTAAAACTTTTGATGAAATTGAATAAGGAGTATCTTTGTATAATAAATCTCTGTATTCCTCAAGTGCTTGTTGAAGCGGGATATCTTTAGCACTTTTTATTGCATTTAATTTGTCTGATTTAATCTTATCCAATTCAAAATCATCAAAAGTAGCATTGTTTACTATTTCATTTAATAGTTCAAGAGTTTTTTCATATTGATCTTTTGTTGTTAATACTGATATTGAAAAAGCATCAGCACTTAATCCCGGCATTATTTTTATCCCGTTATCTTCCAGAGTTTGAGAAAGTTCAAGCGGAGTGTAATTTTTGGTACCTTTCAGGATTGCAGAGGCTGTTAGATTTGCTGTTCCCGGAACTTTATCAAGCAATTGTCCGCCCTTTGCATATATACTTATTGCAATTATGTCATTTGAGGTGTTTGGAGTATATAAAAGAGCCGCACCGTTTGAAAGTTTGTATTTTTCGGTTTCAGCGTTTTTGCTTATCATTTCTGCTGTTCCTGGAGTTTTTGTTATATTTGCTACAGGTATATCTTTGGCTGTTTCCGGTAAAATTATGGACACTGCACTTTTATTTATTCCTAAATATTTATTTGCAACATGTTTTACATCGCTTTTTGTTACTTTTTTAATGTTATCAATATATGTGTCGTAAAATTTCAGGTCATTGGTCAATGCTGTTGTATAACCGATTTCAGTAGCTATATTTGTGATAGATTCTCTGGAATAGTAAGTATCTCTTTCTATAATATTTTTAGCAAGTTTTAATTGTTCATCTGTTATTCCTTTGTTTTGAATTTTTTTGATTTCTTCAAAGATAGTATCTTGGATTTGTTTGCATCTGTCAGGTTCAAAGTTGGCTGAAATATAGAACATTCCGTCATCTCTATAAGTTGCATTTCCTGCATCAACCGAAAAAGCAAGTCTTTTTTGATCTTTCAATACCTGATATAAGATTGAAGATCTTCCGTCGCCAAGTATTGTTGCAAGGATATCTAAAGCATAAGAATCTTTTTTATCTATCGGAGTTCCTCTGAATCCTATTACCATGTATCCTGATTCTGTTTTTATATAGTCAACTTTTTTTTGCTGCGTTGTCAGAGGTTCTTCTTTGGGATATGTATTTTTAACTTGTTTTTTATATGGTGCATTAAATACTTCTTTAACTTTATCAAGTGCATGTGTTGTATCAACATCACCGATAATTACCGTTACCATATTTGAAGGTGAATAATGTGCATCATAGAAATTTAGTATTTGATCTCTTGTTATAGTTTCAATTACTTCGCTTTTGCCTATGACTTTTCTTTTATAAGGATGGACAGTGTACATCATTTCATTTAAGTTTTCCTGAAGAATTCTGCTTGGATCATTCAGATCTTTATTTATTTCCTCAAGTACTACTTTGCGTTCTTTTTCGAGTTCGTTTCTTGGGATAAGCGGATGCATCATCATATCTCCATGCAATTCCATAGCTAAATCAAAATCTTTAGACGGTATAGTTACATAGTAGTGGGTAAAATCTTTACTGGTCGCAGCATTTGTTATGGCTCCTTTGGTTTCTAATATTCTGTCAAACTCTCCGGGTTCATGATTTGTTGTACCTTTGAAAAATAAATGCTCCAAAAAGTGTGCAACTCCGTTATTAGAGTCATCTTCATCGATAGAACCCGTTTTTATCCAGGTATCAATAGTCACTATCGGGTTGTTGCGTACTTCTTGGATGATTACTGTTTGTCCGTTGTCAAGTTTAAACATTTGAGCACTTGCTGCCCAGACTGTATTTCCGCAAATCATTATTGCTGCAATTAATATAAATTTTTTCATTGTTACCGTCCTTTTTAAAATGATTATATAAATTTTGTCCAGCAAATAATATAACCTTGTTGGCTGAAATATTATGCTGTTGGCATTTCTTGTAGAATATTTGTTGACTTGAATTTTTTAGGCGACTTCATTGTTATATACTCTTTTAGAACTTCAAATGTTACCATACAAACTTTTTCATTTGCCTTAGTTTCAAAATCTCCTTTTTCATCAAAGTCATTTATGGACATTTGTCTAAAGAAATCTCTTAATTTGTAAGGTAACTGTTTTTTATGATAATTGATATGAGATGCACAGTTGCTGCAAATTATTCCGCCCATAGCAGGTACAAAGTACATCGTTTCATCTTGTACAGTTTTGTGGCAGCAAAGGCATTTTTCAAGCTCCAGAGAAAAACCCGATTCAATCATCATTTTTAATTGGAATTTTATGACTGCAAGCAGAATTTCGACTTTAGATTCGGCTGATGAAATTGTATTTAATGTTTTATATAAAAGATTGTATATCGTTTCGGAGCATGGATCTTCTTCTACCCCGAAATTGTGAACAACCTCTGTTACATACATTGAATAACATATTTTATCAATATCTTGTCTTGTTTTGTAAAAAGAATTAACAACTTCAGCCTGACAGATAGTGTCAAGGTTTCTCCCCTTATGGAGCATAAGAGTATTTGCGACAAGCAAATCCATACGAGCACCTAATTTACTTTTAGGTTTTTTGACCCCTTTAGCTACTCCCCTTATAAGTCCTTTTTCTTTTGAGTACATTACGATAATTTTATCTGATTCGCTCAAGTTATAGGACTTTAGATTAATTGCATCTGTAATAAAACTGTTCTGCATTATCCTAAATTGGCACTTGTGCCGTGATAAATACCTCTCATCATTTGTTCAAGTTCAGATTTGTTATCAGAATATGTCAGAGCTGTTTCCTGAGTTATTTTACCTTCATTAAACAGTTTATAAAGTGACATATTCATTGTAGTCATATTATTAAATGAACCCTTCTTAACAAGTTCATAAATTTGTTCAAGTTCATCTTTTTGAATAAAGTCTTTAACAGTTGGGGTTACGACAAGAATTTCAGTTGCGGGAACTCGAGTGCCTCCTTCTGCTGTCGGTACTAGTTTTTGAGATATAGTACCTCTCAGAGTGTTAGCTATCTGGCTTCTGACAAACGGTCTTTCATTCGGATCAAACAGGTTGATAATTCTGGCAACAGTTTGAACAGAATCATTTGTGTGAATTGTAGATACTACAAGGTGACCTGTTTCTGCAGCCTTCAGTGCAGACTCAACAGTTTCCCTGTCACGAATTTCACCGATGAATATAACATCGGGGTCTTGTCTTAACGCGTATTTTACACCATCTGAGAATGACGGAGTATCAATTAACAATTGTCTTTGAGATACAATAGATTTTTTGTTTGAAAATATAAATTCGACAGGGTCTTCAATTGTAACAATATGTTTTGAAGTTGTAGCATTTATATAGTCAATCAAAGAAGCAATTGTTGTTGATTTACCGGATCCTGTAGGCCCTGTAACCAGCACCAGTCCGTTGTTAAAGCTTGCAAATTCTTCCAGCGTTGTAGGTAAGAATAATTCTTTAAATGTTTTAATATAATATGGAATAGCACGAATAACCATTGCGGTTTTTCCGAGCTGACGGCTCATATTTATACGGAAACGTGAACAACCCGGAATTTCGTATGAAAAGTCAATATCAAAAAATCTTGTAATTCTGTCTTTTAAGTGAGGAGGAGCAACGGTTCTGATGACAAACTCTATATCTTCACTTGTTAAAGGCGGCAGGTTAATTCTCATAATCTGTCCGGAAACTCTGATTGCCGGTCTTTCTCCTTCGCAAATGTGAGCATCAGAAGCACCTACAGATACTGCTTGTCTTAAAAAATCCTCAATATAGAAATCATTACTGCTCATTAATCTTCTTCCTCACCATGTAGTATATCATTTTTTTTAGTTTTGCACAACCATATTGATATGTTATCATTCATGTGTTGGAATTATGATAGATATAAATCACTTCAGGGATATTTTTCAGAATAAAAATTTACTGATGTTTTTTGCATCTTTAATTTTTATGTTCGGGATATTAGCCTGTTTTGGCGGTTCTGCACTGTTATCAGCTGTAATATTTACGATATTGATGATATTATTTCTTGTTTTTCGAATTTTTGATATTCGTAAAATTTTAATATTTACATTTATTTTTTATTCCGGATTTTTCTTAACATTTTTTAAAATAAAAAATTATGATGAGTTGCTGCAGATTGCTCCGGCTAATATTTCAATAACTGGAAGAATAGTGAGTATTCCATCTTATCAGGACGAAAATAAGGTTAGATTTTTTGTGGAAACTAATCAGGCGGGAGGTCAAAATATTAAAGCAAAACTTCTTGTTTCTCTTTTGCGGGAGGATTCATCTCAAGAGTTCAATATTGGAGAAAATATTTCTGTTAAAGGAAAATTAAGAAAGCCTTTTTCGTCTGCAAATCCTTCTCAATTTGATTATAGTGCATATTTGAGAAATTTTAATGTATTTACCGTATTATATGCTTCCGGAGATGGTGTTCGGATTTTGCAAAATGATGCAGGAATAAAATGGAAATTTCTTCAGGCTTTAAACAATACAAGAATCAGAATTCTAAAGGAGCATGCAAAATTTTTAAAGAGTCCTAATCTTGAAATACTTGGCGGAATTGTGTTTGGCGATGATGCTGTTTCTCCTCCTGAATATATCAAAAACTCATTTATAAATTCCGGTTTATTGCATATATTAGCTGCGTCCGGTATGAATGTAGCTTTTATATTTACATTCTGGTTTTATATTCTCCAGTATTTTAAGGTTCCGTATAAGCCTCGTGTAATTTCAGGAATGCTTGTTGTTATTTTGTACACTTTGATGACAGGATTAGGACCGTCCGTAATAAGAGCTGCATTGATGCTTTTGTTTGTTATGGCCGGAAAATTGATAGATAGGGATGCTCATAGTGTTTCGTTGTTATCATTTGTTGCGGTTTTAATGCTTATTTATAACCCTGCTTATATAAATGATGTTAGTTTCCAATTGTCCTTTCTTGTGACTTTCGGATTGTTGACGACTGCAAATATAATTTCTCAAAAATTGTCCAATGTTCCGGACTGGCTTAAAGCCTTGATTTTGATACCTGTAGTTGCACAATTATGGGTTGCTCCTGTTCAGATGTTTTACTTTAATACATTCAGTGTATATTCTGTTTTTGCTAACATTTCCACCGTCAGTTTATTGAGTGTAATAAGCTTTGGCGGTTTTGTAAGTTCTACACTTGCAGTAATTCCGCAAATTTCGGAATTTGTTTGCTGTATATTTGATTTCTTTTTGAGATATTTACTTGATTTACTGGTTTTAATTTCAAATTTTTTCGGGGGGTTAAAATATTGTATTGTACAGACTCCGCACCCGGATGTTATTCAATTGATTCTATATTATCTGATGCTTACGGGTGTTACGTATTTGATAAAGTTTGATAAATATAAAAAGGCTCTGACAGCTTTTATATTGATTTCAACCATTCTGATTTTTACATCAATAAAACCTGTTTCGAAAGATTTGGAAATTATAGCATTTGATGTTCAAAATGCTGACTCTTTTCTGATTAAAACTCCTGAAAATAAGTATTTTATAATAGATACAGGCAAAGCCTCATACGGCAGTTCAAGTTCTCAGGCTAAAGTTATCATTTTAAAATATTTAAAAGACCATGGTATTAAAAATCTGGAAGGAGTAATCGTTACTCATTTTGATAATGATCACTCAGGCGGTGCAGCTGATATAATTTCCGGTGTGAAAGTAAAAACTTTATATTTAAATTCTGATAAAGCAAATTCACAAACTTCAAAGAAAATTTTTGAAACAGTTTCCTCTCTTAATCAAAATGTTAAAATAGTTACCGCTAAAAAAGAGGTATACAAAGAAGATAATCTTGCTGTAACTTTGTACAGAGCAAATATTGAGAGAAAAGATTCTGATAATGAAAATTCAATAATAACGCTTTTGTCTTATAAAAACTTTGACATGCTTTTTATGGGCGATGCCGGAGTTGAAACCTTTAATCTTATAAAACATGATATTCCGCATAATGTAGAGGTCTTAAAAGTTGGTCATCATGGCGGAGCCGGGGTTGTGGATTCTTCAATGCTTGAATATCTTGGCAATAAGGTTTCTTTAATTTCGACCGGTATAAATTATTTTGGACATCCTAATAAAGGAACTCTTGATATATTAAGAAATACAGAGATTTTGAGAACCGATTTATTAAATTCAATAAAGATTTCTACAGACGGAAATCTGTATAAAATTTATTCATACAATTCGCATGATAAAAATTATGAATTGAGAGATGAATTTATATCAAAATGATAATTCAATAATTGGGAAACTTGACAAATTTAATGTAAAATTTACACTAAATTTACATAGTCAAAACCTTTACAAGAAGAGGTTTTTCGGAATTATGGATTTGCAAGTATTTTCTGTTGGGGTTGAAATTTTAAATTTTTGTAATATGATGATTGCATAAACATATTCAAGAAAGATGAAATCTTATAAAAACGTAAGAAAAAAGTAGTCTTTGGAGAATTTTCAATTTACAACTAGAGGATTACATTTTGAAAAAATTATTACTATTCACTATTGCATTAGTGTGCATTTCTATTGCACCTGTGCAGGCGGCCAATGTAAGTACAGTGAAGGCAGCGATAGTAAAACATTCTATCGAAATGGGCGTAGATCCGGCAATTGCATTAAGTATTGCAAAAACAGAATCAGGTTATAGACACGAGGCAAGAAGTTCTCATGGTGCCGTCGGGGTCTTCCAACTGATGCCTTCCACAGCAAGAAGAATGGGCTTAAATCCGTATTCACTTGATGATAACATCAAAGGCGGAATTATGTATTACAAGTCCATGTACAAAATGTTTGGTTCTGTAGAGCTGGCATTAGCAGCATACAATGCAGGGCCCGGCAATGTGAAAAAATACAGAGCGGTTCCTCCGTTTGGTGAAACAAAAAGATTTGTAGCAAAAATCATGTCAGATTACAGACATCTAAAAGCTCATCCTGATCCGGCAATGGTTGCAGCAAAGAAGGGTATTCCGACTTCAATATCCGGCTCAGCAAAGGTTTTGGCTTCAACGCCAGGAACTCCGGCTCCTTTGCCAATGGTTAAGATTGAGCAGGCAAGAAATTTAAATGCTGAACTGGTTAAAGAAATACCTATGGAAGTCGAGGTTAAATCCCAATCAGTTGCTATATAGGTTTTGTTGATTATTAAAATAAAAAAGAGAGGTTGAAATTAACCTCTCTTTTTTATTTTGCCAAATTTTATTATATTAAATAAAAGATATTGTTTTTTGTTGCCTTTTGTTCTTATTTTTAAAAATGATATTCCGAAAATTTTATATCGTTTTACTTTTGTTATATGTTTTTCAATGCTGATTTTATGTTTTTTTATAAATTCTAATGCTAATGTTCTTGTATGTTCAAGATCTTTTTTATTAGATTTCTTCGCAACAATTGAGTTAGGAGTTCTCCAGTAGTAGTAATATGTATCAGGTACTGTCACCAGTTTTTTTAAATAGAATACTGTCTGTGGGGTAAATAATACATCTTCGTATACATAGCCTTCTAAAAATTTAAGATTATATTTTCTTATTTTATCTAATTTATATATTTTATTCCATACATAATTTATGTCAGGTATATCACATATTTCAAATTTTTTGTCAGGGTTTTCTAAGGTTATTTCTTTTTCAAATTGAAGAAGGTATTTTTTTCTATATTCACTAAGTCTGATTATTCCGCATGCGGCTATGTCGGCATCATTTTTGCAGGCTGCATTGTATAATTTTTCATAAAAGTTTTTGTCAATCCAATCATCAGAATCAATAAAGCTTATATATTCTCCTGATGCAATATCTATACCTTTATTTCGTACAGCGGATAACCCAGAATTTGTTTGTTCGATTATTTTGATACGCTTATCTTTTTGGGCATAAGAATTTAGAATTTCTCCGGAATTATCTGTAGAACCGTCGTTAATACAAATAATTTCAATATCTTTGAATGTTTGGTTTATTATACTGTCTAAACACCTTTTTAAATATTTTTCAACGTTATAAACCGGTACAATTACTGAAATTTTATTCATTGTTATTCATCTCCTGAAGTTGTTAAGTATAAAAAGAAAAATATAACTGCTGGAATATATAAAAGTTTTTCTCTTACGAAAAATATGATTTGAGCTTTTATATATTCTGTTTTTTGTCGTATATATGAATTAGTTTGGTTTAAAGTGAAGTAATCCCACCAATATTTTCCTTTTGTTGTTTTTATGTACTTTAGCAGCTTATCTAATTCACAAAAATAAGTATCGGCAAAATCTTTTTCTGTTTTTCCATACCATGAAATTGCTTTTAACATGTATTTGCTTAATATTTTAAGTTTTAAATCCAAATTTATATTGGCTGTTTGCAGAAATTTTTCTATATCATAACAGTTAATAATTGGGGAGATGTCTTTTTTCTTCTTGGTTGCTGTTAGAGCATTTTGACGTTGTTTTCTGTAGATGTACAGGTCTTTTTTTATAATTTCTGTTTTATTGCTAAGGAGAGCTGTTTTTATGAAAAATAATTGCTCTTCTCCTGTATTTAAATTTGAAAAATAAATATTGTTATCAATTAAGAATGATTTTTTATAAATTTTGTTGAAACAAATTGTGTGAAACTTAAATAGTTTATTTATAGAAAATTTAGCCGGAAAATATTGGGAAGAATATTGACCTTTTTTGAAAGCGTTTTTTTGAGAATAAAATTTTTTAACTCCAAAAATAATTACATCCGGTTGAAATTTTAGTTTATTAGAACATTCTTTAAGTAAATTTTCAGCGATAAAATCATCTGAATCTATAAACATTATAAAATTCCCGGCTGCAGATTTTATTCCAAGATTTCTGGCTTCAGCTTGCCCGGAATGTTTTTGATATAAAATTTTAAAGTTATCCGGATATTTCGATTTATATTGATTTAGTATATCAACACTTTTATCCGTAGAACCGTCATCAATACATATAATTTCATAAGATACTTTATAGGATTGATTTATTATACTATTCAAGCATTGTTTCAAATATTCTTGAGTATTATATACCGGTATGATAATAGAAATTTCAATATTTTGCTGCATAATATACTATATTTTCTCTGTGTTAGATGTAATTTGAGTGTTTTTTTAACAGTAATACATGTATATATTACATGCAAAACTTTTATTTTCAATATAAAAATACAAGTGATACATTGTTATTTTGAATTAAATAAACATATAGAATTCTTACTAAGAGAGGTGCAATGAATCTTAAAGAAAATCTCGGCAAGAATATTCAGAAATACCGGAAATTAAATAAAATTACGCAGGAAAAACTTGCGGAAATTATTGATTTGGAGATTAATAGCATAAGTTCTATAGAAAGAGGAAAATATTTTCCGTCGCCAGATAATCTTGTAAAAATTGCAAACGCATTAAATGTTTCTATATCAGACCTGTTTTGTTTTAAAGAAAATCTTTCTTGTGAAGATTATCAAAATGAAATTATTTCTGCGGTTAAATTTCTTAAAAATGATAAGACAAAACTCTGTGCAATTAACTCTTTTATAAAAAGTTTATTATAAATGTTATTTTATTTTTTATGTTTTCTTGTATTTATACATTCCTGTTAATATTTGTAAAATTATTCAGCCGAACTAGTTAAATAGGATTATATTTTTTGTCCTTTTGTGGTATATATATTATGTACATAAATGAATTATATTAAGTATAGTTCAGCAGATTGGAGGCAAAAATGACAGTAGGTCAATTCGTTTTTATGTTACACAGTCATCTTCCGTATTACAGAAAAGCCGGAATGTGGCCGTTTGGTGAAGAAAACCTTTATGAATGTATGGCAGAAACATATGTTCCTCTTCTTAATGCAATTTCAGAATTGTATGATGAAGGTATCAAGGCTAAATTAACTGTCGGAATTACTCCGATATTGGCTGAACAATTAAATGACGAACATTTAAAATACGGATTTGTTAAATATTTGGATTCCAGAATTGAAAGTGTAGCCAAGGATCTTGACAGATATCCCGATCCTAAAGTTCCGCATTCTCAACATTTGAAATATTTGGCTAAATATTATTTTGATTGGTTCAACAATATTAAAAATTCATTTGTTAATAAATATAATATGGATTTAATCAGTGCATTCAAAAAATTCCAGGACTTAGGCTGTATTGAAATTACAACCTCAGGTGCTACTCATGGTTTTTCTCCTTTGCTGGCAACTGATAATAATTTGAATGCTCAATTTAAAGTCGGATCAGATACTACAAAAAGATTGTTTGGTAAGAAAGCAATCGGCTGCTGGCTTCCTGAATGTGCATACAGACAAGGTTATGAATATGTCGGCAAGGACGGTCAAAAGCACTGGCGGCCTGCAATAGAAGTTACATTACAAAATAATGATATTGAATACTTCTTTACCGAATCTCATGTTATTGAAGGCGGAAATTCTATAGGCTGCAGACGTGTAGTCGGTATTTACGGTAATATTGAATATATACCTCTGCCGGAACGTGAACCTACCGGTTATGATACATATTCTGCATACTGGCTGCCTGATGCTCAGGTTGCTGTTATGGGCAGAAACGACAGAGCAGGATATCAGGTTTGGTCTGCTGCTGACGGTTATCCGGGTGACGGCTGTTTCAGAGAATTTCACAAAAAAGATGATAAATCCGGTATGCATTACTGGAGGATTACATCTCCTAAAACGGATTTAGGGGATAAGATGCTGTATGATCCTGTTTTAGCACTAAATAAAATCAATGAAAATTCAGATCATTATACAACTTTGATTTACCACCTGCTAAATGATTATAAGATGTCACATAACGGTAAAGAAGGTTTGGTAATGGTGTCATTTGATACAGAGTTGTTTGGACACTGGTGGTTTGAAGGTATTGAATTTATTAAACAGGTTATTAAAAAATTCCATCAATATGTTCCTGACGTAGAAAGAATGACTGCGGGCGAATATTTACATTCTCATCCTCCGGTTGAAGCAATTCAGATTCCTGAATCTTCTTGGGGTCAGGGTGGACATTTCTATGTATGGAATAACCATTTAACCGAATGGATGTGGCCAATTATTCATGCCTGTGAAAAGAGAATTACAGCCATTGCAGATAAGTATTCTACAATTCCGGAAGATAAGCTGCTGCATAGAGCATTAAATCAATTGGCAAGAGAAAATCTATTATTGCAAAGTTCAGATTGGCCGTTCTTGATTACAACATGGCAGGCAAAAGATTATGCTACTGATAGATTCAGAGAGCATGTTGACAGATTTGAAAAAATTGCTGATATGATTGAAAGCGGTAATATTGATGATGCAGAATTAAAAGGTATAGAGAGTATAGATAACTGCTTCTCAGATATTGATTATCGTGTGTATATGTCAATAGAAGAGGGTATAATTCCGCAGCAGTCTAAAAAGCTTGCACCATTATACGCAGATTAAAGATATAATATAATATTTTACAATTCATTTTATAAGCCTTGGTGAAAATCAAGGCTTTTTATTATATATAAAATTTCGGAACTTATATAGTAAAGTAAGTTTCAAAGATACTATAAAATTCCGCCATTCTGAGAACTATAGTCCGAAAAATCTATATATTGAGATACTTTGCTAACGCTCAGTATGACGCTATTTTGAAAATTTTTGTTGGAATTTGCTACATAAGTTCCAAAGTTTCAGGTTTAAATAATTGAAAAAAGTTATTGCAATTTTTTTTTTAGCAAATATAATAAAGAAGTAACCAATTTATGGGAGCGTAGCTCAGTTTGGTTAGAGCGCATGCCTGTCACGCATGAGGTCGCGAGTTCGAGCCTCGTCGTTCCCGAATTAAAAAGCGGTAGATTTTTTCTACCGCTTTTTAATTTTGAATGATAGAGACGAAAACTCTTTTTGAGTTTGAGCGGCCTGCGAGCAGAGGGCGAAGGAGCTTTCTTTGGAAGCAACTTTGTTGCTGAAAAGAAAGTTTGGAGTCCCGTTTATCGCGAGTAGGCCAAGACAGCCTCGTCGTTCCCGCCATTTTAAAGACACCTTCGGGTGTCTTTTTTAGTATATTCACTCCTCGGCTCTCACTTCGTTCTTGCCTGTCTTTGATTTCCTCCACGCTCGAATAGTCTCGTTTTTAAAATCTTCGATTTTAGTAAACTCGATATTCTCACAAATAAAAAAAACGGCATCTAAAAATGCCGTTTTTTAAACTCCCGGAGATGGATTCGAACCACCGTTGGAAGAGCCAGAATCTTCAGTCCTGCCGCTAGACGATCCGGGATTACAATATCTATTTTAGTCCTTAAAAATTTAAATACAAGAGTTTTTTTTAGGAACTTATATAACAAATTTCACAGATACTATAAAAGCCCGTCATTCTGAGGACTATAGTCCGAAAAATCTATATATTGAGATACTTTGCTAACGCTCTGGATGACGTTGTTTTGAAAATTTTTAGTGGGATTTGCTACATAAGTCCCTTTTTTTATTTATTCGAATTTAATCCAAATATTTTGAGCAAGTATGTCAAAATATCTGTTTTTACAATAGAATGCAGCAATATATTAAACCGGCAAAAATTTATCTTGACAGGTTTTCTAAAAAGATAGAGAATAAAACAACAGGAGGTTTTATATGAAAATTCTGCCAATCAGTGTTAATATTTATTCTTCAGGATTACAAAATAAAAATGTAAATAACAATAGCAGCAGTTATAATATAAAACCTGTTTTCACAGGAGAGGATCGCTTTTACCATTCCGGAGATTTTTTTGACAATCAGGTAAATCAATTACAAAAAGATGTTCAAAATATTATTCTTCCATATCAAGAGCAGCATAAGGAGCAATTTAGGCTGCTTGGTAAAATCGGTTATGATTCGCAGGAAAAATTGAAACTTATAAACAAATATGAAACAGAACTGATGAATAAAAAATTTTCGGCTATGCGTGGTGAAAAATTTAAAAAGTCAGTGCAAAATGCTATGTTGTATGAAAAATATGCATCTAATATTCAAGAATTTGAAAGAACCGTCAGGTTTGTTGAGGCTCACCCGACATATTCAACAGACAGAATTCTAAATGAAATAAATAAGAGCAGGGTAAAAATGCATAGAGATGATGGTTATTTTCAAACTCTAAAGCCGTATCATGACAAATATATTGAGATTAAACAAAATCTAGATGAAGATTTAGACAACATTTCGTCCAAAAATCTTCCGGAATTTCATGAAAAGATAAAACAGCTTAATGAACAAAATAAAACAGCCGTAATGCTGTTTCTTATTTCCGGATATACTGATGCCGCAGATATAACAACAGAAGCAGAACAAATTATTAAAGATTACAAAAGTAAGAAGATTTCTTATGACACAATAAAAAGGTTTGAAAAATTAAATTATAAAATTCAAAAATTTGAAGAGAATGAAAAAGACAACGCTGTTGTATTTGAGACGATTGACAAATTTTTATCTGAAAATAAATATTACCATACGACAAATCTTTCGGAAGAAGAAATTCATCATACATATAAACAACTTCTGGCAAAAACTGATACAATAATAGAAAAAGCCCAAAAAGATATTGAAAAATACAATCAAACTCATCAGATTAAAATTAATTCGAGAATTATAGACAGGACTTATAAATCACAGGCAAAAATAAATAAAATATTGGCTGAACTGATTCAAAAAGAAAAAGAAAAAATATACAGCCAATTGTAAATAATCCGTTGATTTGATGAGAAGTAACAGATGTAAAGAAACGCATGGTTTGATTATTTTCGGACACTTCCGGCAGGTTAAAACCTAAACACAAAGCCACTTTAAGGGGTAAAATCATTTTAACCGTACAGGATTGAAATGTCTGTGTAAAAGAACAACCAGTTCAGGAATATTTGACAGCCAGTTCGGGAATTTTGGGACAGATAATTTTAGAAATTTAA
>CALUWC010000001.1 GCA_944324395.1 Candidatus Gastranaerophilales bacterium | reverse complement strand
CAGCGTTGGGCGGAAAAGTTCAAAACACAACCCGAACAACCTCCAGCGGTTTGCTTATGCAGTTATAATATTACAAAGTTTAAATGTTATATATTCTATTCTTAAGCTGCCTCATCATCCCGGCAGCTTTTTGTTTGTTAGTATAATATTATTAGGAAAAGTTCAATTATAAAAATTCCTTTTTCTTAATTTATTTATATCATCTACAAGTTTATGGTAGAATTAAGAAAAAGAGGGCTAAAATTATGGGACAAACTTTAGTTGAAAAAATATTATCTAATCACGCAGGCAAAAATGTTAAAGCCGGAGAATTAATTATTTCAAAAGTTGATGTATGTGCAGTTCAAGATGGTACGGGACCTTTGACAGTACAAGAATTTAAGAAATTAGGAAAGGACAAACTTAATAATCCGGAAAGAACTATTCTGTTTATTGACCATGCTTCTCCCAGCCCTAAAAAAGAATTATCAAACATGCATACTATTTTAAGAGATTTTGCCAAAGAATACGGAGCTGTTTTATCCGAAGTGGGTTCCGGCGTATGCCACCAAAGACTGGTTGAAACGTTTGTAAATCCCGGTGAAGTTCTTGTAGGTGCAGATTCTCATACTTGTACCTCCGGTGCATTAGGAGCTTTTGCTACCGGTATGGGTTCAACAGATGTTGCTGTCGCAATGGCTTTAGGTAAAACCTGGCTAAAAGTTCCGCAAACTTTCAAAATTGTAGTTAATGGAAAATTCAAAGACGGAATATGCTCTAAAGACCTCATGCTTCATCTTATAGGAATGATTGGGGCTGACGGTGCTACATACAAAGCACTTGAATTTTGCGGCGAAACTATTGATAACATGTGCATGGCAGAAAGATTTACTCTCGCAAATATGGCTGTTGAAGCCGGTGCTAAATGCGGATTATTTGTTGCTGATGAAAAAACTAAAGAATATTTAGTTTCAAGAGGCAGAGGTGATAGATATTTAAAAATTGAGCCTGATAAAGATGCTATATATGAAAGAACTATTGAAATAGATGCGTCTGCAATAGAACATACCGTTTCATGCCCGCATACCGTAGACAATACAAAATTAGCAAAAGATTTAAATGATATAAAAGTTCAGCAGGTATATGTAGGAACATGCACAAACGGAAGAATTGAAGATATGAGAACAGTTGCTTCTATTCTAAAAGGTAAAAAAGTTAACAAAGATGTAAGAATGCTAATTTGTCCGGCATCAAGAGAAATTTATAAACAAGCCCTTAAAGAAGGTTTGCTTGAAATATTTATAGATGCAAATGCAACAATTCTCCCCCCTGGCTGCGGACCTTGTGTAGGTATTCATGCCGGCATTCTGGCAGATAATGAAGTTTGTTTGACAACTCAAAACAGAAATTTTCAAGGAAGACTGGGAAATACTAAGGGGTATATTTACCTTGCATCGCCTTATGTTGCAGCATATACAGCCCTAAACGGATATATTTCAGACAAATAATAAATATCTGTTAAAAGTTTTGAGCCTCAGATAATTCTGAGGCTCTTTTATATATCCTAGTGTTGTTTATATATATTTTTAGCATAGGATTCAATATACGGAGTATCAATCTCAAATACATGAACTCTGCCTGGTCCAATCTCTGCTGAAATTTCACCCTGCGAAACCTGGAATTTACTTTCTTCACCGTATGACGGCAATAGATTATCAAGTTTTTGATTAGCTTTTAATGTTGGAACTTCTATTTTACAAGCTATAGGTCTATCAACGTTTTTATTAGCTATAACAAGCAAGGTTTTACCCATCTTTGCCCTTGCAAAAGCAATAATCTTATCTTGAGGATCATCTTTTTTATCAAGTATTATATATGAGCCTCTTGTAATTACATCATCATACTTGTCACGTAAAGCAAAACACGCTGTCATAAATTTGCCGATTTCAGGGCAATCTCCGCCCGGTTTTCGTGACAGGTTAAAGATATCAAGTTTACCCTGGTGAGCAGTCATTTCATGGTTATCTGTACTTGTTTCTGTAGAATGTTTGTCCCTATATGAATAATCATAATGATCACCTGATTGGAAACCATCTACAATATATGGATTTAACATAGGAAGGGTTGCCTGAAGTCCTGATGTTAAATTGCAATATACTACACCGCCGTGATTCATCGGAGATATATCATCATGAGTAGCAAATGATCCAATTAAGGATTTTCCTCTTTCTACTCTGTATGACATGTTCAAATTATCAAGAACAAAATCATGCAATTCTTTAGCTGTGTTCCATTCATGGAAAATATGATATTGACCGTAATAAGCATCAAACCCTGCTCTTAAAGAATCTTCCGGTCTGTCATAAGGCATATTTGCCTGAGGAGAAGCATCTTCATAAGTATAGGATTCAGCTAACCAGGCAAATTCAGGATTTCTTTTTCTTGAATACGGAATAATAATATCCCAGAATTCAACAGGTTTTGCTCTGGCAACATCGGCTCTGATACCGTCTACACCTGCATCAATAAGCATATCAACAAACTTTCTATGATATTCCAATAAATCAGGGTTTAAAGTTCTTTTGCCTTCATCTGCCCATGGCTGAAACATTCTGATATCAAACCACCCCTGCGGAGTTTTTGCCAATCCGTTACGTTCATGAGCCATCAGCTCAGGTCGTGCAAGATATAAATCGTACGAAGCACAACTCGGCATATCTATCATTACTCTAAGACCTCTGTCATGACAAGCGTCAACAAAAGCTTTGAATTGTTCCTTATCTGATCTGGGATCATTCTTATCAATTAAAACCGGATCAATCTTTAACATATCCGCAGGGGAATATACAGAACCGGCTGTACCCATTGCATTTGTTTTTCCAGGAGGATTTATCGGCAGAACATGCAAAGTATTAAAACCTTGAGCCTTAACCTCATCTAATCTGTCTATAGCATTTAGGAAAGTTCCATGCTGCTCGGTTCCGTCTATATATTCATTTCCGTTCATATCTTTAGCATTGAATGTCCGAGGAACAATTGCCAAAATTTTTGCATTATTTGTCAAAAATAAAGTCCTTAAATCATTCTTATATGGTTTATGTGCTACTTCTTTGACTTCGGATGTCTTTTTTACAGAAGCAGAATTTATCACAGCAACATTATTAAGATACTGAGAAATCAATGCACTTGAAGTCTTTGTTGAAGGTGCATTCGCAGATGGGGTATTATTCTTATTATCAGCAGGCTGAGAATAATTCAGTGTACTGACTTTTTGAGAGATTAAATTACCTGTAACTTTCATCATATTACTTAGCCTCCTTCATCTGCTCAGGCTTTTTCATACGACCCATAAAGAATTGGGATAACAGAGTAACTCCAATTAGTCCCGCACCTAATTTGCCGAATATATTAAACCATTTCCAGCTGTTAAATTTGTTATTGAATAAATTGAAAAACATTTCATCAGGAGCACAGCCCATCAATGCAAATTTATACTCAGAAGGAGTATTTTCCAATCTTGTTTCATTTATAACATGGTTAGGCTTAGCAAAATAAAAATCTGAACCTATATAATGCAGAACCTTCCCTCGATAGCTCTTGAAATCTTCCAGAATAGCAGAGTTTTTAATTTTATCATATGTATCTTTGTGCAATTCACTGCCAAACATCAATTTCATAACCTTTTCAAAGAAGTTTTTATCATTTGACATTTCTGCCAAATCTACAGGTTCATGAGTTCCAAAATATTTATTTATTACCTTGCCGCCCTTAGCCTCAATTTGAGTATAATCATCTTTCTGAGGATTTAAATTACGCTTTTGGTAGAATTTTACTGCAAAATCCGAAGTATGACCTTCTAATAGAGTCTGTTTTGCTAGTTCAACAGCCTCTTCCTTAACCTCTCGAAGCATCTTGCCATCAAGGATATCATCAAGGCCTTCAACATGGGCTACTTTGTAGTATAAATCAGCTAAATCTAAAATTCTGTAGAAGGAACTTTTTACCCCTCTTACTCTATCAGTACCGAAATTCAGCAATAACCCTTTTAAAGAAGTTTCTGCATTAGCATCAAATCCAACTATACTTTCTGCAGAATTTATCATTCCAGCCTTTCTCAAAGATTCTGCAGCCTCATCACATGATGAATTTATTAAAGACCTGAATAAATTCTTGTCATTTTCATCAACCGCTCCCGGCTGAAGCTCAATAGAAGAAGATCTGCTGTGTAATTCAGATAACAGATTTTCCATTTCTGCAACAAATTTGCCATAAGTTTCACGATCAGCAACAATTTCTTCCATTTTATTTCTCAAAATTTCACCGGCAATTTCTCTGTCAAATCTTGCCTGCTTAATTTCTTCAGGAGTAAAGTTCATAACTTTTAACAGAGCTTCTGTTGTATTATTCCATGAATTTGCCAGAATGGTTTCCGGAGCCTGTGCTGATTTTATATAGATATATCTGTCTAATACAATATTTTTTGCCTGCAAATTATCAAGAGTTGTAGAAACACCTTTCAAAGCTTCCTGCATTTGTTTTGTCAGAACAGCAGCCGGTTCCAGTTTAAATACTTTGCCAAGAGGTGAATCCGCTCCTATTTGTCCTCCGGAATGAACCATTTCTCCAACTAAGAAATCTAATTTTTTTGCATTTGGATTAGACGGGTTTTCTTCTATAAATTTTGTAACCCTATCATCAAGTAAATCCTGAATAACTTTTGAATGTTCTGAAAAATCTTTAGTTTCTACACCCAATAAATTCTTAGAATTTAAAGCATTTATAATTGAATCCTTATCAGGAATTATTTTAGCCAATTCATCTTCTGTCAACGGAATTTTAGCAAATGTTTCCTTTATAACTCCTGTCAAAGCATCCATTGTTTCATTAGATATTTTATACTTACCGCTGCAATCAAGCATATTTTCCAAATCTCTTCTTACACTTGTTGCAACAACAGGATCCCAGCCATCAGTAATATTAGAATGAATAGAATCTATCAAATCTGAAGTAATAGGTTTTCCGTTATTTTCTGCTAATAATACATCAAGAGCTTCCTGTTTCTTTGAAAAATCAAATTTGCCGATTTCCTCTGTAAAGTTAACCAATAATTCATCAGCTTTCTTGTTATTCTTTTGATCCAGATAACCAGCAATCGGTTTTTCTAATGCGTTACAAATCAAGGCACTCAATATTGGAGTAGCAAAACCTGCTGTAAGCATCCACATAGTATTATTTTGAAGAGCAATCTTACGCATTTTTTCCTGAATATACTCTCTTCTGTTAGGAATATCTTTAGGAATACGCAGCCTGTCACCTATTTTATTTATTTCCCTATCAGAATACAAATCCCAAGGGATAAATTGATGATCCTGAAATACAAGTTTCTTTCTTCCATAGTTATCTTCATATTTTTGTCTTATATCAAAGCCATGAATCAAATAAGCCGGCAGTTGTAAAAATAATTTCGGCCACAAATCCATAGCTCCAAAGAATGAACACAACCCTACAAACTCAAATGCTTTTGTCATTGGAGTCTGTTTTTTTGTAAACAAATACGAAGCAATAGTAAGTCCGCCCAATTTCATTGCTGCATCATTTAGTCTGCCTAGTTCATGATCATTTGCTTCCCCTTTTACCGCATGCCTGAATGCATTCCAATCGTATTTTACATCTTTTACAAATACTGAAGGCATATCAAACAAGCTAGGTTTTAATAATTTTCCATTACTTGGCAGAGGTTTTATAAATGTTCTGTTAGCAAGCTCTTTTTTTACATCGAAGTCTTTAGCAGCTTTTTCTGAATTGTACTGTTGAGCTGTAGTATTCCCGCTTAAGTATGATTGAATTAAATTTGTTCTCATTTAACTCACCACACTTTCTTTATTTTTATCCATAACATCTTCCGCTGTAGTCTTTGAAGGCTTCTTGGTAATATGTAAAGTATTCAGTAAACTCAAAAGTGTCACCAAAGTAGATGCTCCGAGAAGAACTTTCCCTGAATGTCTTTCTAATTTAGAGAATGATTCAGGAGAGCCTTTATACAATTCTTTTACACTATCAACAAAGCTTCTGCCCAGAACGCTTAATGAATGAGCAAATTCTTTTGGTTTCCAGAATTTCAAAGTTGCAACATTAAAATATCTTTCCCATGGTTTCTGGAATGCTAAACATACAGCTGTAGCAGCCCACATGAATGAAGTGAAACTTTTGGCCAGTTTAGATTTTACCAGAACCTCTTTATACATCGGTTTAACTTCCTGATCAGAATCATTTAAATCAGTTCCTAAACCGTTTTTCTCAGCTATTTTATCATATCTGAAGTTTAATTTTTCACCTTTTTTAGGATCCCCATACAATTGATCCCATCTCGGAAAATCAACACTCTCCCCGACTTTGTGATACTCAATACTAGTTAAGTTATAATCATCCGGAGATTCTTGCAATAAATAATTCACTTTAGCATAAGGCAATTCTGTATCTATACCGGTTTTCCATTTTACAGGCTGAGTTATCAAAAATTTAGAAAGTTCTTTAAACACGCAGTACAAAACAACACCCAAAGCCATTTTACTGCCTAATTTTGCAGCATTAGAACGCTGGGTAGGCAAATAATGTTTATTTGCGGAATTAAAAATTGACATTAACATAATGCTGCCAATAACATACGGAACAGTACCCATTGTCAAAAACTCGTAAAAATTTGAATTTTTGCTCCCTTTCAATCCTTTAGCCGGATAAATAGTAAAAGCTTTTGTGAATTTATCTAATGCAATTCGGGTTCTGTTTGTGAAAGTATTTTCAAGCAGAGTATCTTTATCATAAGATACATCTTCACTATCCCCCTTTTTTGCTTTAGATTTGAATGTTAGATTTTTCTCACTAAAATTACTAATTGGTAAGATCATGATAACTCCGCATTTTACATCATTAGAATACCCGTCAAGGTATTTTTTTGTTATCTTGCACTTATTATATTTACAAATTTTAACAAAAATTTTTATTTATAAATATTAAAAAATATAAGAGTAAAAATGCCCATTATTACGCAATAGTACCCAAAAATATTCAACGAAAATTTTGAAATAAATTTCATAAAATATTTAATACATAAATAACCAACTGCACCGGAAACTAATGTTCCTAAAATTATAGCAGTCCAATTATAGGTTAATGCTTCATGAACATCTATTTTCACCAACGGATAAACCATTGATGCACCGAGTATAATAGGAATACTCAGTAAAAATGAATATCTAGCTGCGGTTTTTCTATCTAAACCGGTAAATAGTCCGGTTGCCATTGTCCAGCCTGAACGAGAAAATCCGGGAAGAACGGCAAAACCTTGAGCCAGACCAATTAAAAGAGCTTGTTTTATCGTCATTTTGCAATCATCAGTACCGCCGCCATGCTTTTTGGATAAATATTCACTAAAGAAAAGAACTCCACCGGTTATAATAAGTAAACCTCCGACAAGTGCAGGGTGAAAGACCAAATCATTTGCAACATCATGAAACGGAAGAGCCAGAGCAATTGTAACAATAGTTCCTGCAATTATATACAAGCCCAATTTCGCATTTTTTTCAGAATAATCTTTTTTCTTTATTGCAACAAACAAAGCTTTACAAATTTCCCAAACATCTTTTCTAAAAAAGATTAAAACAGCAATCAATGTTCCAAGGTGCAGCATAATATCAAAAAACACTTCTTCCGTTGACTGCTCTGCTATTGGAATATTTTTTATCACTTTGTAAAAATTAGAAGTAAAAACTAAATGTGCTGAACTTGAAATAGGTAAAAATTCGCTCAGCCCTTGTACTATCCCCATCAATATAGATTGCAATAAATTCATTAAAAATATCCCTCATTCTAAAAAATAACTATTCAGCCTCAAAATATGAACAGCATGACGTTTGAGTTTCCCAAACCGTAATTTTGCTTAGCTGAACAATCTTCTCTTTTAATTTAGCATAAATATAAGCTGAAATCATCTCGCTTGAAGGACTCTCTCCTTTAAATTCAGGCAAATCGTTTAAATCTTTATGATCCAAAGTATCCAAAACAGCATTTAATTCTTTTTTCAGCACTTTATAATCAATTAAAATATTACTTTGATTTAAAACCTCGCCCTGAACAAAAGCCTCAACCATCCAATTGTGTCCATGCTGATTTTCGCATTCTCCGTCATAGTTCAACAAATGATGTGCTGCGGAAAAAAATGCCTGTGTTTTAATTTCGTACATATTCTTATCCTCTTTTATCTAAACTTAATCAACCTGAGATTCATATATAAAATCACACAACTCTCTGACTGCACCATGACCACCGGTTTTTGAAGCTCTGAAATTGCAAACTTTCTGAACTTTATCAACAGCATCCGCAGGACAAGCCGCAATTGCAACCTTTTCTAAAATACAAATATCAGGTTCGTCATCACCCATGTAAGAAACTTGAGAAAAATCAACTCCGTACTTTTCCATTATACCCTCAAGTATAGGAAGTTTATTTTTCACACCCTGAAAAACTTCTGTAACTTTTAAGTCCAAAGCTCTGCGATCAACAGTTCCGTTTCTTCTGCCTGTAATAATAGCTGTAATGAAACCGTTTTTTGCCATTTTAGCTAACCCATGACCATCTTTAGCATTGAATGTCTTATATTCTACACCATTCTCATCATAAGTAATACTGCCGTCTGTCATAACGCCGTCTACGTCAAAAGCTAAAAGCTTTATATTTTTAGCTCTGTTATTTAAATCCATTATGCTACTCCGGCTCTCAACAAATCATGAACGTGAATTACTCCGACCGGAATATTATTTTCATCGACAACAGCCAATGCTGTAATTGAATATTTTTCCATGAGATTCAAGGCTGATGCTGCATAAGCATCTTCGGTAATTCTTTTCGGATTTGCAGTCATAACATCTTTTATTCGAAGATTTGTAATATTCGGGTATTTTATTATAGTTCTTCTGATATCTCCGTCTGTCAAAACACCTTGAAGCTTCTTATCTGAAGAAATAACCATTGCCATACCGAGTTTATATTCAGAAATAATATTTATAACATCTGTAAAAGAATCCTCAACAGAAACCAGAGGCATTCTATCACCTGAAATCATCAAATCTTTAACTTTATAAGTTAGACCTTTACCCAATTTTCCTGAAGGATGATACATAAGAAAATCTTCTTTAGTAAAACCTTTTTTCTCCATTAAACATACAGCAAGAGCGTCACCCATTGCTAAAGTAGCAGTTGTACTTGCAGTAGGAGCTTTACCCAAAGGACAAGCTTCTTTTTCAACTGAAATATCCAGAACAACTTCACTGGTTTTAGCTAAAGTAGAATTGATATTGCCTGTCATCCCAATCATTTCACAGCCGAAACGTTTAATCAAAGGTAATAAATTCATCAATTCCTGAGTTTCTCCGCTGTTAGAAATAGCAATAATAACATCATTCCTTGTTATTACACCGGAATCCCCATGCGTACTTTCTGCCGGATGCAGAAAATATGCCGGAGTACCGGTAGATGACATTGTCGCAGCAATTTTTTTACCTATAATACCGGATTTACCCATTCCTGTAACTATAACTCTGCCTTTGCAATTATATAAAATATCAATAGCCTTATCGAATTCCTCGCCAATATTATTTTTTAATCTCAAAATTGAATTTGCTTCAATTTCCAAAACCTCTTTTGCCAGTTCATTAATTTTACTTAAAGTCATAGACACCATATCCACCTCACTTAACTCATGCTGTATTATACAACAAATATCATATAAACACAGTATTTTTTACAAATTATTTTATATTTCGTAAATTATTACCGAAATTATAATTTAAGAAAAGGTAAATTATGGAAAACAAATTTAAAATAACAACATCCAAAATGACAAAACAAGAAATAATAGAGAAAATAAACAACTATAAAAATGAAATAATAGATTTATCTGACCTGAATTTATTTGAAGCTGCTAAAACAGTAATAATGATCTCCACATACGGAATAAATAAAAACTGTAAACAAAAATATAAATATAAAGTTACCCAGAATGTACAAAATTTGTTATCAGAAATTCCATTATCAAATATGGTAGAATTTGTATAAAACTGTTTTATTATATTTTGCGTGTTAATGTTATAATCGGCTTATGAACACAAAACCTTATATTATCAATACGCATTCACATGTTAATATGCTTGAAAAAACGGACATTGATACGGCTATTTCCAATGCTCAGAATGCCCGTATTATCATCATTGTACCATCCAGCACTTCAAAAGATATTTTTGATGTAGATAAATTTATCCGGAAATATGATGATGTATTTGGTTATGTCGGAGTTTTTCCGGAAGAAGTTTGGGATTTTTCTGAAAAAACACTTTCAGATATGGAAAATATCATAAAAAATAACAAAAAAATAATCGGTATAGGAGAAATCGGACTGGATTATTATTGGGATAAATCATTTAAAGAACTCCAAAAAGAAGTATTTATTAAACAAATAGAATTTGCTAATCAAATGAACCTGCCTTTGAATATACATTCCAGAGAAGCCCATCAAGATACTCTGGAAATTCTAAAAAAATATAACAAAAATTCTACAGCTATTCTGCACTGTTTTTCGGGCAGTCTTGAATTTGCAAAAGAATGCATAAAAGAAGGCATTTATATAGCTCTAGGCGGAGTTGTAACGTTTAAAAATGCAATAAAAGCAAAAGAAGTAGCCGCAAATATACCGCTTGAATATTTATTATTAGAAACTGACGACCCTTATCTGGCTCCGGTACCGTATAGAGGAAAGGAAAATCAGCCTCTCTATGTAACTTATGTTGCCCGGGCTGTAGCAGAATTAAGAAACACAACCGCAGATGAAATTGCAGAAATTACGACAAAAAATGCAGAAAGGATTTTTAATTTTAATGCAAAATAAAGAAAGATTAGATAAATATCTTACAGATTTAGGGTACTTTGAAACAAAAAGCAAAGCCTCTGCTGCAATTCTTGCCGGAAACGTTAAAATCAATGATGAATATATTACAAAAGCCGGATATCAAATCAATTTGAACAAAGAATACGATATTCAGGTAAAATCTATGCCTTATGTTTCAAGAGGCGGATTTAAACTAAAAAAAGCTCTTGATACGTTTCACCCTGTAGTAGAAAACAGAATTTGTTTTGATGCAGGAGCCTCTACTGGCGGATTTACAGATTGCCTGCTGCAAAACGGTGCAAAATTTGTTTATGCTGTTGATGTAGGATACGGTCAGCTTGACTGGAAAATCCGTTCAGATAAAAGAGTTAAAACTATCGAAAAAACTAATTTAAAAATATGCACACCGCAGGATATTTATTCTGAAGATGATATTTGGGCTGATTTATTAGTAAGTGATTTGTCTTTTATTTCTTTGACCAGAGTCTTAAAAAATTTAAAAACTCTTCTCAATCCGGAATTTCACGAAATGATATGTCTTATCAAACCCCAATTTGAAGCAGGGAAAGACAATGTCGAAAAAGGAGGAGTTGTAAAAGATTCCAAAACGCATATTGAAGTAATCAAAAATGTTATAAATTGTGCTGTTGAACTCGACTACTCAATTAAAGGACTTACATATTCCTCTATAAAAGGACCGGCTGGAAACATTGAATATCTAATTTGGCTTTCTACAGAAAAATTGGAAAATTCTTATAACATCAAAGATATTGTATCTTCAGCTTTTGAAAACCTAAATAACTAATACAAACTGACTTCTTCGGGCTTTTTATCCAAATTCAGCTCTATATATTTGAAAATATTCAATACTATTCCTGGCTGAAAATAATAGTTATTATCAGCAGGAGTAATTCTCACTAACCCCTGATTTGTGTTAACATTTGAAACCATTGCCAAAAACTTTTTATTAACAGCTGTAAATAATATATAACCTGATTTTGACTGAATTTCATCAACCGTAAATCTGTTTGCATTGATTGCGGCTAATGTAAGATAAAATAATGAAATATTATCAGTATTGAAAACTTTTGTACAGCTTTCAAAGTGTACATTTTGAGAAGTTATTAAAGTACTCAAGCTCAACTGTTCTCCGGCCGAATAAACCGGAGTACACGAAGTTAACAACAGCAGTCCTAATAATATTGATTTTACGATTCTTTCCATGACCCACCTGCATTTATATCTACCAGCAACGGAACTTTCAACGGCTGGCCTAATTCCATAGATTTCAATATTAAACTCTTAACTACTTCAAATTCACTTTTGAGAACTTCAACAACAAGTTCATCATGAACCTGAATAATCAGTTTAGATTCTAAATTATTATCGGCTAAAGCTTTTGAAAAATCAATCATTGCAAGTTTAATCAAATCAGATGCTGAACCTTGCATCGGGTGATTTATTGCAGCTCTTTTAGCAAATTCCCTAATCATAACATTCGGGCTGTTTATTTCATTTTTTAAATATCGCCGACGGCCGAAAATAGTTTCAACATATCCTTGTTCTTCAACCAGAACAACCATATTATGCATATATTCTTTTATGCCCGGATATGTTTCAAAATATTTGTTGATAAAAATTTCCGCTTCATCCGGTCTTATCCCAAGGGCTTTTGCAAGTCCGTATTTGCTTTGACCGTAAACAATTCCGAAATTTACAGCCTTTGACTTATAACGCATCTCTTTTGTAACTTCTTCTATCGGAACATCAAAAACTTTTGATGCCGTCAAAGTATGAACATCAATACCGGAATTAAATGCATTGATTAAATTTTCATCACCTGATACATGTGCCAAAAGCCTCAATTCAATTTGAGAATAATCTGCCGACATAATTAAACTGTTGTTTCTATCCTGAGGAACAAAAGCCTGTCGAATTTTATTACCATCTTCAGTTCTAACTGGGATATTTTGCAAATTAGGATTTGAAGAAGAAAGTCTGCCTGTTGCTGTAACAGTTTGGTTATATGTTGTATGTATTCTTAAATCTTTTGAATCTATAAGACCTGGAAGAGCTTCTGTATAAGTTGATTTCAATTTTGCATACTTACGGTATTCTAATATCAATCTCGCAATTTCATATTCTTCGGCCAGAGCATTTAAAACCTCTGCACTTGTAGAATTTTTTGACTTTCCACGTTTCTTAGACGTTTTTAATTCAAGTTTATCAAATAAAATATATGCAACCTGCTTGGGAGAATTGATATTAAATCCTTCACCTGCCAGGTCATAAATTTTATGCTCGATTGAATATATTTTTCTGTCCAGTTCTTTAGTTAATTTGTGCAAATATTCAATATCAACACAAACACCGCTATATTCCATTTGAGCAAGGACATGAGCCAGCGGAATTTCTATATCTGTGAGAATTTTATACTCTTGCGGTTCTAAATGCGACAACCAGTATTTTGTAAGCTCAAACAAGCTTGCTATTACATCAGCACAGTATGCATTAACATCTGTTATATTTTTTTCAGCAATAGATGTTTTTTTTGTATCAGAAACCATTGTCGGCAAAATATGATTTATCTGTTCCATACACTGGATATCAAAAGATGAATTTGCATTTGAATCCTTTATATAGCATGCAAGCATTGTATCAAAAATCACACCGTTTAAATGAATTCCCAGATTTCTAAAAATACAATCCTCTACTTTTACATCGTGAGTAATTTTTTTAATATTGCCGCTTTCTAATACCGGTAACAGGTTTTCAATAACATAAGCCTTATCCAGTTGTCTTTCTATATTATGAGATATCGGAATATAAAAAGCTTTAGATATAGAATCATTATCTTCATACCGAATTTTATCATCAAAAACAAAAGCTTTATTATATCCTAAAGCAATACCATAAATTTGAGAATTAAGTGCATTTTTTACATCCGCAAAAACTCTCAACGAAATTATAGACTGCTTTTTCAGTTCATCAATCATAATTGCAAAATCATCAGAATCCGTTATAAGTTTTGAATTGACATTAAAAGTTTCTTTATTAACCTCAGATTGTACAGCCTGTGCAAAAAGTCCGAGCTGCCCGTTCTGCTCTGTCTGTAATTCAGGCTGCAATAAAGAAGATTCCAAAGCCTTATTTTCAACAGAAACAACTTTCGCATCTTTATCAAAAGATTTTAAAATAAATTCAATATTCTTTAAAAAGCTGTAAAATTGCATTGAACGCAAAAATTCTGTTACCATTGAAATGTCCGGAACTTCAATTTTTGTTTTATCAAAGTCAAACGGAACATCTACATCTCTTACAATTGTGGCCAGATATTTACTTAACTTCGCATCTTCTACACCATTTCTTATTTTTTCCTGAACAGCCTTTCCTGAAATTTTATCGACATTATCAAGAACATTATCGACCGTTTTAAATTCATCAAGAAGTTTTACGGCAGTCTTTTCACCTATCCCTTTTATTCCTGGAATATTGTCCGAAGTATCTCCTCGCAAAGCCTTATAATCAATTACCTGATTGGGATAAACACCCAGTTTTTGATAAACTCTGTCCCAATCATACTCAACAAGTTCGCCTTTAGATGGGATGATAACTTTGACACACCCATTTTTTTCAATAAGCTGAAAAGAATCCTGATCCCCCGTCAATATTAAAACTTTGTGACCCAATTCACATGCTCTTTTGGAAATCGTTCCGATAACATCATCTGCCTCAAAGCCTTCTTTCGTGTAAATAGGAATATTGAAAGCTTTCAAACCTTCAAAAATCAGCCCCATTTGAATTCTCATCGGGTCTGGCATTGCTTCCCTATTTGCTTTATATTCTCCATATTTTTCAGTTCTAAAAGTATGATGAGAAACATCAAAAGCAACCCCTATAGCATCCGGATGTAAATTTTCATTTTTCAACAAGTCAAATACAGCCTTAAAAAAACCGTAAACAGCCCAGGTTGGAGTTCCGTCTTTTGTTTTCATATTAGTACGCTCTAACGCATAATACTGACGAAACGCCAATGCATGACCATCTATTAATATTAAAGTCTTAGACTCGCTCATTCATAACCTATTCTTATAACAATTTTTACATAAAAAACAACTTTTGGCAATTTATAAAATACAATATAATATTGCGATAAAAATAAATAGTGATATGATTATAGAAGTAAGGAGAATAACACCTATGGATATTATAAAATCACTTACATACATATATAAAGATAAAAACAAGTATTATAACCTTATTATAGGGAGCTTGATTGCATTTCCGCTATGCATGGCAGAAGCAATAATGAACATGTATTCACCTAGACCATTTTCAGCACCATACGGATTTATATGTATGGTTTATGGAATATGCAGCATCATTGTCGGAATATTTTTGACAGGTTACCTGTGTGCAAATTCGCACTACAGATTAAAAAATGAAAACGCAGCACCATTAACCTGGGCCAATCTTGACGTAATACTTATATCAGGCTTAAAATCACTATTGGCAAATATTATATATAAAATTCCGCTTTTGCTCATATTATTTATAGGGTTTGCGGTTTCAATAATAAAAATGCTTGATCTTGTACAAAACCCCGGAGCCGAATATACTGCCTGCCTAAAAATAGTATCTGCAATTTCCTACCTGATAGAAATTTTTATTATACCATCATTTATAATAGACCTGAAACTTGACTCCTTCTTCAATTTTAAAAGAATCGGAAAGCTGATTAGAAATAACACAACAGGCTTTATATTGCTTCTAATAACATCTTTGATTATTACTACAATTTACACAATATTTAAAACAGCACTGCATATACCCGTAATTCTGTGGATTCCGATTGATTCATTTCTTACATTTTATATGGTGACAATAAAGAGTGATTTAATAACTCAATTTGTCAAAGAAAATAACTAAACTAAAAAAGCGGTTCTATTAAGAACCGCTTTTTTAGTCTTTTATAAACACATACTAAGCTGTAATTTCTTTTGTTTTATCATCCGCCAAAGTCGTAGTCGGTAATTGAACAACAGTAGCTTTATTTCTGTTTTTAACCATATCAGCCGTTACTACAAACTTCGTGATATTTTCCTTTGTAGGAACATCATACATAACATCAAGCATTATTTCTTCAACAATAGAACGTAAAGCTCTGGCTCCTGTTTTACGTTTAATAGCTTCTTTGGCAATTAATTCAACAGCCTCAGGTTCAAATTCAAGATCCACACCGTCCATTTTTAACAATGCTTGATACTGTTTTAATACGGCATTCTTAGGTTCGGTTAAAATCATTTTCAATGTTTTTTCATTCAACTGATCCAAAACGGCATATACAGGAATACGACCGATAAATTCAGGAATCAAACCGAATTTTAACAAATCTTCAGGCTGCAGTTTCTTTAATAATTTAACAGCATTTGCTTCTTTTTCAGCTTGAGATAAAGGAGCCTTAGCACCGAAACCTACAGAATTGCCATCACCCGCACGCCTGTCAACAATTTTTTCCAGACCAACAAATGCACCGCCGACAATAAATAATATATTGCTTGTATCAATTTCGATAAATTCCTGATGCGGATGTTTTCTGCCGCCTTGAGGCGGAACATGAGCAACAGTACCCTCTATCATTTTTAACAGAGCCTGCTGAACACCTTCTCCTGAAACGTCCCTTGTAATAGATGTATTCTCGGATTTTCTTGAAATTTTATCAATCTCATCAATATAAATAATGCCTCGTTCTGCTTTTGCAGAATCAAATTCAGCATTTTGATATAAGCGGAGCAATATATTTTCAACATCATCTCCGACATATCCTGCTTCTGTCAATGTTGTAGCATCAGCAACAGCAAACGGCACATCTAACATTTTTGCCAAAGTTTGAGCAAGCAAAGTTTTACCTGAACCCGTCGGACCAACAAGCAATATATTAGATTTTTGAATTTCAACAGTATCTTTGTTAGTTTCTTTATTATGCTTGAGCCTTTTGTAATGGTTATAAACAGCAACAGACAAAACTTTTTTTGCATCGTCTTGACCAACAATATATTGATCTAAATATTCTTTAATTTCATGAGGTTTTGGAATAGGCTTTTCTGATTTTTCAGAGGTTTCACCCTCTATAGAACCCTCTTTTTCTTTAGCTTCGAAAAATTCTTCATCAAGAATCTCATTACAAAGCTCAACACACTCATCACAAATATAAACCTCCGGACCGGCAATAAGTTTCTTTACCTGATCTTGAGTTTTACCGCAAAAAGAACATTTTAATTTGTCATCATTCTTTGGCATTTAAATATCTCCAAATTATAATAATTATTTTACAACATCACGAGAAATGACTTTATCAATCATTCCGTATTCCAAAGCTTCCTGAGGAGTCATAATATAATCTCTGTCAGTATCTTTTTCAATCTTTTTAATAGATTGACCGGTATTTGAAGCCAAAATTTCATTCAAAGATTTTTTAATTCTGATGATTTCAGCTGCCTGAATTTCAATATCAGTAGCCTGACCTTGAGCTCCGCCTAAAGGCTGGTGAATTAAAACTCTTGAATGAGGCAAAGCCATTCTCTTACCTTTTGTACCTGAAGAAAGCAAAAATGCACCCATAGAAGCAGCCTGACCTAAACAAATTGTAGAAACATCTGCTCTGATATGCTGCATAGTATCGTATATTGCAAAACCTGCAGTAACACTTCCGCCAGGACTGTTAATATATAACATAATATCTTTTTCAGGATTTTCACTATCAAGCAGCAATAACTGTGCTACAACTAAATTTGCAACCATATCATCAATTGCCGTTCCTAAAAAGATAATTCTTTCTCGCAGCAGTCTTGAGAAAATATCAAAAGATCTTTCTCCTCTGCTGGATTGCTCAATTACTACAGGTACAAAACTCATGATTTAATTCCCTTTCTTATTTAATATTATAACGATTATTTACTAAGCTTCAACTGCCTTCTTGTCAGATTTGATTTCTTCGTATATAAATTTGTTATTAGAAATCAAGTATTCTCTAACTTTATCATTTACAACCTGTTGAGACAAAGTAGACAAGAAATCAGGATTTTGACCGAACTGTTTTAGCAAATCCTGAACGGTTGTACCATATGCAGCAGCAAGTTGCGTAATTTTAGATTGAAAATCTTCCTGCTCAACTTTTACATCAACTTCTTTTGCTATTTTATCAATTATCAAAGAATTTTTAATTCTGCCTTTGGCATCGTCTACCAAAGTTTGATTAAACGCATTTTCATCGCCCTGAGATTTTACAAATGTATCCCAGTCAATACCTTGATAAGATAATCTTTGTTTATAATCAGCTTTCAAAGATTCAACTTCTCTATCAATCATACTTTGAGGAATTTCAACAGAAGAAGTATCAGCTACATGTTTAAATACAACATTTTCAGCACTGACCTTTCTTAAATTTTCACGCTGTTTTTCCAGATAGTCTTTAATATCAGCCTTTAATTCATCAACCGTAGAGAATTTAGTAGTCTTTTTAACAAATTCATCATTCAATTCCGGTAATACTCTCTGTTTAATCTCATTGATTTTGATAGAGAATGTAGCCGGCTGGCCTTTTAATTTTTCGTCATGATATTCTTCAGGGAATGTAACCTGAATATCAAATTCATCCTTAATATTATGACCGACTAACTGTTCTGCAAAACCAGGAATAAAATTAGAATGGGCTAAATCAAGTGCATAACCTTTTGCGGCACCGCCTTGAATAGGCTCGCCATTACATGTTCCTTCAAAATCAAAAACAACTGTATCTGTTTCGTTGGAAGGTCTATCCAACACCAGTTCCATAGAAGAGTGCTGGGATAAGAAATTATTCAAAGCTTTATCAAAAGCATCTTCAGCTTCAGCAGGAATCTCAACCTTCAAATCTAAATCTTTATAAGCTCCTAAAGTAACTTCAGGTCTTGTTTCAACTTCAAAAGTAACTTCAGCATCTTTACCTTCTTCAAACTTATAGTTAGTAATAGCAGGCTGAGTAATCACATCAAGCTTGTTATCATAAATAGCCTGACCTAAATACTTAGGAAGTAAAAGCTCTAAAGCTTCCTGGCGAATTCTATCAACACCAACGTGTCTTTCCACAACAGCTTTGGGAGCCTTGCCTTTTCTAAACCCGTCAATATTTATATGTTGAGCAATACGGGCAATAGCTTGATTATAAGCTGTAGAAGCCTCTTTTGCAGGTATTGTCATATCTATTGTAACTAAATTTTCTTTTCCTTTTGTTAATGTTGTTTTCATTTTTTCAATCCTTTTTCATTATAACATGTATCTTGTTAAATTTTACAGCAAAAAAGAATAAAAGCAACTCATACAAAAGGATTACCTAACCTGAAAGAATTAACATCTACAAAAATTAACAAAAACTTGCAAGAAAAATATCTTTATGCTTAAATCTACTTAGAGTCAGGGAGATTCCTCTTTATCCCCGCTCAGGCAAGCCGGCAAGCGGCGGTCGGAATGCCGAATACAACTATAGTTCAAACAAAAAAGAAGGAAATAAGAATGTTAAAAATCAGATTAAAAAGATTGGGTGCTAAGAAAAACCCTACATACAGAATTATCGTTATCAATTCAACTACAAAAAGAGAAGGCAGACCTATTCAGGAATTAGGACACTACAATCCAAAAACTAAAGTTATGAAATTAGACAAGGCTGCAGCTCTTGATTGGATTTCTAAAGGTGCTCAACCAACAGAAACAGTTGCATACTTAATCAAAAATTGCAATGATGATGGTACTTTGAATTACGTTAAAAAAGAAACCGTAAAACTTTCTAAAAAAGCATTAGCTAAAAAACAGGCTGAAGAAGAAGCTGCAAAAGCTGCCGCTGAAGCTGCTGCACAAGAAGCAGAAGCTCCGGCAGAAGAAGCACCTGCTGAAGCGTAGTTTTATAAAATTTAAAAACCTGAAACGAGTTTCCTTAAATTTTGGAAACTCGTTTTTATATGTTTTTATTGCCATTTTGAAAGTTTCTTTGATTTATTTCGTTTTAAAGATGAAAATGCTAAATTTCTTGCTTTTAATAATATTTTTCGCCCCTCTAAATTTCTTGTATAAACACATTCGCAAGGTCCGATATATTTCATCCACAACTTTTCAAAAACCTGTACATCCTTTTTCTTTGATGAAAATATAGCAGGAATAGCAAAATAATCAGTCTGGTTAATAAATTTTGCAAATTTATCTTTTTTTATAAGAATATACCTTGGATTTTCAATAGGATCCAAAAATTCCTTCATTGAATTTATCAAAAGATTGTTTTCTTCAGTTGGTAAGTTTTCGCAGTCAACAAATACACTTAACTCTGTAGAATCAACATGTATACCAACTTTTTTCAATGAAGTATTTATGTACCCGAGATAGCTTAAAGTTTCCAGATGAACAATAGCAATCTGTTTCATTATTGATTCTACAGTTCCGGTTCTGAGATAGTGATAAGCCACATAAATAAAAGCAAGCAAAGTGCCTATGATAAACACTATAAATGCAACCATTACCGAAAACTCAATCAAAAAATAACACACAGCAAAAACAATAGCTAATATACTGAATAAGATTGCTTTATAACACGAATAACAAAGAGTTTTAGCAGTAGGTCTGGCAACATCAACTCCTGTTCTCAAATGCATATAAGAACTATTATACCCGAGATTTAAAGATTTTTGCCACCATTGTTTTGTCTGTTCTCTGTTTTTTGCAAGAGTCATTATTTTCCCGTTTAGATTTTGAAAAAATCTTTGTTCACCCAAAGTCTTCAACATTTGAAAATCTTTTAATGAAAAAACTCTGTCAATCCCATTTACGATTTCGTGCTTAAAGAAATATGAAGGAGCTTCAAAGCCCTCAAACCTTTTTGCTAATTGCTTCAAATCATAAAGTCCGGCATTGAGAGAATCTATATCATTGGAAGTCAAAACAGGTGCAAAAATATTATTATCCAAATCATTATCAGATTGCGGAACTTGAATGGATGCAAGATGCCAGATATTAGAAACTTTATCAGGATTATTTTTATCTATTCTTATAGCTCTGCCCCGCATCTGGTTAGAAAGCATATAAGAACTAACTGTACTTGAAAGAATTAAAGAATTTATAGAAGGTGCATCCCAGCCTTCACCTAAAAGAGCCTGCGTTCCGACAAGAACATTAACAAACCCCTTATTGAACATTTCTGTAATCAATGCAACAATACAGTGCTTAGCAGAATCTTTCGGAGTAATTTTTATAAAATTGAAATCCTCTTTATATTCGGTAACTGAAATACAATCCTCAGCAATATTTTCAGCCTTTAAAAGATTATAAAAAGCTTCTTTTACACCTGCCGGTAATAAAATAAGAGAACCGCATAAAATGCCTATATTTAAAGTTTTAAACTTATTTTTTAATATTCTCCAGATAGGTACAACACCGAGATGAGAATTATCCACATCATTTGCTCTTATATAATCAGCAAGGATAACCATACGCAAAGCATTTCCAAGATTATTAGATTCCAATTCAACAATTTTGACAATAGAATCAAGTTTACCAAGAGAATTTGCGATTTGTTTTTGAACTTTCACGCTATCATCAAGAACAATTTTTTTATTGTGAATCAAGCCAAGTTTTCTTGCAAAAGAACGATATTCCTGAATTTTTTCTTCAATTTCAGGAAACTCAAAAGAGTCTGAACATAAAAAGCCGTTTAGAAAAATTTTTGCCTGTTTAATGTTAAATTTAGGAAGTTCAATTTCTTTTGCTCCGAATAAATTAAGAAAACTCTTCGGGATTTTTACCCCCTTCATTTTTAATAAAGCTGCTACAGACACATAAAACTCGGGATTATCTAAAATTTTTTCAATTTGAATATTATCTTCACATTCCAAAACCTTTATTGAACTAAAATATGCAATCAATTCTTCATCTGCAAACAGCTTATCTAAAAATTGAGAAATTTTAGCTGTATAGTTGTTTATAAATTCTTTTTCATTTTTTCTAAGCAATGAAAAATATATAAAATCCTGATGCGGGCATAAGTCACCATTTTTCACCAGTTCGGGAATAGATATAACTTCATCTATATCTCCGCAAAGGTCTTCATATCTCTGCCACTCGGCATAATCAACATCATAAGGCGGAGTCGCCGTCAACGCAACAGTCTGCTCCGGTTGAAGTTCTTCAACCAGATAAGTCAAAGCCTTCCACCATTCTTTTCTTAAATGATGAGCCTCATCAAAACATAATAGGGAAATTTTTGCAGATTTTAAAATTTCAATAATTTCATCAGCCTTTGAAGAATTGAAACGTTTAGAAGAAACTATGGATTCCTCATTTTCTTCCTCCGAAAGTTCAGAATTATCCTGTTCTTCAAAATTATCCTCCTTTGCACCTGAACAAAAAGCCGCAAGCAATGCTTGATATGTAGTCACAGTAATAAAAGAAGGCTTTCTTATATTAACTGATACCAGATTATAACCTTCTGGCTCAAGAAAAGATGAACATATTCTCTCTTTCCATTGATTCTTAATTGTATTTGTCGGCACTAAAATTAAAACAGGTCTATTTATACGTGCAATAACTTCAACTCCTAAAGTAGTTTTCCCCGCACCGGGAGCCGCAACAATATGAAGCTTCTTATCACTAAGGTGAAACTCAAGACTGTCTAATATTCTTTTTTGATATACTCTCCAGGTACCTTTGAATTTTAATTTCAACACTAACTCCCAAAATTATTGAAATCTTATGCGTCAATATTCAATTTATAACCGCCGCCGTAGATTGTTTCAATATATTTTTTTCCGTTTGCAATTTTATCAATCTTACTTCTCAAATGTCTTATATGAACTCTTATTGTTTCAATGTCATCATCGGGAGAATACCCCCAGATATCTTTTAATAACTTTGCAGATGATACCATATTCCCATGATTTTGAAATAACAAATTAAATATATCAAATTCTATAGGTGTTAATTTTGCCTGTTTATCACCTATTTTTACACTATACTGCTCTGGCAGCAATGTTATTTCGCCAAGAGTCAACAAATCTCTGGTAGAAGCAGATTCCGGAATTTGTTTTGTTCGTTTTAACAACGCCCTGACTCTTACAAGTAATTCCTCAATCTCAAAAGGTTTTACAATATAATCATCAACCCCGATATTAAATCCGTTTACCTTGTCATTAAGCTGAGATAGAGCCGTAAGCATTATTATAGGGATATCTTTAGTTTCTTCATTCTGGCGAATTCTTTTTGCAACCGTAAACCCATCAACATCAGGCATCATAACATCGAGAATTATTAATGACGGCATCTCCTGCTTTGCCAGAGCAAAACCTTTCACCCCGTCGTAAGCCTGCACAACACCGTATCCAGCCAACTCTAAATTAACTTTTATCAATTCATTTATAGATGTATCATCATCCACAACAAGTATTTTATTATTCATAACTAAATACTATTACAAAGCTGACTAATTGAAAATAAGTTTAATAAAACTTAACATCTGCAATATTATTAAAAAGTAAACTATTAGTGTCTTTTTGACATTTAATCAAAAAAACAAAAAATTATATTTATAGAAAACTAACAAAAAAAAATTTTTTATTATATTATGTTTATAGTATTAAAAATATACATTTATGACATAAGGAGACAAATAAATTGACAGAATCACCATTAGACATGTTTCAACTAAATTCTAATATTGATGAAATCCATTTAGGACAACATGTATTAGCCGAATTTTTTGAATGTGACCCTAATACCTTAAACAGTTTAGATAAAGTAGAAAAATATATGATAGACTCAGCATTGGAATGCGGAGCTACTATTGTTCAAAAATGTTTTCATATGTTCAGCCCGTACGGAGTTTCCGGGGTTGTAATTATTGCTGAAAGCCATTTAGCAATACATACCTGGCCAGAATTGGGCTATGCCGCTGTAGATTTATTTACCTGCGGTTCAAAATGCGATCCGAAAGTTGCTTACGAATTTTTGAAAGATAAATTCTGTTCAAAAAGAGCAAGTTTCACAGAACTTAAAAGAGGCATCATTACAAGAAATACAATGAAAGTAGCCGAAAGACCATTTGAAATAATGGAACAAATTGAAAGCTAGCCTTAAAAATTTAAAATTCAATAACTAAAACAAAGTTTAATAGCCTGGTAGGAGAGAGACCAAAGAATATTATCCTATCAGGCTATATATATCACAAATTTAACAAGTTTAATATATATGAGACTCAATTAAAAAGTAGAAAAGGAGAAAATTTAAAATGAACGTAGCAAAAATTTCATTCACAGGCAGAGAAACAATGTTAACAAAAGGTATAACTGAAGCAGCTTCTAAAACTCAAGAATATGTAAGAGCAAGCAAAATCTTTTCACCTGCAGAAGTAAAAGCTGCAGAAGAAATATCAGCAAAAGCAAAAGAAGGCGATTTCACTTTGAAAGTTATAGAAGATGCATTTAACTCAAAATCAACTTATACAAGCCCGTTTGCTCCAACATCAGCAGTCAAAGAAACTTCTATGACTCAAGCTCAACAAAATAACTATAATTGGCTTTTATCACATGGAACTCCCAAAGAAGAAGCCGAAGCTGCAAGCATGCACATTGATATTAACGTATAATATCAGATTTTAAATAATTTATAGCATTAGGAATAAAGCTTATCAGATCTTCAGCCATTACTGAATATTCGGTAAGCTTTTCCTTTGCAAAATCTCCGCACAAGCCATGCAAATATACCCCTGAAAATGCTGCTTCAAATAAATCCATACCCTGAGCGGCTAAGCCTGATATCATTCCGGCTAAGACATCTCCCGAACCTGCTTTCGCCATTGAATTATTACCGGTAGTATTTTTATAACTTTTACTGTCCGGAGAAACTACAATTGTTCTATGAGATTTTAAAACTGTTACACAGTTATATTTTTTAGAAATTTCAATTGCAGAATCTTCAAAATTATTCAAAACATCATTTAAAGAACATTCTAACAATCTGGAAGCTTCTTTAGGATGCGGAGTAAATATTACATTCTTGAAACCACGTTTAAGAAAGTTATTATTATTCATTGATAAAATATTCAATCCATCAGCATCAACTATGAACGGTATATCTTTGGAAACATTTAAAATTGTTCTATTAAAAATTTCTACAGCCTGCTCATCTTGAGAAAGTCCGCAGCCTAATTCAACAACATCTGCATTATTCAAATGATTTTCTAAGTCTTTTAACGGAACAAAAACAACATTCTGAGTCTGTGCGGCAACAGCATTGATAACTCTTTCAGTCGAACATAAAAAACAATATCCGCATCCGATTTTTAAAGCAGAAACACTTGATAGATAAGCTGCCCCGGGCATATAATCCGAACCGGCTATATTTAATACTCTGCCATAAGATGCTTTATTAGAAATTTCAAAACGCTCAGGTAATTTAAAGTCCATTTTGTCTTATTGCCTCATAAGCTACAATCGCTACAGAATTTGATAAATTTAAACTACGCTGTCCTTCTTTCATAGGAATAGTCCTTGCATGAGAATCTTTCACATATTTATCCGGAAGCCCTCTTGTTTCCGGGCCGAAAACTATAAAATCTCCGTCTTTAAACTCAATATCCGTATACAATTTATCAGTTTTTGTAGTCAGATAGTAAAATGTACCGTCAGGAAACATTTTATACAAATCTTCCATTGAATCAAGTTTGTGTAAATCTACGCTGTCCCAATAATCCAACCCTGCACGTTTGGTATATTTACTGCTCAAAGAAAAACCCAATTTCCCAACCAGATATAAACTTGCACCGCAGCATGCACACAATCTTGCAATATTTCCGGTATTTTGCGGAATTTCAGGTTCATATAAAACTATATTCAACTTAGCCATAATTAAGTTGTCCTATTATTTTTTATCAGCAAAGAGATTTTTGCATTCCAATACTACGGGCACACCTCTAACTACACAGAATATAATAGCAATCCAGGCTAAAACAATACCTGTTGTATTTAATGCTGGAATCCATTTATAAACTTCCATACCAGGAGTATTTGCAAGAATAATGATTATAAATGCCATAACTTTGGCTACAGCATAAGAAATTCTCATAAAACGGGAAGCACAAATGAACTTACCTAAAGGTGTGGACTGCATAGTTTTGTCTCCAAAAGCTGTAAAACCTTTAGACAATGCAACACTTCTAATACCATCTGTTGTAAAGGCTCTTGCAACACATACTATAGGGAACATCGCATTCAATGCCTGGTTGTCGCCTGCTAAATAACCTAAAACAGCAAAAGCAACCCAAAAAGACACTTCTACAATCCTGTCACCCATAATATCTAAAACTGAACCTAACTCTGATTCTTCGTTAAATTTCCTTGCAACATAACCGTCAACCCCATCCAAAGAAAATGCTATTATTGTTAAAACAAAAGATACAGCATAAGTCAATGTCGTTGGTATAAACAGTAAAAATACTGCAAGTAATGCCACAAAAATTCTAAATATTGAAATAAAATTTGCCATAATATCCTCTTTTACAAAACTATAATTTTTTAGATCTTGACAATGCAAAATCAACCTGATCAAGATTTTTCGCCCTGTCGCCGAGCATAATTTTTTCAGCTTCTTCCAAAATACTTACGACAATAAAGCCGTTTTCTCCGTCTGAACGAGCCTTTTTGCCAGTTTCACAGCAGCTGATAAAGTGCTGGCATTCCAATTTCAAAGGCTCAATTTCCAGATAATCTAATTGAACGTTTTCAATTGTTCCGGCTTTGTAATTATCATAAATTGTTAATTTGTGCTCTGGAACAGTATCATCTAATATAGCAGTAGCCTTTGTTCCTCTGACTAAAAGCTGAACATGTTTTCTGGGTGTAATCCAGCTGTCAGTAATATGAGCAATCGCTCCGCCTTCCATTAAAATTCCGATATGAGTAATATCCATTATATCATTACCGTCAGAAGAACAGCCTATTGCAGAAATAACTCGTTTCGGATTTTTTCCTAAAACATAACTAATCATAGAAACATCATGAGGAGCCAAATCCCACATTACGCTTCTGTCATTTTTGAAATAATTTATATTTAATCTGTCGCTTTGGGCATATACAATATCACCTAAAACTCCGTCCTCTACAAGCATTTTTAACCTGTTTACAGCAGGGTGATATAATAACAAATGACCTACCATTAAAACAAGCCCCTTGCTCTCTGCTAAATCAGCAAGATCTCTTGCCTCTTGAGCAACTGTGGATATAGGTTTTTCTACATATACATGTTTGCCAGCCTCAAGCATCGCTTTTACAAACTTATAATGAGTATGGCTAGGAGTAACAACAACAACACCTGTAATATCTTCACTATTGATTATATCTTTATAATCCTTTGTTGTAGGAATTCCGGGATACTGCTCCTTTACTTTTGCAAGGTTCTCTTCGTCTAAATCACAAACCATACCCAGAGCATTCAAATTGTAAAAATTACGAACAATATTCCGGCCCCATAATCCGCAACCTAAAACTGCTATTTTTTGTTCTTTCATATTTTCCTAACCTTCTTACTAACCTTGTATTTCTTAATTTTATTATAAACTTGAAAAGATTTTTTGCAAATATTTTACAATCTTACCGGCCTCTGCGTTCCTGCTCTCTAAGATTTTTTACAGCTTCAAGCCTTAAATCATACATTTGCTGATATCTTTCGTAAAACAGCTCCTTATCTTCCGGCGGGAATGTAGTAACTAATTTATCCAATAAAGGTTTAGGAATTTCCGATATTTTTACCATTCTGTCCAATACCTCATCAGTCATTGGATAAAAACTCTTATAATTTTTATAAAATATATGACTGCATTCTGCTTCCACCTGCATTGTGTGTTTTGTCACCTGTTCTCCGACTTTACAGGTTACCGCTATCGGATCAAACAGGACCCCCTTATAGCCCCCCAGTAACAATCTTATTGTCAAATCATAATCTGCCAGAAGCTTAAACTTTTCATCAAAAAATTTTAATTCTTCCAAGGAAGATCGTTTGAAAAACATTGCCTGACGAGGACAAGGCATAACTTGAAACGCATTAAGCATTGCCGGTGTAAACTGAAAAACATAACCTTCCGGATGGCAGCAATATGACGGGAAGAAACAAAAATCAGCTTCTTCTTCTTCCATTAAATTCACAATATCTGCAATTGCAGTAATATCATGATAAAAATCATCACAACTTAAAAAAGACAAATACTTACCTTTAGCACGTAATGCTCCTCGGTTATAGCCATCAAATTTTCCCCTGTCAGGTTCTGAATAAAAATTCAAATAACCGGCATTTTTATATTCTTTCAATAAAACCTGAGTTCCGTCAGTCGAAGCATTGTCAATGACCAGCAATTCCACATAAGGATAAGTCTGTTTTTCAAGAAGGTTAACAAGCAGCGTAAAATCATCTGATTGATTTTTATCAACTATATTAGATGTAGTAACAATAACGGTAACTTCGGGTTCGTACATAAATTTTCCTCATTTATAGTTAGTCATTTACATATATATTACGAAGAATTTGTTCTTCTATATTTTTCTTGTCCGCAGAAGAAGTATCAGGATCATTTATCATTATATCAAAAGCATAGACCTTTCCGCTTCTTGAAACAATATATCCGGCTAAAGCACTTGTTCCGGACAAAGTACCTGTTTTTGCCCGCAGATTGTCTTTAAAATACAACATTCTATTCTTCAAAGTGCCTGTTCCGGGAGCAGGGAATAATAATTTGTAATCTTCAAAATTTTCTGATTTAGACTTCATTACAAGAAAATCTGTCATAAAATCTGCCGTAACAAGATTATTAGCAGAAATCCCGCTTGCATCAGCTATTTGAATATTTTTATTATCAATATCATACTTTTTCAAATAAGCTTCAAACATTTTCATTGAATTTTCAAAAGTGCCGGTTGAATTTGCCCAGACAGCACCTGCCATTTTGAATAAGGTCTCGGACGCAAGATTACTGCTGTTCTTCAAAATTTCTGTAACAACCAAATCTATACTGTGATCAGCCTGCGAAACAAGATAGATATTATTGACAGGTAACTTAGCAAATTGTATTGGATTATAATATTCCAATTTTTTGTCACTTATAACCTCTTCCAAACGCAAAATAAAATTCATCTTAGGATTACTGACGGGAATATATGAATTATAAATTTTAGAAACAACACCCGAAATTTTTAACATATTAGGGATATTATTATCACTTTTTTCAATTTTAACACTGTTTTGCATATGTCCGTCTGTTTCTACCAAATTCATAAACGAAATAGGATAGAAAGGCTTTACCTTGATATTTGCGGGAACCATGTTGGCTGTCGGTGAAATTTCTATACGCAGTAAATTATTATCAATGTTGTATGCACTGAATTTTGGAACATAAGAATTTAATTCATCTTCCTGCAGCCAGTCTTTACCCCACTCATTATTATCAAAAACACTATCATCTATATAAATATTTTTTGGCACAATATTTTTAGCCATAACACCATCTATCAATATTCCTAAATCATCAGAAGTCAAAAGAGGATCTCCGGATAATTTTATATATAAATCATTATTTGTACTTTTGTACAACTTAGTAGAGAATTTATAATCATTTCCAAGCGTATCAACAGAGGCCGCAGTTGTAATAACCTTTAAAGTAGATGCTGGAGTTCTTTGCGTTTTTTCATTTAATTCGTATAAAACATTCCCGTTTTCTATATTCTTTACTGAAATAGAAATAGTATCTTTATCTACACCTAAAGAATTTAATGTTTTATTTATAGATTCCGCAAATGCAGATGTAAAAGTAAACATCAAAGAAACTAATAGAATTAATATTTTACGCATAAGATTTTCACCTCATAATTATCTTTAATATCATTCAAAACAGGAGATTTCTTCCTGAAATCATACATCAAATCAAGAAATATGTCAGCACTTATAATACCTTCACCATCCATAATTGAAGATATTTCGTCACCTTTATAATCAATAATTCTGGACTGCCCCAGATTATATTCTCCGTTTTCTATATAACCGGATTGAGTTAAAGCAGCCATATAACACTGATTTTCAATAGCTCTTGATTTTGTCATCATTTCCCATGGAACCGGCTTTTTAGAACCCCAGGCCGCACAATTTACCAATATATCGGCACCGGCTTTTGCATAAGCCCTGTATAATTCAGGAAATCGAATATCGTAACATATACTTAAACCAAAATTCACCCCATCTAGCTCAACAATAACTGGAGATTCTCCGGTTGAAACATACTTCTCCTCATCACAACCGTAATAAGAATACAAATGCATTTTCGAATATGAGCAAATAAGCCTGCCTGATTTGTCAAACACAGGACAGGTATTATAATAATTATCACCTTGCTTGGTAATAAAACTGCCGCCGATTACATTCATATTATAAGACTTTGCAATCGCGGATAAAAATTCTGAAACAGAACCATTAAACAAATCCTGTGCAGTCTGCCTAAAATGAGAACAAGACCATCCGACAGTCCAAACTTCAGGCAAAATAAGCACATCTGTTGAAGATTTTAAATTTTCTGCTACAAGTTTTTTGACTTTTTCTATATTTGCATCAACATCACCAATAACAGAAGACATTTGCAGTAACGAAATATTTATTTTCTTTTGTTCCATAATTTTAATTTTTTCGCCTCCTTATATTTTTCAGGAGCGGCTTTTTGCAGTTCCATTAACGAATCTTTTATTTCTTTGGCAATCTGTTTATCTGATTTGCCGTCAACATAAATAGGCTCGCCATATAAATTTATTAGCCAGCATGGACCAACGGGAGAGGTCATCTTGTCCCAGGACGGAAATTTTACAAATGTAAAATCCGGAGAATACCAGTGTACCGGAATTATCGGAACATTAGCTTCTCTTGCTAAGACAATCGCACCTGATTTAACCTTATGCAAAGGTCCTCTTGGGCCGTCAACCATTATTGCAATATTTTCACCGTCTTTTAACTTTGAAATCATTTTCAAAGTACCTGATACAGAACCTTTTCGTTTAGAAGATCCTCTGCAAGTTTTAAACCCTAATTTTTCGCAAACTTTGGCTATAATTTCCCCATCTAAAGAGTTACTTATAAGAATATTTAAATTATCTCTATCTCTTATACCATGCACACAAAACTGGTTTTCATGCCACATAACATAAACACAAGGGGTTATTCCCGGGTTGTTAAATTCAACAACATAGGTAAAAAATTCCTGCAATTTCATTATAGAATACACAAGATTTGTAACCTGTCCGATATTATTTTTGTTAATTAGCCTAACCATAAGTAATATAATTGTATCATAAGATATTTTAAAATCTCAAATATTAAAAATGTAAAAATTCGAAAAAGCATTTACTGACTAAAACCTTGACTTTGAAAAATGTTTGCCATAGAATAAATTACGTGACCGATAATCAGGTCTAATAATGCAGAAGCATTATTTACCCCTTCGGGATGTAGCGCAGCTTGGTAGCGCACCTCGCTTGGGACGAGGGGGTCGCACGTTCAAATCGTGTCATCCCGACCATTTATTGATAAAGGCTTTAGAAATTTTCTAAAGCCTTTTTTATGTTTAATTTCTATATTGCGACTGATTTTCGACCGGTGTTAAGTATAAATAAAAAAACTATCTTCATCTTACATCATATTTATATTCTTCATATAAATGCTCTAATTCATTTCTATCAATATTATCCTTTATCTTAAAAACCGCAAGAGAGTCTGCCGTTTCAATAATATCCAAATAATTTTCAATAATATGATAATAAGGACGGTCAATATAATCATGAAGCAATATTTTTGTTTCATTTGAACTATGTATGATAGAATTTAAAACACATGCAACACGAAATCTACCATCTACAAATATAGTATCTGCAGAAACATCATTAAAAACTCTAGATGAATATTCCGGATAATAATTCTTACAAGACGAATCTTCCGGATAACTCCATTTCTTTGTTTTACCAATATAGATATTGTAAAATTTTAACCGTCCGGCTTCTTCTGAGTTTCTAATTATATTAAAAGATCTTAAGTAATCAATCCAGGATTTATCAGCTTCTGTTGAATAAATATCAGCACTAGAGTTCAATAGAGCAAGAAAAGTCGAACCTCCGGCTCCAAATTCAATATACTTATTTGAAGTTTCTAAATATTTGCCCAATAACACTTTTTCCGCATCAGTAAGAATAACCGGATATTTATCAGGATTACTCTTATAATAATTACATTGCCATTGGTTTATATACTTAAGCTCTATAGACAAATTATTTATAATATTATTTGTATTTAAAAATTTATTATCAATAGTTTCTAAACTTTGCTCTATTTGCTCTTTATTTAGTAAACAATTAGAAGTTAAGACATCTAAAGCCAAAAGTCTTTCCTTAATAAGCTTATTTTCTGTTTGTACTGTTTTTAAATTTTTAGATAATTTTTTTATTTTATTTAATAATTCTTTCTGCTTATTTCTTAATTTAATTTTAATACCGCAAATTGTAATAATCTTATGGATACCGGAGTTTGTAATTGAAAATATTTTTTCACCAAAAGATAGTTCATTTAGAGATTTTCTGTAAAATTTCTTTGGATTATGCAAAATCATATTTAATTTTTTGAGCTGGGTTTTTGTAAATAAATCTTTATTAAAGTTTTTATCTTTACAAGTTTCCAGAAAATCCTTACGAAACCTTTCTAAATACATCATTTTGTATTTTTTAATTACCCTATTATAACCAGCCATATAACCCAGGTATTTTACATGAAAAAAGATCCCGAAATCTCTATCTGCAATATCAGAATTATTTTTAAGTAAATTCTCAATAAACGAAAATTCATTACATACTGTCAATATCTTTGAAGGATTATAAACCGAAGAATTAGGATTATCTCGCCTGTTCATATAAAATGGAATATTTAAAAACATTGCTCTTTTTGAATAAACAAAAGTTTGGAACCAGAAGCCGTTATCCTGAAAACTAGCACCAGGAGTTTCATTATGTCGAATATGATATTTTTCAATAAAATCTCTATTATATATTCCGCACCAGGTATTCATTATAAAATAGTACGGCATTATCTCTTCATTGACATTTATAACTCTGTTATAGAAAGATAAATCCTTTGATAATTGATTATAAAACAACTTAATATTATCGCTACATCCTGTAAATCTATAAAAATCCGACTTTACAAAATCTAAATCATTATTTTTTGCCGAATTATATAATGTTTCATACATTTCCTGTTTTATATAATCATCAGGCTCAACAATACCAATGTACTCTCCGGTAGCCCTTCCAATTCCAATATTCATAGAATGTCCATATCCGGAATTTGGCTTATCAATAATATTTATTCTGCTATCGTTAGAAGCATATTCTTTTAATATTTCCAGAGAATTATCTGTTGAGCCGTCATTTACACATATTATTTCTATATCTTGTAACGTTTGCTCAACAACACTATCCAAACATTCTCGTAAATATTTTTCAACATTATATACAGGAATTATTACACTGACTTTAGGCATGAAGTATCTCCTTTTCAGTAACTGTATTTCTAAACTGCTCATTCATTTTGGGCATTGGTGCAATCAAATCATACAAAGCGTAACCCTTCAAAACTTCTTTAAAAGCATTAACGTCTTTTGGAAAACATTTTCCACCATAACCCAATTTTCCATCAGGACCGGGTACATCAGAATGAGTTCTATTTATATATCCACTCAACAATACACCTTGTTGAACCTTGTTATAATCAGCTCCATTTCTTTTACAATAATCATAAATACCATTGAAATAAGTAACCTTTAATGCTCCAAATACATTATGAGCATATTTAGTAATCTCAGCTTCCAATGAAGTCATTTTAATATGCGGTTTATTAACAAATATTTTCTCTAAAAGCTCTACATCACCCGTAAAGATCATCGGCTGATTATGAAAATCATCTACAGCAGTTCTTTCAGTTAAAAATTCCGGCATGAAATAAACCTGTTTTCCAGTCTTTTCACTTAATGCATCACAAGTGCCGGGAAGTAAAGTTGTTCTAATATAAATCGGAACATCCGGACAATTTACAATGATTTCTTCCAAAACGCTCAAATTTTGAGTCCCATCGTTTTCCGTTGGAATATGGATACTAACAAATACAATATCAGCTTTTGATATGTCGTCATTCATACCTTTTGGCGGATCAACCCTCAATACATCTACATTTTTATTATATTCTTCAAGCCACTTTATCAAAGCTCCGCCTATTACTCCACACCCTATAACACCAACAGAATATCTCCCATTTACCATCTTACTTTCTCCTTATTTTTAACTTAATTCCAAAAAATGTTATAACTTTATACTTGTTTCCATTCTTATTTGTCGTATTTGTTATTGAAAAAATATTTTGAAGTATTTTTTTCAATTGCTGTTTTAATACTTTATTTAATATTTCATCAACAAATAATTGTTTATCCGCCAAGAAAATATCCTTTAGCAAAAGTATCCGATTCTGAAAAGTTAATGCCGATTCAATTCTTGATTTGTAATCAAAATATAATCTGTGACTAGTTAATTTAAATAAATCTTTATATCCATATTTTCTGGCTAAAAGCAAATTATCTCTAAGTCCACTTAGCACACCTGATACTCTGGCCGCATCCCAGTTAATAGATTTATGAGATGTCCTATACGCATAACATCTTTTTTTTATAGCATAAAATTTTCCTGCACAATGCATTGTTTTACAAAACCATGGCGGATCTTGAAAACGTTTATAATTTGGGAAATATAAATTGTGCTTTCTTAAAAAATCTGCTTTATAAATAAAGCGTATCCATCCATAATCAAATTGGAAATCTCTATAATCAATAATACCTTCCCTGTCAAAAATATATTTAGACAAGTTGCCTGAATAATTTTGAGAAATAACACCATCTTTGAATGACGCAAACTCCCCACCTGCAATATTTACATTGTTCTCAACTGCTTTATTATACAAAGTTTCCACAATATCCATATCCGGATAAAAATCATCAGGATCTATAAATATAACAAACTCACCTTTGGAAATTTGAATACCTTTATTGCGAGTTTTGCCAACCCCTATATTTTTTTGAGTTAATACAATTACTCTTGAATCTTTTTGGGCGTATTTATTCAAAATTTCCAAAGAATTATCCGTCGACCCGTCGTCTATACATATTACTTCTATCTCTTTTAGTGTCTGATTTAGAACGCTGTCCAAACATTCCCGCAAATATTTTTCAGTATTATACACAGGAATAATAACAGACACTTTGGGTACAAGCTCCCTTTCAGTATCCATATCAATAACCTCACCCAGCATTAAAAAATGCTGATATATATTTCTTAATTCCAGAAACTATACTATCATGAAAATATAAAAATAAAAATTATATATTATTTTATGTAAATAATATTAATAAATAAATTTTATAAACTAATTATAAAAATTAAAATCTTCAGGGAGTTTAGCTTCTATTTGTTTTACAAAATCAGAGCATTTAGTATACCCGAAGGCATTTGCTAACTTCCACAATGTTGTAATTTTCGTATCTATCAAACCTTTTTCCAATCGTGACAACAGACCGTTTCCTATATCATATTCATAAGAAAAAGTATTTATCCCCTTTTTTATCTGCGAACGTTTTTCAAAAACTACAGAGCCAAGTGCAGTCAACAATTCTTTTTTCTTTATATTTTGAATAGAAGTATCTTCATCTTGCATATTTTTCTATTTTAATTTATATTGAATATGTTCTATTGATTATAATCTATAGAACATGTTCAATAGCGGAATTCTGAATAGATGAAGAAGAGATACTTTATAGCACTGGGATTAACGATAGGGATATTGTATTTTACACACCACGCCTGGCTTGGATACAAAAAATCCCCTGATTTTGACTATTTGTTATTTATAGTATAATCAATATATTTACCAGCAATATGCAAAAGATTTTACTAATCCTGAAGGTTTAAAAAAACTAAATAACAATATAAAAGAACTGCAAGAAAAATCTGATGCCAACATTGTTTATGTCTATGATGAATTAAAAAAAGCCTCCAAAAAAGATTTTGTAGCATTTAAAACAGATCATCACTGGAGCGAATACGGAGCATTTATAGGTTATCAAAGAATAATGAAAGAAATTCAAAAAGATTTTCCTGATATAAAAATAGCAAAAGAATCCGATTTTCAAATCACAACATCAAAAAAAGTCCGCAGTGATTATGATAGAGCTTTCTTCGAAGGGTATGCTATCAAGTATCTTGCACCATATTTGAAACTATTTTCAAAAACAATCTTAGATACAAAATATAAATACTATACACATAAAAATCACAAACTGTTAGATATTACCCTGATAAATATTTCAGGTTCACGTGAAAAAATATATTCATATCCTCTCGGGAGTAGATACAAATTTCTTGAAATCGGAACAAGCATGAACGAAAATCTGCTGGAATTCACCCCGTATACATTTAAAAAGACCAAATATATCAGGATAAATAATGTAAAAGATAGAAAATCAAAAGAAGAATATAAAATAATGAAGTATTACAAACAAGAAATCTTGGACTATCAACCGGATATAATGATACTTTGTATTACTCCGATAAATTTAAAACGAATGAAAGATATTTTTGTGGAGGATAAGTAATGCTATTCAGTACAATGACTTTTGTATTTATGTTTTTGCCGATAGTACTGGTGTTGTATCTGGCTGCCAAAAAGGAACTCCACAACCCTATATTACTTATCTCAAGCATAATATTTTATGCGTGGGGCGAGCCAAAATATCTTGCGATAATGCTTTTGACAATTCTGATTAACTGGCTCGGGGCTATAGGCGTAGATAAATTTAAAAATCATAAAAAACTTGTTCTGGCTTTAACTATTATCGCCAATTTAGGATTTTTAATATACTTCAAATATTTTAACTTCTTGATAGACAACTGTAATAATATTTTTCATTCGCATATTGATCCTTTAAATATAGTTATGCCTATCGGGATATCTTTTTATACTTTTCAGGCATTATCTTATGTTGTCGATGTTTATAGAGGAGATTGCAATGTTCAAAAAGATATCTACAAGCTGGCTCTATATATTTGTTTATTCCCTCAGTTGATTGCAGGTCCGATTGTTAAATATCATGATGTAGCAGAACAAATCGATTCTCGTGAAGTTAATTTTGAAAAAGTTGACCTTGGAGTAAAAAGATTTATTATAGGCTTATCTAAAAAAATGCTGATTGCAAACACAATGGGAGCGATTGCAGATAAGATATTCATACAAAGCCCCGATACTTTTTCTCCTTTAGTTGCATGGATTGGTTCAATTGCTTATACATTTCAATTATATTTTGATTTCAGCGGATATTCGGATATGGCAATAGGTTTGGGATTAATCTTCGGATTTAAATTCTTAGAAAACTTCAATTATCCGTATATTTCAAAATCAATAACGGAATTCTGGAGAAGATGGCATATATCTTTATCTACCTGGTTCAAGGAATATGTATATATACCTTTGGGAGGGAACAGAAAAGGGAAATTAAAAACCTTAAGGAATCTTGGTATTGTATTTTTATTAACAGGTATCTGGCATGGTGCGGCTTGGAATTTTGTTGTATGGGGAATCTGGCATGGATTTTTCATAATTATTGAAAAAATTATAAACATAAAAGAATTTGAGCAAAAACATACTCAAAAATGGGTAAGATTTTTGCAGCATATTTACTGCATATTTGCGTTTTTGATAGGATGGGTAATGTTCAGATCAGAAACTATGTCTTACGCATGGCAGTATATAAAAAATATGTTCGGCTTAGTAAGAGTACATGATATTTCTTATGGTATGGGATATTACATAGATAATTTTGAAATAATAATTTTTGTATGTGCGATACTTTGTTCTATGCCGTTATTTAATAAGCTGCTGGAAGTTAAAAATAAATTCGGAAGAACTTTAATAAATATCTGGCTTTTGATACTGTTTATATTATCTGCCGCTACAATTGCTTCTTCTACTTATAATCCTTTTATTTATTTCCGATTTTAAAATACTTTAAAAAAGTCAATAAATATTAACTGTAGTTTGACTTGAGGTATTGTTTATATTATATTCTACAGAGAGAGATTTTACACTATAAGATGAGGATTAGGGAAAGTGGATTTTATTACTTTAACTATAAAATTTTTAAGCCTGCTTGCTAAATTTGTAGGAAGTTACGGATTAGCAATTATTTTGTTAACTGTTGTAGTAAGAGCTGCCATGTGGCATTTAAATGTTCAACAGCAGCGTTCAATGAAAATGATGCAGGCATTGCAGCCTAAAATGAAAGCTATCCAAGATAGATACCAGAATAATCCGCAGATGATGCAGCAAAAAATGATGGAATTCTACAAAGAACACAAATTCAATCCTATGGGCGGCTGTCTGCCATTATTGATTCAAATGCCCATATTCATTTTGCTGTATTCAGCTTTAATCAGTCCTCAATTTATTCAGGTTGCGGGAGATCAGCATTTCTTATTCATAAAAAGTTTAGCAACAACAATGAGAGCCACCGCAGGTATCTCTGAAGACGGAAAACTCGGAGCTGCTAAAGGTGATAAATTTATTTTAGGAAATACTGCAACTGTTTATCTGCCTGATGAAACGCTTAAAAACGTTAAAATTTCAAATCCTGCACAGGCAGTAGATATTCAGGGCGACCTCGTTCCGGGAGAAGATGTAACCTTAACAGTAAGCCTTAACAGCTTTAATAAATTAAAATTCAGCCAGCTGAATAAAATTGAAAAAGCTGATTTGACTGTTACAAACAGCAACATAAGAGAAAACGAAACAATTACATTTGTCAGAGATCAAAATCTTGATGACGGAATCTTGAAAGCGACAATCCCGACAGTTCCGGTTAATAAAACTCTGCATTGGGACGTTATATTGCTAATCGTTCTGTTTGCAATAACAATGGTTATCTCTCAAAAAGTTATGATGTCAATGAACAAAACTGATAATATGGACGCAACCCAGCAGGCTCTTCAAAAATCAATGGGAACATTTATGCCGCTGATGATTATTGCAACCTTTGTAGTAATTCCGATTCCGGCAGGGGTGCTGTTATATCTTATAACAAGTAATATTATTCAAATACTGCAGACAGTTCTTATCAATAAACAAATTGATGAAGAAGAAGCTAAGAAAAAAGAAACTGTCGCAGACAGCGAATTAAAAAATGCTAAAAAAGTAAACGGAAAATAATTAAAAAGATTATAAAACAGCTCCAATATTAAATTATTGGAGTTGTTTTTCTTAAAAGGACAAAGAATGAACATTTCAGAATTTGATTATGAATTACCCGAAGAATTGATTGCTCAAATGCCGTCTGATAAACGTGAAAATTCAAAAATGATGGTTCTTAGCAGAGTAGAGCAGACTATCGAACATAAACATTTTTATGATATTACGGATTATCTTGATGATAATTGCATTTTAGTTTTAAACAATACAAAAGTTCTTCCTGCCAGATTGTACGGATTCAAAGAAACAGGAGCAAAGATTGAGGTTTTTCTCCTTGAAGCTGTAAATAACGAAACCAAAAAAGAAAATACAAGCTTATGGAAAGCTTTAATTAAACCGTCAAAAAGAGTAAAGCCGGGGAATATTATAAAAATCAGTGAAGAATTATCGGTAAAAGCAATACAAAGAATGGAAGATGACGGAGAATGGCTGGTTGAATTGAATTTTGACGGGGATTTATTTGAAATTTTACACAAAGTTGGTAACATTCCGCTTCCCCCGTACATTGAAAGAAAAGTTCAATCAGAAGAATTAAAGCATTTTGATATGGAAAGATATCAAACAGTTTATGCTAAAGATGAAGGTTCAGTTGCCGCTCCGACAGCAGGCTTGCATTTTACACAGGAAATACTTGATAAACTTAAGGCAAAAGGGGTAGAAATTGTCTATATTACATTGAACGTAGGCTTGGGAACTTTCCGCCCTGTAAAATGCGAAAATATTCTTGACCATAAAATGCATTCAGAAACATTTGAAATAACAAAAGATGCAGCAGATAGAATAAATAAAGCAAAATCAGAAGGGAAAAAACTTGTTGCTGTAGGTACTACAACTGTGAGAACCCTTGAAACAGCTTATCAAAAATACGGCTGCATAAAAGCCTGCCACGATCATTCAGAACTGTTTATTTATCCGCCGTATGAATTTAAAGTTATAGATAAGCTTATAACAAATTTTCACCTGCCAAAATCAACTTTATTGATGCTTGTCAGTGCTCTTGCAGGCAAAGATTTTATTTTTAATGCATATCAAGAAGCTGTAAAACATCACTACAGATTTTTCTCATACGGCGATTGCATGTATATAGAATAAAGCTGTCAATGATAAATTATTATTACGGGCTTTTATAGTATCAGTGAAATCTGCTACATAACTCCTTAAAAATAACACTTGACATTTCAACCAATATCCTTAAACCATATGGAGGATACATTATTTTCGAAATTTGAGTAAAATAATAATGTATACGGGAGGTAGTATAAGAGCATGTTCTCTGAAATGATTCAAAGTTTATTAAATTCCGGCGGTAAAAATGCTGCAATCAAAAGAGCCTCACAGCTGAACGGGTATGTAAATAATATCAACAAACGTACCCAGCAGCAGAGCATTCAAAGTTCTCTGGATACAATTTATCCTCCCAATACAAATAGTGTTCAGTCTTTTGAAAAAGTTCTGGCAAATTCGACCGCTTCTAATTTTGGTTCTTTACTGCTAAATCCAAAATCTTTAAATGTAAATGGAAATATTTACGGTCAAGATATTGATACAAGTGGATTTCAAGATGCAACTTTACGCAGAGCAATTCAAGAAGTTAATGATGCAACAAGAGTTTATAATCCTCAACAAAACACCGCATCTAAAGCTCAACTTATAGGAATGATAAATAAAGTTGCACAAAAACATGGTATTGATGAAAAACTCGTTCAAGCTGTAATTAAACAAGAATCCGGTTTTAATCCAAATGCAACTTCCCGTACAGGAGCAATGGGTTTAATGCAATTGATGCCTGAAACTGCAAAATCTCTGGGGGTAAATGACCCTTACAACGCAACTCAAAATGTTGACGGCGGTGTAAGGTATTTAAAATCAATGTTGAATAAATATAACGGCAACATAATTCTGGCACTGGCAGCATACAATGCAGGCCCCGGAGCTGTAGATAAATATGACGGAATTCCGCCTTACGAAGAAACCCAGAATTATGTAAAAAATATTTTATCTAATTACTTATAAGAATTATTTAGCAGTTTTTAACACATATCTGGCTGCTGCTGTAGCAGGCTCAACAATTGAATCATGAAATCTAATCGGATAAATATCAGTCATGTTTTGAGCATTATTTTTTACAACACAGTCATTTTTCTCAAGAGAATCAGTGCCTATAGTACAAGAAACTTCCTTATTTGGAAGAGCTGCTCCATTGACATCAATAAAACCATAACATGAAGCCATTGTATCTGTCCCCATATAAGAATCCTTTAAAGTTGTATCAACAGCCAGTTCGCAGGGAGATTTTCCCATATCTTTATATATACCAACAATCGTACCGTCACTTAGCACATAAGCTCTGAATTTTGACAAAGAACGCTCTCCTCCGCCTCCGTTTATTCTGTTATCCGGATTAACTTTATAACTTACAGTTTGACCATCTTTTCTCATTTTAATATCTGTAGCAGTATTATAATAAGTTAGACCGGTTAAGGTTCCATTGAATATTGCACAGACGGACATTACAGAATCCGGATGCTCTTCTGCTGGTTTGGAACCGCACTGCTGGGTTATTCCGGCATAATCAAATCCATATAAAGATTCTGAAAGTCTGGCAGCTTGGGATAATGTAGATACAGTCTTTTTAAAACGGGAACGATACTGAGAACTTCGAGTATTTGTAATTAAAACAGGAATTGTCATTGCTGCTACAACACCTATTATACCCAAAGTTATCAAAACTTCTGCCAGAGTAAAAGCTTTTTTATCATTTATAAAAAAACGCAAAGCCCCTGTATTTAAAAGCTTTAACGGGTTACCCCCCCCCGAAACTTACACTATAGTTATGTTTTAACATTATAAACCTCCTAAAATTTATAATTTAGACAACACATGCTGCAATCTGTCAAGCTTCTTGCTATCAGTACCCAGCCCGCACAAAAGCATTGTAGATTTTTCATTTGTTCGTTCATCTTCAATACCAAAATCCTCATAAAGCATTTCAGACAATTCATAACCGGAAATTCCAGGCACCCTTACCAAAACTTTTGTCGGGTCATCCCCGAAAAACTCACATCCTCTGCATTTTGATCTTATCTTATCCAATCTGGTGATTAGATTATCTATTTCCTTCCTGCCTTCTCGTGAATCCAGATAGTTTATATTAGCCTCAATAGATGCCAGCAAAGGGTAAGATGGAGATGTTGTCATAAACATACTCAAAGCAGGCTTTACATCTATCTCGCAGTTACAATGCAACAAAGCCGTAGGATTCAATCCGCCTGCAGTTTTATGCAGCGACTGAACTGTAAAATCAGCAATATTAACAGCAGACAAAGGCAAATTATCAGAAAAAGGATATAATGCACCATGAGCCTCATCAATAATTAAAAATGCATTATGTTTTTCACAAATTGATTTAATTTCCTCAATATCAGAAATAATCCCCTCATAAGACGGAGATGTCACAATAACTGTTCTAATATTATAACGGCTCAAATAATAATCAATCACTTCAGGCTTGGTCTCTAAAGGTACTCCCCAATCAGGATCAATTTCCAGATCATAAGTCAATGCCCTTGCACCAGCAAGCCTTACAGCATTAAAATGACATGGGTGAGAATTAGAAGCGATTAAAACTTTATCCCCAACCTGAGTGCAAGATAAGACCGCAGCAATAATACCGCTTGTTGAACCGTTTGTCAAAAACGTTGTAGAATATGTATGATAGATTGCCCTTGCCCTTAATTGAGCAAGATTTAAAGCTTCCTGCGGGTCCTGACATTCCGTTTCTGAATAATCAATCTTATACATTTCCCGCAAAGGTTCATATATTGCAAATTTCTGACCATGAGAAGGGGTTGTAAACAAAGTTTTCTCAGGTTTTTCATACAACAGCTTGACTAAACTCATACCATTCCTATTTATTCTTAATTTCTACATTTCTTTTCGCACAATATTGAACAACAAGCATTTTGTCATGATTAGAAGAATATGCAAACTGGCCTGAAACGGTGTATCCGCCTTCATTCCTTTTTTCAAGTCTTATAGGCTGAAATTTACAACCAATAAGCATATCATTTTCGCCAAACAAAGGTAATTTTAATTCGTAAGAAGCATCTATATCAAGCTTGCTGCCTGTAACCAATTTCATACCGCCGGCTGAAATATCCAGAGTAGAAACCTTATAAGAATTTCCGTCTAAAATCAAATCCAAATCATGGATAAATTTAATACGTGTATATTGACGTCTTTGCAAGAACTTATGTTTTGCCGGACTTGCAATAACAAGAGTTTTACCGTTTATTTCTTTTGCGTAAGAATCAAAATATAACTTGCCATGCGGAGTCTGGGTATAAAACTCACAGTAAGTATTTTCCAAAACTCCATCAGGCTCGTAATCCAATTCCAGAGTAAAATCTCCGGCTCTGACCGATGTAACTTTTCCCTTATTTGCAAATTTGAAATTCTGAGGAATCATCAAAACTTCCTGATTTTCAACAACTAATTCTCTCATCTTTGCCCTTTCTAAAATATAATGATATATAGTGATTATACATTAATTTTAATAAGATGTCATAATGTTAAGAAAAGAAAATTTAAAGAAAAAGCCTTTCTTTAAATAAAGAAAGGCAAGCTGAGCAATCAGAAGAGTTGAGGATTTACATAATTATAATAAAAGTATTTCCAAACTGTTTCATTAGCTGAAATATCTATCATCTGGAAAAAAGATTAGCCTAAAGTATTGATAAAAGAACAAAAATCTATTAGAATAATGAAAAGATGGTAGAAATTTAAGGAGTTATATATGAAAAAGATTTTCACAATAGCAGCAGGAATTTGTATGATTACAACATTAAACATGCCGGCAGTTACAGCAATGCCGTCCGGATATATGGACGTTCCAAATGCAGGCAACAGAAATTTTCAGCCGATAATGCAGCAAAAATTTGAAAAAGAAGATTCACTTGATTTTATCAATAATCCTGAAGGATATAAAGAAAAAAGAGAAAAAAAAGATGCAATTTTAGACTACCAAGAAGGTAAAACCGATGAAATTCCGGAATTTTTAAAACCTAAAATAAACATTCAAGACAACCGTCCGGGTAATAATAATATGCAATTTATTAAAGATGAAAACGGGCAAATAAGAATTAAAAGCAATACACCATAAATAAAATATTATTAAAATCCCTATTCCGTAATTTATTCAAATAGGGATTTTGAATGCCGGAACACAATATTCACATCATCTGCTCGTTGTGATAAATTTATCAAATTCGTCAAAAGTACAATTCTTTATTAACTCAAACATTTTGAAGTTTCTTAACCGTGAAGCGATACGCATATCCAGATTTCTCGTTGCAGCTTCACGCAGTCGTTTTTTCATTTCTTCATAAAATTTCTTTCTCAATTCTACAGGGCAATACAAATAATGCGAAGAAAAAGAATTAAATTTATACTGAAACAACGCATATTTATAAGTTTCATAAAGATGATGACGATATACTTCTTCTTCAACCAAATCAACAATCTTAAATATATCAAAAGCTTTAGGTGTAATCTCAAGAGTAGAAGAAGTATCTGTCATATTTCGGTATCTGTAAAAAATATCGTCGTTTATCATAATAGATTTCGCATTCAAAAATGACTTGATTCCAAAATACTGATCCTCATATTTCAAATTTTCGGGAAATTGTATATTATTTTCGAACAAAAAATCCTTGCGATAAATTTTATTTGCGGCGGATAAATTTCTGGTAAACGGCTTAATACAGTCATTAAAAGTATAACGTGCATATTTATCCTTTGGTTTACCCCAATCAGATATATTAAAAAAAGTTTTTGGAATAACATCATTCTGCCCCTCTACATAAGCAGAAGCATTAAACATATATATATCCAAATCTGAACATGATTTATTTAAATATTCTACAAATACCTGATACAACGTTAAAAACACCCAATCATCCGAATCAATAAAGGAAAGATACTCGCCAGCCGCCTTTTCAATACCGAGATTTCTTGCGGCACTGGCTCCTGAGTGATTTTGGGTATACAAGATGACTTTTGACTTAGTTTTTTTATTATATTTATTTATTATCTCAACACTGTTATCCGTTGAGCCGTCGTCTATACAAATTATTTCTAAATTCGGATATGTCTGGTAAATAAGAGAATCCAAACACTTTTTCAAATATTTTCCCGTATTAAAAACAGGAACTATAACAGAAATTAAAGGTGTGCTAATCATATATCACCTCAAATGGAGTATTACAAAAAGTCTCATAATCTACTTTATTTAATAGCTCAAACCTTTTTACACAGGCCTTTTCAACATTAGAAAAGTTTACCTGTTCATAAGATAAAAATCCGATTTGTTTATTTAGAGATTTTACACTGTTAAAAAATTCTTCTTTTAATTCAGGGGCAATCGCATAATATTTTTGTAAAAAATCCATTATCATTAAAAGTTGAACAGCCGGCCGGCATTTTTCCCAGTACCCCGAAGACTTTAATATTTCTTCCACTCTATCATAAGCTTTTATAACATCAAAATAACGACGGCCGTTATTTGACATTATAGAACCTTCTCTATCTTTTCTGTAATAATAAAAAGGCTGCGGAAGATAAGTTATCCTTAGAGCATGAGAATAAATATATGCCCAGAAAGGTACATCTTCAAAAATCATATCTTCATAAAATTCTATTTTACCCTTTATTAAATCTGACTTATAAAACTTTGACCAGGCTGCAACAGGAATATATTTATAAGTACTTGCTTTCATTGAATCAACATTGAATGGAGCATTTTCATATTTATTCCCGTAATTTTCAATAGTCATTATTAATTTCCGGCTATTCTTAAAATCATCACATACAAAATCAAAAACGACTAAATCCGAATCATTTTTTACTGCATTATTATACAAATTTTCAACCGCAACTGAAGAAATCCAATCATCAGAATCAACAAACATAATATATTTGCCGCAAGCAACTCTCATACCGGCATTACGAGCAGAAGACAATCCTCCGTTTTCTTTATTGATAATTTTAATCCTTGAATCCAATCGGCTGTAATGCATCAAAATACTCAAAGAATTATCTGTAGAACCATCATTAACACATAAAATTTCAATATCCTTGAATGTTTGATTTATCAATGAATCCAAACACATTGCAAGATATCTCTCAACATTATAAACAGGAACAATAATTGAAACTTCAGCCATAATATGATTTTACAATCTTAGGTACAAAGTGTCAATTAAAAACAAAAATAAAAAAAGAGTTCTCCAAAAGAGAACTCTATTTTAAAAGCAAGCAAGTTAAATTATTAAACTTACTATGAGCAGCCAGAATATCCGCAGTTCAAACAAATAAAGCAGCCTTCGGCCATTTCAATTGTATTTCCGCATTCCGGACAGGTGATTTTTTTTATTTCACCGGTCGGATTATATTCAGAGTCTGCAATCTCCGTCTTATTTTCAACTTCAGGCTTTGATTCAACAGGTTCTACCACTTCAGCTTTAGAATCTTTCTTTTTATCATCAAGATTCATCGGCTGGAATTGTCTTGAATTATTTCTGTATACTGTTATACCTTTTAAGTTATTTTTGTAAGCTAAGATATAAGCTTCTTTTATATCGTCTCTTGTTGCTGATTCAACAAAGTTAACTGTTTTTGAAACAGCATTATCAGTATGAAGCTGGAATGCGGCCTGCATTTTAACATGCCAGTACGGAGATACATCATGAGCGGTTGCAAATATTTGTTTAACTTCTTCTGAAACTCCGTTTACATGAGCAATAGTGCCTTCTTTAGCAATCTGCGACATCAAATCTTCTGAATATAAGCCATGAGAAACCATATAATCCTTGAATATAGGATTAACTTCAAGCATTTCGGTACCGTCCATAATCAATCTTGAGAATACAAGACCGAACAGAGGTTCAACACCGCCGGATGCACCTGCAATCATAGAAATTGTACCAGTTGGAGCAATACAAGTTGTTGTAGCATTTCTCAAACCGTATTTTTTGATATCATCATCAATTTTTGACCACATATCATCCGTAATTTTTCCGGCAGACTTACCTTTGTATTTGTTGTACAGATAATGCTCTTGATCGTATATACTACCCTTGAAATTATTAAAGCTTCCGCGTTCTTTGGCAAGTTCAATAGACTCGGTTTTTGAAATATAATCGATAAATTCCATAACTTGACCGGCAAGTTTGGTTCCTGCTTCAGAGTTATAAGAAATACCCATTTTCATAAGCATATCAGCCCAGCCCATAACTCCAAGACCAATTTTGCGGTTATTTTGTACCATTTCGGAAATTTGAGGAAGCGGGTAATTATTAACAGCAATTACATTATCCAAAAATCTCATTGCGGTTCTAGTCGTTTTTTCAAGTAAATCCCAATCAACTTCCCAGCCATTAGAACCTTGTTTCATCATCAGACCAAGATTTATAGAACCAAGGTTACAAGCTTCATAAGGAAGCAGAGGAACTTCACCGCAAGGATTAGTTGATTCAATTTCACCAACAAGCGGAGTCGGATTATCTGAATTCATCTTGTCGATAAACACAATACCCGGTTCGCCGTTTCTCCAGGCACCGTCAACAATTAAATCAAATACTTTTTTGGCACTCATTCTGCCGACCACTTCATTATTCTGCGGATTTACTAAATCATAATCAGAGCCGTTTAAATAAGCTTCCATAAACTTATCTGTGATTGCGACAGAAATATTAAAGTTATTCAGTTTATTATTATCAGATTTGCAATTAATAAATTCCAAAATATCAGGGTGATCAACACGGAGAATACCCATATTGGCACCACGTCTTGTACCGCCTTGTTTAACAGCCTCAGTTGCGGCATTAAAAACTTCCATAAATGAAACAGGTCCGGAAGATACGCCCATAGTAGACCTTACTACACTGTTTTTAGGTCTTAATCTTGAGAAAGAGAAACCCGTACCGCCGCCTGATTTATGAATTAGTGCAGTATTTTTAACAGTTTCAAAAATACCTTCAAGGCTATCCTCAACCGGAAGCACAAAACAAGCAGCCAACTGACCGAGTTCTCTGCCGGCATTCATCAAAGTCGGAGAATTAGGCATAAAATAACGATGAGTAATAGCATCATAAAATCTATCTGCAAGTTTTTTTACTTCATCAGGAGATTTTCCGAACTGTAAATCGCCTGACGCAATTGTATCAGCAACTCTACGGAACATATCCGCCGGTTTTTCAATACAATTTCCGTCCTTATCTCTTTTTAAATACCTTTTTTCCAAAACTTTAATAGCATTTTCTGACAGATTCAACGAATCTTCTAAACATGTACTGCTTGTATCTGACACACTAACCTCCATAATCTGATATATCAATAAGTTATTAACTTTCCCAAAAATAAAGCATGCTCTAAGACAGGCTCTAATAATAAAATATTACTACAGGGAAATAATCAAATGCAATAAAATAAACAAAAAATCAAAACATTTCGTAATGTTTAAATGTCCAACTCTCCCACAACATTAAAAAGTGGAAAGAGCGAAAGAATTAAAGAAAGTTCCTCTCGCCGGCTTGCGTGAAAGGATCTGGGTGTGGGTGTGGGAGATTTTCATTTCCCTCCCTGGACGGGGAGGGGACAGGGGTTTGGGTGATAGGTTTCCCCTCGCCCATGTTATGGGAGAGGGGTTAGGGGTGAGGGCAAGGATTTTCTTCTGTTTTTGAAATTTACTCTACTAAATTTCCCCCACATTGAGAATACATTTATTTCTTTTTGTGATATTCTGAAATCATGACAAGGAGAGGTTTTAGGGTTTTATTGGTAATTCTTCTGGCAGCCTTATTGTGCAAAGGCTGTCTGGTTAAAGACGTTCCCCCCGTTCCTGAAACTAAACCTCCTACTTCCGAAAACGCCCTTTCAGAAGATTATATATACCCCAAAAACGTTACCATTAACGGTGTAGATTATCTGCAATCTCAACTCCCGACAGGTAATTTCGGAGGAGAACTCATTGCGTCCACTATCGGAGAAGGTCCAAAAACATTTAATCCATTCAACAGCAAAGATAATATCTCAACCCTTATGTCAGGAATTATGTTTGACGGACTGCTTTCATCTGACCCCTTTTCCGGACAGCCTGTTCCAAAACTTGCTAAATCATTTTCCATCTCGCCTGACGGCAAAGATTATACTATCAAACTCCGAAAAGGTATAAAATGGACTGACGGTAAACCTATAACCGCCGATGATGTCGTTTTTACCTGGAATGATATTATTCTTGCAGGTATGGGTGATACCTCAATAAGAGATTCTATCGTTATTGATGACAAACTTCCTACAGTAAAAAAGATTGATGATTATACAGTTGTATTTACTACTCCAAAACCGTTTGCACCATTCATCAGAATGCTTTCCGCACCAATCGCCCCAAAACATAAATTCATGCCGGCTGTCAAAAAAGGAGCTGAATATTTTGACTCATATCTTTCTACAAATACTCAGCCAAAAGATTTTGTCACCTCCGGAGCCTTTAAGCTCAAAGAATATATCCCTGCACAGCGTGTAGTGTTTGAACGTAATCCGGACTACTATGAAATAAATAAAAACAATCAAAAACTTCCATACCTGGATAAAGTAATTTATATGATTGTCGGAGATTTGAACAACGAAGTTTTGAAATTTGAAGCAAAAGAACTTGATGTAATTTCTCTTCAGGGTTCTAAAGTCGCAAGATACAAAACTCTTGAACCTCATTCAGATTTTAAATTGTATAACCTCGGTCCAAATACCGGCACAATGTATTTATCTATGAATCTTAACGACAGAAAAAACGACAAAGGGCAATTCTATGTCGAACCGGTTAAACAAAAATGGTTCCAGGATTTGAACTTCAGAAAAGCCGTAGACTACGCAATTGACAGAAAAAGTATGGTATTTAATATCGCAAACGGAATCGGTGCCCCGCTTTTTACCGCTGAAAGCCTTAATTCTATCTATCTGAATAAAAATCTCAAACCATACGATAAAAATTTAAATAAATCAAAAGAACTTCTCAAAAAATCAGGATTTTACACCGATAAAAAAGGACGGCTTTTCGACAAAAACGGAAACAGAGTTGAATTTAACCTCTACACAAATGCAGGAAATACCGAACGTGAAGCTATCGGAGTTATGGTCAAACAAGATCTTGAAGATCTGGGTATGAAAGTTAATTTTAAACCGATTGAATTTAATTCACTTGTAAATAAACTAGTAAGTACATTTGATTGGGATATGGTAATTATGGGGCTGACAGGTTCTCCCCTTGAACCTAACGGAGGAAAAAATGTCTGGCTTTCTGACGGCAGACTCCACATGTTTAACCAACGCACCCCGAAAGAAGGCAAGATGAATATCCTTCCATGGGAAAAAGATATTGATTACATGTTTACGCATGGAGCCCTCGCTACTAAATTTGAAGACCGAAAAAAATATTACGATAAATATCAGGAAATAGTTTATAATGAAAAGCCATTCATTTATATCTATTCACCGGTGATAATTGTAGCTATCAGAAATAAATTTAAAAATATATATCCTTCAGGACTCAACGGAGCAACTCATAATATTGAAGAAATTTATATCGGAGATTGAGAAAATGGAAACTCTAAAATATATAATTAAACGAATACTTCAAACAATACCTTTGCTTATCATTGTATCTCTAATAAGCTTCTTTATAATAAGGTTATCTCCGGTAGATCCTCTTGCGGAATTGAAACTCAATCCTTCTATTTCGCCGGTAACGGTGGAAAAAGAACGTCAGCGATTGGGACTGGACAAACCAATTATCGTCCAATACGGCAAATGGGCATATTCATTTATTAAGGGGGATCTCGGTGTAACTTCAACAGGAGAAAAAGTAAGCCAGAAATTAAAAGAAAGAATTCCTAACACCCTGTTGTTAACTTCAATAGTAATTTTATTAACCTGGCTTGTAGGAGTCCCGCTCGGAATAATTGCTGCTGTTAACTGGAAAACTTCATTTGACAGAATACTTACAGTATTAACAAGTATAGGAATGGCTATCCCGTCGTTTTTCTTTGCCGTACTATTATTACTGTTTGCCGTTAAGACAGGCTGGTTCCCAATTGGCGGATTAACCAGTCCGAACTTTTCAGATATGAATTTCGGGCAGAAATTTATCGACATTGCCTATCATTTAGTTCTTCCTGTTTTTGTATTGTTTACAATTTCGCTTGCAAGCCTTCAACGCCAGATGAGAGCTAATATGCTTGATGTTCTGGATAGCGATTATGTGAAATTTGCAAGAGCTAAAGGGCTGCCTGAAATTATGGTTATATATAAACACGCTCTAAGAAACGCTATAAATCCGATGATTACTCTTCTTGGGTTTGAATTTGCAGGGCTGCTAAGCGGAGCCGCATTAACAGAATATGTATTCCAATATCCCGGACTTGGCAGGCTTATTTTGGAAGCTGTACTGAAATCTGATATAAATCTTGTTATGGCATCTTTGATGATGGGGGCTGTTATGCTCGTTTTAGGTAATTTGATAGCGGATATACTTCTTATCATCACTGATCCGAGAATAAGGGTGAAATCATGATAAAAGATGTTTTACAACAATTATGGAAAGATAAATTTGCAAGAGCTGCCCTCATAGTTCTTGGAGTAATTTATGCAGCTTTATTTCTGGCAGATTTTATTGCTCCTTATACAAAAGATTTTTCAGATAGGACAATGGCTTATGTTCCGCCTTCTAAAATCTTTACAATCGATGAAAACGGAAAACTTTCAAAACCCTACACTTATAACTATATAAGAGAATTTGACAGAGAAAATCTAACTATAAAATATAAATTTGACAGAACAAAAAAACATTACATCAAATTCTTTGCCAAAGGACAGCCCTACAAATTCTTAGGTCTTATTCCATTAAAACTTCATCTGTTTACAACAGATAAAGATGGAAGAATTTTTCTGCTCGGAACAGATATAAACGGACGTGATGTATTTTCAAGACTGCTGTTTGGCGGAAGAATTTCTATGACTATCGGGTTTTTATCTTTATTTGTTCTATTTCCAATAGGTCTGTTATACGGAGGCATATCAGGATATTTTGGCGGAAAAGTCGATATGGTAATGATGAGATTTGCAGAAGCCGTCATGTCAATACCGAGTTTCTATCTGCTAATAATACTTGCTTCTATTCTTCCATCCGGTATGACAAGTACTCAGCGATTTTTGCTTATTGTAATAATTCTTGCACTGATAGGCTGGGCAGGTTTTGCAAGAGTCGTCAGAGGCATGGTTCTTTCTATAAAAAATCAGGAATATGTTCATGCTGCACAATCCATCGGTGCGTCTAAACTTAGAATCATTATTAAACATATTCTTCCTCAAACAACAAGTTTTGTAATTGTTGCAATGACATTGTCTATTCCTTCTTATATACTTTCGGAATCCGGATTGAGCTTTTTAGGACTCGGAATTCAACAGCCTGATGCAAGCTGGGGTAATATGCTTAAAGAAGCCCAGGAGTTTACAAATATTTTATACAGACCATGGCTTCTAACTCCGGGTTTTTTAATTTTTGTATCAGTTTTGGCATTTAACCTGATAGGTGATACTATAAGAGATGTATTAGATCCTAAGAGTAAAATCAGATAAGAATAAGGGAGTTTAGTATGAAACAGAGAATTTTTACAACTGCAAATATACTATCCGTAACATTGATAATTTTAGGAATTTTTGTATTCCTCTTTATTCACCCGTTTATTTATTCATATATAGGAATAATAGAACAGGGGAAAACAAATATTAGAAATACAAAATGGGATAAATTAGCTGTCAAATATTCAATATTTAAAAAACAGAAAAAATTCACAATAAATGCAGCAATGCCAAGCCTAATATTAAGTAAAGAATATTCTACAGCAGTAGAATATCTGAAAAAACTTGAGGATATGGATATTGCAACAGCAAGAAATTACTATTTTGCTTCCTATGCATCAGAACAGCTGAAGGATTATAATAAAGCTTTAGAATATGCAAAAAAATCAAACGATCAATTCAGAGAAGCAAAAGTTTATATTAAGATGAAAAATTTTAACAATGCTCAGAATGTACTTGATAATTTAGCAAAAGAAAAACCAGTTAAACCGAGAGTTTATTTATATGATGCAGAATTAAAAATGGCTCAGAACAAATGGCCAGAAGCAAATACTTCAATAAATAAATTCTTAAAAATCAACCCGAACAGCAAAGAAGCACTGCAGGACAAAGCTGAAATTTCAAAACAGTTAGGAAATATGGAGGACTATAACAACTGTATAAATAAATTAAAAAATATTGAAACTAAACTTGAAAACAGAATCAATTAAAAGGGAAATTATGGACACAATTATAGAAAAATTAACACATATTGTAAATATTGAATATTTCATAAGAATTGCAATTGCGGTAATCTTCGGATTTTGCATAGGCTTGGAAAGAGAACTGACAAATAAATACGCAGGGTTAAGAACACACATTCTGGTTTGTCTTGGAGCATGTGTATTTACACTTATTTCTATCTACGGATTTCCTACATTTGCACCCGGGGATAATGTAATAATAGATAATGCAACAGGGGTAAGAGATACTTCAAGGGTTGCAGCACAAATTGTTACAGGTATCGGTTTTATCGGTGCCGGAACAGTTTTAAGAAACGGTCCAATAGTGTTAGGACTAACAACTGCCGCAACTTTATGGATAGCGGCAAGTATAGGTATGGCATGCGGTGCCGGAATGTTTGATATAGCCTTTGCAGGAACGGTTCTTTCTATACTTACACTGGTTTCCGTCAGAGTATTTGAAAGAAAAGTTTTACCCAGCAGCACCAAAAGAACAAAAAGAATCAAATTAAATATTATATGCAGTAATGAATATACTTCTAAAATTCATGATTTTATTATAGAAAAATATCAAAACATCTCTGAACTTTCTACAAAACAGATGAAAGCAGACGAAAATTCCACCAAAATAACTTGTGTTTTAGATATAATAAGCAGAAAACCTATTAAAGACTTGTATAATGCTTTTCAATCTGTTCAGGGGATTGATTCAATATCTATTCAAGAGTGTTTGGAATAAGCAAAAATATTTAACATTAACTTTACTTTAAAATGTCTTTAGGATAGGATTATACAAGAGTAACGGGAGATATAAAAGTTGAAATATAAAAGAATTTTATTGAAGGTTAGCGGAGAGGCATTATTAGGAGAACAGCAATTCGGAATAGATCAGGTTCCGGTTAAAATGATTGCAGGAGAAATAAAAAAGGCAGTTGATGCAGGGGCTCAGGTTGCAATCGTCGTTGGCGGCGGAAATATCTTCAGAGGAATGAAAAACAGTGCCAAATTAGGAATGGATCAAGCCTCAGGAGATTATGTAGGAATGCTTGCAACTGTTATGAATGCAATAGCTCTACAATGTGCTTTAAATCAAATAGGCGTTCAATGCAGAGTCCAATCCGCTATTACTATAAACCAGGTAGCAGAACCATATATAAGACATAGAGCAATCAGACATCTTGAAAAAGGCAGGGTAGTTATATTTGCAGCAGGAACAGGAAATCCGTTCTTTACGACAGATACAGCGGCAGCATTAAGAGCTTCTGAAATTAACGCAGATGCGATGCTTATGGCTAAAAACGGAGTTGACGGAGTTTATACAGATGATCCGAACACTAATCCTGAGGCTAAAAAGCTTGATACTATCACATACGATGACATTATCAAAAACGGTCTGAAAGTTATGGATACATCAGCTTGTGCTTTATGCAAACAAAACAACATTCCTATTGTTGTATTTGATTTCAAAAAAGAAAACGGAATAAAAGAAATCCTGGATGGTAAAGAATTAGGAACATACATAAGTTAATTATACGAAAGAGGTAAAAAATGACAGAATCTTTAGAAGAATTATTTTTATTCGGAGAAGAAAAAATGGAAAAAGCAATTGCCCAATTGCATAAAGAATTCAGTTCAATTCGTTCAGGGCGTGCTAATCCAGGAATATTGGATAAAGTTATTGTAGAATACTATGGAGCTCCGACTCCTTTAAGACAAATGTCACAAGTTTCAGTTCAAGATGGAACAACACTTGTTATTACCCCTTACGATAAATCAATAATGAAAGAAATCGAAAAAGCTATAATCAAAGCTGAAATAGGAATTACACCAAACAGCGATGGTATTTGCATCAGATTAACTTTTCCACCTCTAACCGAAGACAGAAGAAAAGAAATTACAAAAGACGTTAAAAAACTCGGAGAAGAAGCTAAAGTTGCTGTAAGAAATATCAGAAGAGATATGACCGATCAGCTGAAGAAAATTGAAAAAAATGAAAATCTTCCAGAAGATTTGGTAAAAGATAATCAGGATAAAATTCAAAAATTAACAGACAAATATACTGCAAATATTGATAGTGCAGTATCAGCTAAAGAAAAAGAGGTTATGACTGTATAATGGCAGATTTAGGCTTGAATAAAAATGCGACAAGAATGCTGACAGGTTTCATTATGGGAACCATTGTTATGCTGTGTATTATTTTGGGAGATTTAGCTTTACTATTTTTACTGGCTTTTATGCTGTTTGTCGGTTCAAAAGAATATGTAAAAATACTAAATCACAAGGGTTTTTATCCAAGCCTTAAAGTCATTTATATCACAGAAGCTATACTTACCGCCGTTGTTTATTTCAAAAGATTTGATTTGGTTGCCATTACGCTGACAATATGTGCTATGGCATCATTTATGTGGGTATTATTCAGAGGCAGACAGCCTTATATTGCAAATGTTGCAACCACTCTTTTAGGTATGGTATATTGCGGCTGGTTTCCTCTGCATTTGATATTTTTAAGAGATTTGTCCTGTGCAAAATATGACAGCGGTTTAGGTTTTGTTGTTTTGATGTTTATGTCAATACTTCTGACTGATGTAGGCTGTTACTATATAGGAACAAAATTTGGCAAACATAAATTAGCACCTGTAATCAGTCCTAATAAAACAATTGAAGGCTCAATAGGCGGAATGTTTTTTGCAATTCTCGGAGCGTTGGTTATCGGCTTATATATTGGATTGGAATGGTATTTTGCATTGATATTAGGATTGATATGCACCTCTTTTGCTCAAATAGGAGATTTGTGCGAATCTTTAATAAAAAGAGATGCCGGAGTTAAGGATTCAGGCACAAGCCTTCCGGGTCATGGCGGATTTTTAGACAGAACAGACAGTTTCGTTTTGACAATCCCAATTATGTACTACTTCTGTAAATGCTTTATATTCCACACAGAATGGATAACTACCCTCGTAAACTGGATAAAGGATTTATTTTAAATGAAGCAAATTGCAGAAATTTTTGGAATAGAAACAATAACCGAAGCCTTATACAGATGTGCCTTAACTCATTCATCATATACAATTGAACAAAACTTACCTTATGAACAATGCTATGAACGATTAGAATTTCTCGGAGATGCTGTATTAAAATTAGCAGTATCTGATGTATTGTTTAAAATGTATCCGGAGTCAAAAGAAGGCGAGTTATCAAAAATACGAGGAGTCGTAGTTTCTGATAACGTTTTAGCGGATATTACAAAAAACAACGGTTTGCAAAAACTTATAATAATAGGAAAACATGAAGAGAAACAGGGCTGCAGAAACCTTAATTCCATTTGTGCCTGTACATTTGAAGCTGTTTTAGGTGCTTATTATCTGGATGGAAAATTTAATGAAATCATAACATACATAGAAAAAACGTTTAAACCTTATATTCTGGAAGTTTCAACTCATTTTGAAAAATTTAACGCAAAAGCCATTCTTCAAGAATACACACAGGAAAAAACAAAAACAACACCTGAATATAAAGTTATAGATGAAATCGGACCCGAACATAAAAAAGAATTTGTTATAGAAGTTGTTTACAACAATGAAATTCTGGCAACAGAAAAAGGCTCAACAAAAAAAGAAGCAGAGCAAAAATGTGCCTATGAGGCTTGTAAAAAACTGGGAATAATAGAATGAAAGAAAAAATTATAATATCACCATCTATTTTATCAGCAGACTTTGCAAATTTGGAAAGGGATATTAAAGCTGTAGAAAATGCAGGTGCTGATTGGATACACATAGATGTTATGGACGGACATTTTGTTCCAAATATCACAATTGGGGTTCCTGTAGTTAAATCTATAAAAAAAGTTACAAATTTACCTTTAGATGTACATTTAATGATAGAAAATCCGCAAATTTATATTGAACCGTTCGCAAAAGTCGGAGCGGACATACTGACTTTTCATTATGAAGCTGTTGAAAAAGCAAATGTTTCAGATATTATAGAACAAATTCATTCGTTTGGAATTAAAGCAGGATTATCTATCAAACCTAAAACTAAACCTGAAGAAATTCTGGAATTTTTAAAAGATTTGGATATGGTTCTTATTATGACTGTAGAACCCGGATTTGGCGGACAAAAGTTTATACCTGATTGTGCGGAAAAAATAACTATTTTAAAACAAGAAGCTCCAGAAAATTTAATTATACAAGTTGACGGCGGAATAAATGACCAAACTGCCAAAATATGCACCTCATACGGAGCAAATTCTCTTGTCGCCGGGAATTATATATATAAATCCGAAAATATAAAACAGGCAATAAAATCTCTACGCTGATTGAGAATTGATATCAATACCTTTTCTGATTTTTGCTTTTAAGATTTCATCAATACTGGCACTGGCGATAGCTGAAGCTTCTGTTCCGTCATTTTGAGCCGTCTGAACAGCTTTATCCGCTTCTGATTTTTTATCACCATTTTTATCAGTATTACTATTTTCTGAATTTTCAGGTTCTACAGACGCTGCAGAAATTCCTGTTTGAAGCTCTATATCATTTTGATAGCCTAAAATAGAATCCTGATTACTATTTAGAGTATTCAAAGCTTGTGTAATTGCAGTTTGAGCCTCTTCTGATACCGAAACGGCATTTTCACCTGCACTTACAACACGTCTGCCAAATGAGCCGTAAAATAGCGGATAACGTTTTAATTCTTCTCCAATACTTTGAGTTTCTGTTCCGTAATCTATGCCGCTTTCGGGAATTCCGCTCTGTCCCTCAACAAGCGACATCAGATTATCAAGTTCCACAGAATAAGATGCAGCAATCGTTTGACCTCCGGTGCCCAGATTTTTAATTTGCTGCTGTAATCTGTTTATTTTAGAAATATTAGTATTATTTTTCTTATTCGTTTCTGATTCAATATCAGATTTTAAACTTCCTATTTCTGTCATAAGAGCAGACATATAACTATCCAAACTTGCTATAGAATTTGAGGAAGTTTCAGCTGTAGATGAAGCAGAAGCTTCAACATTTTCTGAATCCTCTGCTTTGTCGTTACTGATATTTCTAAATTCTATACCTATAGAATATAAACCTTTGCCATCTTCTTCCATCTGCTTTCTTCTTTCTGCAGCAGATAATTCTTCCGGATTTTGAACAACAGAATTATCGGAAGTTTGGACTTCCTGCGGAGTTTCCTCAGAAGTATCACCCGCAGGCAGCGTTGCAGGTTGAGGAATGGAAGAAGTTTCAGACACCGCAGCTTCATAAGTTGTATCATCATTGTCACCCGCAGCAAGAGTACGCTGAAATTCCTGAGCCCATTGCAAATACTCGGAAGGAACCTCAATTCCCTGCTGTTCAAATTCTATAATTTCTTTAGATGTAAGTTTACGCCAGTCAACCTGAGTCGGTGAAACTGCACCTATTCGTGCTACGTCCATAGTTCGCCTTTATCTTTTATTTACTATCTTCTTTTACGGATATTTCTTCAAAAACTTTAAAATATATAAAAAATTTTAACAAAATTTAAAATCATTCATACAATCAAGGGATAAAATAAAAAAAATCCAATGTATAATAAAAACAAAAGAGGATAATCATGACTTACGAAGAATTGATGGAAAAAGCAATAGAAGCTTCTAAAAAAGCCTATACTCCATATTCAAAATTCAATGTTGGTGCCAGTGTATTAACAGAATCAAATAAAGTATACAGCGGCTGCAACTTTGAAAATGCAAGTTTCGGATTAACAATCTGCGCAGAAAGGAATGCCATTGGTTCAGCTATCGCTGATGGAGAAAGAAAAATAAAAGCAATAGCAATTTACTCTCCGAATCAGGATAACTGCGTACCTTGCGGAGCCTGCAGACAAGTAATCAGCGAATTTTGCGATGATAATACTGAAATTATCGTCAAAATTGGTGATAGTCTAAAAGCATATAAAATTACAGAATTACTCCCTGAAAGATTCTCTTTATAATGTATATTTTTGAAATTATAGCACAACTTTTCAAAAAAAAAGAAACTGTTCAACATTCGTATGATCCACTGACAAATAACAGTGAAGACTTACCACAAGATAATATAGAAGAATGCGAACATCTTTTTTTGCCGCTCGACAGTTCAAATGAATATTTTGCCTGCAAATACTGCGGCATCGTAGTACCTAAAGAAAAACTTAAAAATAAAAATATTTTTGAAAATAAATCTTTTTAATAGGTTATCAGTAGAATATAAAAATTGACTAAACCTTTTAACTTATAGTTAAAGGAGGTCTATTTATGTCTAAAAATCTTGGTGAAGTGATAAATAATATTATGGAGGAAAATGCAACCCGACGAGTGCTTATCCTTACAAACCATATGCAAATAATCGGCACAATACACGACTATTACGATAAATGCGAAAACTGCCACGATTGTTTGATTGCACTAAAAGATGTAAAAATAGCAAGAATAGAAGATACTTGCAACAGCAATGAATGTGATATTGGCTCATATACAGAGTACAAATGGTTTAATATCAGTACCAGAGCAATCGTAGGGTTTAGTATCTTGGCTGAAAATTAGCACAAAAAAGAAGGCTCGTATTCGAACCTTCTTTTTACTTTTATAACAAATCTTATACTTTTCTTTTACGAGCAGCTTCAGATTTATGTTTTCTTTTAACACTTGGCTTTTCGTATCTTTCACGTTTTTTAACTTCAGAAAGAATACCGGCTTTTTGGATTTTCTTTTTGAAACGTCTCAAAGCACTTTCAATACTTTCGTTTTCGCCAACTTTAACTTCTGCCATTTATATTTTCACCACCTTTATAGCTTGTTTAATATGGGTTACAACCTATTATAAAACAAAACACTTAAAAAAACAAGTATTGTATAATATCTAAACCAATTACGAATGCAAAAATCAATATTTACGGGTACAGAAAACTCAAAACACAGTTATTTACCTCTAAAATAATCGCATATCAATTTTTCTTTGCGGGGCAATAAATGTTTAATGCGATTTATTAAAGACTTGTTTTGTAATTCTTCAAGCTGTTTTGTCAAAACCGCTTTTTCAATAAGAACCTTGTTGTACAGATCCGAACAAACTTCACTCTTATCAATATGTTCTTTTAATTTCGACAGTTGTAATTCTTTTTCTTTAATAGAAAAAATAAGATCTTGTTTCACGACAATTAAACCTCTCATATATCTCATGAAAAGAATAAACTGTCTGACCAAATTTAAAATCAACTTTTTAGGTGATTTTAAACTAAACTGGCAATAAATCATACTCATAACCGAGTTTTAATGCTTCAATATTTTTAGGAATTAAATGTTTTCTGTGAGGCGGAATCACATTATATAGAGCTTTCTCCAGAGTTTTTAAAGATACAAGCCTGCTCACTTTTGACAAAACACCTAATGCAAAAATATTAGACATTTTAATATTTCCCAATTTTTCCTGAGCCATTTTAGTAATAGGAACAAAAATATAATTTATATCATCTCTTGTTTTTGCAATTTTAGCAAGTGAAGAATTCACAATAATAGAACCGCCTTTTCGAACCCATGATGTATATTTATCAAAAGAAGCCTGATTCAAAACAATAATAAAATCTGATTTAGATTTTTGAACAGAGCTGACTTCTTCATCACTCATCACAACACCGCAATTAACAGTTCCGCCACGCATTTCTGCACCATAACTCGGATACCAGGTAACATTTTTGCAATCAAGCATAAATGCGTTTGCCAAAACCTCACCTGCCAATAATACACCTTGTCCGCCAAATCCGGCAATTATAAAATCTTTTTCCATAGTCTATCCTTAATTTATACTGTTATATCCTTATATACACCCAATTTAAAGATTTGCATCATTTCATCTCTCACACGTTCATGAGCCTGCTCCGGAGTCATACGCCAATTAGTAGGACAGCTTGACAAAATTTCAACAAAGCCAAACCCCAATCCTTTTAACTGAACCTCGAATGCTTTTTTAATAGCCAGTTTTGCCTTTTTAATATTAGCAACAGAATCTAAAGAGACCCTTGCACTATATGCAGTACCATCACTTAGAGCAATATGTTCGGCAATTTTAACCGGATAACCGTAATACTCAATATTTCTTCCTGTTGGAGATGTTGTTGTAACCTGCCCCAAAAGGGTTGTCGGTCCTAACTGACCTCCGGTCATACCATAAGTTGTATTATTTATACAAATAGCTGACAAATTTTCACCCCGGAATGCACAGTGCATACTCTCAGCCCAGCCAATGGATGCAAAATCACCGTCACCCTGATAAGTAAACACAAATTTATCAGGTTTAGCTCTTTTTACACCTGTCGCAACAGCCAAAGCTCTCCCATGGGGAGCCTCAATTGAATCCACATTTAAAAAATCATATAATCCTACAGAACATCCGATTGAAGTAGCTGTTATAGCATTTTCAGTCAAACCCAATTCATCAAGGCATTCCGCAACCAGTCTGACCGCAACTCCATGGTCACACCCCGGACAAAATGAATATCTGACATTCTTTCTGAATGATTCCGGTATCTTAAAAACCTGTGTAGCCATTATACACCACCCATCTGTTTTTCAATTTCTTCTACTAAATCCTCAACATCAATCATAGCACCGACAGCCTTGCCCTTGAACAAAACCCTGGCTTTTCCGTTTACAGCAAGTCTTACATCTCTTACCATCTGTCCCATATTGATTTCGGTTACAAGAAATTTCTCAACCCTGTCTGCAAGTTCTGACAATCGTTTTGACGGGAACGGATATAATGTAATCGGTCGAAATGCACCGACTTTTAAACCTTTTTCTCTGCATATTTTAACTGCGGATTTCACATTACGATACATAGAACCGAATGCTGCAACAACAAGTTCCGCATCATCAGTCATATATTCTTCGTATTCAACTTCATTTTCTTCTATAAGCTTATATTTTTTAAACAAATTATCAACATAGACACACTGATCTGTTTCCAACGGAGCATAAGACCTGATAACTCTTGCATCACGACCTTTAGCTCCGGTCAAAGCCCAAGAAGATGTATCAATTTCAGGATACGGATAATCATAAAATTCTACAGGCTCCATCATCTGACCCAGCAATCCATCAGCCAGTAATATGGTAGGATTTCTGTATTTGAAAGCCAGATAAAAAGCTTTATATGTTAAGTCAATACATTCCTGAACATTGGAAGGTGCAAGAACAATTATATTGTAATCTCCGTTGCCCCCGCCTATTGTAGCCTGATTATAGTCACCTTGAGAAGGATAAATGTTACCCAATCCCGGACCGCCTCTCATAACACTAACTAAAACTACGGGAAGCTGATCGGAAGTTGCATAAGATAAAGCTTCCTGCATCAAGGAAATAGCACATGAAGAAGACGATGACATTGCTTTAACTCCGGTAGAAACGGCTCCAATAACCATATTTATGGCAGCCAGTTCACTTTCCGCAGATACATAAGCTCTGCCTAATTGCTGCATTTTCCCGCTCATAAACTCACCTATTTCACTCTGCGGAGTGATAGGATAACCGAAATAACACTGACAGCCTGCCAATACTGCTGCATTTGCAATTGCATAGTTACCCTTCATTAAAACTTTAGTACCAGTTAGACATTCAACTACCATTATAATTTATCCTTTATATACTTCTGTTATAGCTAAATCCGGACATCTTGTTGCACACTTTGCACACCCCAGACATTCATGACCCGGATCACAAAATTCTACGACTTTCGCTCCTAAATTATTAGTTTTCTCACTAATTTTAATCAAATTCTTAGGGCATTCTTTTACACACAAATAACATGCTTTACACTTGGATTGATCTATTACTATGTGACTCATTCTATCCCTCTTTCAAAATTATCTTATTCTATTCTAGCACTAATAACAAATTTTAAATACTTAATCTTAACATTTGTAATAAATAAGCAAAATTAAATTTACTAATAATTCTATGCCTGCTAATATAATATTATTAAGTAGGGATATTTTGTAAGGACAAAAGAATGGCTCAAGATTTAGAAAGAATCGTTGAATTATTAAGGGAGACAGCTAAAACTAACAGTGGGAATACTAATAATTTCAACAACCTGTTAACAACAATAACAGATAAAATTGAAACGGGAAATAAAAATAAAGAATTTACGAAAGTAATTAAATCTTATCTTGCAGATTTGGCTGCAGAATTAAGAGGAAAGTATTCATTCGCTCTTGAGCAATACACTCAAATAGAAAATATTCTTAAGACAGTTTTTGACGATCAAACCGGGCATGGAAAAGAAATAAAAAAATTATACGGTAACTTTACAGATAATCTTGAAATATTCAAAACCGAAATAGAAAAAATAACTGCAGAACTGTTAAAAACAGAAGCAGCATTAACCGACTCTTACAATAATCAAATTGAGCCGGCATTAGAAGCTTTACGTCAGCTGCAAACATTGAATTTCAAATTTGATAACAGTTTAAATGAAGTAGTAAACGATCTGGAAGTTATTATTAACAAATTCATAAAACCAGGCAGAGCAAAAATATTAAAACCGGATAATGAACAAATTTCGGTTATATTAACCTCCGTCAGTGAAATACTGGATAATATCAAAGCACTTGATAAAAATGATACAAAACTTTCTCAAATACTGGAAAACCTTGAAAAAAACGAAAAATTAAAAACTACTCAAGGTATTATTGACTCTATATTTTCAAAATCAGAAGAAACACTTGCGAAGATAAAAAACTTTGCATCAAAAAAATCCGAAAATAAACATAATGAACAGATTGAAATAACTCAGGCACCTGCTAATATCGCAGATGTTTCAGATTCTCTTTTAAACGGAATTACTACAGTAAAAAAAGATTTGGCCGACATAAGCAAAAACATAAACGGAAATCCTGACATACAAGCTTTAAGCAGCTCTTTGCAGGACATTTCAGCTAAAGTAAATCTTTTATCAAATGAAGTTGAAAATACTGAAGTTTCAAAAGAAACTGACAAAAAAATATCCGCAATATTTGAAGAATTAACAACCGTAAAAAATATTGTGGCGGATTTAAATGATTCTCTTATCATAAAAATCAATACAATTGCAGATAAAACCGAACTAAGCGAAAATTTAAAAACAGATATAAATAATCTTACAGCAAGTATGCCTAAAAAAGAAGATATTGAAAATCTTTTAAAAAATTATGAAACAAAACTGGAAAGTCTTATTTCAAAAACAGAAGATATTTCAGAAAAGTTAGAAAATCTTCCGACACAGGAATCTATCAGTTCGCTTTCATCTCAACCTGATGAAATTGAAAATATGATTGATGACTTAAATTTTGATGAAGAATTTAACAACCTCTATAACAAAACAAATTCTATTCAAAACTGGCTTGAAAAATCTAACATTAAAGAAAATTCAGAAGAAATATTATCTCAACTGGAAAGTAAAGCAGAACAAAATGATGTTCTGAAAATTTTAGAAACTTCTGAAAAAATAATAGATAAACTTGAAGAATTTTCGCAAACTTCAGAAGAAAACAATACGCAATCAACAGCATCTAATATAAGCGAAATTATTGATGAATTAAAAAATGAGTTCATCAATACTGCTGGCATGCATAATTCTGCAGTAATAGAGCAATTGACCGAATTGGAAAATTGTGTAAACGGTATAGTTACTGCCGAGGAATTTAATACTTTTGTAGAAGATTTAAAAAACTTTATAGAAAAAATTAACAGTGAGAATATTGAAATAAGTGACAATATTGATGAAATTAACAGTTCTCAAAATACTCTTTTGGAAAGACTGAATCTGCTTGATGCTGATGCTTTTAAAAATATTGTTACTGAAAATTCTCACAAAGTAGAAGAAAAGCTTACTACAATTTCTGATTATATGTCAGAAATCTTAAAATCCGATAATGACGAACTAAAAAAATCTATTGCGGAAATTAAAGAAGTTCTTGAAAATAAAAAATCTAATTTTGATGAAATTGAAAATAATAATAAAAATACAATACAAACAATACAGGAATATCTGAAAAATATCAAAGACATTCTTGATACTTCGGATACCGGAATTTCAGCAGATACTCAGGAGAAAATCGACAGACTTGAAAATGCTCTTACTCAATATCAAAGCGATAACCGGAATTCTATAAATCAGATTATTGATAAAATAGATGAGTATAAAAATGTATTTGACAATGCAGCTTTGTCTAATAACGATTTAACATCTTCTGTTTCTGAAATTCTTGAGATAAAAGACCAGATAAAACAACTTGGAGAATCCTTTAAAACTCTGAATTATGAGAAAAATTCAGAAGAAGATAATATTTCAACATTTATTGCTGAAAAGTTAGTTGAAATCAGTGATAATTTGTCAGAATTAACATCAGGTGTCGAAGAAAAACTTCAGACAGGTTTTGCTTATAACGCAGAACTAATTGAAGAAAAAACATCAACCCTGCTTGATTTTATTCAGGAATTAAGACATTCAAATACTCAAAATCCGGATTTATATGAAAAGTTAACTGTTGCCGACAGCAAATTACTGGATTCTAAACAGGAACTTGAATTGATAAATACTGATATTATCAGCAGCTTAAATGCAAAAACTGACCAGCTTATAGAAGAACTTGCTCCTATTAAAGAAATGATTGCAAGTCTGGCAAACAATTCTACAAAAGAAAACAGTGAACAGGTCAAAGAAAACCTTGACGATTTGCACGAAAATGTACAGGAAGATCTTTTTGAAAATACCAAATATTCAAAAAGCACTTACGACAAACTTGAAGAAACTTACAATAAAATAAATGCAGATTTATCAGAAACAGAAAATAATCTGCGGGATTTTATACTTGGAGATATTGATTCAGTTATCATAAAAGTTGACAATATGAAAGCTTATCTGGAAGAAAATCTTAACAGAATTACTCCTCCAGATGCAGAGCATATGGCTGAATTTAAAAACTTTGTCGAACAAATAAATTCTTTCAAATCTGAACAAAAAGAATTGATAACGGAAGCTGCTGAAGATATCAAAACTACACTCTCAGAACAAATATCCAGCCATCACGATGAAATTAAATCAATGCTCACTGTTGCCGTTAACAATGCAGAAATTGTAAATGCCATTGATAACTTAAAAAGATGTTTTAAAATAAAAATCAAAGAGCTTATTAAACTTCAGAAAGAAACAGCTCAATCAGCACAGGATAATCTGCTCGACTTTAGCTCAAATCAATATGAACGAGTATTTGAAGATAGCAAAAATGCACAGGTTATAGAAGATATTAAAGCAGACTTTGATAAATTTTCAGACCTTATTAAAGATTTGTCAGGTGATAATCCTCAAATAGAAGAAGTTCTTGAAGCCATTAAAAGTAAAATGGAAACATTATCCGTAGCAAAAGCGGCTCCTGAAATTATTGAAGGAGATGAAGATTCTGATACTGATGCAGACAGCCCTATTGCTGACAATGAATCATTCGACTTTGATCAAGATGATTCTGAAACAGAAGAAGAATGCAACGATTTAGATGAAGAAGAAAATGATGATGACGATGACGATATCCTTGTCGGGGTAAACAATTTCGATATTATCAAAGCTCTTGATTTGCTAAAACAAGATATCAACAATCTTCATGCTGATATTGCAAGAGTTCTTCCTCAAGAAACTTCTGAACCGAAAGTTGGAAAAACAGCTTCACCTTCAATAAATTCACTGAAATCAATACCTACACTGGGTAATGATAATTTACTGCTGAGTTTAAACAATAAGATAGATCTTCTATCAAAAACAATAAATAAAAACTGGCTCGAAGAAATTAAAAATTATATCTCCGGCAGCGAAATTCATTCTATGCTTGAAGAAATCAGCGATAAGATAAATATTTTAACTCTGACTGACAACAGTGAATGGATTATGGAGATAAAACAGGCTCTGGATCAATTAAACAACGGCGGTATTGAAACAGGCGGAGGAATTCCTAACAATCTTCAAGCTACACTGGCACTAATAAATGAAAAAATTGATATTCTTGCTTCCAGCGAAGATTATGATTTGATGGAAGAAGTAAGAGAAGCTATAGAAAGATTAAATTCTATTCAAGGTACAGATTCCGGCAATATGTTGAATCTTATCAATGAAAAAATTGATATCATTGCTTCTTCTGATAACATCGATGATTTTGAGGATATTAAAGATTCTCTGCAATCTATAGAAAGCAAAATAGAAGAAGTTTCCTCAGCAAAAGACCTTGAGATTATAAAAGATTCTATAAGTAAACTGGAAGAAAGACTTTTAAACAACTTACCTGCGAACTATGATGAAACCAATGATATCAGAGATATACTGGATTCTATCGAAGGTAAAATTGATTCTGTTGCATCTTCTGAAACTTCAAATAACATAGAAGATATCAAATATACATTGTTAAATGTTGATGAAAAAGTTGATACGGTAAAACAACTTTCTGAGTCTGATGCTAAAATAACGTCAATGCTGGAAGAATTAAATCATAAAATAGATACAATTGCTAAAGATGAACTTTCCGGCACAAAGTCTAATATTGAAGACGTAAAAGATTTAATTCTGGCTCAGACTGATTACTTAGAAAGTTTTGAAAAGAACCACAAAACTGATGCTGTTAGAAAATGCTTGAAGGAATTAACCGTTGAAGTCAATAACCTCAACTCTAATGACAGCACAAAAAGAATTCAACAAACTCTAAAAGATATGAAAGAATCAATTATGGCTGCAGTTGTAACCGTATTTGAGCAAGTATCTTTTGTTGAAGAATCAGAAGATATCAAAGACTTTGTCGAAGAAAAAACCGATGAAATCAATCAAAGCCTGACTGCTGTAACTAAACAGTTAAAACAAATAACAAGTGCAGATGAAGCTTCTGATTACAATTATTCAATGCAGGATATTGAATCGGATCTTGCAAAATTAAGATTGGCTCTTAACAATCTGCAAACAACAGAACAGGAAACTCAGGCAAACCGTTTATCATTTATTCTTGATAATATAAATCAGATAGGTTCTTCTGTCGTAGACTTGCAAAATTCACTGTCAAGTGAAGAAGCTTTCGGATTAAAAAGCAGATTTGACAGAATAAATACTGACATAAAGAGCCTTAACGCATTAACTCATCAACTTTTTGTCGCCTCAGGAGAATCATATAATGCAATAAATAGCGGAATTGAAGAATTTGGAAAAGTTATTACTGATCAACTTGCATCTAAAGTTGATAATGTAACAAAACTTCTTGAAAAATCAAATGCATCCGATAAAGTAATGAGGCAAGCACTTATTTATATGGGTGAGTGGATTGACTCTGCCAGCGACAGCATGAATAAAATATCCACTAATTCGGAAGAAATCATTGATATTAAATCTGCTATAGAAGATCTGAAAAAAGACATACCGGAACAAACTGATATTCTTAATTCTATTGAAGAAAAATTTGATGAACAACAGGAAAGACTGGCCTATTTTGAAAAACAAATAAGCAAACTCGGAGGATTGGAAGATAAATTCGAAGAACAACAAGAAAGAATAGACCGTCTTGAAATGGCACTTGAAAAAATTCTTTCTGCGGTAGAAGATATAGATGACTCTAAAGTCACAAGAAAAATAGATAAAATAGATAAACAAATTGCTAAATTAAGCTCAAATATAGAAAAATTGGCATCATATGTTGACTAGTAATTTAATAAAAGACCTGAAAAATACATTACCTAAAAATAACGTACTCGCAGAACTGGAAGAACGCTACGTATATTCAATAGATGCTTCAAATGATCCTTACGTAAAATCCCAGCTTCCTGATGCTGTTGTTTTTGTTGAAAATATTGAACAGGTTCAAAAAGTTGTAAAAATTGCAAACAAGCATATGACACCAATAATATGCCGCGGAGCAGGCACTAATAATGTAGGAGCCTGTGTTGCAACTCATGGCGGAATAATTTTAAATTTTTCAAAAATGAACAAAATTCTTGAAATAAACCCAGAAAATATGACAGCAAGAGTTCAGCCGGGAGTCATTGTAGGCGATTTGCAAAAAGCGGTGGAAGATTTAGGATTATTTTATCCACCGGATCCTTCAAATCTTAAAGTTTCAACTATCGGAGGTAGTATCGCTCAAAATTCAGCAGGTGCCAGATGCTTTAAATACGGCTCCACTAAAGATTATGTAATAGATATGCTGGTTGTTATGGCCGATGGTCAACTTATCAGAACAGGTTCCAATACAATCAAAAACGCAACAGGCTACAACCTCGGAAGTCTTTTTGTCGGCTCAGAGGGAACTTTAGGAATCGTAGTTGAGGCAACATTAAAGTTGATAACAAAGCCACAGGCATCTCAAGTTATAATGGCTTATTTTGATGCTGTAGATGATGCAATAACTTCTGTCAATAAAATAATAGAAAAACAAATTGCTCCGACAACTATTGATTTTATGGATAAAAATGCAATTCAAACAATCGAAAAATTTTATCCGACAGGTTTGCTATGCGACAAAGATGCGGCTTTAATAATTGAAATTGACGGATATGAAATATATATTGAAGAGTTACGCAAAACAATCTGTGAAACATTAAGAGAAAACAAGGCCTCAAGTATTCACTATTCAAAAAACAAACAAGAAGCTGAACATATCTGGTCAGCAAGAAGATCTTCAATGGCAGCCTGCACCAAAATAAAACCTAATGTGACAACAGATGATGTTATTGTTCCAAGACAAAATTTGGCTAAACTAGTAAAAGGAATTCAAGAAATTTGCAAGCGGCATAACCTCACTGTTTGTATGGTCGGACATGTTGGAGACGGAAGCGTACACCCGCAGATACCAATTGACTATAATGATAAAGAAGAATACAGACATTATAAAATTGCGAAATCAGAAATTTATCACCTTACGGTAAAACTCGGAGGCATCATATCAGGCGAACATGGTATAGGATTGGAAAAGAAAGCTTATATTTCTAAAGTCGTTGACGGTGGAGCATTGGATTATATGCGGCAAATAAAAAAAATTTTTGATCCAAAAAATATCCTGAATCCTTACAAAATATTTTAGAAAAACTCCCTCAAGACTTGAAAATCGATTACCCCTGTGATATCCTTATTGTGCTGAAAAATAAAAGAAAGAAGGCTAAAATGTCAGAAGTTAGAGTTAGAATAGCACCGTCCCCAAGCGGAAACTTACACATCGGGACAGCTAGAACTGCATTATTTAACTATTTATTTGCAAAAAAAAATAATGGAAAATTTATTTTAAGAATAGAAGATACAGATGCTGAAAGAACTTCTCAAGAATATATCGACAATATTTTTGACAGTTTAAAAGCGTTAGGTCTAAACTGGGACGAAGGACCAGATGTTGGCGGACCTTACGGACCTTATACACAGTCTGAAAGATTTGATATTTATCCTAAATATGTTCAAAAACTTTTAGATTCAGGTTTTGCTTACGAATGCTTCTGCACCCCAGAAGAACTTGAACAGGAAAAAGAAGAAGCTACAAAAGCCAAAAAGCCTTATGTATATTCTAAAAAATGCGAAAATTTAACAGAAGAAGAAAAAGCAAAATTAAGAGCAGAAGGAAGAAAACCTGCAATCAGATTTAATATTGCTAAAGCTCAAAAAGCTTTTCACGATTCTTCAATCTTAAAATTTAATGATATGGTAAAAGGTGAACTACATATGGATACAAATCTTTTAGGAGATTTTGTAATCCAAAAATCAAACGGCACCCCGACTTATAATTTTGCTGTCGTAATTGACGATGCTTTAATGAAAATCTCACACGTAATAAGAGGTGAAGACCATATTTCAAATACATATAAACAAATTTTGATATTTGAAGCTTTAGGATTTGAAGTTCCTCAATTTGGACACCTTGGAATGATTTTAGCCCCTGATAGAAGCAAACTATCAAAAAGACATGGAGCAACTGCGGTATCAGACTTTGTTAAAGAAGGTTATCTGACAGAAGCTTTAATTAACTTTGTTGCCCTATTAGGCTGGTCACCTTCTGACGGAGAAGAAATCAAATCTGTTGATGAAATTGCAAAAGATTTCAGAATTCATGAAATTTCATCTTCAAATTCAATATTTGAATATGACAAATTAAAATGGATGAACGGTCATTATATCAAAATGCTGCCGATTGAAAAATTAAAAGAAATGTTAAAACCTTATTTAACAAAATATAATCTTAATGAATTAACAGATGCTCAGTACACAAAAATGGTTGAAATTACGAGAGAACCTTTAACTTTGTTATCTGATATTACAGATGCAGTTCCGTATTTCTTCGGCAAAGATGTTGAAATTGAACCGGAAACTCAAACCGGAACATTAGATACAGAAACGGCCCAAAATGTATTGAAAGATTTCGTAGAAAAAGCTAAAGATTGGGATTGGACAGAAGAAAATCTTCACGAAAAACTGGCTGATTTCAGAGCTGAATGGAAAGAAAAAGGCGGGATTAAACCTAAAGTTACAATGTGGGCAATCAGAGCTGCCGTTACCGGCAGAACCTGCGGAGCCGATATGGTCGGGATTCTCGACATTTTAGGCAAAGATACAAGCTTATACAGAGCAAACAAAGCAATTAAAGCAGCTGTATAGTAAAAATTTTATTTGACATTTAAAATATCCGGAACCTTTCAGTTCCGGATATTTTTATTTTACAAAGGAAATTGTAAATATTTGTAAATTTACAATAAAAAACACTAAAGAATACATAAAAAATGACCGATAGCTACTATGTGGTTACGAAAACTGAAAAGAGGTCAAAAATGGAATTTAATTTTGATGAAACAACATTACTTGAACACAAAGACAATGCATTAAATGATACAAATTCTTACTTAATTTTATCAAAAGCAGCAACTGTAGAAGATGCTGAAATGCAAAATGTTATTCAAATTATTGATGAAACAGGCGAAGAAGTTAATTGTACGTACGATAAATTTGTGGAAATTTTTGATCAGGAGGGCTTGGCTGGATTTATTTTGTAAAATTTAATAGCACGTATGAAAAAGCGGTACCTGTAATAAACAGGTACCGCTTTTTCCGCAAAAAACAAATCAATCAAAACAGTACAACCGACTCTATAATTATTATTAACAGATTAAATTTTATGCTAAAATACAATTATGAATGAATTTAAACACTACACCGTTATGAAAAAAGAAGCAGTTGACGCTTTAAATTGCCAAAACGGACTTATATATGTAGATTGCACTCTTGGCGGCGGCGGACACAGCGAACTTATATTACAGAACATCTCGCCTGACGGTAAACTAATTGCTTTTGACATAGACCAAGATGCGATAGATGCTGCATCAGAAAGATTAAAAGATTATAAAAATCTAACCATTGTAAAAGATTCTTATACCAATATAAAATCCGTACTGAAAAATCTCGGAATAGAAAAAATAACAGGCGGAATTTTATTTGACCTTGGAGCATCATACCACCAGCTAACAAAGCAGGAACGAGGATTTTCATTTTCAAAAGAAGCCCCGCTTGATATGAGATTTAACAAAGATTCCGATTTTTCCGCATACGATGTTGTAAACAAATATTCAGAAAATGATTTAGTAAAAATATTTTCTGAATACGGAGAAGAACGATTTTCAAAACGGATAGCAAAAGCTATTATAGAACACAGAAAACATAAACCGATTAAAACAACAACAGAATTATCCGATATCATAATTGAAGCAACTCCAAGAGTAAAAACTTCCATTCACCCTGCAACTAGAGTATTTCAGGCAATAAGAATTGAAGTTAATCATGAGTTACAAAATGTTAAAAACACATTAAATGATGTATTGGATTTATTAGAATTTGGTGCTATAATAAGTGTAATAAGTTTTCATTCACTTGAAGACAGAGTAGTAAAGCAGGTTTTCAAATACCATTCGACCCGTTGCCATTGCGAGAAAAATCAAATGATATGTACCTGTCCGCCTCCAATACTGGAGCTGATAAATAAAAAACCAATAATGGCATCTGAGCAGGAGATTAGAGAGAATCCGCCTTCACGAAGTGCAAAGCTAAGAATTGCAAAATGTATTCGAAGGTAAGTTAGAGTAAATAATTTAGTGGTAGGTAGTTTAGGGAATGAATTTAAATTCAGCAAGAGTAAAAATTGAAGAACAAGAATTGTTATACCGGCAAGCAGGTTATACAGATAATCCGATAAAGGAAGAAGCATCTGTAATTGAAGCTGATTTTTATCAAGTTAAACCTATAACAATCAGAGAAATGGTTACCCGAAAAATAAATAAATCTCTTTGTTTTTGTCTTGGAATTGCTATTGCTGTTACATTTGTGAGCTACTATATAGCTATGAATTATGAAGCAAAATTAAATAAGCTCGATAATGAAATAGTAAGATTAAATGTTGAAAATCAAGATTTACAAGCCGAATTAGATAAATTTAAATCCTTCAATAATGTGGATAATAAAATCGGCGAATATAATATATTACAAAAAGCTGAAAAAGTTATTGAAGTAACTGCTTTAAACTCTTCCAAAAAAGATATTTCTCAACCGGTAAAAACAGCATCAAGCAATTTTAACTGGGCAATCGGTTACTAGTGTTACAATTAAGCGTAAGAAATTTTTTCAATAACTGGAATTGCTCCGAATAAATAATATACTTTTCGGGTTTCCCATTCATACACTTTCAAAATAGTAAACCCCAGACATTTTATGCAATTTTTCTTTTTTATTAAATTTTTTGGACGAGAGCTCAAATTATACTTTCTAAAAAATTCAAGGACATACTTTTTAGAAAGTATAGAATCTAATCTTTTTTTATCGGATTTTTTCATTGTTTTAACAGTTGAATTTGAATTTACCCGATAATGATAATACGTACCGGGAACAGTAACAATTTTATTTGAAAAATAAACGGCTCTGGTCACAAAATCAACGTCTTCAAAAAACATTCCTTCAATAAATTTTAGCTTTAACTCTTTTAAATAAGAAGCCTTATAAACCTTATTCCATACATAGCACATATCAGGAACACACGCAGCATCAATTTTTTCTTGAGGGTAAATATAGCATTTTTCTTCGGTATAATTTATTCTAAATTTATTGGAATTTTTACGTTCCCGAATAATTGATCCGCACGCAACATCCGCATCATTACGTCTGGCAGCATCAATCAGTTTCCCGTAATAATCAACATCTACCCAATCATCTGAATCTGTAAACGTAACATATTCCCCGGAGGAATTTTCAATCCCAAGGTTTCTGGCCTTGCTCTGCCCTGAATTTTCCTGACTAAAGACTTTTATTCTTGAATCTTTTGTTTCGAACTCCTTGCAAATTGCAAGACTATTATCTGTTGAACCGTCGTTTATAAGTAAAATTTCTATATTTGCAAGCTGTTGAGATAATAGAGAGCTTATACATCTTTCAAGATAAGCCTCTGAATTATATACCGGAACTATTATACTTAATTCTACATTATCAGTCATAAATATATTATCTAAAAATATTACCCCCTTAGATATTAGACACCCGGGGTATATTTAATCAAAAATTACAAATTGTTACAAAAAATAATATACTAAAGTATAAAAAATCCCATACTTTAGTATGATTTTTAAAAAAAGGACTAAAGATTAAAAATAATATGCCGTATATAAAGAAGAAGGCATGTAGTAAAAGGAAAAATTATGGATAAAGAAGAGAAGAAACAAACAGGAGTTTCCCTTTTTGGTCAATCTGAAAGATTTTTAGGCAGCGATCCGATAGAGGAAATGTTTGCACTTAATCTTGGTGATTTTATTTCAGAAAATTTGATTTCAGAAGATCTTGCAAAAAAAGTCAGTGCAAAAGCTAACAAAAAAGAAAGACTTCAAAATCAATTAAAAGAACTTATCGGAATATACTCCTCTAAAAATACTCTCTGTGTCCTGAACTTTTCTACAGGTGAAGAAACAGCTATATATACTTCAATTGCAAAATCCATTGTTCAAATGCTTGAAGTTGAAAAATGCTGGATACACCTTGTAAAAAATAAACAACTGATTCCGGTAGGAATGTCCGGCGACAAAAATGAAAATACCATAGAAATAAATATTAAGGAACTTTTACATCAAGAAATCATTGAAAAGGATAGTTATATATACATTTCAATGAAAAGTTCTACAATGCCGGTTGGTATGATTACAATAAAAACTGCTGAAAAATTAGAAAAGGACTATTTTGAACTGGTCTTGAGTATTGCTAATTTGTTAGGAACAACAATAACTCTGCAAAATGAAATTGAACATACTAATACCCTAATAGACAATCCTGATACGACAGAAATAGAATTAAAACAAGAACGTGCAGTATTGACAGCATTAATCGGAGATTTATGCGATTATCAGCAAAACTTTGTAGAAGCATTAGCAAATGCAGTTGACAGAAAAGGTCAATATACTGTTTCTCATTCAAGAAACAGTGCAAAGCTTGCAAGAAATATTTGTAAAAAATTGGGTTTGAATGAAAAAACAACAGATTTAATATACTATGCAGGCCTGTTACAAAATATCGGAAAAATAACTCTTCCGGAAAAAATATTTGCAACTAACGGGAAATTATCACCTGAAGAACTTCAAAAAATTAAAAATCATATAAATGTCGGTGTAAACCTGCTAATGAACATAAACTTCTTATCAGAAGTTGTTCCGTATATAACTTATCAAACAGAAAGAGTTGACGGTTCAGGGTCGCCAGAAGGCTTGAAAGGGCAATCTATTCCGCTCGGCTCCAGAATTATTGCAGTAGCTGATGCCTATTCAGCAATGACTTCCGACAGACCGTTTAGAAAAGCAATGGAACCAGCTCAGGCATTTGAAATATTAAAAACAGAAGCCGGAACAAAATGGGATATTGATGTTGTGAATGCACTACATCAAATTATCAAATAAATTACCGCTCTGATATTTTAATTTCACATGAAAAAATATTATCCGATTTGGTTTTCGCCAAGCAAAAACACATTCCAGTTTGCAGATTCCTGCTTTACGGGTTTATAAAAATCTTTAACCAGAATCTGCTGGGTCTGAATCGGCAGATAACCTTTTAATTTTAAATAATTTTCAAATTTTTCGGAATTTTTTGTATAAGTTTTTTGTTTAACCAGAGGATAAAAAGCTCGCCTTTTACGTGCAATCTCACATAGCATTGTATTTATTATACTGTCATAATCAAAATCATATCCGCTGTTTGTGGTTACATCAAGAATATAATTTAAATTATCACTCGTAGTTATTGAAAAGTAACCCAGCACTGTTTTATCTTCTTCTATAACATACCTCGTTTTGTAATAATCGTTAAAACCACAGAACAGATTTTCCTGAAATTCCTTTTCATGTCTGATTAAAGATGGTTTATAAATATTTATCAATTCAGCATTATACAATTGAGAAATAGCACCGGCATCAGACTGCTGAGCATAACGCCATTTTAAATCAGTTTTTTCAGGAATAGGTCTTTCTATCTTCCACAAAACTTCAGAAGCACACTGCCTGAAACCACAACCATTAATGAATAAATCAAATAACTCATCATGACACTCATCTATTGTTACAGAAAAGGAAGTTGCCCCCTTTCCGCCAAATTTATGAATTACAAATTCAACAAGCTGCTTTGCAACATCATAAAGATTTTCTTTAAAAATAAGCCTTGTTATATTGATTTTATAAGGGTTGCCAGGAGTTTTTGCAGTTGTAATCAATCCGAGAATTTCACCTTGATCAACAAGAATAAATGATTCGGACTTAAATTTCATTTCAAGAGGCAGCATCGCATTGACAAAACCGACAGGCTCTTCCATTAAAGATTTTGCAAGTTTATCGTTTTCATCGGTGCAAAGATATGAAATCAATTTTTTAAGTTTCGGATAATCAAAATAAGTCAATCTTCTTATTTGCATACAAATATTATAAGACTTATTTCACAAGCTTGCAAGTACTCATACAATATCGACAGGACACACAGTACAAAAGACAGCCCTCTATATTCATTAAAAGACAAAGTATTCACCAGGGATAATCGGGAGCAATCTGCCAGCTATCCATCATAATAAGAGCTGCACACCAGTTGCCGCGACTTTCTTTGTTACAGCCATAGCGAAGACAGGTACCGTTTTTTAAAAAATCTCTTCCGGGATTTCCTTCTGCAGGAACTCTGCATTCAGCAGTTGAATACATACCGGAAGGAACAAAACCATAGTCATTTCTAACAGAGAAAGAAAATACATCTCTGCCGAATTTATTAGGCGGAGTATAAGCACCGTTTATATCAATTAATATACCCGCAGAGTTAGCTTGAACCCTGTAAGTATCTGCAACCATAAGCTGGACGCCGTTTAATAATGTATATGATGTAGCCCCGCCATATACAGCATTATTTATTATGGCAAATCCTGTTTCCCTATTGCCAGACAATTCCTTATATACCAAAGCTCCTTCTTCATTTAAGTCCTTCAATCTGGCTTTTGTAACCTTCATATAGTTTGCCAAATATCTGTCAAACCAATCTGCAGATGCCAAATCCCAACCTTCCACATCGCCGTTATCATCCTGAGAAAGCCTTATTGCCTGTGCAATTTGTGAATACGTTCCCTTTAATCGGGTTACCGTTTGAAATTTCTGATACTTTGTTATCAGCATAGGAATTGTAATCGCAGCAATCACACCGATTACTCCTAAAGTTATCAATACCTCAGCCAATGTAAAAGCCTTAATTTTCATTTAACCTCTCTATATCTGTTCTAATATTAGCACGTATTGTTCTTAATTTAGCACTAAAATCAAAAACATGCAAGATTTGTACAATAAAAATAAAACTATACTGCAAGCAAAACTTGCCGCAATAATTAAATATCACAGACAAAAAAAGAACAAATCAATTACTCTGATATCTGATGAAATCGGTATGACAAAATCAATGTGGGCGGATCTTGAAAAATCAATCAAGGATCCCCAATTAACAACACTATGGAGAATTGCAGAAGGGCTTGAAATACCGCTTTCAACACTTATAAAAGAATTAGAGAAAAACCTTGATGAAGATTTTTCTCTAATCGGATAAACTTTTATTTATTATTTATATTTATTTTGTTTCAATATATTCAACATTTGGAGTAAATTCTGGTTGAATTTCCTGACCTTTAAGATTCAATTTATTAACTATACTTGCACGTTTTTTGCGGAACAGCATATCAACAAAAGCTTCCAATCTGGTAACAAAGCCGGCTTCACCTGTTTGTTCATCTATTGTTAAGTTCAACAATGGTTTGTTAAATTGTTTTGCTCTGCGGGTAATTCTTTCAACCATCAATGAATCAGGACCGCAGCCAAATGCAGTAATAGTAATAATTCCGTCAACTTTATTATCTTTCAAATAATGACCTGCTGAACCCGTCATTTCGTCTTCATTAGCCCAATATTTATCATTACCGAGACTTACAATACCTTCATCAAGCTGTTCATCTGATAATTGTAAAGAGGTGCAGACTTCAACATCCATTTTTTCAAGTTTATCCAAGACTTTCATACACACACGTTCATCATAAAGATTGTATGCATGCCCGACAAGTGCTATTGAAATAGGATATTCTTTAGTTTTATTCGCAATAACAACCTTTCCCTGCAGAGCATAACTTAAAGCCTTTGAATAAGGCATACCTGATTTTGTCATAACATGAAAATTGTTATAACATCTCCAGCCTGCTTTTGAAGCTCTTTTTATTACTTTCATATCGGTAATTCCGAAAGGCTTAACCGCTTCTGCTAAAAATTCATATAAACCCTGATTTTTTTCTGATTTATCCAGAGTTGCTTCAATCATAGTAAAAGGCTGTTTTACAACATTGCGAACCAAATCCGGCAATCCTCTGATTTTTGAACAGTTGTATATCTTATTGTCAATAGATTGCAAAGAAGGCACAAAGATTTTATCAACACCTTTATTCAGCAAATTCAAAATATGTCCTATATAAACTTTGATAGGCAGACAGGTTTCGGTAACAACCAAACCCGCACCTTCTGACATAGTCTGCTTTGTGGTAACATCAGACAAAATAATCTTGATGCCTAAATCATTAAAAAACCCGAAATAAAACGGATAATTGTTATAAAAAGACATCGCTCTTGGTATTCCTATAACTTTTTCTTCATATTTTGATTGTGCCATGACAAAAATCCCTAATAAATTTTCTACTATAAATATAATAGCTCAAAAAAATAAAATTTAACAGTAAAAAAAATATTATTTTACATTAGAAATATATGTAAAAAACTTATCGAGTAAAATCGAAATATACTTGAAATTCAAAGAACTGTAATCAAAAACAAATTCATTAATTCCAAGAGTCAAAAGGTTATCAATAACAGAAAAATCATCAATAATTTTATCTTCAAACATATGCATTCTGCAAAAGCCATCACAAACAAACGGAAAAAGTTTTTTAAGAGAAGGATCTTTAAGTGCATACTGACCTTTATAACAAGGAGCCTTGCAGGACAGACGGGAAACAATAGCACTGTCATTATTTAACGGACACAATCCCATACTTGAAACCCTTACATTACCTGCGATTGTATATTTTTTGTTTGGAATTTCATTTTTAAATTTTTTCAATATTTTTTCTAAAGAATGTAAATCCTTGAATGGAGAAAAGTCGATTGTATCAATAGGAGCCAGATTATTCAAGCACTTTATAGACATACTGTTAAGAAGATTTATACCCTGACCGATTTCAAACGGAATATGATTTATTTCCGAATCATTGATAAAAGACCAAAAATAACCGATATTATTTATTACCAAAGAATCAGGACATGGATATTCAAGCAGCAGCTGCTTTTCATATTCATAAACTCTGTCAAAATCTCGTTCTATCAATATTTCCGGAGTTGAGAGCTGAAATTTTATGCCGTATTTAGCACAAAAACCCTTAACAAACGTTATAACCTCTGAAAAACTTCTTGTAGCAAGGTCGCTGGTTGAAACAATTTCTCCATATTCAATTGAATATACAGGATTAAACCCCAAATCCTCTATATACTTTTTCAATTCCTGAATCTGCAATAATGATGTCAATCTGAGATTTATTCTATATTTATCTTTTGAAGATAAAACGGCATTTTTATCAATAAGCGGGGTGAAATCACTATCATAAGATTTACCCTCATTAACATCTTCCCAATCAAAAGATTTTATATTTCTGCTGAATTTAAAATCTTTACCCTCTGCACTAACCATATCACCGGAAAAATGATTTGTTTTATATATGCATTTTCTAACATGTTTAAACGGAAGTTTTTGATTTTTAAAAAGTTTCGGCTTGTCAAGAATATTTTCTATAAGTTCAATTCCTTCCAATATATCATCTGAAGATGCAAATTTACCTTTCACAATAACACTGTCTATAGCTTTTAATTTGATAATATCTTCAGCACACCATGGAAGATTATCCGAATCTATAGCCAGTGGAAGTTTTGTATATTTTTTTATTTTAACAATATTTTTTAAATAAATTTCCTCAGTAATTATCAATCCCGTAACTTTGTGAAAGCTATTGATAAAGTCAATTCCCGCAAGATTATGAATATCAAAATAAGAATCTGCAATAACCTGAAAAGGAAATTTAAAAACCTTAATAGCTTCAAGTACCGCAAAACTATTTATAAAAATTCCATCTATACCTGAAGTTTTGAGATATTTAAGGAATTTTTTAATTTCAGGCAGTTCTTCTTCGACAATATCATGCTTAAAATTTACAAAAATTCTGCAATCTGCAGTACGTGCATTAGCAACAAATTCGGAAATGTAATCAAAATTACCGTTTAAGAATTTGTTATAATAAACATAATAATCTTTACATCTTGTATTTGCAGAAAACTTTAAAATATCCTCCGGCTTTTTAACCGGGGCTATTATATAAATCTCTTTCATACAAATATTATATCATAAATTTTAATTATTGTATTTTTTTAATAAATTTCCGTTAAACTTTTGTTCTGAAGATTTGGCAGAATTTGAAGAAACTTTGGCCGGCTGAGTTTTAGCTTCTTCGGAATAATCAGCATAATGTCTGTAATCCTCCAGTTCTTTTAATGCAAGCATATCTGCAACACGAGAAGCTTTTTTCTGTTCCTTTGTCGTATAAATATCAATTCCTATAACAGGAAGAATTACAAGTAAAAACGGAGCAAAGGCTTTTACAAAAATACTGCCCAAAGAAGGTTTTGCTATTTTATCCATATTTTTTAGCATTTTAAGCATCAATGCAGATGAAATTCCCATAGCAGCCAGAGATCCAAACATTGATACCCCCTGTTGAGTCATTTGTCCCATTGCTTCAACACTTTCAGAATATGCCTGAGATTTTTCATCTACTTTATTAAAGGTTTTAAAAACATTCATCTGTAAAGTTTTTGCATCTTTTATTTGTTCCGGAGAAAGTTCCAGATTTGCAACGGCCTTATTGAACTTTAAATGCTCAAACAATTCTGTCTTTTTATATTTATTATAAGCTTTGTTATCTTTGACTAATTGAATAAAAAACTTAAAAATGTTTGGTTTTTCTGATCGTGGAGGAAGTTTTACTCCGTTCATTGAGCCGGTAATTTTATCATCTACATAAACCAATGAGGCAGGATTATTCATCATTTCCTGCTTAACTTTAAATCTGCCGACACGTGAAGCCTGTTTTTGAACTTTAGCTGCATAAATGCTCATAATCACCGGGATTGAAGCACCTACAACCCAAGGAATAACTTTTGCTGCCGCACCGCCTTTAACCTTCATCAATTTTAAAAGTTTTGAAGAAATCCAGCCGACAAGACCGCCTGTTCCCAGAGCTAATGAAGTAAGAGTATTTGTAGCAAGTTCGGCATTTTCAGCATAATCCTGAGATGCAACATCAATTCGTCTTACCATATCTGCTAATATTTGTTGATCCCGTTTTGCATTTCGAACTTGCTCTTCATTCAATTGGACTTTATCAAATAACTTTTCATTTTGTTTTAATTTATTATCAAATTCAGCTTTTTGTTTTTCGTATTCGCCGCCTTTCGAATAGTATTTCTTCAAGGTTTTAAAGGTACCCATAGGATTTAATTCCATGCCGGAATTTTTCTCAAAACGCTTTTTCTCTTTTTCATCCAGTTGAATACTCTTAGCATCATTTTTAGCCTTTTCCATCTGCTCCGGAGTTAAAACAGCAAAAATTGCGGGATTTTTCAAATCAGTACGCATAGCTTCAAAGCGTCCTTTACGCGAAGCCCCGACCTGAACCTTTGTTGCCCAGATTATCGCAGGAAAACTTGCAGCTGTACCAATTAACATACCTATAACAGAAGGAAGCATTGAAACAATCATGCCGGCACCATGAACATTTTTTGAAATTTTAGCGGCAAGTTTTTTTACACTTTTCAAACCGGCAAGAGGAGCTCCTAACAACATTCCGCACATAGTTGCAAGCCCGACAATTTGACCTGTCGCAAATTCTGTTGCAACCTCCATATCCTCTGCATAAGACTGGGAATACTCATCCATTACATCAATAGCATGCAGCAAAATTTTGCCCCTCTGGACATCTACAGAATTAATTTTGTCAGGATTTTTCTTTAAATATTCAAGCCTTTTTTCTCTTTCCAAATCCTGCTGATCTCGCCAGGCATCATATTCGGGAAGAAATTTTTGATAACTTTTATAATTTTTAATAACGTCCATAGTTTTTTATATAATGATACTCAATATATAAAATTGCCTAAACATTAAGAAATGTAAATATAAATTTTTCAAAAAAGGCAATTTTTAAGAATAAAAAAACTTTATTATTATATAAGGAATATCTAGGATAATATTTTTTTACAGGAACAGGATAATAAAATCAATAGGGAGGATACCTCATGGGCGTTGGCGCTGAAGATTACATTGATAAGATGCTGGTACAAAAATACCAGGAAGAACGGGTTGACAATCACGACAATATGGAGTCTATGGTTGACCCCAATAAAATGATGGAAGCAATGAATGATTATGCTTCAACATTACGTAATATGATGGAACTAAGACAAAGATTAAATATTGCCTGCTATGCAATAAATGCAAGAACGGCAAGATACCAAAAGTCGATGGGTCGTCATTAAAAAGATTTGTGTTGAATTGAACTTGTTTTTGATAGAAAATAACAAGCAGCAAGGAGACACTCAATGGGAAAAATTATCCTGGGATCTTCATCTCCAAGAAGATCCGATATTCTGAAAAAATTAAATTTAAATTTCGAAATTATACCGTCTTCTTATGTGGAACCACATGTTCAGACGGTTTTCTCTTATGATTTTGTTGAAAATTTAGCTTATAACAAAGCTTTAAATGTCGCAAAAATTTGTAAAGAGAAAGCTTTAGTAATAGGAGCTGACACAATAGTTGTCATAGATAATACAATACTGGGGAAACCCCAAAATACACCTGAGGCTTTTTCAATGCTGAAAAAGCTTTCGGGAAAAACCCACTTCGTAGTGACAGGTGTAGCCGTTATTAATTCCGCAAATTTAAAATATAAAATCAAATCCACTACAACTTATGTAACATTTGAAAACTTAACAGAGGAACAAATCAATTTTTATATTGACAATTATAAACCGTTTGATAAAGCCGGAGCATACGGTATTCAGGAACTTCCTGAAGGCTATGTAAAAACAGTAAAAGGACCTCTGGATAACGTAATAGGTTTGCCTTCTCAAACCTTGCTTGAACTTTTGAATGAAAATTATGACTAATTAAAATTTATTATAAATAAATTTTCAAACAATTGACAAAATCACAAAATACGAAAATAATTATAATATAAGTTTTATAGAAAGCGGGTTATGAAAAAATATTACGGTTTTACTTTAGCAGAAGTTTTAATAACACTGGGAGTTATTGGTACTGTTGCGGCTATGACAATACCGGTTATCTTTTCGAATGTGAGCGGGGCCCAATACCGCAGCAAATTTAAAAAAGCCGTATCAACACTGAATCAAGCCGGTCTGATGGCGCAATCACAATATGATTTTAACTTTGCCGGAACAAGTACAACTTGCTCATCAAACAGAGAAACTGCGGCAACAGAACATCCTGATACAGTTATGTCTTTTTGTGCAATATTAAATGGAACCTTATCTTCCGTTGCTTACTACGGTCAGCTTACAAATTTAAAAAGATATACCAGTGATCAGCAAATTGTACCTTATAAACTGGAAACAAAAGAAACAATTCCTGATGATTATGAATCATTTCTTACTTATACACTTGCAGACGGGATGATTGTTGCGTTCCATCCTGATGCAGTACACTGTGAGCTTCCATTGGGTTCTCGAATTACTCAAGACTTTATTGAAGGCGGCGGGGGCGGACTTGATTTATCCAATTGTGTCGGATTCGTAGATGTTAACGGAGTATCTTTACCTAACAGAGAAGTCAACTGCTCCGAAGGTACAAATAGAATTGGCGGAGACGATCCCTGCGTTGTAAAAAACAATGCAGGACATATGACAGATGTTTTTCCAATAGTATTCCACGATACAACTGTAGAACCGGCTTCAGCGGCAGCTGCTTACGTTCTTGATACAAGTAAACTATAATATATAATTATACCATACCTTCTTTGACTGCTTTTACCGCTGCCTGAACTCTGTCGTTTACACACATCTTCTGCAATATAGAACATACATGAGCTTTAGCGGTATGAACACTTACAATTAATTCTTTTGCGATTTCCGTATTACTTTTACCTGCAACCAGATGTTTTAAAACTTCAAACTCTCTTTCTGTTAAAGGAATTCTTGCATGTTCGGATACTTGAGAACCGAGCAAACCTGCATTTTCGACCTTTGGAATTGACCTTAATGCCAGATTTGCAACAACAGAATCAATCCAGCATACACCTTTTGAAACATCTCTTATTACATCTGCAAGTTTTACAGGATCAATATCTTTTAAACAGTAAGCATTCGCACCTGAACTCAATGCCGCTACAACTTCTTCTTCTCTGTCATGAGAAGTCAATGCAATAATTTTTATATCAGAGGATATTTCTCTAATTTTAACCATAGCTTCAATACCATTCATCATCGGCAATCCCAAATCCATTAACACCACATCCGGACGTAATTTTTCAATCTGTTTCAGCCCGTCGATTGCATCTTCGGATTCTGCAACTACATTCAAATCAGGGTTTGCATTCAACGCACATCTCAAACCTACCCTTGTTAACTTAAAATCTTCAACAATAACAATTGAAATTTGTTTCTCTTTTGTAACCATTTTTTAATCTCCATTCCTATAAATAAACGGGCTAAGCCTCACTGTTCATCTACAAATTTATATCTTAAAGGTTAGAATGCCATTAGCCGAGTAGGGAATTTTTCATGTTGCAAAATAAAATTTTTCTTATGTTATAATTTTTATTACACACAGGGAGATATTTATGTTGAATTTATTATTTAAGAAAAGAGAGCAAGAAATAGCAAAAGATGCTGAACTAAATAGTGTTTATGAAAAACTTAAAAGTGAATATTCCTTTGAAAATATTTCAGAATTAAGAAAGAAATATTTATCAATGCATATTCAAAAATACGGATACCTGACATATTCATTCCAGAAAGCACTTGATGAATTGACACCTGAGGAAACTCTATTTGCACTGGAAGAAAAATGGAAACAAAATAACGTATTCAAAAACGGAAAATTCCATTTCAAAAATAATCAGGTAAGTGTTCTATCACGCAGACAGGAAAGAACTTCTGACTGGTTTAAAAGAGAAGGACACAATATAAAATTAATTAACCTTGCAGCATTAGGCAACGGAAACCACTCAAAAACTCCGGGTAAATTTTTCGATTGGCTGAAGCAATTATTGATACTTCCTACCGGTAACCAAAATAGCGGAATATATAATACAACAATTTATTTAATTCCATTTCATCCAAGAGAATTTGGCTGTGCATATCTGCCAAAAAGCAGCGAGGTCAGCCCGAAATTAAAAGACGAAAATATTGAAAAAATTACTGGAATGGACGAGAAAAAGCAGGTGCAGATATTTATAGAAATGGCACAGCTTGCAGGTCACCCTGTGATTTATGATATATTACCGCAGACAGGAAGATTTTCAAAATTTGTACTGGCAAATCCACAGGTTGCTCGCTGGTACGATATTACGGAACTTCAAAAACAATTACTTGCAAAGGTTGATGAAGTTGCAGAATTTTTATCAAAAGATCATGATCAAGATGATATTCAAATTGCAAAAGATGTTTATATACAAAGACTTCAAGGAAATTCTGGCGACTTAAGCCCTGCTTTTCAAGAATTGTATAACAATTTTGAAGGCATTATGATTGAATATAAAAAGAAATTTTCAAACGTAATGCTTGAAAAAACATACCAGACAAAAATTCACAAAAGAGTAAAGGAACTTGTTGCAAAAATTCACGAATTTAAAAATGATAAGAAAAAATTAGAAGAAAGCGACATTACAAAACAAATAGAAACGATTCAACTTTTGATGAACGAAGGCTTATGGCCTGCTCCCGGCGGAGCCTGGTGTTCGGCAGGAGTTCCAATATATGACGGAATGAGTGAATGCGGAGGATATCCGGTATTCAAACATTTTGATTATAAAGGAGATGATGTCACTGCATTTGCAAATCTTGACTGCCAGACCCCATATTATTTCGTAAATCTTGAAAACGGAAAATATAACGAAGACGTTATAGATTTATTTATTGATAGTATGAAACAACTTCAAAAAGATTATAACTTTGACGGTTTCAGAGTTGACCATATTGACCATATTGTTGATGAAGTGTCAGAGCAAAACGGTGTTCCGATAAGTTACAGAGCTCCAAGATACGTATTGAGAAAACTTAATATGACAATGAAAAAGAAAATACCGTATTTTGCAACACTGGCAGAATATATGTTATGGGATAATTACTTAAAAGAATACCACGAGGACATGAAGTTTGACCTGTTGTGGGGTAACGACATTGTTTCACAGTTTGATAAAACACCTGAGCGAATTTGTGAAGACAATCAAGAACTTGCAAATTACAACACAAAATTCAAAAAAGGCAATATGCTGTCTATCTTGAAAACCTATAACAATCAGGACGGGGAATTTCATTGTATTGACCAGTATCCGGGACAACTTGGAGAAAGAGGAGCTTTATACAAATGGTTCAAATACAAATTTTTACCGGGCGGTAAATTTGCACAAAGACCGATGCTGTATGTTGACGGTGATGAAAGCTTTACTCAGGGCGGAACTGAATACACAATAGGCGAAGAAGTAGCTATGAAAAGAGCTGTTAACGAAGATTTTTATAAAAAATTTGATGCAATTGACCGTTTTGTCAAGAATAACAGCGTAATAAATAAGGGTGAAGCACAAATAATAGTAGATGATGAAGACGGGTTCAGCTCATGGCTGATAACAAGAGAACCGATGAAAAAGGCATATCTTATTGTATCAAATCACAAATACCCGACGGAGAAAGTAACAAAAACAGCTGCAACCGGAGAAAATTACAGAGAGATTGTAGAAGGTTATGCTGTATTTGATAAAGAAATTTTCATACCGAGCGATTACAACCTCAAATGCGAGTATATATTTAATGAAAATGATTTTGAAGCTCAGCCTATAGACAATATGGACAGCATTCATTTTGACAAATTAGAACCGAGCGAATTCAGAATATACGAGCTTGAGAGAGGCTAATTATAATTGTTAGGAAAAACATTTCCTTGTAAACGGGCTAAATTATAGAAACCAATCAACCCTCAATCATTACGTGATTGAAGATTTATACAGCAAATTCCATTGATACTATAAAAGCCCGTCATTCTGAAGATTTTAGTCCGAAGAATCTTATTATTGAGATACTTCGCTAATGCTCAGTATGACGCTGTTTTGAAAATTTTTGGTGAAATTTGTCACATAAGTCTCTGCAATTAAGGGTTGATATTTTATTTGTCCGCTCCCTGAACTGTAAATGTTTTAACCCCTTCCCTGGACTGATGGGGTTTGGGGTGGGGTGATGTGTTTCTCCTCCCTGGATGAGGATGGGGTAAGGTGATATATTTTCCTCCACTGGACGGGGAGGGATTGTGAAGGGGAAATTGCAACATATGTCCCCTCTCCCGTAAAACGGGAGAGGGGCTAGGGGTGAGGGCAAAAATGAAATAAAACTTAACAAACCTTCCGCATGAACGAAAACATTTACAATAATTTACAAATCCTAAAACCCGCTAATAGCATAAGTTAAAAAAATAAAAACCTCAAAAAATAGTTCTTAGGTATTAGTTTTTTATAATTAATGTTACATGGCTAAAGAAAATGGGTTTAATACAACTGTAGTATTAATATTATGAGGATAAAAAATTGGATATAAAATGTTATCACGACAGCGGATAACCCCGAAAAAAACTGTCAACTATAGGAAAAATCATCCATATAGTTGACAGATTTTTGAAAAAATAGTAATATAATCGGTATGTAAAGCGTATGTTATAGTTAGTTTTTATTTAAAAGAAAGGTGAAAAGATTATGACAAAAAGATTCGGTTTTACTTTGGCAGAAGTATTGATCACATTAGGTATCATTGGTGTCGTAGCTGCAATGACTATTCCTACATTGATTGCAAACACTAACGGTGCAAAATTCCGTTCTCAATTTAAGAAAACAATTTCAACATTGAACCAGGCAGGTTTGATGGCTCAAGCTCAGTACGACTTTGACTATGCAGGTACTTCTGTAGCATGTGCCCAAGGTACAACTCAAGGTGTAGTTACTCTTGAGCACCCAGATACAACAATGTCATTCTGTGCTATCTTAAACGGTACATTAACTGGTCAAACTTACCAAGGTAAGGTTACTAATATTAAAAGACAATCTACAAATGCTGATGGTACAACTTCAGCAATAGATTATGCAATCCAAAACCAAGCTCAAGGCGCCATCGATGCAACATATGCTGATTACCTAGCTTATACATTAGCTGATGGTTCTATCGTTGCATTTAACGCTGGAGCTGTTGCTTGCGAATTACCTATTGGTCAACAAATGAATGGTGATTGGATTGATAACCATCCATTATGCCGTGGTTTCATCGATGTAAACGGTGCTACATTACCTAACAAAGCTGTTACTTGTACTCCAAATGCTGCAGGTTCAGGTGCTGGTGCTACTGCTTCTACTGATGTTGAAAAACCATGTATCGTTAAAAACAACGCTCAAAACATGACAGATGTATTCCCGATTGTATTCCACGATGCAACAGTTGAACCAGCTTCAGATGCTGCTAAATACGTATTAACATCTGCTAAATAGTCATAGTATAGCTTAAGAGTAAAGCTAGATAAAAAATAACCAACTCTGACAGAGAAGAACATTAGTTCTTCTCTGTTTTTTACTTGTTCACCACTCACCCAACCCCTCTCCAGCAAGCGGGAGAGGGGATAGTTGTACATGTATTGAGAAAGAATTTATTATACAAGATTTTTTAATATTTTCAACCACTGAACGGAGGTAAATGTATTCCCTCTCCCTAGACGGGGAGGGGCTAGGGGTTGGGGTGATGTTGTACCCCTTCTCCCATAAATGGGAGAGGGGCAGGGGCGAGAGGTATATATGACAATTTATTTTCTTCGTGCTAAAATTATAGGCACAATAAGAAGAATCGAGGTGCGTATGGATAGTCTTAAAATTTATCTTGATAAGGATATTAATCAAAATTTAATTAAATCTAAAAAAATTGCTATAATCGGTTTCGGTTCACAAGGCTACGGACAGTCTATGAACCTGAAAGATTCCGGCTGCAATGTAGTTCTCGGACTTCGTCAGGGCGGTAAATCCGAAGCCAAAGCTCTAAACTACGGTTTTAAAGTTATGTCTATTGAAGATGCCGTAAAATGGGCTGATATAGTTCAAATTCTTATCCCTGATGAATTACAGGCTGAAGTTTATGAAAAACAAATAAAACCATACATGCATTCAGGTCAATATCTAATGTTCTCTCATGGCTTTAATATTCATTACAAAAAAATTGTGCCGCCTGAGGATATAAACGTAATTATGGTTGCACCAAAAGGACCCGGACATACCGTAAGAAGCCAATATACCGAAGGTAAAGGGGTTCCGTCCCTAATTGCAATTTATCAGGATCCGTCAGGTGATTCAAAAGAAATTTCTCTTTCTTATGCCTCTGCTATCGGTGCAGGTCGTGCCGGCATTATCGAAACAACATTCAAAGAAGAAACTGAAACTGATTTATTCGGAGAACAGGCAGTAATTTGCGGCGGAGTTTCAGCTTTAATGAAAGCAGGATTTGAAGTTCTGACAGAAGCCGGATATTCCCCTTATATGGCTTATTTTGAAGTCCTGCACGAAATGAAGCTTATCATCGACCTTGTTAATCAGGGCGGTTTGGCAGATATGAGATATTCCATTTCCAATACTGCGGAATACGGAGATATGACAAGAGGTCCGCTGGTTATAGGCGAAGCTTCCAAAAACGCAATGAAACAAATTCTCAAAGATATTCAATCCGGTAAATTTGCAGATGAATTTACCAATGAAATGTCCTCAGGCTGCAAAAACTTTAACAAACTAAGAGAAGAAAACCAAACCCACCCGATTGAAAAAATCGGAGAAGAAATTCGTTCATCTTTTGTTTGGGGACAAGACAAAATTATTAATAGAAATAAAAACTAGAAAAAGGATAAAAAAATGTTTAGCACAGAAGATATTTATGAAGTAGTTATTTTTTCAATAGGCGACACCAAAGCCGGTACAAAAATGGGCAAGTTACAACTCAGAAACACTGTTGATGACACCCTGCTCAACTGTATTCTCTGGGAAGAAACCCTAAACCGATTTGATAATAAAATTTTTAGAACAGGAAATCTTGTTCGAATTGTATCTGCCAGCTTTAATGAAAAATTTAACAACTGTCTTGTTTCCGCTCTTGAACTTATAAAAGAAGCAAAACTCGGCATAAGCAATGATGAAATTGAAAAGTACTGGGCTAAACTTCAATCTTATATAAATAAAATTCAAAACGAAAAATTACGGAACTTTGTAACAGAACAATTTAACAAACACGAACAGCAATTCAAAATTATGCCGGCAGCAAAGCTTATGCACCATAACTATATAGGAGGTTTGCTTGTTCATACGGTTGAATGTGCAGAGTTTGCGGAATTAAATATGGCTCACTTTACATACAAAACAAACGAGGATGAAATCTATGCCGCCTGTTTGCTGCACGATTTCGGCAAAATTTTTGAATATACCATTGATACAGAAACAGGTTTAATAGATTATGCTCCACGCTTTAGAGAAGAATGGATTTCACATTCTCAATACGGATTCTGCATCTGTATGAATGCAGGGTTTAAAATGGTCGCAAAAATGATTGCCGCCCACCATGGCAGAACAGATTGGGGTGCAATTATCGACCTTGACCAAAAAGATCTTGAACCTGAATTATATTTAATCCATTTTATTGATAATTTATCCGCAAAATTTGGCAAAATTAATACAAGATTGTTAGATGCAAATTAAATTATATTCTTATTTTCCACGAACAGAACCCTCTGAAAAATCAATAAAGTTTATCAAAATGTAAATATCTTTAAATAAAAATTTACGTTGCGAAACATTTTATGTCATGGAATAAGTTTTATGCTAAATTAAAGGGTATAAAAGGATATATTTAAGGAATAGTTTTAGTAAGGAGATGTTTGAATGTCTGAATATCTGAGCAAGGAAGAGATTAAACAATGGAGAAGTTCTTTAGAAAAAATTACACTCGAGGAGTTTGCTGCTAGATTAGGGAAAAAAGTTGAAGAAAAAAAAGAAACTAACGATTTGATTGATATCGTTCTCCATGGAAAACCGGTTATTTCAGAAGAAACTGAATGGAACGGAGGTAAAGTTGAAAGATTGAGTTCTATTGCAGACAGAGCTTACGAAAAAGAAAAAGAACTCTATATTTCTCCATTCTCTGCAAAAAATCTAAAACTTGATGAGGAAAAACCTTCAAAACAAGAAGTTAAACATCCTGAACCGAAAAAAGCTGCTGAAAAAGTTTCATCTAAGAAAACTAATACTGCTAAAACTAAATCAATAGCAAAAAAATCTACAAAAACTGCAGCCGTTGCAAAAGCTATTGAAAATACTTCTACAGGCGATAACCTCAGAGATGAAGTAAGAGTGGTATTTAAAAAAGCCCTTACAGACAGAGAACAAAAAGTATTTGACTACTTTAGCGCTCACAAAAATAAAATTGTTTATGCTAAAGATTTGGCAAACCTCCTAGAGCTTCCTAGAGATTATGTCTACAAATACATCAAAAATTTAAGAGCAAAAATTGACGGAGAAGCCCTTAAAAATGCTGATAAAGGCGGTTTTATCCTAAATATATAAGATTTAAAACCTCAAAAAATACCGAACTTTTTAAATTTTAAAGTTCGGTATTTTTTATTATAAGAATAAATCTATTTTATTTCAACTTTAGCTCCGACAAATTCTAAAGCCTTTTTAGTTAAATCAGCCTCTTTATCTGAAACATTAGTCATAAATGTATACGGAGCAGATTCAACTATTTTCTTTGCCGAATTATAATCTATGCCGGTAATTTGCCTTAAAGTTGCCATAACCGTAGCCTTGTTTACTCCAGCATCCGACAACACCAAAGATTTATCCCCGGATGTACGTTTTATAACAAAATCCTCATCTTTTTTTAATACAACCTTTTGTCCTTTGAATAATGCCTTCAATTTTTCCATATTGACATTATCCATATCAAATCCATAGCGTCGTCTTAAAATTTCTCTTGCAAAAATTATCAACATTATTGCAAGTGCCGCATAAACATAAGGCATATCCATATATAAAGCTCCTTTAACTTTTGTATTTGAACAAAATCACGAAACCATAATAACATATTTAGCAGGAAAAATCAAACTTACAAAAAGGGGACTTATATAGCAAATTCCGCTAATACTATAAAAGCCCGTCATTCTGAGGGCTAAAGTCCGAAGAATCTTTTTATTGAGATACTTCGCTAACGCTCAGTATGACGCTGCTTTGAAAAATTTTAGTGGAATTTGCTATATAAGTTCAACTAAAAGGGCAGACACAGAACGTATCTACCCTTTTTAATAAGTCATTGAGTTTTGAACTATTTGATTTCAACAACTGCACCAGCTGCTTCAAGAGTTTTCTTGATAGCTTCAGCTTCATCTTTTTTGATGTTTTCTTTAACTGCTTTAGGAGCTGCTTCAACTAAGTCTTTAGCTTCTTTCAAGCCTAAACCTGTTAAAGTTCTAACTTCTTTTAATACAGCGATTTTCTTATCAGCCGGAACTGAAGCTAATACAACAGAAACTTCAGCGTCAGCATCTTCAGCAGGAGCTGCTGCACCAGCTGCAGGAGCTGCTGCTACTGCTACAGGAGCTGCAGCAGATACACCGAATTTTTCTTCCATAGCTTTTACTAATTCAGCTGCTTCTAATAATGTTAATTTTTCAATTGATTCTAAAATTGATTCTACACTCATTGTTTTTCTCCTTTATTGTAATTTAATTTTCTACTAATTTAATAAATTGTTTTTAAACTGAATAACACAGGGTTACGCAGCTTTTTGATCGCGAACTGCAGCCATAGCTCTTGTAAGTTGAGAAAGAACTGCGTTGATAGAGTTTGCGATACCAGATGCCGGTGAATTGATAGATCCGAGCAATTTTGCATAAAGTTCTTCTTTTGACGGAAGCTCTGCCAATGCTTTTGTTTCTGCTTCTGTTAGTAATTTACCATCTAAAACAGCACCAACAATAGTTGCTTTCTTTGTTTCTTTGATAAATTTTGCAACAGCTTTAGCAGGAGAAACAGGATCTTCAAAACCAAAAGCCAATGCGATAGGACCTGATAATTTTTCAGTTAAAGGTTCATATTCAGTACCTTTTACAGCGATTTTAGCCAAAGTATTTTTTGTAACCATATAATCGCCGCCTAATTTTTGAGTTTCACGTCTAAGCTTTGTAATTTCTTCAACAGTAAGACCTTGATACTCTGTAATAACAACTGATTGGGCCTTTTCGATTTTTGCTTTTATAGCATCTATTTTTTGTTCTTTAAATGCTTTTGTTGCCATTTTTAGCTCCTTTGGTGTTTACTGATTGTTTTCCAATCTTAATATTATCGACCTGTTTAAACTAAAAAAGATTTTGCTTTTCTAGTTACAACCGCAAAATCTTACACAAATCTTTCTTTTATTCAATACACTAACACTATCGGCTTGTGAATCTTGTGTAACCTCGATTAGCTGAAACAAATCATTTAACCAAACTCGCCGGATTTCTTTGACCCTGACTTTATGCAAAAGTCTGTATTCAATTTCTCCGACCCGCCCGGACTAATTGTCTGCGGTCATAGGTTTATGATATACAAAAAAAAACAAAAAATCAAGCAGAAAATTGAAGATACGACCACCAGGTAATAATTATTTACAAAACACAGGCAATTTTTCCTTAAAACCGGTTTTTATAAATATATGGTAGAACAAGTAGATAATCCTGTAAATAAAAACATGTCATACTCGCAAAGCAGAACTCCGGCGGGGGTATTAAATGTGCCTCAATCACTGCCAAAAAAAGTTATCTACTCAGGTACGGAAGCTCAAAAGCAATATAATGAAATGCAACGGGATCTTTATATCGGAGAAAAAAATGCTAAAGAAAAAGAAAAGCACAAATTTCCAAAAGTTTTAAAAATTCTGCTCGGAATTACGGGTATAACATCTCTTATACTGTTTAGAAAAAATATAGGCAAAATGCTTAAAAAACTTTTCAAAAATCCTTTTAAAAAGAAAACCGTAAATTAATCTTTCACTTCAAACTCTCTTAACTGGGTATAAATAATAGGAGAGAATTCTTTTGTTGTAACAATATCAATAATTTTATATGAATTTGGCAAACCAATAAGCGACGGAGAAGAAATATGGTAAACTCCATCTTTCATATTTTCAGAATTCACATGGAAATGCCCGGAAATAACAGCCAGAACATTATGATGCTTGGAAAGCAATGTCTGATACTCTTCCACTTTATAGGTCTTATGAGTTCTTAGGCGTGTTTCAACCCCCTCAGGATATTCAATAGGGAAATGCTGAAATATAATAACATCATTTTTTGCATACTTAGTAAGTTCTTTTTCAAGCCATGCAAGAGTATCCTCTCTATAATAACCTACAGCCCCAGGAATAACCTCCTTAGCTCCGTCAACTATCAAAAATACAAAACCATTCTTTTTAAATTTGTAATTAGGTTTTCGCTGCGGATAAAGAATGTTTCTTTCCCGCAAAATTTCATAATAACGAATCTTTGAAAGACCGTTTGATTTGTAGACATCATGATTTCCCAAGGCAACATAATACGGAACATGTAGTTTACTTGCTATTGAAACAAATGTCCGTAAATTTTCTTCCTTCGGATTATTTATATTATCACCGGTAAAAACTACAAATGATATGTCGTCTTGTTTATTTATATCATCTACTGCACTTTTTAAAACCTTCTTAGAATATTCTGAACCTACAGTCAAATGAGAATCCGAAATTTGGACAAATCTAATATTTTCAGCCATTGCCGCTGAATTAACAAATATAAAAAACGAAAGTACACAAATTATAAATAAAATAAACTTTTTCATATAAAAATAAATTCTCCCTAAAGGGTATTATACCATAAAATTAAAAGATATGATATTATAGACGAGAAAGGAAAATAAATGAGATTAGACAAATTTTTAAAAGTATCAAGACTAATAAAACGCAGAACAATAGCCAACGAAGTTTCGGATATGGGCAGAGTTCTTATTAACGGAAATCCGGCTAAACCGGCTAAACAAATAAAAGAAAACGACATTATAACAATAGAATATGCGACAAGAACATTAAAGGCACGCATCCTAAGAGTTCCTACAGGAAACGTAAGCGTACAAGAAGCTCCGACGTTATATGAACTAATTGATTAAGAAATGTAACAAATTCCTCTCGTCTTGAAATAATGACTTTCTGAAATACTTTATTAAAGTATAAGATAAAAGTTCAATTATGGAGAGCAAATTATGACAAGGATAGACGGACCAGGTAATGTAAATAATAATACCAAAATCGGGTTAAATCATGTTGGAGAAGCTAATTCTCAAAAAATAAACAGTACATTTGGCGAAGGCTTTGGATCTGCTAAAACCGAAAGTTTTGGACACATAGAAAGAAATATTCCGGGTTTAGATGATTTACTTGCAAAATATAATTTTGAAGCTCCTAAATATGATAAAAATATTCCGCAATTAACAATTGCAGACAAAGATTACATACCAGATCAACCCTTTGAAGAAAATGCATTTTGCGAAGTATAAAAATTACCCAATTTATAACAACTAAAAAGCCGGATATATTTATTATCCGGCTTTTTATATTTTTAAATTTTTCTACACAGCATATACACTAACTTGTTTTCTGGTACGTCTGTGCGGTTCAAATTTAACAACCCCGTCGATTAATGCAAATAATGTATCATCAGAACCGATACCAACATTATTACCCGGGTGAATTTTTGTTCCTCTTTGACGAACAAGGATATTACCTGCTTTAACAGCTTCTCCGCCGAACTTTTTAACGCCTAAACGCTTAGCTTCGGAGTCACGGCCGTTACGGGTGGATCCCATACCTTTCTTATGTGCCATTTTTATTTCTCCTTTTTACTTTTCTACTTATAACGATTTTAGACTGCTTATTCGGCAGCTGTTTCTTCGGCTGCAGACTTTTTAGCAGAAGTTCTGATTTTTGAAATCATAACTCTTGTAAAGTTTTGTCTGTGACCTTGTTTTTTTCTGTAACCTTTTTTAGGTCTTTGTTTGAAAACGATAATTTTCTTTGCTTTACCATTTAAAACAATTTTACCTTCAGCAGAAGCACCTGAAACATAAGGCTGTCCTACTTTAGATTTTTTACCGTTTACAATCATAACGATTTTGTCAAAAACCACTTTTGAATCTTTTTCGCCTTCTAATAATTCGATATCAACGTAGCGGCCTTCTTCTACTTGATATTGTTTTCCGCCTGTTTCGACTATTGCGTACATCTTTATTTCCTTTCATTTTGGGTTTCGTAACCCTTGAGGGTTTTATAAACGATTGACCCGAGTACTCACGTATTAGCATTATCTACCAGAGGAAAAGTTATGTCAAGTAGTTTTAATATTTATTAACTTTAATGTTCCGATATAATTGTTTGAAGTATCATAATTATATGATGTTTAAGTGGGAAGAATTACAAAAAGCGACAAACGCTATTTTATTAATAAATGAAGTTGAAAATAATACAAATTTACAAATATCAACAGACACCAGAACAATAAAACCGGGAGATATTTATTTACCCTTAAAAGGAACATCTTTTGACGGAGAAAATTTTATTGATAAAGCATTGGAAAATGGTGCTGCCGGTTATTTTACCCAAAATGATAATATTATAAACGGTGCGCAAATAGTCTTCAAAGTACCGGATACCCTTGAGGCATATTTAAATATTGCCAAATACTATAGACATAAAGTAAATCCTATAACAGTTGCCATAACAGGCAGCTCCGGGAAAACAACCACTAAAGAAATTGTTTATTCCGTCTTAAGTCAAAAATATAAAACTCAAAAGACTTATTCAAATCACAACAATGAAATAGGATTTTGCCAGACAGTACTTGGAATGGATGATAATACTCAGGCTCTTATTGTCGAAATGGGGATGAGAGGTTTGGGAGAAATTGAACTCATTTCGACTCATTTAAACCCTGACTATGCAATAATTACAAACTCAGGAACAGCTCATATCGGCAGATTGGGCAGTCTTGATAATATTGCAAAAGCGAAATGCGAGATAACATCAGGCCTAAAAAAGAACGGAACATTTATTGCTCTTAATCAGGAAATTATAAAAAAACATAACAAATTTGAGGGAGAAAAAATTTACTATTCATTAAATGATGTTGAAGTTATTGAAAAAGCTCCTTCGTACTCAAAATTCAAATATAAAGATGAAATATATGAATTGAATGTGGAAGGCGATTATAATATTGAAAATTCTCTTGCGGCTATTGAACTTGGGAAAAAGCTCAATCTAACATACGAACAAATAAAAAAAGGTTTGAAGGAATACCATCCTATAGAAAAGAGATGGGAAGTTGAAGAAATTAACGGATTTAAATTTATTAATGACAGTTACAATGCAAATCCTGAGTCAATGAAAGCCTCCGTTAAAACATTCATTGAACTATATAAAAACCCCGTTGTTATTCTCGGAAATATGGGTGAATTGGGAGAAGATGAAATTCTATATCACAAACAGGTAGGGGAATATCTTGCAAAATTTAACAAAAAAGTTAAGTACATTGCAGTTGGAAATTTAGCTGAAGAAATAGGAAAAGAACTTGAAAAACAAGGAATAGAAGTTCATTACTTTAATACAAATAATGAAGCTTCTTGTTACATTCTTGATAATTTAAATAACAATTATACAATATTTTTAAAAGCATCAAGATCTATGAAATTTGAAGAAATATTAGAAAATGTAAAAAGAGGGATATGTAAATTATGATAATGGTAACAATAGCATTCTTGCTTGGAATGATTTTGTGTATGCTATTTGGCGTACCGTATATTGATATGCTCAAGAAAAAAATGATTGGTCAATATATCAAAGATGTTGCCCCTGAAAATCATGCAAAAAAACAAGGTACACCAACTACAGGCGGAGTTTTTATAATTGTAGCAGTAATATTAGCTTCAATAACAGCATTACTATTGGCTCAAAAACTAACTACAATAGCCCTTATAACAATAATAACCCTCGCTTTTTATACATTTGCAGGTTTTCAGGATGACTATATAAAAATCAAAGGTAAGGGCAACGACGGCTTAACCGCAAGAGGAAAATTATTCAGACAAATAGCCATTGCTCTTCTGCCAACACTATTTTTAATAACAACAAATCCAAGTGCATGCGAATTTTCTATAGGAAATTTTGTTATTGATATGAAATGGTTGTATCCATTTTTTGCAGTATTTATCATAACAGGAGCCTCAAATGCTTATAACCTGACTGACGGATTAGACGGACTTGCCGCCGGATGCGGAGTTCCGGCATTCATTGCCTGTGCATTAATTTCTCTTTCAATGGGAGAAATTGAATTAGCAATTATATCAGCCGCAGTAGCAGGGGCATTATTAGGATTTTTAAAATTTAATAAACCGAAAGCAGAAGTTTTCATGGGAGATACAGGCTCTCTGGCAATTGGAGGATTACTCGGAACTATTGCTGTACTTGGGAAATTTGAATTCTTACTGATATTTATAGGAGGTGTTTTTGTTATGGAAACACTTTCGGTAATTATACAAGTTACAAGTTTTAAAACTACAGGGAAAAGAGTTTTCAAAATGGCACCAATTCATCACCATTTTGAGCTTTTAGGATGGAATGAGAAAAAAATTGTTATAGTATTTTCAATAGTTTCATTAATATTGTCAACAATTGCAATTGTTCTGTTTGAATTGTTCAGCAGGGGGATTTTATAATGATAGTAACAGGTAAAAAAGTTCTTGTTCTTGGGCTTTCCAAAAGCGGAATTTCAGCTGCAAAGCTTGCAAAAAGGCATGGGGCTGAAGTTTATTTAAGTGAAGGAAAAGATATTACAGAAGATAAGCTGCCGCAAATAAAAGATTTAAATGACCTCGGAATTCACACAGAATATTCCGGGCACAGCGAAAACTTCATAAATATGGCAGAGCTAGCTGTTACCAGTCCGGGAATTCCTCCGCACAGTGATATTATTAAAACTCTCAGGGCAAAAAATATCCCCGTAATATCAGAACTGGAGCTTGCTTATCGGGAATCAAACACTCCGTTTATTATAATAACCGGAACTAATGGAAAAACTACAACCACAGCTCTGACTGAACATATTCTAAGCAAAAAATTAAAAACCAAAGCCTGCGGGAATATAGGATTTCCGCCCTGTGATATGGCAGATGAAGATTTAGATTATTTTGTATGTGAGGCAAGTTCTTTTCAGTTAGAAATGACCAAAGAATTAAAACCATTCATCTCAGTATGGACAAATTTTACTCCAGACCATATAGACTGGCATCAGGGATTGGAAAACTATTTTAAAGCAAAAGCAAAAGTATTTAGACAGCCTCAAGCTCCAAAATACAGTATTTTGAATGCTAAAGATCCTAAACTTCTGGAATTTGCAAAAGAAGCAGACGGAGAGATATTTATGTTTGCCGGAAATATCGGTGCAAATTGCTGCTATGAAAAAAATAATGAAATAATTTTTAAAAGAAATAACATTGAAGAACCTGTTATAAAACTAAGTGAATGCCCGCTAATCGGAGAACACAATTACCAGAACATAATGTGTGCAATAATTTGTGCAAAATTAACAGGGATTGATAATAACACAATTAAACAAGCAATTATGGAGTTTAAAGCTCCTGAACACAGACTGGAAAAAATTGCACAGAAAAACGGAATAACATTTTACAATGATTCAAAAGCTACAAACCCTGAAGCGGCAATCGTTGCAATAAATTCATTTAACAATACTGATGTTGTACTCATTGCCGGCGGGCGAGATAAAAATACAGATTTAAAAGAGTTTTGCAACTCCGTAAAAAAACATATTAAAACTGTTATACTAATTGGTGAAGCTGCCGATAGATTTGAAGAAAATCTAAAACAAAACGGGTTTACTAATATTCTTAGAGAAAAATCAATGGAAGAAGCCATTGATAAAGGGATAGAATTACACCCTGATGTAGTTTTACTGTCACCGGCATGTGCAAGTTTTGATATGTTCAAAAGCTACGAAAATAGAGGAGAAGTATTCAAAAAATATGTCTTATCGAGAATATAAATCACCGCAAAGACAGGAAAGAGAACGTAAAGAAAGAAGACGGAGACGAAAGAAAGATTCTGATATTATACTTTCTCCGCCTGATAAGTCTTTGCTTGTAATAGTTATATTCTTGGTTGTGATAGGATTTTTGGCAATATTTTCTGCCACAGCACCAAAATGTATGAGTGAAGGAGTAAATCTTGCAACCTTTCTTATAAAACAAATAATTTATGCAGCTGCCGGATTTTTTGCAATGGGATTTTTGGCTCATTTTGACTATAAAAAACTTGAAAAATATAATACTCCTTTTATGTGGCTTGTAATAATTTTATTATTAGTTTTGCAATTTACACCATTAGGCGTTTCTATAAACGGTGCAAAAAGATGGATAAATCTTGGATTTATTCAATTGCAGCCATCGGAATTAGCTAAGCCTTTATTTTGTATGCTGCTGGCTTCAAATTTCAAAAACAAAGTTGATTTATTTAATATAAAAAACTGGACAGAAGTTTATATTCCAATGCTTGTAATATTACTGTTAATATTCAAACAGCCAAACCTGAGTATGACAATTATCTTAACCCTGACAACTTTAAGTTTATACATAGCAGCACATGGACCTTGGATTGTTTTAGGCATTTTGGGCGGCGGTATGGGTTTTGCAGGTCTTTTGATGGCTCCGAAACTTCTGCATGGTTATCAGATGGACAGAATCAATACATGGTTAAATCCACAGAGTGATGCTTTAGGGAAAGGTTACAACATTATTCAATCCTTGATTGCTTTTGCTTCCGGCGGATTAACAGGAACAGGATACGGCGGCTCCATTCAAAAATTAGCTTATTTACCTGAATGTCACACAGACTTTATATTTGCAATTATAGCAGAAGAATTCGGATTTTTCGGCTGCCTGTTTATTGCAGGATTATTTGTAGCTCTTGTACACAGAGGACTTAGAATTTCAAAAAGATGCCCTGACATGTACGGAAAACTTCTGGCGATAGGAATTACTTTTATATTTGGATTTCAAGCATTTTTAAATATGTCTGTGGCAAGTTCTCTTCTGCCTGTAACGGGTGTAACTCTTCCGTTTATCAGTTACGGAGGTACTTCAATCATCGTATCACTGGCAATGATAGGAATTTTATTAAATATATCAAAACAGAGAATTAAAAGAATAAGGACCGAAGTAAATGAATAAAAAAACTTATTTTATAACCGGAGGAGGAACCGGCGGACATATTTATCCGGCAATAGCAGTGGCAGATAAGCTTTTAACAATGGATACAACTCAGAAAATTTATTATGTTGGAAATCCAAATAATTTGGAAGCAGAAATAGTTTCACAAAAAGATTACGAATTTTTACCTGTTATATCTTCCGGAATGCCTAGAAAAATTAGTTTTCAATTTATTATATGGGCTTTTAGAATGCTGCATGCCTGGTTTGAATGCTGCAAATATATCAAAAAATATAAACCTGATGCAATTTTTGGCACCGGCGGGTACGTATCAGCTCCTGTCCTTATGGCAGCTATAACAATGAAGGTTCCATTTGTAATGCACGATTGTGATGCAAATCCGGGACTTGTGACAAGAAAACTCTCCCCTTATGCTAAAAGTATATCTCTAGCTTTTGAAGACGCAAAATATAAACTGCATAATAAAAACTGCTATATCAACGGAAACCCGATAAGAGATAAATTTAAAACATTAACAAAACAACAGGCAAGAAAAGATTTATCTCTGGAAGATAAACTTACAATATGTATAATGGGAGGATCTCAGGGTGCCAAAACAATAAACGATGCATCGGTAAAGATATTAAAAACGCTTTCACATGTTTATAATATCCAGATAATTTTTCAGACCGGCAAGAAAAATTTTGAGAGTGTCATAAATCAGCTTAAAGAAATTTATCCTGAATACAACGAAGATAAAAATATTATAATAAAACCGTATTTTGACGATATGGTAACGGTATTAAAAGCATGTGATATAGCAGTTTCAAGAGCAGGCTCGCTTAGTATATCAGAACTTTGTGCAAGCGGTACAGCACCGATATTTATCCCTTATCCTTATGCTGCAGCCGATCATCAAAGAAAAAATGCGAAATGCATGGTTGAAAATGGTGCCGGATTATACCTTGAAAACAGCGATACTAATGAACAAACCCTTTTAGAATTACTGACTTCACTTATTAAAAATCCTGAAATGCTTGAAGAAATTCAAAAATCAACACAAAAGCTTGCTAAATATGATGGAACAGAACAGATAATTAAACAAATTGAAAACTGCTGTTCTAATTAGCTTTTTCTAAATCGGCAAGAAAATCTTTATTAGCATCAAGTGAAGCTTTTGTTGCAACTATTGAATAAACAGGTTTTTCTTTAAAAATATATCTGGCTGTATTATATATATCATCAGCAGTTATTTTATCTATCATTTCAAACTGTTGATTTATATAATTGATACCGTAAGGTGTTTTGTTTGCAAAGTCAAGGTTAAACGTTTTCTCGGAATTAGTTTCAGCCATAGACAGTAAACTTGATTTTAAAGTTTTCTTTGCATTTTCTAATTCTTCAGGAGTAACTTTTTCAGTTTTAATTTTTTGAATATTTTCATTGAAACCAGTAATCGCTTTTTGGATATTATCATACGTCATCTTGCCGGTTTCTTGATTTTCTGTTGTTGTTCCTATATACAGATTTATTACTCCGATATCATCTTTATACTCACAATTAGAGGACACTGAATAAGCAAGATGTCTTGTTTCTCTAAGATCTTTAAATAATCTGGAAGACGTTGAACCTCCGAGAATTTCATTCAGCAAAGCAATACTCGTTTTATCTTTTATATTACCATTATGTTTAAATTTAAAGCCTTCAATAATTTTTGCCTCATTCTTCATATTTGTATCAGTATAAACCTGAACTTTTTCAACCGGTTTATAAATTGGAGAAAGCGAAATATTCATCGGTTGAACTTTTGAATATTCACCGACAGAATTAAATATTATCTGTTTCAATTCAGGATATTTCGAAAATGGAGCAGATACAACAACTTGTCCCTGAGCTTTTTCAAAAATTTCATTGTAAAAAGATTTTACATCTTCTAATGATATATCATTCAAACTAGCCAGCTTATCATCAGGAGTAAAAGCCAAAGGCAGACCTTCATAAAAAGCTTTATCAAGCTTGTCATACGGAGAAGGCTCAGATGTTAAATATTCATCACGCAGTAAATTAACAGCTTTTTCAAAATTTTCTTTTGATAAGTCGAGATTTCTCACTTTATCATTCAGCAAACGCAGAGAGTTTTGAGTGTTATCAATAGTAAAGTTAGCAATTGCATTTATTCCGTAATCATTTATGCGGGTAAAATAATCCATAGCCAGAATATCTGATTGTTTTGATAATTCCTCAACTGATTTTGTCTTTGTACCGCTGATATTGCTCATAACACTTAAAATATCCGCCACAGCAGCTTTTTTAGGTGTCCAGTTTCTTTCTTTCAAGCTGAGCCTGTAATAAACATTTTCTGTATTTATATCGTTCATAACTACTTCAAAATTATTATGCATACGATATTTTTCTACTTTGTTTATATCAATAGGAGTCTTTTTATTTACTCCGGTAAATGATAAACTTGAAATTAATTTATAGTCGGTTTCTATTGATTCTTTTGTAGCATTGTTAGGGTGAACAACAGTCAATGCAGTCTTATTTAAATCGAGATATTTTCTTGCTGTATTTACAATGTCTTCAGCCGTCATATTATCAACTATAGAGTTAAATTCTTTAATTCCGTCTATATTATCATTCAACAAAGAGGTGCCAATCATTTCATTTAAAAAGCCGGATTGTTCAAATTGCTCGTTATGATCTTTTTTCATTCTATTTTTAATAGCGGTTAATTCTTCATCAGACGGCAGATTATTTGAAAGATTATTAACCACAGAATATATATCTTTTAATAAAAGTTCAGTCTTAGCATCAGGGATACCTGCCTGAATCATCATCAAAGATTTGTCATCGGGACGGGAGCTTAATCTTTCGGGAAATATATTTATAGATGTACCATATTGACGTTCGTACTGTGAAATTCTGGAATTATCCAGACCTCCGAAAAGATATGCAAGGGCCTGCATATAAATTTTATCTTTTGTATTATTATTTTCCGGGCCGGCAAACCCTAAAAATATAGTCGCTTCACCTTCTGATTTTTTAGAAATAATATCCTGTCTTACTGTTTTATCAATAGGAATCATTTTTTCATATTTACGAACAGATGTCGGAGCATTCATTGCTGTAAAATATTTTGAAACAAGCTTCATTGTATCTTCTGGCTCTACTTCGCCTGTAATGACGGTAATCATATTTGCAGGATAATAATTGCTCTTGAAATAATTAACAACATCTTCTCTAGACAAAGCATCAATATTATCAGTTGTACCTGCGACTAAATCAGCAGACGAAGATTTAATATTGTATAAATTTTTAATTGTCTGTGAAAAACCTACACTTTGATCTTCAGACATATACATATTTATTTCAGCATTAACAATCTTCTTTTCTTTTTCTAATTTATCAGCTAAAAATTTCGGTGATTGAATTTGACCTGCCTGAAGCTTTATTGTATTTTCTAAATCAGAATCATCTAAAAGGTTAGACGATATATAATAATCCGTCACAGAAAAAGAAGTAGATGCATTAGTTGCAGCACCCATTTTATTAACTTCATCAAAGAAAACCTTATCACCTAAAGATTCTGAACCGTTAAATAAATTATGTTCAATATAATGGCTTATACCTCTTAAATTGTCAGGTTCGTTAAACGAGCCTGTATTAACATACGTTTTTACAACCGTAGAACCATCTTTAGGCACAATAACAACTTTTTGTCCGTTTGCAAGTTTATAACACTTTGCAATCAACCCATCAGCAAGTTTAATATCTTCGGTATGCCTGTATGCAATAGGAACATTTACATTATATTCGGGAGTAACCGAAGGTAATGTAACTCTGCCTTTACGAGATTCAGTCTGTTTAGTGTCTGAATTTGAAGTAAAAGACTGTACCTGATTAACAGGTGCAGAAACTTTTGTATTTTCTGCTATATAATTCGGAATTATTTTCATACAAATCTACCTATATATTATAGAAAACACAATCATTTATAAATTTGCGTATTTATTTAAGAAATATTAACTTCTAAAAATAGTTTGTTCTCTATCCGGTCCAACAGAAACAATAGATATCGGAGTTTCAAGAATTTCTTCAAGACTTTCCAGATACTTTCTGCAATTTTCAGGAAGTTCATCATATTTTCTTATACCTGAAATATTAGTACCCCAGCCTTTAAATGTTTCATAAACCGGTTCAAGATATTTATGAATAAATACATTTGTAGGATATGATGTATAAATTTCTCCGCTTCTTGTATCTTTATATGCTGTACATACTTTAATTTCATCAAATTTATCAAACACATCTATTTTAGTTAAAGCAATAGATGTCAAACCGCCGACAAGACAAGAATATTTCATAGTAACAGCATCAAACCAGCCGCAGCGGCGAGGACGACCTGTAGTTACGCCAAATTCGCTTCCGATAGTTTGAATTTCTTTTCCTGTTTCATCAGTCAATTCTGTAACAAACGGTCCTTCACCAACTCTTGTACAATATGCTTTTGCAACCCCGATAACCTCATCTATTACAGTCGGACCATAGCCTGAACCTGTAGCCGCTCCGCCTCCAACCGGATTTGAACTTGTTACAAACGGATATGTACCAAAATCTACATCAAGCATTACACCCTGTGCACCTTCAAATAATATCTGCTTACCTTCCCTTTTGGCAACTCGCAGCACTTCCTGCCAATCAAAACATACATAAGGTCTGAAAATTTCGGCATATTTTTTACACAACGTCAGAACATCATCTTTTGTATAAGTTTTCAAACCGTAAACTTCTTTTAACTGTTTATTTTTTAATGGCAATATTATATCAAGTTTTTCAGATAGAGCTTCAGGGGAATACAAATCTTCAACTTTTAAGCCGATTCTATTCATTTTGTCAGTATAAGTAGGACCGATACCTTTTTTAGTAGTACCGATTTTTCCCTTAGTAGCATTATTTTCAGAATATCCGTCGACTTCGGTATGCCAAGGCATAGTAATTGACGCAAGAGGACTGATTTTCAAACCTGACACATCAATATTTTCAGCAAGAAGCCCGTTCAGCTCTTTTTCAAAATATTCAGGCAAAATAACCGTACCATTACCTATTAAACAAGTTTTACCTTTATATAAAATTCCTGACGGAATTAAATGGAATTTAAAAGTTTTGCCGTTTGCAACAACTGTATGACCGGCATTGCAACCTCCCTGATATCTGATAATTAAATCCGCATCCTGAGCTAATAAATCAGTAATTTTTGCCTTGCCTTCATCGCCCCACTGAGCACCAACAACAACTTTATTTGCCATAATAATATCCCCTTTATTTCCACTATCGCAATAATTATTTTAGCATAAAGGGATATTTGTTGTAAGCAATATTTTAAGATTTATTTTGATTTATAAATTCAGGCAGAATTTCAAACACATCTCCGACAATCCCGCAATCTGCTATATCAAATATCGGAGCATTTTCATCGTTATTTATGGCAATTATATAATCAGAACCTTCCATTCCGACAGTATGCTGAATTGCACCTGACACTCCGCAGGCAATATAAACTTTCGGATGAACGGTTTTACCTGTCTGACCAACCTGAATGCTTGATGAAGCAAGCCCCATTTCAACAGCACCTCTTGTCGCCCCGACTGATGCTCCGATAGAAGATGCAAAACGTCTTAATAATTCAAAACCTTTGTCATTTTTTAATCCTTTACCGCCGGTAACAATAATTTCCGCCGAATCTAAATCGTTTATAACAGAATCAACTGTTCTTTTAAATTCTAACAATTTCACATGCGGCTCCATACCCTCAAGATTGACAGGACAAGAAACAAATTCCGTTTCAAAAAAATTATCGTTCAGATTAATTTTAAAAACATTAGGTCGAACAGTAGCCATCTGCGGGTATGTTTTACATAAAATAGTTGCCATTAACTGTCCGCCAAAAGTCGGACGAGTAGCCGCAAGCTTGCCCTTCTCATTGATATCAAGCTCTATACAATCAGCAGTTAATCCCGTATGAAGTGCACTTGCAACCCTGGGAGCCAAATCTCTGCCTTGATTTGTTGCACCTATCAGCAATATTTCAGGTTTTATTACTCCGGTCAAATCAACCAGCAGTTTTGAATAATATTCAGTAGAATAATCTTTTAATCTTTCATCTTCAAAATAATAAACCTTATTTACACCTTTATTTCTGAAAGATTCCTTATACTCGTCAATCAACCCCGGAGTTGTAAATATAACCGCATTGACATCAACCAAACCTAATTTCTGCGACAATTCTTTCGCCTTATCCAGTAATTCAAAAAACACCGTATGAATATACAATTCACGTGTTAATTGTGCATATATCAATATTCCGGAATATTGGACTTCAGACATTATTTAAAACTCCTAAACTTTTTAATTTTTCATTTAGTAATTGCACACTGTCTTTCGTACTTAGCGTAAATTTTTCAGCCTTATGGGAAGATACATTACGAAAAGCTTTGCTGACATAAGTCGGCGACCCTTTTATACCGGTATTTTCAGGAGAAAGATTTATATCCGAAATCGTACACCTTTTAATTTCTTTTTTGACAGCATTCATAACCCCTCTGATAGTTGCTCTATGAGGTTCAATATCACGCTGCAGAACACATAAAAGAGCCGGCAGCGAAACCTTTACCTTTTCAATGCCATCTTCTAATTCCCTTGTTAAATACAGTTCATTATTTTCACAACTGTCAAAGGTCTTAACATAAGTAACCTGGGGGATATCAAGAAAATTAGCTATGTTAGGACCTGTCTGAGCGGTATCACCGTCTACAGCAAACTGCCCGCAGATAATCAAATCAAAATCCGGCAAATACGTCCTTACTGCTCTTGATAAAGTTAATCCTGTAGCATAAGTATCGGAGCCGGCAAACTTTTTATCAGTCACTAAAACAGCATCATCACAGCCCAAAGCCAAAACCTTACGGAGCATGTCCTCTGCCTGTGAAGGCCCCATAGTAAAAACGGTTATATGAACATCACTAATTTCAGATTTTATATTCAAAGCAAGTTCAGCTGCATAAACATCATACGGATTGATAATACTTTCAACACCTTCTCGTTGAATAGTATTATTCTCCGTCCATCTGATATCGGTAGTATCAGGAACCTGCTTTACACACAATGCAATTTTCATAATAATTAACTAACTAATGTTGCTGCGGTTGTTGTTTTGCTCTTTGCTTCTGATTAGCATCTAACAATGCATTATAAGCAAGCAGATACATTGCACATTTTTGAACACTCGGAACATACCAGGCACATTTCACCTGACTGCACACCATATCAATACCTGAACCGATACTAACTAACGGACAAACCGGAATATCATTTTTACCCATATAAACGTTCTCCTATACTTTTTCTGCCTGTTTCAATAAATTACAATTTTCGCTGCGTTTACGCTCTTGATCTTTGTAAATTCGAGTTCTGTTAATAACCTCGTCAAAATCTATCTTATGAGCATCAAAATCCGGCCCGTCTACACATGCGAACTTAGTTTCACCGCCAACAGTAACTCTACATGCTCCACACATACCTGTACCGTCGACCATAATCGGATTCATGCTTGCTTCTGTATAAATACCCTTATCTCTTGTTAAATCTGCAACAGCTCTCATCATAGGCATAGGACCTACTGCAATAACATAATCAACTTTTTCTCTATCAATAATATCTTTTAGCACTGTAGTACCAAAACCTTTAATACCGTATGAACCGTCATCAGTAGTTAAATACAGCTCAGTACAGGCATCTTTCATTTTATCTTCCCAGAACAACAACTCTTTAGTTCTTGCTCCGGCAATCATATAAACTTTATTGCCTGCATCTTTTAATGCTTTAGATATCAAATAGCATGGTGCAGCACCGTATCCGCCTGCCACACACACAGCTGTACCGTATTTTTTAATATGAGTAGGCTTGCCAAGAGGCCCGACGAGATCTACCAGTTCATCGCCAACTTCTAAAGTTGCCAATTTCTTCGTAGAATAACCTACAGCCATAAATACCAGTGTCAAAACACCATTTTCTTTATCAACATCGGCAATAGTCAGCGGAACTCTCTCACCGTCTTCTTCTACTCTAAATATTATAAATTGTCCTGCTTGAGCATTTCTAACCACATAAGGGGCATCAATAGTAATTTCATATTGATTTGGACAAATTTCTTTTTTTGATAAAATTTTATATCCCATCGGGTTCTCTCCTTCTAATAAATCTTGATAAAATTATACAACAAATCACAAAATTTTGCATTAAGTATAACAAGGTTTTTACAAATTCAACTGAAATATATGATGCTATCAGATAATCTTATACACAAAAAAAGGGGTTGGATATTGGATATCCAACCCCTTTTTTGAAAATAGTATGTATCTACTTTTCATCTGAAGAATCTGATTTGACAGCAGCAGGTTTAACTTCAGTCATACCGTTATCAACTTTACCCAGAATCTGAGGAAGCTCTATTCCTGCCTGATTTGCAAGATCGTGCATTGCAGGAAGGGATTTGATTAAATCTCTCATGAAATTAGCTGTAGTTGAACCGCTGGCAGAACCTGTACCACCGTCCCAAACTGTAATCTTATCAAATTTAATATTTTTAATTGCTTCAACTTGTTTTTCAACAATTTTTTCAATTTTTTCAATCATCAGGAAGCTTGTTGCAATTTCAGGTCTATTGTTGGAAATTTTAACCAAGTCATCATAACCTTGAGCTTTTGCTTCCAATACAGCCTTAACACCTTCTGCTTCAGCAAAATATTTTGCCCTGATTGCATCAGCCTGACCGGCCGCAATACGTCTTAGTCTTTCAGCTTCCGCATCAGCTTCTACTTGAATTTTTAATTTTTCAACTTCCTGTCTTGCAAGTTCTTCTTTTTTTAGTTTTGCTTCTTCCTGTTCTTTTTGAGCCATCAATACATCACGCTGAGCATTAGCTTTTGCAACTTCACCTTCTCTATATGCATCTGCCTGTTTAACAGCAAGAGTTGCATTGTATTCTGCGATATTGGCTTTGGAAATATTTTCACCTTCAACTGCCTGAGCTTCAAGTTCTGCTGTTTTAATACGTTGTTCTCTATCTGCATTTGTTTTACCGATAAAGGTTTGGGCAGTTTGTTCTGCAACCTGTACTTCTTTTTCTTTGTTAGCTGAAGCTTCTCCAACAGCACCAAGTTTTTCCTGTTGTGCAACTTCAACTTTTGCTTTGTTTATTGCTTCTGCTGCTGCTTTTTTACCGATTGCATCAATATATCCTGACTCATCTGTAATATCTTTGATATTTACGTTAATAATTTCCAGACCAATCTTATTTAACTCGGTGTTAACATTTGCGTTAATTTGTTCAAGAAATTTTTCTCTATCCTGGTTGATTTCTTCAATTGTTAAAGTAGCAATTGCCAGACGCAATTGACCTAAGATAATATCACTTGCCTGGGTAATTACATCATCTTTTGTCAAACCTAAAAGACGTTCTGCAGCATTCAACATAATTCTTTCGTCTGTTGAAATCCCGAAAGTAAATGTTGAAGGAACAGCAACACGTATATTACCCTTTGACAATGCACCTTTTAAATCAATATCAGTTGTCATTGGTTCTAATGACAAAACACCGTAATCCTGAATTAAAGGAATTATAAAAGTTCCGCCGCCATGTACACATTTAGCGGTTTGTTCTCCGCCAGTTTTACCATAAACTACAATAATTTTGTTGGAAGGGCATCTTTTGTACTGATTTGCAATAAATACAAAAATTGAAATCAAGACTAATGCACCTGCAATCATTAAACCGAACATTTTCTCTTCTCCTATTTTTTTGTACTAACTTATTATTTTAAACTTTTTCTATATACAATAAATCATCTTCAACCTTGACAACCTTAACAGCATCAAATGCATTTATTTTGTCAGAGGTTGCATTCTTGGCATTAACAACAGAAAGCTGACCATTTATATCAACTTCAATCTGACCGGTTGAATTCGGTTCAAAAGAAGTATAAGCCTTACCGACTTGATTTAGTGCCGTCGTTTTATCTTTTTTTACATTTTTTTCTAATTTTTTAGTTAAAAACATAAGATAGCCTGTTCCAAACATAAAAACTAAACCGACAGCAAACGAAATAATAAAATTCAATAATTGCCCCAGTTCAAACTGATGCAATCCTGCATAACCCATCCAGCCAAATCCCATAAAAAAAGCAATTACTGTTTGAATAGAAATAAAATTAAATGATGGATCAACATCGGTTTCGGTATTGAAATCTGCAGAAACTTCACTGTCGCCGCCGACAATTGCAAACATAATCATTTTTATAACAAACAATATTGTTGCAAAAACAGCAATATAAAAGTATATTTTCCAAATATTTTCTAATGTAATAACCGGTACTGACATTTTTAAAAACTCCTTTATTATTTACCTTCACTATTTTTATCATTTCTTTTATGTTTGTAATTCTTCTGTGTCTTTTGCGGCGAAGATTTTTTCAACATACTTGATGATGTCTGAATACGTTTGACACTGAATACATCGGGCAAAGATTGGATACAGGCAATAACTTTTTTCAAAGTATCGATATTATCAAGCTCAAGCCCTATCTCAATAATTCCCACATGGTTTTTGGTTTTAATGGTTGCATTAACAATATTGGCATTATTATCAGAAACAGCAGAGATAACATCTTTGAGCAATCCGAGCTTTTCAGCCGTTTCAATTCTTATTGTTGTATTATAGGTTTTATTTGTATTGATACCCGCCCACTTTATATTCATAAGGCGTTCATGCGGAATAGTTTCAAGAGTTTTGCAATCAATTCTATGTACCGAAACACCTTTAGATCTTGTAATAACACCCACAATAGGTTCCCCGGGAATCGGAGAACAGCACATTGCAAACGAGTACATCAAACCTTCAAGACCCTCAATATCTTTGTTGGAACTTTTTCTGTTTGATGTATGAAAATTATCTTCCGGTTTCTTTTCTTGAGGTTTTTTGAGTTTATTTATTATTTTACTTAATGTTGTTTCTCCATAACCCAAAGCCGCAAATAAATCTTCTGCAGACTGATAATTCATTATTTTGGCAACTTTATCAAATTCGCCTTGCTTTACATAATCATCAAAAACAGCTTTAGTTAATTCATGTTCAAGGTTGGATTTTCCAAGCTTAACATGTTCTTCTCTGTTATTCTTCTTAAACCACTGTCTTATCTTTTGTGCGGCCTGTTTTGTCACAACAAAAGTAAGCCAGTCTAACCTTGGAGCCGGAGTTTTTGAGGTTAAAATTTCAACAATATCACCGTTTTTAATTTTTGTATTCAACGGTACAATCCTGCCGTTAATTAAAGCTCCGACGGTTTTATGACCGACATCTGAGTGTATCCTGTATGAAAAATCAACAGGGGTGGCATTCTTGGGTAAATCTAAAACGTCGCCGTTTGGAGTGAACGCAAAAACTTGATCAGAAAACAAATCCAATTTAACGCTTTTTACGTAATCTTCAGCATTTTTCATCTCTTTGTCGTATTCAACAAGTTTATGCATCCATGAAAATTTCAAATCTGCAGCATTATCAGCTTTTTGTGAACCTTTTTCTTTATATCTCCAGTGAGCAGCAATACCGTATTCCGCTACCTGATGCATCTGCCAGGTTCTTATTTGTACTTCCAATGGCTTTGAACGAGGGCCTATTACAGAAGTATGCAAGGATTGATACATATTACCTTTCGGCATTGCTATATAATCCTTAAATCGGCCGGGAATAGGCTTAAATTGTGAATGTATTAAACCTAAAACTTCATAACATTCCCTGACCGTATCAACAATTACTCTGACTGCCGTAATATCATACAAATCATCAAATGCAATATTTTGACGCTTCATTTTTGCATAAATACTATAATAATGTTTTGCCCGCCCTGTAATTTGTGCATTAATTCCGCTTTTTTTGACATCTTGCGAAATTTTATCTATCAGCATGTTAACTGTTAATTCTCTATCTGCCTTAGTTTGGGCAACTAACTGAACAATCTCAAAATATTTCTCAGGATCAAGATATCGCAATGCTAAATCTTCTAATTCGGCTTTTATCTTATAAATACCTAATCTGTTTGCAAGAGGAGCAAAAATATCCAATGTTTCCTGTGCTATTTTTTTCTGCTTTGTCTCCTCCATAAAATTAAGGGTTCTCATATTATGCAGTCTGTCTGCAAGCTTCAAAAATATAACCCTGATATCATTTGCCATTGCTATAAACAAACGTCGGAAATTCTCAGCTTGGCGTTCTTCTTTTGATTTAAACTTTAATTTGCTTAGTTTTGTAACCCCCTGAACCAAAGACAAAACATCAGAACCAAACATTTGTTCTATAATTTCAGGTTTTGTATCGGTATCTTCAAGAACATCGTGTAAAAATGCCGCTATCAATGTATGGGTATCAACTTCAAGTCCGGCTAAGATTTTTGCAACTTCGCAAGGGTGTATAATATATGGCTCTCCCGACACCCTAAATTGACCGTCATGAAGCTTTTTGGCAAATTTATAAGCTTTTTCAACCAGTGCAATGTCTTCAGGCGAATGCTTCTGTGAAACCAATAACTCTTTTATCTCTTTAAATGTTTCTATGTCTGACATAATACAATAATGATATAAATTTGATAAAAGATTTTCAATCAAATCCGACAAATTTCATATAAAAAGATTAGAGAAATTTTATAAATAACATAATATTTATTATCAGAAAATAATAATTAAATTAAAATAAAAGCGAGTAATCAATGTGAGCGAAATAACAACAAAAGCGGGTATTGTTTGAACGTCAAAAAATAGATACTAAAATAAATTTAGAATAAGCAATTAAGTGAGTTTACCCGCTTTAAGTTGAGCTTATACAATTGATTAACGAGCTTAAGCCTGTTTCTCTTTCTTTGCTTCTATTTCTTTCTCTTTGCCTGGCAAACAAAGAGAAAGAAATGAAGAATAAAAAAATTAAGTAAAAAAATCAATATTTTTTAAATTAAAAAATTAAATACAATTGGGTACTATGCGTACCCAAACCCGCACTTAATTTCTTTCTTTTTGGATAAGCAAAAAGAAAGAAACTAAGCAAAGAAAGAAAAACTATCGACCAAATAGCGTCAGTAAAATTCAACCTATGCCGGGTTAACTCGCCATAGCTCAAACAAAACCCGGCTTAATGCTGTTTCATTAACTGACGCTAATTATATTTTCTAATAATTTAATATTATATATAAATTTATGTTATATTTGAGTTATGATTAAGCAAACTAATGAAGGATTGATTGTAAATATTAAAATTTCTCCTAACTCATCTAAAAATGAAATTATTAAAGACGGGGAAATTTTTAAAATTAAAATTACTGCCCAGCCGATTGAAGGAAAAGCAAACAAAGCTTTGATTGAATTTCTATCTAAGACATTTAAAATTCCCAAAACTTCAATAAAAATTCTTAAAGGAGAAACCTCTAAAGAAAAAACTATTCTTTTTATTACCAATAATTCGGAAAAGTTAAATTTACTTAATAAAGCTTTCGAATAGCGCAATATTTTTTATTCAGCAGCTTTTTAAAATTGAAAGTAATTATAAAGGAAATAATATGAGAATCGAAACATTAAATCCCATTGGTTATCAGGCAAAAACCGAAAAAGGCAACACTTACCAAAAATCAAATATTGCAACTTCTATAGGGCTTGTTAGTGCTGCCGCAATCGACCTCAGTCCCAAGATATGGAAAAATAATATTGTTGCAAAATTACTGTCTACAGCCAACGACACATTGTTTGATTTGTTAAAAACCTTCAATAAAAATATCAGCCCTAAATTAAAAACTCCGCTAAACATATTCGGTTACGTAATTGACATAGCTTTTGCTTACGGTATCGGCAGATATATAGATAATAAAATTAACGCAAATCGAGCCAGAAAAGCAGATCTTAAAGCCGAGGCTTAAACCTCTTTACTTTTTTAACTAATCATGTATAATAATACAAAAGGAAACACTTAAATGATTCAAAACTTTTTACAAAAACATCATAATCATCATATCGACCTGAAGAGGTTGTAAGATTGATGATGCGCTTGTAAAACAATAAAATTTTCAATTCTTATAAAGAACAACTTCTTCAGGATATTTAAGCGAGAAGTTGTTTTTTAGTAAAAGAATTGAGGTTAATCATAATGACAATAACTAATATAATATCCGCTATAGGAAATAACAGCAGCATTTACCCGCTTATGGTAAGGGATTTATGTATTGAAGCCCCTTCCAAAATTCTCATAGCAAGAAAAGAAAACCTAAAAGAATCTCGAGAAATTGCAAACGATGCAACAAGAGAAAAAACCATAGATGAATATATTACATCTGCAATTTGGCTCGGCGGAATTCCGTTGACTGAAAAATTTGCAGATAAATATATTACAAAAAAAGGATTTAATCCCGGGGTAAATCTTAAACTGTTTAAAGAAGAACAAACATTAGGAAAAGATGCTCTTCAGGGTATAGAATATAATATAAACAAATTCAAAAATATAAAATCAGAAGAAGTGCAAAAAGCTATTGCTGATCTTATTAAAGTAAAAGAAAACAAATCCGCTTACGAAAAACTTTTAACTAAAAAATTTGCAGCTGCAACTATTATCCCAACAGTGATTATGGGATTTGTATTGCCGAAATTAAATTTTGCACTCACAAGAAAAATCAGACAAAGAAAAGCTGAAAATAAATTAGTGCAAAACAATACTCCGCAACTGCAAACAACAGCATTCACATCGTTTGATAAAAAAGTATTTAACGATTTCGCAAACAAACAAAATTCTAAAAATATAAACTTTACAGGAAGTCTCACAGCAGGAATTGCAAATCTCCGAACTATAGATAAAATGGCAATTTCAGACGGCGGATTGACAGTAGGCAGAGTATCAACTTCTAGAAACAAAGAAGAAGGCTATATGAATGCATTTAGAATGATAGGCTCTATGATTTTGAATTTTGTAACTCCTGTCTATATAGCAAAAGGCTTAGACAAACTTGCCAATAAATTATTTAAAGTTAACGTAAATTTAGACCCATTAATAATGGAAAATAAAGCCTTTATTGACGCAATAAAAGCAAATAAAATTGAATTGCCGAAATCAAATTCCGCCAAAGATCTGCTTGAATTTATAGATTCAAAACCGGATGCATTTTTCTCAAAATTTGCACAAAAAGCCGGAGAAATTTCTTATCTGAAAGACGGAATAAGAGATCCGAGAAAATATGTTGATATCAAAAAGTTAGGAAAATTCAAAGACGAATTTGAAAAATTTATTCAAAGTGCAAAAAAATCTAAAAACATTGAAAAATTCGCAAGAAAAGCCAAATTTATAAAATGCGGTAATATATTAGCCAATGTAGGAATTTCAAGCTTCTTACTTGCCGGAGTACTACCTGTATTAACATATAAATTTGTAAAACTTACAACAGGCTCATATTCTGACCCGGGACTTGTTGTAAAAAAGTAATATAATCTTGAAAACAATAAAAGATATTAATATATTTACCCCTCTATGCAAAAATCTATTTATATGGTATCATATAGCTAGATGTAGTAGGAAATATTTTTTGAAATATATGCAATGAATTTTATTTAAATTAAAAATTAAATAAACGATCGGGTAGGATATATGTACCCGGCATTGCGTGTATTATAAAAAAATAGAAAAGGATAAGGTATTACTTTATGGCAACAACCTTGTTATTAGTTATTGCGGCTATTGCGGTAATAGTCTTAGTTGCAATGCTTATTATTCAAAAAAACAAAGTTAAAAGTGCTATAGAATCCGTTGAAAAGGATAAAAAAGCACTCGAAGAAAAAGAAAAAATTCTCTACAAAGAAGCTAAAATTAAAGCCGTAGAAGAATTACAGGAAGACAGAGAACAATTAAATGAAGAAGAAAGAGAACGCAGGCAGGAACTTGCAAGACAGGAACAAAAATTAGCCAAAAGAGAGGATATGCTTGAAGATAAAATTCAAGAATATACCGAAAAGGATATTCAAGTTCAAAAGAAAATGGATCAGCTATTAGAAAAAGAAGACTATCTTGCAGAACTGGTTCAAAAACAGACTGAAGAACTTGAAAGAATCTCAGGCATGTCCTGCGAAGATGCAAAGAGAACTCTTTTAGAACAGTTAAAAAATGATTTAGCCCAAGAACAAATGCAATTAATCAGAGAAAACGAAGCTAAAATTAAAGAAATTTCTCTTGAAAAATCAAAAGAAATATTATCAACAACAATGCAAAGATGTATGATAGAACAAGTTGTAGAAACAACCGTTTCTGTTGTAGCTTTGCCCAATGATGAAATGAAAGGCCGTATAATCGGACGGGAAGGAAGGAATATTAGAGCTTTAGAAACTTTAACCGGTGTAGATTTAATCATTGATGACACGCCGGAAGCAGTTGTTTTATCAAGCTTTGATCCTGTCAGACGTGAAATTGCAAAATTAGCACTCGAAAAACTTATTGTAGACGGACGTATTCACCCTGTAAGAATTGAAGAAATGGTTGAAAAAGCAAGAGAAGAAATCGATAAAAAAATCTGGTCAGAAGGTGAAAATGCAGCTCTTGAAATGGGAGTAATGGGTCTGCACAAAGAACTTATAAAAACTCTGGGCCGCTTATACTACAGAACAAGTTACGGTCAGAATGTTTTAAAACACTCTCTTGAAGTAGGTCATATCGCAGGAATGCTTGCTGCAGAACTCGGTGCAAACGAAAAAATTGCCAAAAGAGCAGGTCTTTTACATGATATAGGAAAAGCTGTTGACCAAACTCAAGAAGGCACTCATATTCAACTGGGGGTTGAACTTGCTTCCCGCTACGGAGAAAAACCTGAAGTAATTCATGCAATTGAAGCCCACCATGATGATGTTGTTGCGAACACAATAGAGGCAGTTCTAGTTAAAGTTGCAGATGCAATTTCAGCAGGAAGACCCGGAGCAAGACGTGATACTCTTGAAATATATATCAAACGTTTACAAAAAATCGAAGAAATCGTCAACAGTTACGAAGGAATTAAACAATCCTTTGCAGTACAGGCCGGACGTGAAGTCAGAATTATTGTTCAAGCTGAAATGTTTGATGATTTAGCTTCCGGAAAATTAGCAAGAGATGTTGCAAAACGGATTGAAAATGAACTGGATTATCCGGGACAAATAAGAGTGACTGTAGTTAGAGAATTCAGAACTACGGAAATTGCAAAATAAGAATATAATATTGAGCAGGGAGGCTGAAATTTTCAACTTCCCTGTTTGATAAATACTTAGAACAGGAATATATTTATGTCAGATAAAATAATAAAAGTTATATTTTTCGGAGATATTGTAGGAAAACCGGGAAGGTTTGCAGTCAGGGATTTCTTAGCTCAAAACAATATCTCTGATAAATATGACTTTATTATTGCTAATGTAGAAAATGCATCTCATGGATTTGGATTAACAGAAAAAAATTATAACGAATTTAAAGAATACGGTATCAACTGTATGACTTGCGGAAACCATATTTGGGATAAAAAAGATGTTTATAATTATATAGATAATTCAGACTGCCTTATAAGACCAATCAATTATCCTAAAGGTACAAGAGGTGTCGGAAGCAGAATTTTTGATATTGGAGAATTTAAAATAGGGGTTATAAATGTTCTCGGCAGAGTTTTTATGAACCTTGTAGATTCTCAATGGGAAATGGTTGCTGATGAAATCAAACGGATTAAAGCAATTACCCCAATAATTATTTTAGATTTTCACGCAGAAGCAACCGCAGAAAAAATTTGTTTTGGAAGGTATTGTTCAGATTTAGGACTGAGTGCATTTTTCGGAACCCATACCCACGTTCAAACCGCAGACGATTGTATTATAAATAATATGGCATATATAACAGATGCAGGCTTTTGCGGAGCCTCTGACGGGGTTATAGGAATGGAATACACTACCTCTTTATCAAGATTTCTGACCGGAATACCCGAACGTTATGAAGTTGCTAAAGGCGAAACAACACAAATAAACGCTGTTGAAGTTGATATTAATTGTATTTCAGGAAATGCCGTAGCAATAAAAAGAGTTTTTTGTAGTAGAAATAATTTAGAAGAGGAAAGTGGAAGTGAAAAAGAAGGCTGATTTACATATCCACACGTATTATTCGGACGGTGTTTTTTCGCCTGAAAGAATCGTGGATACCGCTGTAGATGTCGGACTTGAAGTCATAGCTATTACCGACCATGATAATATTCTTGCCTATGACGTTGCCCAAAATCACATTAAAGAAAAACATCTTGAAGATAAAATTGAAGTTATAAGAGGTATTGAAGTAAATACTTTATATAAAAATTACGAAGTTCATATTCTCGGTTACTTTATGAATCCTAAAGATAAAAATTTTCTTGATTTGATAAAAACCCAACAGCAGGCAAGAATTAAGCAAACAAAGGAAATTATCACACTTCTTGCGAAAAAAGAAGGTATAAAAATTAAATTTGAAGATATAAAAAAGCTGGTTGCGGAAGGCGGTAGTATCGGTCGTCCGCACATTGCAAAAGCTATAACCAGTGCAGGCGGAACAAACAATATTATGGACGCTTACGCAAAATATATCCATGATGATTCTCCTGTTTATGTACAAAGAAAAACAGTATCTCCTCATGATGCTGTTGAAATAATCTATGATGCCGGCGGAATTCCTGTTATTGCACATCCGCATGATTTAGATATCGCAGAACCTTTAATAAAAGACCTTATGAATTATGGACTGCTTGGAATTGAAGCGTACCATAGAAAACATTCTCCGGCTTGTGTAGAATATTTTTCATCAATGGCAGAAGAATTAGGACTTATTGTTACAGGTGGTTCAGATTTTCATACCCCGAATATAATGAACGGGCAAATTATTTTAGGCAAAAACTTTGTTCCTGAATGGGTATATGAAAAACTTCTTGCAGAAAAGAAAAGAGTCGATATGGCTCGAACATAGAGAGGATTATGAGAAAAAGATTCTGGAAAATTGAATATTCTATTACAATCTTTGTAATCTTTGCAATAGTATTATTGCTTATTCCGTCAAACTTCATTGCATCTAAAGAAGCAAATTATATTTCAAAATGGAATGAAACATTTAACAAAATGGAATATATATTTACTGCAATGAATGCTCAGGCTGATGCTGATATCGTTAAAAGTTTCAAACACGCAAAAACAAATGAACAACGAGAAGAACTTATGATTAAGCTTGTCAAACCTTATATGAGGATAAACGAACAAGATGAATTAACGAAAAAATACACTCCGCATTATATGAATGGAGCAAAAGTTAATTCAAAAGACGAATACTATTTTGATAAAGTTTACCTTGCAGAAAACAATATTATAGTCGGTCTAAAGGATATAAAAGACAGTGATATATTCCACCCCGGATTTCTTATGATGTTTGATATGAACGGAACAAAAGCTCCTAATACCTGGGGAAAAGATATCTATGGAATAAATATTTTTGTTGACGGAAAAATCACTCCTATAGGAACCGGTTGGGATATAGAAAAACTTAAACAGGACTGTTCGCAAAACGGAACAGGAATTTCTTGTTCTCACTACTACAGAATCGGGGGAGAGTTTAAAGAATAAGATAATTAATATTTATTAATAATAAAATCATACACCGGAGAATTTAATAATAATGAATGAAAAAATAAAAAATATATGTGTATTCGCATCATCATCCAATTATCTTTCAGATATTTACTACAAAGATGCAGAAGAACTCGGCAGGCTTATTGGACAGTGCGGATATAATATTGTATACGGCGGAAGTACATTAGGTATGATGTGGGCATGTGCATCTCAGGTAAAAATTTTCGGCGGAAAAATAATAGGAGTTATGCCGCAAAAACTTGCCGATATGGGCTGTAAAACAGATAATTGCGATGAATTTTTTATGGCTGAAGGTATGAGAGACAGAAAAGGAAAAATGGATGAAATCTCTGATGCTGTTATAGCTCTGGCAGGAGGTTTCGGAACTCTTGAAGAACTTGCGGAAATGATTGTTCAAAAACAACTTGGCTATAATAAAAAACCTATAGTAATTTTAAATACTAACGGCTTCTATGACAAACTGATTGAATTTTTTAACACAATGATTGAGGAAAAATTTGCAAATAAAATAACAAAAGATTTATTCTATGTTGCAAAAACGCCAAATGATGCCATTGAATATATAAATACATATAAAGAACCGGAACGGGTACCGTCTAAACTTGAAATTTATTCAAGAGGGTAAATGTATTATCAGTGAATATCCTCAAAATGACAGATTTTTTTATTCTTTCGGAGTTTGTTATGCTTCTATCACAAATCAAAAAATTTATATATTATTTATCCCTGAAGTTATTGTTTATGGTATAATTTAGTTAAATAAGGAGATAATAATAAATGGTTGATCAAGAATTAAGAGACAAATATGAAGTTGTTATAGGTTTAGAAGTACACGCTCAATTGAAAACAAAATCAAAAATATTTGCACCGGATACAAACGAATTCGGGCAGGAGCCAAACAGTTTAACAAGCCCTGTTACTTTAGGGATGCCTGGAGTTTTACCTGTTTTAAATAAAGAAGCTGTTAATATGGGAATTTTAACAGGTTTAGCTTTAAACTGTGAAATTCCGGCACGCTGCAAATTTGACAGAAAACAATATTTTTATCCTGATTTACCAAAGGGTTACCAGATTTCTCAATATGATGAACCGATTTGTGTAAATGGACATATTGAAATTAATGGTAAAAAAATAGGTATCACAAGAGCCCACCTGGAAGAAGATGCTGGAAAACTTGTTCATGCCGGTGCTGACGGATTAGCAGGTTCAAGCTATTCCTTGGTCGATTTAAACAGAGCAGGCACTCCGCTATTAGAAATAGTATCAGAACCTGATATGAGAAGCTCTGAAGAAGCCCGTAACTATATGGAAGAATTAAGAAACATTGTTCGATATATTGGAGTTTGTGACGGGAACTTAGAGGAAGGCTCTATGAGATGTGATGCTAATATCTCAATTATGCCAAAAGGCTCAAAAGAATTCGGAACTCGTGCTGAAATCAAAAATGTAAACTCTTTTTCAGCACTGCAAAGAGCCATTGAATATGAAATCGACAGACAAATTGAAATTGTTGAAGAAGGCGGACAAGTTGTTCAAGAAACAAGATTATGGGATGACAATGCAAGAGAAACTAAATCTATGAGAGGAAAAGAAGATGCTCATGATTACAGATACTTTCCTGAACCTGATTTAATGCCTTTAGAAATTTCAAGAGAATGGGTTCAAAGAATAAAAGATTCTATGCCTGAACTTCCAAACCAGAAACGTGCACGATATAAAAGCCTTGGACTTAGTGAATATGATGCAAATGTTATCGTTGAACAAATGGGTTTGGCATTGTTCTTTGATAAAGTTCTTGAACTTGGGGCTACACCTAAAATTGCAGTTAATTTCATAATGGGTGAAATTGCAGCATACTTAAAAGAAGATCATATTGAAATTACGGATACAAAATTAACTCCGGAAAACTTGGCAGAACTTATCAGCCTTATTGAAAAAGGAACAATTTCTAATAATATAGGAAAACAAATTCTTATAGAAATGCTCAAAGACGGTACAAAAGCTTCTGTAATAGTAGAAAAGAAAGGATTAAGCCAGATTACGGATGAAGGAGCAATTAAAGAAATTGTACAAAAAGTTGTTGATGCTCACCCATCTGAAGTTGAAGCATACAAAAACGGTAAAACAAATCTGTTAGGCTTCTTTGTCGGTCAAGTTATGAAAGAAACCAAAGGCAGAGCAAATCCAAAAACCGTTAATGAATTATTAAAAGAAATTATCGGCTAATATAAAAGGTCATAGTATATATCTGCTATGACCTCTTTTTAATAAACAAGGGAGATTCAATGCTGTTTGACTTATTTGTTGGAAAAAGAAAAAATACCTGTATGGAAAACGAAATATTTGAGCAAAGTAAAATTGCACAAATAATTCTTGATTCTTATATTCAGAAAGACGGCAATATAAATATTGAAATACCATCAGATATTACAAGAATTATTCTTGTTGCAAGCGGCTCTTCATATCATTGCGCAAGATATGCGGCAGATTTATTCGGCTCTATTGCAAAAATTGAAGCAAGTGCAGTATATTCAAGTGAATTTTTACTGGAAGAAACCATCGCTCACAGCGAAAATATTTTATACATTTTTATTACACAATCAGGAGAAACAACTGATACAACAAGTGCACTTGAAAAAGCCAAAGACTTTGGAGTTAAAACTCTTTGTATAACAAATAAAGAAGATTCTACAATCTGGAATGCTTCAGATTACAAAATAGCCTGTCACGCAGGAGAAGAAAAAAGTATCGCAGCTACAAAATCTTTTACGTCGCAGCTTTTATGTTCTACTCTTCTGGTTTTAAAATTCGCACAGAATAGAGGAATTGATATCTATGATTATTTGCTTGATTTAAAAACAATTCCTTCTTTTATAGAAAACACCTACAGTTTACAGCCCAAAATAAAACATATGGCAAGGTTTCTGTCAAAATATAAAAATATTGTCGTAACCGCAGACGGACAATCTTACGCTCTTGCAAAAGAAGCTTCTTTAAAAATTAAAGAAACGTCTTATATTCAAACCGCATCTTATATCTTAGGTGAATTTATGCATGGACATGTTGCCATATTAAATAATAAACATTCCTTGCTTATATATGTATTAAACGGTAATCTTACGTACACTGCAATTAAAAACCTGAACACTATAAAAGAAAATTACAACCCTCCGATTTTCCTTATCGGAAACAGAACAAATCAGGTAAAATCAACCTACAATATTAACATTGAATGCGATAAGCCGATTATTAAAACATTCTGCCTTGCTGTAATTATTCAGTTACTTGCACTTGAAACAGCACTCAAACTCCATCGCAACGTTGATAAACCGCATGGACTTAATAAAGTTGTAAAATAAATTATTTAAATTTATATACGATCTTCTCGCAAAATATCAGGAATATATTGCAGTTCAGGTTCATTTTTAGCAATTTTATCCATATTGTCAAGAATTTTATCAGAACCTTTTTGTTTTTCTTCCTGAAGTGAAGTTAATTTTCTTTGGTTATTTTCAGCCAATGCACTAAATCTTGATGCTAAAGTTTTATCTCCGGCATCTTCACAATATTTAGCACGTTTTGCATTTGTAAGTAATACTGTTCTTATATGCTCAATGTTTTTATCCATTTTTGAATTATATTCACTTAATGCTTCTTCTTTTTTAAGCATTTTGAAATAACTTACTAATTTTTTAACAAGCTTATTTTCCGGCAAAGATTCAAGCATTTCATCAAAATTTTCAACGATATGAGCAAATTTATAATCTACACCCTCAATTTTGCCTGTCGTTAATACCGCATAATCTTTGAATATTGGATCTTTGCTCAATGTAAGAGTTAAAACATCATTTGCATAATGCTGAGTTTTTTGAGCAAACATATCTTGTACTTTTGCAAACTTTTCAAGATTTTTAACAGGTAAATCTGAGATAAAACGAGCTTGAAATGCCACTTTAGAACCGTTATTGACGGGATTTTGAACTGAATAATTAGTATTTATGTTCATTAAAATACCTCCTTTGACAAATTCTAAACCACTTGAAAAAATTTTTTGTTAATAAAAGTCGAAAAAATTTACAAAGTGTAATACGAAAAAACAGACCCTGCCAAATTGACAAGGTCTGTCTCAATATTTAAGTTAAAAATTATAACTTAGAAGCTACCATTAATGTAGTTTCAGCTAATCTTGTAGAATAACCCATTTCGTTATCATACCAAGAAATAATTTTAACCTGGTTTCCGCCCATTACACGAGTTAATAAAGCATCAACTGTTGAAGATTGAGAAGTTCCAACATAATCAGAAGATACTAATGGTTCTTCAGTATAGCAAAGAACGTGTCCGTCAGCACCTTCTTTTAATGCAGCGTTAACTTCTTCAACTGTAACATCTTTAGAAAGTTCGAATACAACGTCAACTAATGAAACGTCAGGAGTAGGAACTCTCATTGCGAAACCGTCCAATTTACCTTTCAATTGAGGTAATACAAGAGCAACAGCTTTAGCAGCACCTGTTTTTGTAGGAACAATGTTCAATGCACCAGCTCTGGCACGACGAGGATCTTTGTGACCTGCGTCTAAAATTCTCTGATCGCCTGTGTATGAGTGAACAGTTGTCATCAAACCTTTAACGATACCGAATTTTTCATCAATAACTTTAGCTACCGGAGCCAAGCAGTTAGTTGTGCAAGAAGCCATTGAAATTACATTGTGCTTAGCAGGATCATATTCTTTATCATTTACACCTAAAACGATAGTTTTATCTTCGTTTGTAGCCGGAGCAGAAATGATAACTTTCTTAGCACCTGCTGTAATGTGAGCTTTTGCTTTTTCAGCATCTGTGAAGAAACCTGTTGATTCTACAACAACTTCAACACCAAGATCTTTCCAAGGTAATTGAGCAGGATCTTTTTCTGCGAAGAATTTAATTTTCTTACCGTTAATGATAATACCTTCGTCATAAGCTTCTACTTCACCGTCGAATTTGCCCATAACTGAATCGTATTTGAATAATCTGGCAGCATCAGCCGGTTTCAAACCCGGGTCATTGATTGCTACATAATTGATTTTGTCAAAAATACCTTCTCTGATTGCAGCACGAAGGGTATTTCTACCGATTCTGCCGAATCCGTTAATTGCTACGTTTACCATAAGTTTTACTCCTTCTTATTGTGTAACTTACTATAACATGCAGATATTAACATTAACAAAAAAACTAATCAAGAGGGTAAAAACAATGTCCATGAGGCTGAATAGCATTATACAAAAGGATATCCGCCAAATAGTTAAGAAAAAGTTAAGTTTTTGAAAACAGACAAAAACATATTAAGTTTTGTAAATTTATAAAGAAGATATAGCAATTATATACTTTAAAAATACTTTATTAATATGTAAGCGATAAGCAAACAATAAATCAGATTAAATAAACACGAGACATAAATTATACACTACCTACTACACACTAACCTTCTACACACGAGGAATTGAAAAAGATTCCAAACTCTTTCCAAAAGAAAGGGTTTTTTTTTGGTCCTCGGCCGGACTGGGCAGGAGTAAATATTTTCTCATCGCCCGTTTACGGGAGAGGGGGAAGGGGTGAGGGTTTGAGGTGTTCTGCATGACTATGCAAATCTGACAAGTAATGAGCTTCTTCGCTCAGCTCAGAATGACGGGTTTAGTAATGAGACTCTGAAACTAGTTCAGAGTGACAGAGTAAGTAAATGTCGTCCCGAACTGACTAGAAAATTAGTTGAGAAATATTCGAAACGTAATTTTCTGTTCCTACTTGGGGTTTCGGGATCTAAATGGCAAGAGCTTCTGAAATAATTTAGGCTCTTGAAAAGACTTCTACATCTATATCATCAAAGGTATTAGTATTAAAATAAGCACAGGATGCAACCATGGAAGCATTATCCGTACAGTATTTCATCGCAGGGGCATTAACTCTATAACCTTCATTTTCAAGATTAAATATTTTTTTGCGAATTTCGGAATTTGCAGCAACTCCGCCGGCAATAACAACTTGTTTATACCCTCTTTCTTCTACAGCTTTTTTTAATTTCTTGACAAGAGTACTGGAAACACATTCTTGAAAACTTGAGCATATATCATTGACAGGAAGTTCTTTTCCGTCAAATGACTTAACAAGTCTTAAAACTGCTGTTTTAAGTCCGCTGAAACTAAAATTATAGCCGTCAACTTTACCTTCCGGAAGATCAAAAGCGTGCGGATTACCTTCTTGAGCAAGTTTATCCAATCGAGGGCCGCCCGGGTAAGGCAAACCAATAAGCCTTGCTACTTTATCATAGGCTTCGCCTACTGCATCATCAATTGTTTCACCTAAGATTGTCTGTTTTGAATATGATTCGACATCAATAATCTGTGTGTGTCCTCCGCTTATTAATAAAGCCATAAACGGAGGTTTTAAATCTGTATCAATATAATTTGCACAAAGATGAGCATTCAAGTGATTAACACCGATAAACGGCTTGTCATGCACCAGAGCCAGAGTCTTTGCGGCATTTAATCCGACCAATAGACAGCCGACAAGCCCCGGACCTACAGTACCGGCAAATGCAGTTATATCCTCAGGCTTTAGACCTGATTGCTCAAAAGCCTCCTGCACAACTATATTTATTGAATCAAGGTGTTCTCTTGCCGCAATCTCCGGAATAACACCTCCGAATTTCTCGTGTGTCTTTATCTGGGAAGCTACAATATTTGCAATAACTTCCCTGCCGTTTTTAACAATTGCACAGGCTGTCTCGTCACAACTTGATTCAATTGCCATAATATAATTATCATATCCTGAATCAGGACCTATTTTTACTGTTTTTTCACTGAATAAAGTTTTCTTTTCCATACTTTCATAATACTACAAAGGGGTAAATTTTGAAACACCAAAACTAAACCTGAATTGATAAAAATTGTCCGGTTTTAGTTAATATATAGTCTGTTATTGTATCTTCCAGACGACAGCCGAAATGATTGTTTATTTCTTTTATAAAATAGCAGGGACTTGTTACATTAACTTCAATAATCTGCCCGTCTATTACATCTAATCCCGCCATATATATCCCCATAGAATTTAATTTTTGTGCAACTTTCGCAAACTTTATTTTTTCATCATCTGTTAAAACCGCTTTATGAATATTATTGTCATTATGTTCACAGAATTTGAAATCATTATTGCTTGCAGTTTTTTGAACGCAATAATCTAAAATTTCATCCCCGAGAATTAGAACTCGTTTATCTCCATAAACTGCTTTCGGGATATACTTTTGCACCATAATCATATTCTTACCGTTATTTGTCATCGAATTTATAATTACTGCAGTATTTTTGTCCCCTTTCTTAAGGTACATTACTCCACCACCAAAACATTGGTTCAAAGGTTTTAATATAATTTCTTCATTTTCATTTAAAAAAGTTATTATATCCGATTTTGAAGAAGTTACAATATTATTAGGCATCAACTCTTCAAATAATAACGAATGAAGCTTTTCATTAAAATTACGAATTGAAGTTGTATCATTCATTATAAAAGTCTTAGACCGGTCAACAAAATCAAACACATAAGTAGCATTGATATAATCCAAATCCACAGGAGGATCAGGTCTGAACAATACCAATTTAAAGTCTTCTATTTTTATTTCTGATAAACTATCTTTATCATAGAAGATATTTTCATCTTTCAAATAAGATTTGTAACAAGAGGTATATGCTATAGCCGATTTGAGTTTCAGCATATCAATAGTTGTAATAAAAACCTGACAATTTCTTTCAAGTAAAGATTTTATCATCCAAAAATTTGTTACCAAATCATTAAACTCGAAATACTTTAACTCTAATCGGTCTATAACAAATAAAACTTTCATAATACCTCTTTTAAATAATTATTTTATTTCTGCAGGATTTAAAATTTGGCATGCTGTATTACCAAAAGCAATAAGTTTAGCAAATTTTTCCAAATCAGCAGTGATTTCTGGGAACGTACCATAATGCATAGGTATAACAGTTCTTACACCTAACCATTTTGCGGCCATTGCAGCATGTTCAACATCCATTGTATAATTTCCGCCAATTGGTAATAATGCTATTTGAGGAGCATACAATTCTTTAATCGTTTTCATTTCACCGGTTAAACAAGTATCTCCTGCATGATAAATTCTCACGCCATCAACATCTAACAAAATGCTTGCAGCGCACCCTCCATAACGACCGTCCGGCAATGAACTTGAATGGAATGCTGGTAAAAATACTGCTCTACCCCAAGAAAAATTAATCCAAGATCCTAGACCAATAGACTTTGCCTTTGCTCCTTGCTCCTTACAATATCCGGCAAGTTCCGCAACTGCAGTTATTTCAATATCTTTTTCCTTAGCTATTTCTATAGCTTCACCCAAATGATCTCCATGAGCATGAGTTAACAAGATATCCGTAATTGGTGATTCATGCCAATTATATTTATTATTTACGGAAACCAAAGGATCAATTAAAACAGCTTTATCATCTTTTCTGATTTCGAATGCACTATGTCCAATATACTTTAAATCTACCATAATATCCCCTTTTCTTTTTCTACACTCTCTCAACTATTTTAATTTATCACAAGTTATTATAAAATACAAATATGAAACAATACATTACGCATATGAACAGGTGCATAGAACTAGCAAAATCCGCACAAGGTAATACTTCTCCAAATCCTCTTGTGGGATGTGTAATTCTTGATAAAGACGGCAACATAATATCCGAAGGATTTCACGAGAAATACGGACAAAATCATGCAGAAAGAAATGCCTTGTTAAAACTTGACAATGCCAAAGGTTGTACTCTTATTGTCAATCTTGAACCTTGCTCTCATTATGGTAAAACCCCGCCCTGTGCTGATTTAATAATAGAAAAAGGCATAAAAACAGTAGTATACGGAATGCAAGACCCTAATCCTATAGTTTCAGGCAGAGGATTGCAAAAACTGAAAGATGCAGGAATTGAAGTTATAGGCCCTGTATTGGAAGATAAATGCAAAAAACTAAATGAAATTTTCATAAAAAACCAAACTCAGCATAAAACCTTTGCAGCAATAAAAACCGCAACAACTATAGACGGAAAAATATCAACCACTTCAGGAGATTCAAAATGGATAACATCTGATTCCGCCCGTAATGAAGTCCGAAGCTTGAGAAACATCTATGATGCAATCCTGACATCATCAAGTACTGTTATTGCGGATAATCCGACAATGGAGCATAAATGCAAAATAATACTTGACAGAAATTTAAAAACAGATTTAAATTCTACAATCTATAAACAGGGGAAAATATATATTTTCCACGATAAAAACTTAAATTCCAAAAATACAAATAATATTACGTATATAAAAACTCCGGTTATTGAAGGAAAACTTGACCCGCAATTTATTTTGAATGAACTCTTTGAGCTTGGCATAATGAGTGTATTTATTGAAGCAGGCGGCGGGGTAAATGAAAGTTTTCTTCCATATATTGATAAATTATATCATTTTATTGCACCCAAAATACTGGGCGATAATTCCGGAAAATCTTGCTTTTACGGTAAAAATGCAGATAAAATTTCACAATGTACAAATCTGCAATTCGAAGATTTTAAACAATTCCCGCCTGATATTTTGATTAGTTACACAAAATACTAATTATTAAATAGAGCCGGAACCAACAAATAGAAATTTTTGTTTGAAGCAACATCTCAACTTATTTTCTGTTCCTACTTTGTGTTTTTTAATAATCAACACCAAGAGACTTAAAAAAATTTATTGCATCTTCATCCATAGTAATAGGTTTTTCTTCTAAAATTTTTACAGTATATATAGCAGATGGAGTTTTTAATTGTGCCCCATTTTTAAGGTCTATCTCATATTTATCTACAATAATTTTTATCCTGGGATTTAAACACACACTACCTGAAAAATTCTGCTTGCACCTGCTAAGATTTGAACTATGAGTTGCGGCACAAGATATATGGTTATAAAGGAGTACGGAATCATATGGAGAACCTTCCATATCTTTATAACTATGTGTTATTTTAGAGTTATCATAGTATATATTGTCCATTACATACATTAAATTAGCTCTGCTTACTAAACCATTAGCAATATTACTCACTCGAACACTATAAGAAACATTATAAGAAAGTGATGAACAGTAACCAGAACTAAGACATCCCGAAGCACCAGTTTGTTTTATAACATTTATTGTTACATAGTTTATACAATTAGGATTATTCTTTTTTATCTCTTCATACGTACAACAAGGGTCGGACGGATCAGAAATCGACTTAGTCTGGCAGCAGCCTAAACTGTTAGGATCAATATCACAAGCATCATCAGAACCAGAGTCTGACGGAGTGTTATCACCAGAGATGTTATTCCATTCCGTAACTTTAACCCCTTCGGTATCTTGATTTAAACCTACTCTTGTTTTAGCAGCTATTGCAAAAGTTCTTAGATCTCTATCTAATACATTTGGTCCTCTTTTACCGTTTAAGTCCCTTATACCTTTTATATTATCTGCTCCAATTTGCGGAGTCATACAGATACTTACACCATTTTTTAATATTGCACAAGCTCCTTTATAATCAGGTTTATATTCCTCTCGTTTTTTACCTGCTTCATATTCATAATAGGTTTCTGCAAAACAATCTTTAGGATTATCACACATCTTTGATGTCTTTAAATACTCTTTCATATACAGTTCTGAACTGTCTTCATAATTTTCAGGTTCTGCATCTTTATACATCATTGTTGAAAAGAAATCTGATTTATTTTCGCTTACTGCTAAAGAATTTATTGAATCTTCTATAGTTTGTACTTCTCTTTTGAATGCTGAATTCATTGCTTCCTTCTGATAGCTTTTTACTACTTTTGGTAGAACCATTCCTGCTATTATTCCTACTATTGCAACTGCAATTAAAACCTCTGTCAGTGTGAATGCATGTTTCAAAGATTTCATAATATTACTCCAATATATCATACTTATAATATCATGATAATATAAGTACATAGGAAGAGTATATTATATTTCTATGATTTTGTAAAGTATATATAAATATAAAATCATAGAAAGGTAAGTTAATGAAGAAAAAATTATCACGATCAGGCAGCGGCTGGGCATTATTTATGCCTAAAACACTGCTTGAACTAATAAATGTAAATCCGGAAACAGATTACCTGAAAATTCAAGTAGAAAATAACATTATTAAAATCTCAAAATCAGAAGATAATCCTGCAGAAAACTAAATTCCAATATTGAAATATTTTTATACGTGAACAAAAAGAGAATCTCCGAAAGCTATTCGAAGATTCTCTTTTTGTAAATTTATACAAATTAACCTTTAATTTGACTCATAACTTCTTCAGCAAAGTTATCCTGACGTTTTTCAAGACCTTCACCTAATTCGTATCTTGTGAATGCTTTGATTGTCAATTTACCTTCAATCAACTGAGCTATTGTCTGATTAGGATCTTTTACAAACGGCTGTTCCAACAAACATCTTTCAGCCATAATTTTGTTAACACGACCTTCAACAATTTTTGCTCTGATATTTTCAGGTTTCTTTAACAAGTCTTCTTTACCCATTTCAATTCTTGTTTCTTCATCAATAACTGATTGAGGTATTTCTTCTCTTGATACAAAATGAGGAGCTGAAGATGCGATATGTAAACAAATATCGTTCATTAATTCATCATCTTTTTTGTCTGTGCTTAACAATACACCGATTTTACCATTGTGAATATATGTAGCAACAGCACCTTCATAACGTACAAATCTTCTTACTGTAATTTTTTCACCTATTGAAGCGATTTTTTCTTTTAAAGCTTCTTCTATAACTTTATCGCATTTTATACATTTTGCAGCCAATAAAGCTTCAACATCTGCAGGTTTTAATACTTCAACATTTTCAGCTAAACCTTTAGCCAAAGCCTTAAATTCATCATTTTTTGCAACGAAATCGGTTTCGCAGTTAACTTCAATCATAGCTCCGCCGTTTTCATCAACAAAAGATTCAACTCTGCCTTCTGCAGCAATTCTGCCCATTTTTTTATCAGCAGAAGCAATACCTTTTTGACGTAAAACTTCAGCTGCTTTTTCCATATCACCATCAACTTCAACCAGAGCTTTTTTAGCATCCATCATACCTGCGCCGGTTTTGTCACGAAGTTCTTTAACCATTTGAGCTGTAATATTCATTTGATCTCCTTTATCTTCTTACGTGATATATGAAAAGGTGAGTTATAAACACTAGTTCTAAGTATTCTTAGCCGTACTAATCTTTTACAATTCACCTTTTCTTATCACAAAACTAAATTATTCTGCTTTTTCTTCTACTACTTCTTCTGAAACTCCAGCATCTTCAGCTGAGATTTTTTCAATCTTTTTAGTTTCATTAGCTTTATTTTCTCTCAACTGTTTACCTTCAAGAACAGCATCTGCAAGTTTTGAAGTAACCAATTTAATAGATCTGATAGCATCATCATTACCTGGGATAATGTAGTTAATGCCGTCAGGATTAGCATTCGTATCTGCTAAACAAATAACAGGAATACCCAATTTATTAGCTTCTTTAATAGCGATTTCTTCTTTAGCCTGGTCTACGATGAAAATAACATCCGGCAAACCACGCATATCTTTGATACCGCCTAAGGTTTTGCTTAATTTAGCAATTTGTCTGTTAATTTGAGCAACTTCTTTTTTAGGAAGTTTTTCAATATATCCGTTATTAACAAATTCTTCCAATTCTTTTAACTTGTTAACTCTGCCTCTGATAGTTTCAAAGTTAGTAAGCATACCGCCTAACCATCTTCTGTTGATGTAGTATGCACCTGAACGAAGAGCTTCCTCAGCTACAACTTCAGCAGCCTGTTTTTTAGTACCTACAAAAAGTACATTTCTGCCTTTTGCTGCGTAATCTCTTACCAGTTCATAAGCCTGATCTAACAAATCAGTAGTCTTTCTTAAATCAATAACATAAATACCGTTTCTTGCACCGTAAATATACGGTTTCATTTTAGGGTTCCATCTTTGAGTCTGGTGTCCGAAATGTACACCTGCTTCTAAAAGTTCAATCATAGATGCTGCTGGCATCGGTTTTCTCCTTATCTTAAATGTATTGTACTACGGGCTATACCGTCCCATCGAGGAAATAAATAAATTATTTAAAACCTATCGACTAGGGCAAAACCTATCGGACTGGTGTAACCAATTTTATTCTATAATAAAAATACTAATATGCAAATAATTTAGCAATAAAACTTAAACATAATGAGAAAATCTTGCAAAAAATATTTTTTTGAGATTTAATAAAATTACTCACATCCTCGTAATGAGAAAGTGCAAAGTCATTACTTGCACAAAGTTAACAGGAAAGGTAAATTCAATTATGGCAAATATTAAATCTGCTAAAAAAAGAGTATTAATAGCTGAAGCAAACAGACAAAGAAATGTAGCATTCAAAACTTCAATTAAAACTGCTGTTAAAAATGCATTAGAATTAGCATCAAGCGATGATAAAGAAGCTTTAAATGCAGCTATTTCAAAAGCTTATCAATTATGTGATAAAGCTGTTGTCAAAGGTATTCTGCACAAAAATACCGCAGCAAGAAAAAAATCTAGATTAGTTCTTGCTATCAAAAAAATCTCAGCTAATGCTTAATTGAAGATTAAACAAAAAACTAAAGCACAGGTATCACAGCCTGTGCTTTTAATATACTATTACCTATAATTTATCTAACTTGTTAAATTTATATAAAGAGATAGATTTATTATCTTTATGTTGTATAATTATATAGGATATAGATTAGTGAGATATATTTATGCAAAATGTTTTAGAGAGAAAATCAATTAAAAATATAGATTTTAACTGTGATTTGGCACAAAGCTTCGGAATTTACAAAAACAGTTCAGAAATAAGACTGCTGGATTATGTCAGTTCTGTTAATATTGCCTGCGGATTTCATGCAGGTGATCCGCTTTCCATTAAAGAGGCCCTGCTCAATGCCAAAGAAAAAAATGTTGTTGTAGGTGCTCATATAGGCTTCGATGATATTCAAGGCTTCGGATACAGACAAATGGAGCTTGACAGTGACGAGCTTGAAGCTCTTGTTATGTACCAAGTAGGTGCAATTATGACATTCGCTAAATCATACCACATGGAAATCGAACACGTAAGACCTCATGGAGCAATGTACCGTCAGGCTGCAGAAGATATTGACGTTTCCAGAACTATTGCCCGAGCAATTAAAAAATGTTCAAAATGGCTTGTGTACTATGGTGCTACAGGAAACAATCTTGCAGAGATTGGAGAAGAAGAAAATATTCAGGTTGCACACGAAGTTCATCTGGAAAAAATATATGATGAACAGGGTAATATTGATTTTTCAGCACGAGATCTTGAAAATACACAAATCTCAATTCAAAGATTAAAAGATTTGATGCAAAATTCTCAAGTTACTAATAATGTCGGCGGGAAAACAATCGTAAGAGCTGACTCTATACACTTTTCTAATAAGCTGGCCAATGCTAAAGATTTAATTATTCAAGCAAGAGAAGTTATTGAACCGCTTCCTTATAATTACAAAAACGCTCAAAAATCAGGCTGGGTAGACTAATATATATAATAAAGGATTAGTATGATAAAGAAAATTAAAATACCAAAACAGGCAGGATGGCTGATTCCAGGATTGCAAGTCAAAAGATGGTTTGCTCTTATTCTTTTCGGAACAATCTTAATGACAGTCGGAATATTAATATTATTTGATATCAAACCAATATATTATACAATGCAGTTCATCAGCCAGATTGCCAATAAAATTTCAACAGAATGGCTTGCATTTGGTATTGTAATGATAGGAGCTGCTATATTTTTCAAAGGCTGGCAGAAAACAAATCTTTCTATTTTAGATATTGATGATGACAGAAGCAATGATATTTTGCTTGAAAACTTATATAGAAGACGCAAACTTAACAGAGGACCAAGAATTGTTGCTGTAGGCGGCGGTACAGGTTTATCTATGCTTCTGAGCGGAGTTAAAAATATTACAAATAACTTAACTGCAGTTGTTACCGTTGGTGATGACGGAGGAAGCTCAGGCAGACTGCGTGAATCTATGGGGATTTTACCTCCCGGAGATATTAGACACTGCATAACAGCCCTTGCTGATGATGAAGACCTTGTGAATAAACTGTTTAAATACAGATTTAAAACAGGTGAAGGGCTTGAGGGTCATAGTTTCGGAAACTTATTCATTACAGCTCTTTGTGCCATTACCGGAGATATGGTCTCTGCGGTAAAAGCATCTTCCAGTGTTCTGTCTATCAGAGGAAGGGTTTTACCTGCCACATTAGATGATATGAAACTGGTTGCAGAAATGGAAGACGGTAGAATTATCCATGGAGAATCTACAATTCCTGAAGCACATGGCAAAATTAAAAGACTATATACAGAGCCTGCAAACTGCAAAGCTCTGGAAGATGTTATTCAAGCAATAAGAAGTGCCGAACTTATAATTTTAGGCCCCGGAAGTTTATATACAAGTGTTATTCCGAACCTTTTGGTTAAACAAATTTCGGACGAAATTATAAAATCAAAAGCAAAAAAAATATATGTATGCAATATTATGACACAACCGGGAGAAACTGATAATTATACTGTTTCTGACCATTTAAAAGCGTTAATTAAACATGCCGGCTCCAACAAAATTGTTGATGCTGTACTTGTGAATGACTATTTACCTGAAAATCTGGCGGATAAATATCAAAAAGCCGGTTCTTATCCGGTAAAGCTTGATGCTGTTGAAATAAAAAAATTGGGAATAAGAATTGTCGCAAAAAAATTGATTGAGGACAGCAAAGAGGGACTTGTCAGACACAGTTCAAACAGAGTTGCCAGAGCTGTATATTACTGGTTCAGAAAAAGTCAAAAAAAATCAGGCTTCTTTAAATAAAATAACCCGAAAGGATTTACACTATGACAAAAAAAATTACAGTCAGGACTCTAAAAAAAATGAAAGAGTCAGGTGAAAAATTTTCCGTTTTGACAGCTTATGATTATTCTACAGCAAAATACTTAGATGAAGCGGGAATTGATGTCCTTTTAATCGGAGACAGTCTTGCAATGGTAGCTCTGGGATATGATAATACAAACTGTATTGGCATTGAAGAAATGTCAATATTTACCAAAGCAGTTTCCAAAGGTGTCGAAAGAGCAATGGTCGTTACAGATATGCCATTTATGAGTTACACTATAGATATTTCTTCAGCCCTACAAAATATAGGAAATATGATTAAACTCGGAGCTAATGCGGTAAAACTTGAGGGCTGTAATGACTACATAATAGAATTAGTAAAAAGATGTACTCAAATGGGCGTACCAGTAATGGGTCATTTAGGATTTACCCCGCAATCGCAAAACGTTATTGGCGGACACTTAATTCAGGGAAAAACACTTGACGCTACCCTGCAAATATTAAAACAGGCTAAGAAACTGGAAGAAGCCGGAGCTTTCTCTATAGTCCTCGAAATGGTTCCGGAAGAAAGTGCAAAATATATTACTGAAAATCTGACAATTCCTACGATATCTTGCGGAGCAGGTTTCTATTGTGATGCCCAAGTGGTGGTAAGCGACGACTTATTCGGAAAATTTGATAGTTTCAAACCTAAATTTGCAAGAAAATACGGAGATATGAAAGATTTAATTTTAAGTTGTGCTAAACAATATAATGAAGACGTTAAAACCGGAAAATTCCCGAACGCAGAAGAAATATACAAATTATCCGATGAAGATGCTCGAGAACTTGAAAAATATATAAAGGAGCAGAAAAATGTTATTACATGCAATTAAAGAAGTTAGAGAACAGATAAAGCAGTGGAAAAAAGAAGGCTTGACAATAGGACTTGTTCCAACAATGGGAGCATTGCACGCAGGACATTTGAGTCTTATAAAAAAAGCTGTTGAAAAATGCGATAAAGTTGTCGTTTCAGTATTTGTAAACCCTATACAATTTTGTCCAGGAGAAGATTTGGATAAATATCCCAGAACTCTTGATGCCGATAAAAAATTATGTGATGACGCAGGAGTAAGTGTAGTTTTTGCTCCAACTCCAAACGAAATGTACGGAGAAGGACAAATGAGAACAAATGACTTTTTAACATACGTTATTCCTCCGTTTTTCTACGTAAATAAACTATGCGGGAAATCCAGAGTAGGACATTTTGACGGTGTTTGCACAGTAGTTAATAAATTATTCAACATTGTCCAGCCTGATTATGCATTTTTCGGACAAAAAGATGCTCAACAACTGATAATCATAAAAAAAATGGTTAAAGATCTAAATATACCGGTAGAAATTATCCCCTGTCCAATAGTTAGAGAAGAATCAGGTCTTGCCCTGAGTTCAAGAAACAAGTACTTATCAGAAGAAGATAAACAACACGCACTTGTATTGAGTAAAATTTTAAATAACATAAAACAATGTTATAAAAAAGGAATCACAGATGTTGAAGCCTTAAAAGAAACAGCATATCAATTTTTGAACGAACATCATGATCTTGAATACTTAGAATTTATGAACGAAGAAAACCTTGAAGAAATGAAAACGGCAGATAATCATACCAGAGTATTTATAGCCTGCAAAGTCGGCGGTGTCCGCTTAATTGATAACATTCTTCTTGGAGAATAATTTATTAAAAATTTATAGCGTAAAATCCAAAAGATTTTTTATATCCAAGTCCAAAGCTTTGGAAATTTTAACAAGAGTAGAGTATTTTGGGTCTATAGTGCCGCACTCTATACGGCTTATTGTTCTTGTTGTGAGACCGGTTTTCAAAGATAAGTCCAGTTGTGAAATTTTTCTTTTAACACGTTCGTACTTTATCTTATACCCTAGTCTAAGAAATAATTGCTTGTCCATTTGTATATTTTACATAATTGACAAAGTTAATACGATATACTAAAATTCTAATACTAGACATAAAGTATATTAAATAGTACGGTGGTATAAGCATGAATGAAAAAATAAAAATTGCACTCATTTTGAAAAACGTAAATGAATTATACGAAGAGTATCCCGGAGCTACACGAGGCGGAGGCTCCGTAGTAAATCAAAACTTATCCAAAGAACTTCTCTTAATGCAAAATGTTTTTGTCGATATATATACATACACTCCGGTAAAAAATATTACTCAACCGACTAACGTAAATATCATAGAAATACACAAACTTATAACACCGTATGACAAACAAAAACTAATTGATTATATAGATTCTCAAAACTATAGTAATGTAATAACCATACACCCTGCAGATATTTTCAGAGGTCGATTGCTGCAATCTCACAGCCTGCTGCATCGAATTAAAAATTCACAACCCGGAATTAAAATTTTTAAATATATATTTTTACAAAAGAAAATTTATAATACCAAAAAGATACACACAAATCTCAATCCGAAAGATACCTTTATCGCAGTATCGAATAAGATAAAAGATGATTATTCCGAAAATTTTAATATCCCGCCTTCCCAGATAAAAGTTGCTTATCCCGGCTGTAAAAGAATTTACTCAACACCGCCGCAAATTATAGAAAAGGAAATTCCAACATTTGGAATAGTGGCCAACAGTGCCTTCAATAAAGGCGGTCACCTGTTTATAGCGGCAGCAGGGATTGCAAACACTATTTTGAATAAAAAATTTAAAATTATAATAATTGCTCCTAAATTCGAAACAGATATTTTTATGAAATTACTTGTAAGGATATATAAATTACAAGACAAAATTACAATCTTACCAAAACAAAAAGATATGGAAAAGTTTTACACCAATATAGATTATCTTGTATTACCATCAAAAAATGAAGCTTTTGGTTTAGTGGTACTTGAAGCAATGTCATTTGGCAAACCGGTATTAGTTTCTCAAACCGCAGGAAGCCGAGAAATAGTTACCCATAATAACGGATTTATCTTTAACAGAAATTCTTTTTCTGACCTGGTAAAAAATATTATTTACCTGACTAAGCTTTATTATAATGACTTTGGCAGATATAAAGATTTAAGTATAGATGCCTATAACACATCACTAAAATACAGCTGGAAACATTTTATCGAACAAATTTTGAAAGAAAAGCAGGAGTAATAAATACTCCTTACTTTTTTCTATGGATAATAAAGAGAAAAATATACAACAATTAAATTATTACAAATTTGACAAAGAAAAAATCAACCATGCGGCGAAATCATGATGTAGAGCATGATTGAGATATTTTCTAAATCTATAGATGTAGATAAAATCATCAACCTTGACCCGTACAATAATCAACCAGTGCATGGATTTAAAAACCATCTAAAAAGATTAGTATATAAAGTGTAGAAGATAAATTAATAACACGGGAGAATAAGGTGATGAGAGATTTTAACAAAAAACTAAGAGTTTTATTGATTGATGACAATGCCAATCATTTAAGAGGTATTAAAGAATTGATTAATCTGGAAAGCAGCTACGAAGTAGTTGGAACAACAACCAGTGCTAATCTTGGAATCAATTTAATAAAAAAATATCACCCTGATATCGTCTTGATGGATATCAATATGCCGGAAAAAGACGGCCTGCAAACTATCCAAACAGTCAGCAAGTTAAATCTTTCAACAAAAATAATTGCACTCAGCGGCTATGATGATTCAGACTTAATCTACAGAGCAATGAAATTAGGAGCTAAAGGTTATGTGTTAAAAACTATGGCATCCGTAAAACTTATTGATGCAATAGAAGAAGTTGCCTCAGGAAAAATTTATCTTCCGTCTGTATTATCTACAAGATTTTTCGAATATTTCCAAACAACAGCAAAAGAAGAAGCAAAAGCTTCAGAAGGCGAAAATCTGTTATCAAGCCTTACAACAAGAGAAAATGAAGTTCTTGAACTTTTAACCGAAGGTATTAACTACAAGAGTATTGCAGGAAAACTAATTATATCAGAAACTACTGTTAAAACTCACGTTAATAATATTTTCCAAAAACTTCAGGTTAACGACAGAACTAATGCTGTTTTGTATGCCTTAAGCCATGGGTTCAAGACAAGCAAAACTTCAGCTATGACTACAGTATAAAAATCTGACACATATAAACAAAAAGGGTTCTGCTTTAAATATTTAGCCGGACCCTTTATTTTTAAACAAAAGAGGCTATATGACAGAACAATTAACAACAGACGATTTGAACAAACAAATAAGATGTGTATCTCACGAAATACGAAATCATTTATCTATCTGTGATATGTATACCCAGATAATCAAAAAAAATATGGAAAAATCAAATATCGAAAATCCTGCAATTGATAACGCAATTGAATGTATCCAAAAATCACTTCAAATAATCGGTGCAAATTTATTTGATTTAAAATCTCTAAATACAGGAAAAATGCAAATTTTTGATTTCAAAAATACCATAGCAAAAAGTGCTGAACTTTCAAAAGCTTATGTTATAGACAAAAATATAGATTTTGATATTTTTATAAAAAATACAGAGAATATTCTAATTGACGAAAACCGATTTATAGCCTGCCTTGTCAACCTTATAAAAAACGGTATTGAAGCTATAGAAATCAAAGGGAAAATTGAAATTTACGCTGAAATTAAAGATAATTTCGGGATAATTAAAATATCTAATAACGGGAAACCGATTCCTAAAGAAAAACAAAATGATATTTTTTCATACGGATACACAACGAAAAAGAACGGCTGCGGACTCGGACTTGCTATTTGTAAAAAATATCTGGAAGCTCAAAACGCAGAGTTAAAACTTGCAAAATCAACCAAAACGCAGACTCAATTTGAAATAAAAATACCGATTATAAATTAAAGAAGAAGTCTTTTAAAGTATATAAATATCTGATAAGATCTACCAGGGGTAATCCGGAGAAATCTGCCAGCCGTCAGTAACAATTAAAGCCGCACAAAACATTCCCCTGCTTTGTCTGTTACAGGCATATCTAAAACATCCTGTATTTTTTAAATAATCTCTCCCAGGGTTTCCTTCAACAGGCGGTGTGCATTCTGATGATTTATACATACCCATAGGAACCAGCCCATGATACTTATTTAAACTGAACATAAATGCATCCCTGCCAAACTTATTTGGCAGGGTATAAGGACCGTTTAGATCTATTACAAAACCAACACTACGATTTGCATCTTCAGAGGTTCCTCTGTAACTATCAGCAACTATAACTTGAACTCCATTTAAAAGGGTATATGAAGTAGCACCCCCGTACACAGCGTTATTTATAATAGCAAGTCCAGTTTCTCTTTTGCCGGAGGTTTCTTTGTATTCAATAGAATCTTTTTCGTTAAAATCTTTTAACTTAGTAGCTGTAACTTTCATATAAGAAGCAAGATATCTTTGAAACCAATCAGGAGATGCCAAATCCCACCCCTCAACATCGCCGTTATCATCTTGTGATAAACGTATGGCCTGAGCAAGCTGCGAATATGCACCTTTCAATTTCGTTACAGTTTGGAATTTTTGATAACGGGTAATTAAGGCTGGAATAGTCATAGCAGCAATAACACCAATTATACCTAAAGTTATCAATACTTCAGAAAGAGTAAATGCAAAATGTTTAACTTCCGGCCTCTTTGAATCAAATATTCCAGCGGGGAATAAAAAATATTTATATCTCATTTACTCTCCTTAATATATCGTCACTATAGTACCTATTTATGTACATATATAACTATTATTACACAACATATCCCATTAATCAAGACGAATGTGTATATTTGAATAAGGAGATTACAATGAGTGTCAAAGAGGATGTAAAATTATTACTCGCAAAAGAAGCTGTCACAATGAAACATCTGGCAGAACTTATGCAGCAAAAAACGGGATATCCATACAATCTTAAAGTTATCTCCGACAAATTAGCCAGAAAAACCCTTAAATACGAAGAATTCAAGGTTATTGCAGACATCTTAGGCTATGATATCGAATTAAAAAAGCGAAAAATTTAATCAACCTTACCCCGAAGCTGACCGCAGGCAGCATCAATATCAGCACCACGTTCTAACCGCACAGTTACTTTTTTGCCCGAATGCTCCATTAGAGATTTAAATTGCATAATAGAATTATTGGAGGGTCGTTTATAATCATTTTGCTCGGTCGGGTTGTACGGAATTAAGTTTATATTGCATTTTATATCCTTCAAATATGCCGCAAGCTGTTTTGCAGATTCTATAGTATCGTTCAAACCTTTTATCAAAAGATACTCTATAGTAATCCGGCGTCCGGTCTTTTCAACATAATATTTTAATGCTTTATGAAGATCATTCATATTATATTTTGCCTCTATCGGCATAAGCTTTAAGCGTGTTTCATGATTTGATGCATGCAAAGATAATGCCAATGTAGACTGCATATCAAGTTCAGCAAGCTTTTTAATCTGCGGAATAATACCTGAAGTTGAAACAGTTAATCTTCTGGCACCAATCTGAAAACTTTCATTAAAAATCTCCATAGCTTTTAACACATTATCCAAATTCAATAATGGCTCGCCCTGCCCCATAAAAACGACATTAGTAACCTTCAAACCGGTATCTCGCTGAATTGTCAAAACCTGCTCTATAATTTCTTTATAAGAGAGATTTCTTATAAATCCCCGCTTTCCTGTTGCACAAAAACTGCAATTAACAGCACAACCAACCTGAGAACTTACACAGGCAGTTAAATTCGCACGATTATCAAAACGCATAAGAACAGTTTCAACACACTCTCCATCGGGAAATTCAAGCAAATATTTTATTGTTCCGTCTTTGCTTACCTGTTTTACTTTTACTTTCACATCAGAAACAATAGCAGTCTTTTTAAGTTCATCCCGAAATTTTACGGATAAATCAGTCATTTCATCAATAGATTTAACGGATTTGAGATATATCCAATTATGAATCTGCCTTGCTCTGAACTTGCTAGCTCCGAGTTCATCTGTAATTTTTTCTATTTCGTTTAGTGTAAGTCCTGATAACGTTTCCATAAATCAATTATCACATGCTGAAATTATTTGTGCAATTTATTCAAATTTTCAAGGTAAAAACTCGCAACTTCAGACATTGCAGTTAACTTTAGATATAGAAGTTCAGTTCGCTCTTTCCAATCGCAATAACCGCAGGTTAAGGGTAAAAATGCTGCAGAATTATCAGGGAAATCTCTGCATATTTGCGGTCTGTTTTCATAATCAGGACACCTGTTATCATCAGTAACCTTTGGACAATGGTAAAAATAATATCCCGTTTCTTTTTGTTCCGATAAAAGTTTCAGATATTCAGGATATATTGTTTTTACTTCTTCAATAGTTTCATAAGGAATAAATATTTGAATAAACTGTTTTGCAAATTTATCACCATTTTGAGCTTTTTGCTTTAATTCAGCAGGTGAAAATTCACTAACCGCAAGTTTACAGCAAGCTCCGCAGCCGGAACATGAATATTTCTTTCTCATATCATTTATTTCCGCCTGCAATTCTATAATCTGAGGATAGTATACTGACCTTAAATAGTTTAAAACAGAATTTTGCCAAACTCGACCCGCAGAATTATTTTCATAATATTCAAAAATTTCACCGGAAAAATTTTCAGGTCTGAAAGACAATACTTCTGCTTCTAACAATTTGACAGTTTCTATAAAAATTCTTCTGTATTCAGTGCGTAATTTTTCAATATGCTCAGATAAATCGTCCATAACAATAACTTAGCACATATTATATATGACGTTCAACAGGATTTAATAAAATGTCAGCCAATCTGTCTGCTCCGACAAACCCACGCTGCGACATAATTTGAGCAGCTAAAACATTATCATATTCAACAAATCTGTGTCTAACTTCAAATGACCCTTGAGAAAAATCTATAATTGCATAACACGCTTTAGGTTCAGGAGTCATAGGACGACCTACGCTGCCTACGTTAACAACTGTTTGACCGGTATTAGTCTGATATCCGCAAGGAACATGAGTATGCCCGCAAAGAATCAATTTTTCCTGAGTGCCTTCTATAATTTCTTCAACTACCTCAAGAGGCATTTCAGGCAATATATCTTCATTATTTGCTCTTGGAGAACCATGAACAAGCAATACATTACACCCTTCAACATCAAAACTTAACTGAGGAGGAAGCTCTGCCAAATAAGCACGATGAGCATCATCTAGAGCTAAAACATCATCAGCAATTGCATTTGCCATAATAGGATACTGAGCCTGAAGAAATTCAACAACCTCCGGTCCGTACTGGGCTATCATTTTATCCGTATTTCCCTGAATAACAGTCCATGTATTCTGAGCCATAACATAGTCAGTAACTTCCTTTGGCTGAGGACCTGCTAATGCAATATCACCCAAACAAAAAACATGCTCGCAATTTTGGTTAACTACATCGTTCATAACAGCTTCTAATGCCTGTGCGTTGGCATGCAAGTCAGATAATACCGCAATTCTCATAAAATACCTCTCTCTTTTAAATAATTGTGATACAATTATTCTATGATAAAAAGAAGAAAATCAAAAGAAATTTCAATAGGAAATGTAAAAATCGGTAATAATAATCCGATTAGTGTTCAATCTATGTGCAACACAGACACCCGCAATATTCAGGAAACTGCAATGCAAATTCAGGAATTGACAAATGCGGGCTGCGAACTGGTCAGACTTGCGGTTTTAAATAAAGATGCGGCAGAAGCAATAAAAGAACTTGTTAAAATATCTCCCGTTCCTTTGATTGCAGACATCCATTTTGACTACAGACTGGCTATCCAATGTATAAATAACGGAATAGCTGCTCTTAGACTAAATCCGGGAAATATCGGAAAAAGAGAAAATGTAGAAAAGGTAGTAAAACTTGCAAAACAGCAAAATATACCTATAAGAATCGGGGTGAATGCCGGCTCTTTAGAAAAAGATTTACAGGAAAAAGAAATTCCGCTGGCTGAAAAAATGGTTGAAAGTGCCATGAGACATATAAAAATTCTTGAAGATCTGGATTTTGATTTAATAAAAGTTTCTTTAAAATCTTCTGATGTTCTCACAACAATTGAAGCCTATCGTTCAATTGCGGAAAAAATTCCATATCCTCTTCATCTTGGAGTAACAGAAGCTGGAACACTGAAAAACGGCTTAATAAAATCTTCAATAGGACTGGGAACACTATTGGCAGAAGGTATCGGAGACACAATAAGAGTTTCGCTGACTGAAGATCCGGTTGAAGAAGTTTATGCAGGATTTGATATTTTAAAAAGCCTCAAACTGAGAAATAAAGGGGTAAACTTTATTTCCTGCCCGACATGCGGAAGAACACAGATAGATTTAATCAGCTTGGCAAAAAAAGTTGAACAGCGTTTTAAAAATCTTGATGCTAATATAACAATTGCCACAATGGGTTGTGCGGTTAACGGCCCCGGAGAAGCCAGACACGCTGATTTTGGTATTGCAGGCGGAATAAATGAAGGCTATGTATTCCAAAAAGGAGAAATAATAGCCCGGGTTCCGGAAAATGAACTTCTTGATAAATTAGAAGAAGTCATAATGAAATCATACAAATAATCCATGACTATTTTATGTAAACAAATTATAATATTATTGCAACAATTCTAAAATGGAAATATAATATTATAATAAAAAGAGGTGACTATGAAAAAAGTATTATTGATTGCATTATTGGCTGTATCAGCCCAGCTACAATCGAATGCAGCTATCTCTGTAGATCAAACAACTAATCCTGCTGTTTTAAAGCTAAACGGGTATTCAGAGCAAACAGCTGATATGATAAGTGTCAGCAAAGCGAGAGCTACAAGGCAGGAATACTATACCCCGGATGAAGCTGCATATAGAAAACAAAACAAATTTGTAAGATTCTGGAGAAAATTGTATGTGTACACTGATCCGGCTGCCGAAGATTATTCAATGTATCATCATGACACAAAAACAACTCCGTCATACACAGATTTGTAGAAATTTACTAATAATTCTGAGTGCTTTCATGATTATTGGAAGCACTTCTGTTTATGATGCAGCTGTTGCCGTTGAATTCGGCGAGGTTAATTATAATGATGCATACATTGACTATTCGAAAATAGACAAAGCATCAACTCAAAAATTGGCTGATTATTATTTTCAAAAAGCCTTGGCCGCACAAAATAATTCTCAAAAAAAAGAATTTTTACAAAAAGCAAGCGGAGAATATTTTATACTCACCAGACTGGAGCCTGACAATATTTATCCTTTAGTCCAGCTGGCAAGAGTATATGATTACGAAAAACAAAACAGTTATTCAAAAGCTTACTTTTTTAGAGCATTGAAAATTGACAAAAAAAATGCACTTACAAATTACTACTTCGGCGAATTTTATTACACCAGAGAAGATTATACAAGAGCATTATATTATTACAATACAGCATTTGAAAACGGATATCAGGAAACCTTCAATGTACTTATAAAAATGGCTGTTATGTACGAAAAATTAGGGGACCTGTTGAGAGCAAATCAATATTACAAAAAAGCATTTTTAATTCAGCCAAATAACACAATATTACCTGAAAAAATACGGGAAATTGAAAGTTTAAAATATAAAAACACAGGATATTACAACAAGAGAAAAGGAAAATAATAATGAAAAATTTTAAAATAATATCAATATTATTACTTGCATTATTATTTACTTTTTCAAATATTGCAAAAGCTGAAGAAATAGATTTCTCAAAATTTACACCGCAGGAACAGCAGCAGCCTGATTTAACAGCATTTTCAAAATATACAATAAACCCCAATGAAGTAGTATTCAAAAAAAGTACCTTTCCTATAAAAGCAATCGACCCCAGTTTTAATGCAAGTATTTTTCCCGGCGGAAGAGGTGCTGACGAACTGATTATCTACACCCCTAATTTCGGAATACACACAGGGACAAACGAATTTGGAACCGAAGCCATTGTTGAAGAAAATACTGTTACCGCATTAAGCGGAGCCGATTCTACAATTCCTAGAAATGGAGTTGTTATTAGCGGACATGGTAAAGCCAAAAACTGGATAACCAAAAATGTTTCAGTAGGTTCAAAAATATATGTCGATATTTTTAACAAAACTATAACAGCCTACACAACATCTGAAAGTTATACTTATGAAGCTAAGGCTAAAATAAATGAAGCCAAATCAATGATTGATTATTACAAAAATTCTGTCAAAGATTACAACTACACCCTTCCGGAGGGTCATATTCTGACTGCTGAAAACTATTTAAAAATAGCAGAAAATGAAAAACAGAACAGTTCCATCCTCAGCCAATATACACATGAAGCAATTGATGCTGCAAATATGGCAATCAAAACATCTTTGCCATATATAAAAGACGAAATGAGAGGGACCTGGATAAGACCTACCGAAACATCAAAAGAACAAATAATAGCTACACTTGATAATATTAAAGAAAACGGTTTTAATAACATATTTCTTGAAACCTATTTTCATGGAAAAACAATATTTCCAAGCAAAACTATGAATAAATACGGATTTACCGTACAAAATCCAAAATTTGAAGGTTTTGATCCGCTTGAAATATGGATAAAGGAAGCACACAAACGAGATATAAAAGTACATATTTGGTTCCAGTCATTCTATGTTGGAAATCAGACTCCTGAATCAGATCCGTCAAGCATATTATCTGTAAGACCGGATTGGGGGAATAAAATAAAACGAGATGCAGAATCTCCAAAAGCAACTCGTTCAGGTTCTGAGCACAACGGATACTTTATAGATCCTGCAAACCCGGAAGTCCAAGATTTTCTTTTAGAGCTATTAGATGAAATTATAACCGAATATAAACCGGATGGTATAAATCTTGACTATATAAGATATCCTAACACAAGCCTTGCTCGAGATATTTACGCTTGGGGCTTTACTGAATATGCAAGAAATGATTTTAAATTACTGTACGGAGTTGATCCATTGACATTAACAAACACTGATGCTCAGTGGCTTGACTGGAATGATTACCGAAGAAATAATGTAACTCAATTTGTAAAAAAAGTAGGTAAACTCGGAAGAGAAAAAGGAGTATATATAAGTGCAGTTATATTCCCTGATTTAGTTTCAGCATTATCTTCAAAACAACAAGACTGGAGATCATGGTCAAAAAATGACTACATTGACGGTTTTACTCCACTGTTTTTAACCTACGATCCTAAGATGCTTGCTTCTATGATGAGTGATGTTATGAATGTTAAATCAGAAGGCACCGAACTTTATGCCGGATTATTTATTACATTTATGGGCGGAGCATCTGAAGATTTAATCAGACAGATTTATCAAACAAGAAGGCTTAACGCTAACGGTGTTATCATATTTGATTATGCCCATACAACACCTGTTTATACAACAACCCTAATGGCAAGTGTATTTAACGAAGCTAAGCCAAAGAAAAATGTTATTGCTGAAAAAAAAAAGTGGAAGATATTTCCTTGGCAAAAAAAGAAGAATCAAAACCGCGAAAAGTCATAACAACTACTAACAACAAAGGATTCTGGGTCTTTACAAAAGAATAGCAGAGGAATAACAAAAAATTATGCTGGATTGTAAATTCAAAAAATTCTTTAATGAGAAAAATTATGAAAAAGCTTATCAAAGCTATTTAAAATCATACACAAAACACCCCGAAAAGCATGAGAAATACGAAAGCTGGCTCAAAGAAGTAACCGAGATTTATAATAATCTTGATAAATACACTGAAAAAGAGCTTTTGCACAAAACAACTGTTGCCGCCAATATGAGATATGACTTCTTAGCATTGTCATTAAGTATGCTTACACTTATTAAAAATCCTGACAGTATTGAAAGTATCTATTTAATGACAAAATACTCACTTGATATTAAAGATATAGACAACGCATTATATTTTTCCGAAAGAATGTTTGAATTTCATCTGCCTAAAAATCCATATAAATACTACATATTAATGGCTGAAATTTTATTAGAAAAGTGTCCTGACTATCATAAAAAACCTGAATTATTAAAAAAAACAAAACAGGAAATTTTTAAATATATAAATAAAGCAATAGAATACGAACCGAATAATATTCGTAATTATTTTAAGCTTAGCGATTATTACTATCTGGATTATCCAAACATTAATCCGGAAAAACTCATTGAAATCTATAACAAAATGATAAGTATTGATCCGGATACAGGATATTTATATAGCTACAGGGCAAGAGTAAAAGAGGAAATAGAAGATATAAAAGGTGCAATAGCAGATTATAAGAAAGCAATAAAATTAGGTGATGTTGATTCATTTGAAGAGCTAGGAATGCTTTACTTCAACAACAAAATGTATGATGAATTTTTTGAACCTTTTGAAAAAGCTATAAAAGAATTGCCGACAATTGATATATTCTGGCTTAAATATATTATTGAAAAGAACACTAATGAAAATAATTATCCAAAATTTGAAAAACTTTTAAACGGCTACCTGATAAAATACCCGAAAGATTTAAGAATATATCAGATGCTTGCATATGTAAAAGGTCAAATGAAAAAATTTCAACAGGCAATAAAATATACAAATTACATTCTAAAACACTGCAAAGACAACGATGAAATAAAAATTGATGCTCTTTTTAGAAAAGGCTTCTACTATGATTTATTAAAAAAAGATAAACTGGCTATAAAATATTATGATGAATTTTTTGAAACTTTTGAAAAAGAGATAAAAGAACTGTCATCAATTGAGATATATTGGCTTAAAAATATTATTGAAAAAAACAAAAATGAAAATAATTATCCAAAATTTGAAAAACTTTTAAATAACTACCTGATAAAATACCCGAAAGATTTAAGAATATATCAGATGATTACATTTGTAAAATGTCAAATGAAAGAATTTCAACAGGCAATAAAATATACAAATTATATTCTCAAACACTGTCACTGCAAAGACGATGATGACATAAAATTTTATGCTCTTACTCTTGCCAGGAAAGCATATTGCTATGACATATTAAAAAAATATAAACTGGCAATAAGATATTATGATAAAGTAATTGAACTTTGCCCTGATAACCCGCTAGCATACTTAAATAAATCTCGTCTGCTATTTTTAATGCATAAAATTGAAGAAGGATTAACTCTTGCTCAAAAAACTGTTAAAATTGCACCTGAAAACCCAACAGCTTTTGTAAACTTAGCCTGGATAGAAATGAATATTGGAAAATTAAAAAAAGCTTTAAAACACCTTGATAAGGCTACAGAACTTGATAAAAACAATCCTGACGGCTACAAACTTAAAACCTCCTTATATTATATGCTCAAAGATTATGAAAAAGCACTGCAAAATGCAGCCCCAGCCATTAAAAATGCACTAAAGGAAGATCTTCCTGATTTATACTACTTAAGAAGCCTTATATACAAAAATCTCGGAGACGAAGAAAAATCAAAAGGCGATTATGAAAAAACTTTTGAACTGAAACCTGATTTTGATATAAAAAAAGCTAAAAGAGAATTAAAGTTTCTAAAAAGCAAAAATATTAAATAATTCTATTTTTATAATGCTGTGTTTAATAATATTTAAATAACAGTTTACATTAAAGTGTGCTTTTACTATAATCTTCGTAAGGATATTAGAGAATATAAGGATAACAAATGAGTATTTATTTATTAGAAGTAGGAACAGAAGAACTGCCTTACAAATTTATCCCGCAGGCAATTGAACAACTAAACACAGGTTTTACAAATTTTTTAAACGATAATAAAGTTAAATTTTCTGATATAAAAGTTTATGCAACTCCAAGAAGGCTTGCCGTTTTAATTTACGGACTGGAATCTCAAACCGCCGATGAAGAAAAAATAGTAAAAGGCCCGATTAAAAATGTTGCATTTGATGACAACGGAAACCTTACAAAAGCAGGAGAAGGGTTTGCGAGAAAAAATAATCTTACAAAAGACGATTTATACGTTGAAGATAATTACGTTTATGCCAAAATCGTAGTCAAAGGCAAACCTATCGCTCAACTCCTTCAGGAAAATGTTCCGTCAATATTTATGAAACTTCAAGGCTCACATTTTATGAGATGGGGTTACAATGACGAAAAATTCTCCCGCCCTATAAAATGGATTGTTTCTGTTCTTGATAAAGAAGAGGTCAAAATCAAAATTATAGATAAAGAATCATCTATCTATACAAGAGGACACAGATTTGCTCAGCAAAAAGTAATCATCGGCGACCCTAAAGATTATGTTGAAACCATGAGAAATGCCTGTGTTATTGTCGATCAGGAAGAAAGAAAACAGCTTATAGTCAAAAAAGCGAAAGAAGAAGCGGCAAAATTAGGAGCAACTCCTTATTATACAGATGATTTACTGGAAGAAGTAACTTTTATTACTGAATATCCTGTTCCCGCAATATGCGAATTTGATCCGGTATTTTTAAGTATTCCGGAAGAAGTAACAGTTACTGTTATGGCTGTTCATCAAAGATATTTTGCACTTTATAAAGATGGTAAGCTTATCAATAAATTTATTACTATGACAAATTACATCGGCACTGAATTCGAAAATATAAAAGCCGGCAATGTAAGAGTAATAAAAGCAAGACTTGATGATGCAGTATTTTTCTTCAACGAAGATACTAAAAAGCCTCTGGCAGACTATGTTGAAGCTCTTAAAGGAGTTACTTTCCAAAAAGGTATGGGGTCAATGTATGATAAAACCCAAAGACTTATCAAGCTTTCAAAAGATATTTCAAATGATTTAAACATAAATTCAACAGATACAGAAAGAACAGCACTTTTATGCAAAGCTGATCTTACAACTAACCTCGTATTTGAATTTACCGAACTTCAAGGCTTTATCGGAGCAGATTATGCAAGAGTTTCAAAAGAAAATGATAAAGTAGTTCAAGGCATAAAAGAACATTACTTCCCTCTAAATGCCGAAAGTGAAACCGCTAAAGGCATCGAAGGTCAGATTGTAGGTATTGCGGATAAAATAGATACCGTTTGTGCGGTATTTGCAGCAGGGAAAAAGCCTACAGGCTCATCCGATCCGTTAGGTGTCCGTCGTGCAGCTCTTGGAGTAATCAGAACAATTTTGGATTCAAACTTAAAAATTGATATAGATAAATACATCAAAGAAGCTCTCAAACTGCTGCCCGTTCAAAGAGATTGTGCTGATGAAGTTAACGAATTCTTTATTCAAAGAATGATTATTTTCTTAAATGATAAATACAGCAAAAATGCATTAGAAGCATGTGCTGTTAAAAATCCGCTCTGCGATATTGCAGATTATGTAAAACGAGTAGATATAATTCAGAATTTAAATTCTCCGGTACTTCTTGAAAATGCAAACAGAGTAACAAAAATTCTTAAAGAATATTCTCAAGATAGTATCAACGAAAACTATTTTAAAGAAGAAATAGAAAAAACTTTATTCAATTCAATTATGAATATCAAAGAAAACACCGATTATAAAACATATCTTTCTCAATTGGAAAATCTTAATCCGGTTGTTACTAAATTCTTTGACGATGTACTTGTCATGGATAAAGATGAAAATGTTAAGAAAAACAGACTTGCTTTATTAACACTTTTAAGAAAAAAATACGAATTTTTGGCTGATTTTAGCAAAGTATAGCCTAAAATTTCAGCGATTTGTTAATTTTTGTAACTTTAAAATGTTAAAAAGTCAATTATTTTTTTCAGGATACTTTAAAATGATACAAGAAGGTAAAATAAAGAATTAGAGGTGGCGTATGTTCGACCGATTTAAAAATTTTAAACTTGTACAAAAACTAAAAGAAAATGTTAGTCCTAGATTACGCTGGCTCACATTCTCTAATAAAAATAAATTAGATAAAAGCACCACTGATTATTTAGAGGCAATAAGCGGTGTAAATGATTTGAAATCAATTTCTGACGACTTAGAGCTGGAAGCAATGGTCAGAGCCCAACTCAAAGAGGAATTTCCGAGTATAGAAAAAATGAAATCCTATGAGTTGTTAGTCGATGCTGTTATGCACAACATCAGAAAAAAACAGCTTCAAGCTGACGATAATCTTGATATTGAAGAATAATCAGGATTATTACTATTTTCAATCAAAAATAGTACCCGATAAGGGTATTATTTTTTTTGCTGTAAATATTATCCTGATAAAATAAAACAGAATAAAAAGAAAGGAAAATATGACAGCAATAATAGGAATATCCGTAGACAACAGAACAAACGATTCAATAAAACTGCAGGAAATCTTAACTAAATACGGGTGTCTTATAAAAACCAGAATCGGACTGCATGATATGGGAGATTACAAATGTTTGAACTACGGAATAGTTTTAATTGAAGTTGTCGATAAAATCAATGAAATTTATGATGAATTATCCAAATTCTGGAAAGTTCAAATAATGAAATTTTAGCAAGCATAAAAGTTTTCGTTCTATAAAAATCACTTCCTGTTTATCAAAAATATCCCGGAGTATTTATTAACATATAGATTTATTAATTTATGTTAAATAAATATATATCACATATATAAAGAGTGACAATTCCAAAATAAAAAATTTGTTATAAGAAATATAGGGGATAAATAGAAAGATAGAAGAATTAAACAGGAGGAATTATGGGAACTGAAGCAATTCGCAGCACTGTGCTGCACAATGTCGTTATGTACGAACCAGGAAAGAAATACGTACAAAAACCAAAAGTTATTGAAAATTTAGATTTTAGCAAACTGAAATATGAGCCGCAAGCAACAAAAGTAGTAAAAGCGGCTACAGAAGGAACAGGCTTTATTTCAACAATAAAAACAAAAGCAGGAAAACTCGGGGGAAGCCTCAAAGCTATAGGTTCAAAACTTATTAAATCAAAACGCGGTAAAATCGGACTTATTGCCGCAGGTATTGGAGCATTATTACTTGGAGCAGGAGCATTATTAAAAGGCTGTGATGATAAAAATACTACGGCAAGACCTCAAGTTCAGCCAACTCCACCGCAACAGCCGGTCCAACCAACTCAACCGGAAAAACCAACTCAACCAACTCAGCCGGCCCAACCAGCACAGCCGGAAAAACCAACTGTACCTCCAGCATTACCTGGAGAAAAACAGGAAGGCACATGGCTTGACGGAGAAGAAATGCTATGTAAAGATGCAAGCGGACGAACCAGAGATATAAAAGGTAAATTAACCATTATCGGAGAATATGAAAAAAATCCGGAAGAATTTACTATCACAGATAACTCATCAGGCAGCGACCACGTATATAAATACAAAAAAATCGGTGTAACTGATGACGGCAAAGTTCTTTACAAATGTATTTCAATGAATGATGCTCCAATCATATCCGAAAACCAGTATACTCTGGAAGGTCAAAACAACAAAAATCCAAGACTGATTCAACACAAAGGTCAGGATAACTACGGAATAGGACTTAAAGTCGGCAAAGCACCTGCTAAAACAGAAGAACAAACAAAAGAAAAAGATTTAGTTGATGTATGGATTAACAGAATGCCTGGACCGGGTCATGTACTTACACTGGAAACATTTAAAGAAGATGCAATTTATGCTTGTCAAAACAAACGACCATTGACAAACAAAGAATTGGAAAATATCCATAAATGCCAAAACGAACAGCAAGTAATTGAATATTTAAAAACAATCGGATTTAATTTAAGCGTCGCAGTTTAATTTAAATAGAATACCAAAATATCCTGCAGATTAAAAATCTACAGGATATTTTTATATAAAAATATTATTTCCTCGTTAAAAATTGTAAAAAAAAGTATATACAATTACCCCAAAATAATCTTGATGTGATTACATGCTATAGGGACTCAAGATGATAAATCCAATCAACCAGACAAACAATAATGTAAAAACCAGCATCTTTTACATAAATGATTACCACGGAAAATCTATCAATATGGAAAGAACCGTTACCGCATCAAATGAATTTGATGCAAGAAACAAAAATAAAAAAGATGTTGATACTTTAAAATTATCCTCTGGTGATATCATGATTGGAGAAGAATATGCAACCAACCAGATTGCGGTTATGTTCCAGAGAATACTTGGAATTACCGCTTCTGCAGTCGGGAATCATGAATACGATATGCAGGAAAAAGTCAGTACAATTCTTCCGCAAGTCCACATGAATTTACTGGCAAGCAATGTAAAAATAAATCCGAAAAATCCTTGGGCTAAGAAAATTAAATCTTCGGTAATAGAAGAGAAAAATGGTCATAAATACGGAATTATAGGAACTTCGCCGATAGATTTAGATAAAAGGTCGAAACAGGGGATAATCCAAAGAGAAATAAAAGTAGATAAAGCTAAGGAAACCGTCCAGGATATCCAAAATGAAGTTAATAAACTTCAAGCACAAGGAATTAATAAAATTATTTTACTTTCCCATTTAGGATTAACTTTAGATAAAATAGTTGCAAATCAAACACAAGGAATAGATGTAATATTAGGAGGTCACTCACATGATCTCCTTTTTGATGTTAAGGAAGGTGAAAATCTATTCTACTCTAAAACAGGAGAACCAGTTATAATAACACAGGCCGGACGTGACGGTAAAAATTTCGGTATACTTAATCTCGAGTTTGATGAAAACGGAGTGATTAAAAAAGTTCAAAACAATATAGGTTTAACAAGAAACTTTAAACGTAATGCTCCTGTTAAATATATATTTGACAAAATTTTCGGAGTAAAAGAAACATACGGTTATATAAAATCTGCCCCTCCGCCATTGAAAAAAGATTTAACAGAACCAAACCCGCATGCCTATTTTATTGCAGACTGCATAAGAAAAGATTTGGATTGCGATATTGCAATCCTGCCTTCTCCAAATATTAGAGGATATTTTGAACAGGGAAAAGTTGACTCAAGAACACTTGTTGATCTTTTACCATTCCAAAATAAATTATATAAAATGAATTACAGCGAAAAAAATATTGTTGATGCTTTCAAACAAGCTGCAAAATCATTCACAAATGTGGCAAATAAACCCGGAATATTTTATGCTTCAGGGATTAAATACACCGTTACTGCAAATGGTCATATTACATCTATGACATACATAGATAAAAATGGCAAAGAAATTCCTATAGATATTGATAATCCCAGAACCGATAAATTTTACACAACGGTTTTAAATGATTACACAGCTCTGGGAAATGACGGATTTAAAGAATTAAATCAACCTCAAAATATACTTGAAAAATATCCGTTTGATGCAACAAAATGCCTTAAAGAAGTTCTGAAACAAACAACAGAACCCGTTGAAATCAAAGATGACGGAAGAATAAAAATTATTGACTAAGAATTTAATTCGGGATATTTATTTACAATTTTTACAAGACCTGTATAGTATGTATATTTAAATATAAGAACAAAATATACCCAGATGCATGCACTCATCAACCATACTGCAAGCCTGACCGAGTCAGATGATATTTTAAATGTTGTTATATAAAAAATACCTGCCGTAACTATCGAAAATAATATAAAAACCTCAACTGACAAATATATAATATCGCCTAGTGCTTTATCTATATATTTTAATACTGAAAATGGATTAAAAAATTTCCTTCTAAAATGAAAATTTTTTGAATAATCTACAAACATTAACAAGATAAATGGAATTACACAAATCATAACCGCACCAAAAATATAAACTAATCCTACTTGGTCTATATTGAGAAAAGCGATAATTCCAATCGCTGCAAATGCGGTATAATACAATAACCAAACCAAAAATACCGGCAAAATTTTAATGAAAGCCGTAAATGGCTTTAAGTAACCAAATTCTGGAATACCAAGCTCTATATGTGCAAATTTTGAATTACTGAAATAAAAACTGTATCCGGTCAAATAAATAAAAATCAACAATCCGGTGAATAATTCAACAGTTGAAACCAGAGGACTTTCAGGAGGTGCAATAAAAATATTCGGAAATAAAATATTACCGACAGAAGCACCGTAACAGCAAAACAATAAAACCATTATTCCTGTTAATGAAAATAATGTTATATGTTTTTCTAATACTTTCTCTCCCGAATATATATTTTTTATAAATTTAAAAACTTCCATAAACAATCTTTCTTCTATAATTATAGCAATATTAGAACTAATTGCAAGCAAGTATTTTTATTATAAAATGGTAATATGGAAACGGAATTAAAACAGGAATTGAATCTTTTACAGCCAAGACTTGATAAAATAAAGGAGTATCTTTGACCCGAAAAGAATTAAAACAGAATTGACCGAACTGGAAGAGTCAATGCAATCTCCTGATATTTGGTCAGATCAAAATAAAGTTGCAAAAATCGGGCAGCAAATAAAAGAAAAAAAAGAGACTTTAGCAAAACTGCATCAATGGAATACCATTATTGAAGACAGTAAAACCGCACTGGATTTATCTGACTCTGAATTAATTGACGACTGTTATAAACAAATTCAAACACTGAATAAAGATCTAGAAAAATTTGAACTGGAACAAATGTTATCCGGAGAATATGACAGTGCAGATGCAATATTGACAATAAACTCAGGAGCAGGAGGAACTGATGCTCAGGATTGGGCAAGTATGCTCTTGAGAATGTATACCCGCTGGGTTGAAAAACAAGACTGGAAATCAGAACTTTTAGATAAACTTGACGGAGAAGAGGCCGGTATAAAATCTGCTACTATTAAAATTACCGGGAAATATGCATTCGGCTACTCTAAAGCAGAAAAAGGGGTTCACCGATTAGTACGCATATCTCCGTTTAATGCGAACGGAAAACGCCAGACAAGTTTTGCATCAGTAGAAGTTTCTCCTATCATTGAAGATTTTGAAAAAACAATAAACATTCCTCCTGAAGACCTTGAAATAACAACAATGAGATCAGGCGGAGCCGGCGGTCAAAATGTCAACAAAGTTGAAACCGCAGTAAGAATTCTTCATAAACCTTCAGGAATTGTTGTTAAATGCCAGCAGGAACGATCACAATTACAAAATAAAGAATATGCAATGCAAATTCTCGTTTCAAAACTACTGGCAATCAAAGAAGAAGAATACGAAAAAAAATTAGCACAGCTAAAAGGCGAAAATGCCGATATAAACTTTGGTTCTCAGATAAGATCCTATGTTTTTCACCCGTATAAAATGGTGAAAGACCACAGAACCGGCTATGAAACATCTAATGTCGAAGCCGTTATGGACGGAGATATTGATGAGTTTATACAAAGCTATTTACGCAGCAAAATTTCAAATTAAAATTTACCTTGAATACAAAATCAAATCTTCCGGAGAATTGTATAAAGGTTTTACTCCATTAGCATACATATATAAAACAAATTGATCTTTACCTGATAAAACCTTTGTATCACTAAATAATTTGTTAGGCGGGTTTTTAAAGCCATTAGTATCAATTAGCAATTTTGCACAAGCACCAGCCGGAACCTTTTTCAAATCTGATGGTACCGGAGTGCAAATATCTTTTAATTTTGTATATTCTATCTCATAAGTACCTTTTTCTAGATTACTATAGCCAAATTTTGTTCTTATCAGCTGATAACTGACACTGGAAGAGTGCTGCTCATCAAAAATTTTTGTCAACATTAAATTAAACTGACTTGAAATATTATTAAACATTGAAATAGAAAAATTAGTAGAACGAACCATACGCTCTGAAGAACTTATATCTGCAGATATTGCAGCCGTACCACATAATAACATTATAACAAATAGAAGATTTATTATTTTTTTCATATTCCCTTCTTTCTCTAATCAGATATATTATTTAATACTTTATCTTCAATAGAACCTGACTCAGGTACAATTTTATCAGAATATAACAATAATACAAACCTGTCGTTCAACTTACGAACAGAAACAGGCTTTTTATTTAAACCTTTATCAAAACCGTTAACGTCAAACAAAAATTTTGCACAAGCAGTTTTGGAGGAATATTCACCTGATGTTGGAGCTGGAGAACAGGTGTCTGAAATTTTTGTAAAATTAAACTCCGTATCATCTGCCAGTATTAACATATCGCCATCAACCTTCTTCAAATTCAAATGTTCAAGAAGGTATTTTTCCAGAATATCTTCCGTTTGAATATATTCTTTATCTGATATGGCTTTACCCATCAGTAATGCCTGATTAAACTGTGCATATTCTTTTTTTATAACAGCTCTTGCTTTGGCATTATCAGTAGAAACAACAAGCGATGGAATTGTCAATGCTGCAACTAAGCCGATTACCGGGATAACAAAAAATCCGCTGCAAAATAAAATCAGTAATACTATTACCCACACCGGAAATTTATCCGTATTTACTTTAGCATTACAGTTAGGACAAATTTTAGAATTATTCTCTATTTCACTTCCGCATTTTGAGCATTTCATACTAACAAACTCCTGATAATATTTAAACATATATATTATAGCATAATTTGTTCATTTAAACAATCTATGCTATAATAGACAGGGATTTTAGATTTATTTATGCGAGGAGAATATGGAAGAGAATTTTAATAATGAAAGAGAAGTAACTACAAAAGACATTTTGAAACATTACTGTTCATCAATACTAATTTACGGAGTGTTATTATCTATTTTATCACTTAGCCCTTTGTTTTATGAAACTATTCAGGAATCCTGGATGGATTATATTTCGTTTTTCATAATATACTATCTGGCATACATAATTATTGCTCCGGTTGTATTTTTCATATTCAAACCTAAATCAATATTAGAATCCAGAAATCTTGCAATAGTTGAATATATAAAAAGACAATTCAGAAAAAACGAAACAACTGAAGAATTTTTAAAAAATATTGAACCTACAGAACATGAAAAACAGGCATTTATGATTTTATTTATAAAATCATTTTTCGGGTTCAATTGTTTGAGTGCAATATTTAACAAATACTTTGTAAGTCCCGGATATGATATAGATTTTATTAAAACATTTTTCGTTCAATATTTGCAGGACTCATCAAACGGCGGTAATTTATTAACCGGATTTGTACAATTCATAATTGACACAGGTGATATGTGGCTGAAATTTATAGTTGGACTATCTATGCTTGTATATGCAGTAAGTTACCTGACAGAAACCGAATTTTTCAAAAATAAAATTAAATCAGCCGATACAACTCCGCTTGGGGTTTTAAGCTGTATTGCCTGCTATTACCCGATAACTATTTTGACAAATAAATTTATAGAAGTTACACCGGATTCTCTATTGCCTGTTAACAATCAAATCATACTTGCGATATTAAATCTGCTGATTATTTTAGTTAATTTTGTAAGCTTAATCGCAGTATTAAGACTTGGCACAAAGGTTGGAAACCTGACAAATAGAGGAATTGTAACAGGATTTCCATACAATATAATCAGACACCCTGATTACACAATGCAAATTTGCTATATTATTTTAACAACCATACCTCTGTTCTTAATGAGTCAGTATTCAATTATTACCAAAATAATTATAACAATTGCAACTCTGGCCTGGGTATATATATATTATCTGAGAGCAATCACTGAAGAACGACATCTGATTAAAGACCCTGAATATCAGAAATACGTTGAAAAAGTTAAATACAGATTTATTCCAAAATTATTTTAAACCATTAAAAAGGGCTTTATCTAAAGCCCTTTTTACTTTAACTTCCAAAACAATCTTTTTATTTTGTCAAAAAAAGCATGGAATATTGTTTTGTATTTTGCACACTCCGGATCTAAAAGGTAAAGTTTACCTTCTTTTGAAAATCCAATCTGAAATACATCACCGTCATAAATATCAAAAGTACGATACCCCTTTTTTCTGATACTTGTTTTAACTTCTTCAACAAAAGCGTCGCAAAGACCATGTTGATACAACTTTTCCTCTATATAACAGTGGACTTTCCCACTCTTAGAATGCTCATATACAGGAACATCGAAACTTTCAACTGGTCTATTCATAGGGAAATGATTTCCCAGAGTAAGTTTTAAAACATTTCCTTCAGGAGTTTCAAAAACAATAGCCGCACTGCCCTTCCCTATGTACTTTTTAACCGGCTGCTGCAACAGTGTTTTATTTTTAGAAAGTTCTTTTATAAAAATATCAACAGTTTTTGTATCATCCGGATTTGTTTGAAGGTTTTGTAAAGCCTTTACAAGCGGAACAGTTTTTGATGCATTAAAAGAAACAGGAGATATTATTTGATGAGATATATACATACAAATTATAAAACACATAAATGAAAAATTTGCTATTAGCAGCCAATATACAAATTTTGTGTAAAATTTTATTACCGGACTAACAAAATAATACATTTTTCAGTATTATAACAATATTAACAAAACATAGGAAGTAATAAATGAATATCACAAATATCCAAAATACAAAAACACAAAGTTTCGGAATGGCTTTAAAATTAAAAGATAATGCTTCAAAAAAATAGCAGAAAAAATTTATTCATACTCGGATACCGATAGAGCCAAACGAATATTTATGAACGATATAGCAAAACCGATAGACAAACTCAAAAGCAAAGTAACATACGACGGGAAACAAGTTTTTGTAGAATCTGAGAACAATAAAGATATTATAGAAGTTTTGGATACAAATGAATACGGATTAACACCGTATATTGACGGCAAAAATTCAAAAACTTTATGTACACATATTAAAAGAAACGGGCAAGATGATATCTATAAAATTCACTATTCTGTAACAAATGAAGAATTTTACAGCATATCAAACAATTTAGCTTCATTCTATGGAGATGAATTAAAACTACGATTAGCCGGAGAAATTGCACATAATTTGGATAAACAAAACTCTACCATGGCTACCAGAGCTTATACAAAACAGCAAAAAGCAATGCAAATTGAAAAAACAGCTGAAGAATTAAAAAATTTATTCGGGTAGAACAATAAAAATAACCATTATTAAAATAAGATATCAACATACATGAATTTAAAAGGAGCCACATGAAAAATTACTCTATATCCTCAATCTCATTCCGCTCTAATGAGAATTTATTACAAAATATTTATGGCGAAGAAAAATGTAAACAGTTTATTTTGCACATAAAAAGAGAAATCAAAAAACACAAACATCTGAAGTTAAACAGGCTTTAAACTCCTATCCCTTTGATAATTTTACAATGCACCCGGAAATCGCAGGAAAAACTTTGAAAAGCGTCAGCATACGGTTAAAAGGAAATCAATTTCAGGAAAGGTCAGCAGGCTCAGATTTAACCCAAAATGCCGAAACTTTAATAAACGAAGCAGAAAGTTACAAAAAATTTCTTGAAGATCCCGATTTATTAGAAAATGCAGGGTTTTCCCTTAAAAAAGCGGAATATCAACCTATTTGCGAAAGCAAGATTGATTGCTATGAAGGGGTTATCAATAATAACAAATCAGAAATTAAAATCTCAAACTTTGGACTTGAAATTGCAGAAAGAATAAACAATAACATACAAAAATTAACATTTATAGACTGGGCTGGTACAGAAATTCTATTTACAAAAGAAAACAAATTCGGAAGAGAAACTATCATCAGAAAAATTTTAAAAATTTTAAACACAGATATTGAAGACAAAATAAAAATTTTTCAAAAATTATAATATCAATATATAAGTCAATATATACTAAAATAAAGATAAAAACGTTTTGCCAGTAAGAAATGGATATAATTCAGTAAACACAAATAATATAATCCAGAATCCATATTTTAATTTTCAGGAAGTCACTCCTGATCAAGATAATCTCTTGGCTCAAAAATTACATATAAATGTGCGGTAAAAAGGGAACAAAACAAATTGATATCAATACTGCAATGGTCACACCCTACAAATTTTTAAAAGTCTTCAAAAAGATTTTTGCAGCTTTATTAGCATCAATTTCCAAAAAATTAAATTTGTAGTTACAGATCACTTCATGTGCAAAAATGCATATCTTTTTAAGCATACATATATCTGTCCTTTTCCAAAGCTTGATTAAATCAGGATATTTTTTATATGCATCAATATATTTTTGAGTCAGAACACCTTCCGGAGAGTCTTTATTTATTTTACCAAGTACCTGCTCAACTTTGCTATAGTATTCAATATTGATTTTTTCAAAATTAAGAGATTTATTTTCCGTACAATTTTCATCTTTGCAAGCCATTAGTTTCTCAAATTTTTCTATTCCGAGCATTCTTACCATGTTATGAAATTGTTTTACATGCTGAAGCTCATGTCTTATCGCAAAAACAATAGTCTTGTCTGAAAGCTGTTTTAAAAACTTATCATCAAAATAAATTTTACCCTCTAAATTGTCAAATCCTCCAGCTGCTCCGGCTCCCATGGTATCAAATTCCAATTTGGGTCTAATTTGCTCATTCAAATCAATTTTATTACAAATATCATCATATACACTCTTTATATGAGCTTTAAATTTCAAATTATCAATATACCCGGACTCTGAAAGTGATTTTAACGGAGCCGAAACAGAAACAGTTTTTTTAATTTTCCCGGAAGAAGAAACTGTTCTAATATTTTTATCAGATACATTAAATCTGTTATCTATATATAGCATATTAATAATTTATATCTTATTTAATACATACTAATTCTAACATAACTAAAAACCGCTAAAAAATATTTTTGCTACTTAATTTAATTTAAAAATTTACATCCAAGCAAATCGGACATAAAAATACAGCCACTTTACTGGGTTAAATCATTTTAACCGTACAGGATTGAAATGTCTGGTTTAATACATTTAATTGTAACAACATAACAACAATAGCTCAAAAAATCAAAAGCCAGAAACCTTTATGGTTCGGGCTTTTTAAGTGGAGGAGGAGGTGGGATTCGAACCCACGGTACGCTCGCACGTACGACGGTTTTCAAGACCGCTCCAATCAACCGCTCTGGCACTCCTCCAGACAATTGTTTGTCGTATCTTTATTCTATCAACTCAATATCAATTGTCAAGTAGACATTTAGTTTTTACACTCACTATTTTAATTTTAAATTTAAATGATATTATTTATACTACAGTGGTACTTAAGGAGAATAAAATGAGCGAAATTAATTTTCAGGTTGATAAAAACAAATGCATTCATTGCGGACTATGCGAAAAAGACTGCATTGCACAAATTATACATCTAAATTCAGACAAACATCCATCAATATCACAAGAGGACGAATCTCGTTGTATAAAATGCCAGCATTGTTTAGCCATTTGCCCGGCCGGAGCAATATCAATCCTTGGAAAAAATCCTGAAAATTCCGAAAATTGCAATAATTTCCCGGAATCTGATAAAATGCTAAATCTTATCAAATCTAGAAAAAGTTTCAGACACTACAAACACGAAAACTTATCACCTGAAATAATGCAAAAATTAAAAGATATGTTTAAATATTCTCCGACAGGCTGCAATTTCCATAAACTTCATATATCTATTATTGATGACATTGAAGTTATGGACAGATTTAGAAACAGAACAAACAATAAAATAAAATCACTATTTCTCACTAGAACTTTTAATGCCATAACAAAAAAATTTGAAAAATACAAAAGCGCATTCTTAAACGGCGATGATGTTATCTTTAGAAAAGCACCACATATGATTGTAGTGTCGGTTCCTATCAACGCACCTTGCGCAAATGAAGACCCCATAATTGCCCTAAGCTATTTTGAACTGTATGCTCAGAGCCTTGGTGTAGGTACTTTATGGTGCGGATTTGCTCAAATTTGTCTAAAAGTATTTCCTGACTTGTGTGAATTTTTGGAAATTCCGCAAGGGTATAAACCCGGATATGTAATGCTATTTGGACCAACTGATACAAAATATACAAGAACCATTCAGCCGGAAGAATACAATATTACCACAGTCAAAGGTAACAAAAATATTGATAACATGTCCGGATTTGATAAATTAAAACGATACTTTTGGAATACTATAAGATAAATTTAATCACTTTTTTTAACTCTAAACGCAAAGTACTTAAATAAAACATAGGTAACAACCGATACCAAAAAGATTGATATGAATTGTGAAATATAAACATTCTTAATCGCAAACCTTACAAGCAGCTCCAAAATAATAACATTTATAAAGTAGCTTACAGCCCAGGTTGAACAACATTTCAAGTATTCTTTCAAGTAGTTGCCTTTTGTACAGAAAACAAAAAATTTCTGATTAAAATAAGAAAACACAGAAGACAGAGTCCACTGTATAATTACGCAAAATTGATAATACTCCTGACCGATTAAATAAACTGCTATTGCAAATATTACATAAGAAATTGCGGCATTCACTCCGCCGATAAATAAAAATCTTATTTTATCAGGAATTTTGCACCATAATTCATATAAACGTTTTAAAACTTCCATAAAACAAGTTTAGCACATTAAATTGTTATTACAATTCTTTATCGGTTTGCTTTATCGGGGCTCCGATTACACGTTCCAATTCAGCAGCATTGATATTATACTGCAATACTGTAGAATAATAACTCAATTGTGCATTCAAATAAGTATTTTCTGAATCCTTTAATACAATAGCATCTTCTAAACCAACCTGATAACGTCTGGTTGCTTGATAATGTTGCTCTTTTGCCTGTTGCAGAGCAAGTTTTGCAACAGCAATACTATCCTGGGAATTCATAAGATTTATATATGCACTTTTAACTTCCAGATAAACGTCTTGCCTTGTCTGCTCATAATCAGCTACATATTTTTTGTAAGTTGCATTAGCTTCGTCAACCTGTTTTTTTAGCAACATTAAATTCAAAGCTGAATACTGAAGCTGAACCCCGAATTGGTATCCGTAATCAGCATTTATTTTTCTTCCGCCGTAATTGTATGATCCAAATGCACTGATATCCGGAGTAAATGATCTTTTAGCACTTCTTACATTTAATTCAGCAGCATCCATTCTTTTCTTTGCTGCAAGCAAAGACGGTCTTGTTGATTCCGCAACTTTTATCAAATCCGGGAAGTTAACATCATACAATTTTGTATTCAAACTGTCTTTTAAAATTACATCAGCTAATTCCGGAATACCGACAGCGTTAGCAAGTTCAACAGACGCAAGTTCCAGTGTATTTTTTGCTTTGATTAAGTTCAAATTAGCGTTACCCAGGTTATATTCTGCATATGTAACATCAATTTTTGCTTTTTTACCGATATCATAATATGCTCTTGCCTGTTTCAATTGCAATTCAAAATCCTGGACTGTTTCTTCATATACAGATTTTTGAATTTTGGCAAAAACTAAATTATAATATGCAACTTTTACATTATATATTACGGTTTCAATACTTGTTTCTGCATCATACCTTGTTGATTCGTAAGTCCTTTTTGCAGAATCCGCATAAGCTTTAGTTTTTCCAAAGTCAAACAAAAGCATATTGGCAGAAACCGTAGGAACATAATACATATCATACTTTGAAGCCATCATTCTTGAGAAATTTGTGCCCATAGTATTGAACATATCATTTCTTGAATAACTGACTCCGGCTGTTAGAGTAGGGAAATAATTTGACCAGGCCTGCCCGATACGTGATTTGTAAATTTCAGCATTACTGATTGCTGACATAATTGCCGGGTGATGAGTTATTGCAAGTTTAATACAATCTTCAAGCGAAACCTCACCGTTCATATCTGCATATTCTATCTTACTGTTAATCACAGGGAATTTCGTTTCATACATACCTTCTGCTTCTTTTGAAGATTTTACCTTTGATTTTTCAGTAAAAATACGCTTTTTAATTTCTTTCTTATGATTAACTTTAACTTCTTCCGGTTCAACTATATGAACTTTGTCATCTTTATTTTTTTTAGCAAGTTTATCCTGTTTCTCAGCTTGCTTTTCAGCTTCTTTTTGAGCTTTTTTAGATAATTTTGTCTGCTTCTTTGCTTCTTTTTGAGCAAGTCTGTCTAAATCAGGAGTAACACTTTTATCCTTTGCTATAGAATATGTTGTACTTACAGCCAATACAGAAGCTATTAAAAATACATTAAAAATCTTTTTCATTATACATCTATCTCCAAATCTTTATCAGTAATTTCTTTCTTTGGAAATCTGTCAACAAACTCCTGAACAATAACATAAAAGCCCGGAGTCATAACAGCACCCAAAGTAGCTGCAGCAACCATACCGCCAAATACTGTTGAACCGACTGAAATTCTTGAATTAGCACCGGCACCTGAAGCAAATATCATAGGCAAGACACCAATAATAAATGCCAGTTCTGTCATCATAATTGCACGAAATCTCAATCTTGCGGCCTTGATAGCTGCATCTTTTACTGATAAGCCATTTTTTTCGTGTTCTTCTTTTGCAAACTCAACAATCAAAATAGACTGTTTAGCTGCCAAACCTATCAATGTAATCATACCAACCTGAGAATATATATCAAAAGACTGGTTAATCATCATCTGGAATATTAAAGCTCCTAATGCAGCAATCGGAGATACCAGCAATACTGCAACCGGAATAGTATAACTTTCATACAGAGCTACAAGGAATAAATATACGAAGATTAAAGCCATAGTAATAATCATTGCTGTCTGACCTGAAGCTTCTCTTTCCTGAGCAGATGTACCTGACCAGTCAAACGTCATATCACCCGGAAGAACTCTTTTAGCAACAGCTTCCATCGCATTCATAGCATCACCGGAACTTTTTCCCGGAGCCTGCTGCCCTTGAATTTGTACGGATTCATACTGATTATATCTGGTAATTGAAGCCGTACCTACAGTTTGTCTTAATTTCATTATTGATAAAACAGGAACCTGCACGCCATTATTATTCTTCACATAAATTCCTGATAAATCTGCAGCTTTATCTCTAAATCTGCTTTCTGCCTGCAATTGAACTTTAAATACTCTGCCATATTTATTGAAATCGTTTACATAATACGTACCGAGCATTGAAGATAATGTTGAATACAATTCCTGCAAATCCACATTTTGAGCCAGAGCCTTTGCATAATCAATATCAACAATATACTGAGGCACATTTGCCTGGAATGAAGTATACACATTTGATAATGTCGGATCCTGATTAGCTTCGGTAATCAATTTATTAGCCCAGGATTCAAGATTTTGGGCAGTATATTCACCCTTTGACAGCATCTGGAATTCAAAACCGCCCATCATACTCATACCCATAATTGCCGGCGGAGAAAAGGCCTGAATTTGAGCTTCTTTTATGCTTGATGCTATAGCTCTAACCTCGCTTAAAATTGCAGTATGAGCCAAACTTGTAGGTCGACCCTGAATTTTTCTGATTACCCAATCCCATGGCCAAACTTTTCTATCTTTATAATCATTTAAACGAATAATAGCAGTTGCTGAATTTGTAGCACCATCCCCGCCAAAAACCATTAATTTCTCGGCATCTACACCCTCAAGAACCTTTACCTGATCGACAAAACGTCTTGCAACCTCTTCTGTTCTGGATAAAGAAGCTCCATCAGGCAAGGTTATACTTGCCAGCAGAACACCTTGGTCTTCATCAGGAATAAAACCCGTTGATATAGTCTTAAAACCTACAAACGTTAAAAGTAATATTACTGCATAGAAAATTATAAGAAGTTTTTTATCATATACAAATTTTTCAACAAATTCAATATAAAAATCTTCTAATTTTGTAAACTGAGCATTAAAATCTTCAACAATCCTGGAAGTTTTTTTACCTATTCTCTTTTTAATATGCTCAATATGTCTTATAAAAGGAGATGAACTTTCTTGTTCCTGATTAACATCTTTATTATGCCCCAAGAAATGAGAACACATAGCAGGAGAAAGTGTCAATGCACAAATTGCAGAAATCGCAATAGATACAGCAATACATACTGCAAACTGCTTATACATTACACCTGTCATACCGCCCATAAATACAATCGGGACAAATACAGCCATCAAAACCATTGCCATTGCCACCAACGCAAAACCAACTTCCTGCATTGTAATCTGCGTTGCCATAATTGCGGATTTACCTTCGTCTATATGTCGTTTTACGTTTTCAATAACAACAATAGCATCATCTACAACAACACCAACCGCCAAGACCAATGCAAATAGTGACAATAAGTTGATTGACATATCTAAAGCTTTCAAAGCTATAAAAGTACCAACTAATGATACCGGGATTGTGGCACAAGGAACCAGTGTCGCCATACCATCACCCAAAAACAGATAAATAATCAATACTACAATCAATGCTGTTAACAGAATTGTAAATTCAACTTCCTTCATTGATTCATGAATATAATCGGCATCATCTTTCAATGTCATGATTTTGATACCGTTCGATAAACTTGCATTCAATTCATCCACTTTTTTATGAACAGCTTTTGACAGGTTAATAACGTTAGCATCCGGTAATTGAGAAACCATTACAACAGCTGAAGGCTTTCCATTTACCAAACCTAAACTTGAATAAGATTGAGCACCCAATTCAACTCTGCCGATATCCTTAATTTTAACATTTGAACCGTCCATATTTGAGCGGATAATTATATTTTCAAAATCTTTAACATCTGACAATCTGCCTTTTGTTTTCAATGTTAACTGTAAGGCCTGATCATCTTCGGTAGGAAGCTGCCCCAATGCACCTGCTGTAACCTGAGTATTTTGAGCAGAAATAGCAGCTTTAACTTCACTTGTTGAAATATTCAATCCGGCCATTTTCTGAGGATCAAGCCAGATACGCATAGAATAATCACCGGCACCATATACGTTAACATCAGCAACCCCTTCTACACGTTTCAGTTCATCTTTAATATATATAGAACCGTAATTTGTTAAATCTAACTGCGACCAATTTCCTGATTCAGGATACAGCGTTAATATAACAGCACCTGATCCGGAAGATCTGCTGATAGCAGTAACACCTGTTCTTTGAACATCTTCCGGCAATTGTGATTGAACCTGTTGAATTCTGTTTTGTACATTCATCAGGTTTATATTTTTATCGGTTCCAACCTTAAAATAAATAGTTAAAGAATAACTGCCGTCATAAGATGTTGAAACCATATATGACATATCTTCAACACCGTTTAATTTATTTTCTAAAACCGTTGCAACGGAAGATTCTATAACTTCTGCACTCGCACCCTGATAAGAAGCAGATACTCTGACCTGAGGCGGTGTGACATCAGGATAACTTTCCTGCTTTAATGTGAGCATAGAAACTAATCCCATAATGACAATACATATTGATATTACAAGTGCAAATCTGGGTTTTCTTATAAAGAAAAATAATTTATCTTTATCAAATATTTTTTTCATTACTTCTTACCTGCTGCCTTCAATCTTTTTTCATAAGTTGCTGCATCCAGAATTTTAACTTTCTGACCTTCGGTTGTAATATTTTGAATACCTGCTATAACAACACTGTCAGAAGGGGATAAACCACTGTCAACAACCCAATTATTATTTATATTCTCAGAAACTTTAATATCTTTTTTAACGGATTTATTATCTTCTATTGCCCATACATAATATCCGCTCATAGCATCACCTTTTGTACAGGATTGAGGAACTGTCATATATGAAACTTTTTTAGGTGCGGTCAAAGCAACTTTCATATAATCTCCGGGAACCAAATATCCTTTTGCATTATCAAAAGTAGCTCTCATTTGAACAGAACCTGAATTCTGGTCAACTTTATTATCTACAAAATTAATCTTACCAATTTTGTCATACCAAACGCCGCTGTTAAATTGAACCCTTACCTCAACATCTTTAAATTTATCACTAGCTTTTAACAATTTAACAAAATCATCAGTCTTTAAACTAAACGAAACATATACAGGGTTTGTACTTGAAATATTAACTAAAGAACCGGAAGAAGCTGTTACATAGTTTCCCTCAGTAATATTTACTTTACCAATTCTTCCGTTTATAGGTGATTTAATTGTAGTATAACTTAAATTAACTTTTGCAAGTTCAAGCTGTTGTTTTGCCGCATCAAGCAATGCACTGTTTTGATTTCTTGTAGCCAAACTTTGATCTGCTTCTGAACGGCTTATTAAATCTTCTTTAACAAGAGCATTGGCTCTGTTCAATTCCTGCTGTGCATTCTTCAATAATGCACTATATTGATTGACAGATGCTCTCGAATTATTAACCTCAAGCTGATATTCCTTCGGATCAATCTGGAATAACAATTGACCTTCATGAACAAAATCACCTTCTTTAAAATATTTTTTCAACAAGAAACCGGAAACCCTTGCTATTACATCAACAGAATACTTTGCTTCAACCCTGCCTGTTGCTTCTGCTGAAATATTAACCCGTTCTTTGTGCGGATAATCAACAACAACTTCTTTAGGCATAAGCATAGCCTGTCTTTGCAAAAACCCCAGCACTGCTCCTGATACTTTATTATATACAATAGGCACAATAATTACTAACAAAACTACTATTGCCATTTGTTTTCTTGTCATTTTTAATTTCATATTATTCTCCATATTACCTGCTATTCAAGGTAGAATTTTCTACAGTAATGATACTCTATCTAAATCTCAACTGTCAATGAAAACTTGCAATAATACTATATATGGAGTATAATTGACTGGTAGTGGTAGAATAGGATACGGGTATGAAAAATAACTTTGACCGTTTCGAGCATCTTGAAAAAAATTTATCTTATCAAATTGACTATACATCTAATTTCAATAAATCTTTTAGAAGGGAATTTCAAGCAAAGCATATTGATAATGCAATTACCCCTGATGAATTTTCAATACTATATGCAATTTTTTACCTGCCTGATATTACGCAGTCAGAATTAGCCGCATTATTGTTTAAAGGAAAAGCCCATATCGGGAAAATTCTAAATGAAATGGAAGAAAAAGGACTTGTAAAAAGATCCGCAGATACAAGAGGAAACATTATTGTTAAGCGTAACGAACTTACATCTGAGGGGATTAAAATATTCAAACAAGGACACAAAGAATTTGAAAAGGTAAAAAAAGCTATGGAAAATAATTTCTCGGAAGATGAACTTTATCAGTTTATTGAATATCTTAAAAGATACAGAAATATTCTTGAAACTCTGGTTGAAGTTAAACTCAAATAAAGCTCTTGATATAATCAAGAGCTTTATTTTTTAATTTATTCAGCAGTTTTTTGTAATTCTTTTATTACTTTTTTCTGCTTGACCTGAGTTTCAACAGATTCTTCAGTTTTATTTTTCTTTCTTGTAAACAGCTTCTTCCAGCTGAATTTAGATTTTTCTTTTACTTGTTTGTCTTTTTTATCTTTTTGCCACCACCAGGTGAACTTTTTCTTCTCCTTATTATCTGAAATATTAACAACCGCATCAGATTCTATTTCAGCTTTCTCTGTTCTGATTTTAGGAGCATTATTATCAATATTTGCTGAAAGTATGGATTGATCGACCAGTGTACTTTCAAGAATCTTATCAATTTCGGATTGTTCAGAGAGAGGTTCTTCTTTCACTTCTTGAATTGTTTCCTCAGGTTTAGTTTCAGATATACCATTTTCCGCTTTTTTATTCTTTCGGGTGAAGATTCTTTTATACCAAGGTACTTTATTTTCTTCTTCAACTGCAGCATCTTGAGATTCAGTTTCATTCACTTCAACCTCATCTTTTTCAGAAGAAATATTTTCTTCCTTTAAATCTGCGACAGAGTTCATTGTATCTTTTTCAACTTCCTGAGATTTATCTGTATTTGCTTCTTCAGGTTTGGAAACAGCATCTTCATCAGAATCATACGCTAAAGTTTCACCCAAGAAAGTTGATTGAACTATCGAACTAATTGATTTTTCCGCATTTGTCATAGGTTCAGGCTGCGGCTGCTGAGTGATATCTTCTGCTTGTTCTTTTTGAGAAACTTTTTCATCAATTATATTTTCAGCATTAGAAATATTTTCTGGTTCCGAAGTTACAATATCTTCTTCTTTTTGTTCTTTTTTAAACAAAGATGTAAACCAGTTTCCTTTTTTCTCCTCTTGCTTTGTCGTTTCAGCAGCATCTGACAACTCGTCTGCCATTGAAACTTCGACATTCTCAGGAGCTGCGGACTCTTCATTTTTTATTTTCTTTTTAGTAGAATCCTTTGACTTGATTTCCAAATTTTGCTCCTGATTTTGGGAAACATTCTCTAAAACTTCCTGTTTTTGTTTGACAGAATCAGAAACAGCTTGATTTTTATCTTCTTCAACTTCTTGAGCTGCGGCAGTTGTCTGAGCTTTTTGATTTAAAGCTGCATCCGCCTGCTTTGTATTTTCAATAGCAAGCATAGATGGAGTATTTACTTTTTTATTATTTTCTTTTGTTCTTAAATTTTGCTCTGCTGAATTATTATTTTGGATATCAGCTGAATTAGCAGCCTTTCTTCTTGCAGCGGCAAAGTTATCGGTCACCTTATTCGGATTTTTGAAACCTGTATTTGCAGGAGAAATTTTCTTTTCAGCCTGAGAAATAAAATTATCAGGCTCTAGCACAACAACCTCTTCTCCATCCGGAATTTGAGTAATAACTTTAGATACTCTATCAAAATTATTTAAATTTACATTAGCATGTTTTTCAACAACTTTTGAAACTTCTGATTTATTCTCATTTGCTATCACTGAAGAATTTAGCTCTTTTTCATTTTCCTGAATAATACGCAGCTCTTCTGTTTGAGGTTTTTCAGGAGGTACAGCTTCATCAAGCTGTTCTGTTCTTTCAGAAGAAACTTCTTCTGCCGGTTTTTCTTCTTTTTGTTGAATATTAACAGACTGTTGTTCTATTGATTTCACAGACTCTTCGCTGTTATCTTTAACAGGTTCTGAAATTGTATTTCCTGCAGGTTCTTTAGTTTCTGACACCGGAGTATGAATAATTTCAAAAGGGTCTGTCTGTTTTTGAACAGGAGCTTCAATTATAATCGGCTGAGGCTCTTCTCCATTATTTTGACTTTCTTGAACTTCACCATTTGTATCATTGTTTTCTTTAACTTTTGCATTCGATTCGCTTATTTCTTCTGCAGAAACTTCTTTCGCTTCGGGACGTAAAACAGGAAGAAACGGCTCACTTTGTGCAAGTTTTTCTGAAGATTCTTTAGCCGTATTTTGAGCAGGAGAAATATTTTCCTCTTCTTGCTGAACTTTTATAACTTCAACAGGCTCATTTTGATTAACCTGTATATCATCTTCATCATCTTGAACAGTTGTAAGTGAATGAGATGCAAGCATAAGTGCTATTGAACTTTTATCGCCGGCTAAGGTTTCCGAAGGATCCGTTGATTGTTTCAATTCAGAAGATTCTCTGGTCTTGGTTCCACTTTGAATACCTTCTGAAACAGATTCCTTGTTTTCTTGCGGAAGCTTTAAACCGTATTTTTTATAAGCATAATTATCTATTGTTGTAAGTTTGTAATTAGGACCAATATATTCAAAAGTAAGACCCAGATTATCAAACGTAGTTCTTATATAATCATACTGATTATCAACATCATCTATTGTAATCACAAGATTCTTATCCAGCAAACTTTCAACCTGACTGTCATAGAAATTTCTATATTTATTATAATCTTCAATTGATACAGAACTTTCATCAAGATTTTTTGTATATTGAGCAACAGCTTTTTCTACTCTTGAAAGATTCGCAATTATAGGATTTTGAACAGCTTTTTGGAAATCAGCCTTTACTCCGAAACCTTTTTTATACATAATCTTAGATTTTAAATAATATAAATAACTATCTAAAGTTTTTTCTTTAGCAGAAAGCTTTTTAACATCAGCATTATAGATATCGTTCATATTTATATGAACTTTTTCAATATCTGCTAATGCATCATCAAAATATCCCTGCTTATACTCAGCTAATGCTCTTAAATACAGAACCGAATTATAATTAGAAACATGCCTGTATAAAAGCCTTGTTGTTCCATCGATTACAGAAGAATAATCACCCAAAATATACTGGGCAATCAATTTATAATATCTGCTGTTGTAATCATTAGCTTTAAATTTAATGGCGGAATTAAAATTATTTACGGCAAGCTCATATTCACCCAGCAGCAAATAGTTTAAACCTGTATAATAGTAATAAATATAACAATTAGGATTTAGTTTAATTGCAGATTTGAAATACTCTATAGATTTTTGAGCGGATTCAGGAGAAAAAGTCTTTTCTGCCTCTCTATAATAAATCTGACCTAAACTTGCTAATGACTCAAAATCATTTGGATTATATTTTAATGCGGATTTAAAAGCGTCAACAGCAGCATCTGTCTTATCCATACCGGCTAAAGATACCCCCGTAAGATAATATCCCAAATAATACTGCGGATAATTTGATGTTACATATTTTACTTTATATACAGCTTCATTATAATGACCGTTTTCGATATCTTCAATCGCACCGTAAACATACTTATCAACCCCTTGAGGATCAAGAAGTTTTCCGTATTTTTGCGGGCAATTAATTTTAGCAATATCTTCCTTCTTTGGTTTTGGAAGATATATATGAGAATTATAACTAACAGCTTTTTGATAAGAAGATTCATAAGTTGCACTGTTCATAGCTTTTTGAGCATACATCAAACGACCGTATAATTCGCCGAGTTCAGGATTTTGATACTGTTCATCCTTATCGGCTCCAAGAACTAATGCACCGAGAACCTTAGTTCCGGTTAAGAATTTATCATCTGAAGTTTTTAATTCTATCGCTTTTTGATAATCATCCCTTGCAAGCTTATATTGCCTCATTGCATAATATGAATCCCCTCTGAGCTTATAAGCTTCGTATTTTTTAGGTTTCGAATCAATATATGCATTCAATAAAGAAATGGCAGACTTATAATCTTTTTTTACCATAGCTTCTTCAGCATTTTCCAGCGTTTCTTTATTTGCTTTTATATCATCTTCTTTTACAGCATCACTAACAGCCGGAGAAACTGTTTCCGAAGCTTTAGTATCCTGAACAGACTGATTTTCCTGTTTTACATCAGTTTCAGCAGCCCATACCTCGCTTGATACACTGTATGTACCTAAAAGCATCAGCATCATATATATACAGACTTTCTTCTTATTATTCATACTCACCCCATAAATCTTATCTCTAATCAATCACAGCAGTATTATACTATAGAAACCAGAATAAATGAAGTTCTTTAAAGAAATTTATATTTATTTTATAATAATAAATATGAAAAAAAGATGCTTCTGGGTTGATGAAAAATCAGAAATCTATACAAAATATCATGACGAAGAATGGGGTGTACCAAAATACGATGATCATGAACTGTTTGAACTCTTAATATTAGAATCTTTCCAAGCAGGTCTGTCCTGGCTTACCGTATTAAAAAAGCGTGAAGCATTCCGCATTGCGTTTGACAATTTTGATATTGACAAAATTATCAAATACGATAATGCCAAAATTGAGGAACTAATGCAAAATGCAGAAATTATAAGATGTAAAAACAAAATCTTAGCAGCGATAAACAATGCAAAAATATTCAAAAATATTCAAAAAGAATACGGAAGTTTTTCAAAATACATATGGAAATTTACAAACAACAGGATAATTAAAAATACCACAGGAGAACTCCATACCTCAACACCGTTATCCGATAAAATCTCAAAAGACCTGCAGAAAAGAGGAATGAAGTATGTCGGCACCGTTATTATATATTCATACCTCCAGGCAATAGGCATAGTCGACGATCACGACAAAGACTGTTTCAAATATTAACTTATTAAAAACATATTAATTTTTCATAAAATTTGTTAAAATTTTAACTTTACTAGCAAATAAATTTTTCTTTTGTTTTAAAATTAATGAAGGTTAAAAAGCATTTACATTAATCTTAAAAAATACAACATAGCAGGAAGATAAAATGTCATTTAACAAGTTAATAAAAAATGTTTGTGAATCCATAGGAAAAGATAATAACCCTGCTTACGTAGTTGTTGCCATAGCTACTGCGAAAGGAATTTTTAGACCATTATTTACTATGATGGATAAAAAAGAATCTCCTGAAACAAAAAAATACGCTGCACTACGTGAAGGTTTAACTGAAATTATAGCAATTCCTACATATTTGGCATGCGGAGCATTAGCAGGCAAAGGAGCAAAACTTGTTAAAGATCCTGAAATGGCAAAACGGGCAAAACACAACCTCAGATTTGTAGGTGTATGTGCTGCAGCTTTGATTGTAATTCCCGGATTGTGTTCTCTTGTAATAAAACCTTTTACTGACATGATTTTTCATAAAAAAGACAAAGACAATAAAAATCCTGCAAAACTTGATATCATTTCAAAAGCACCGGAAATTGAAACTCAAAATGTTAATACTGTTGAAAATATAAGTAAAAAGCCAATAACAAATCCTGTAATCCAAAAATATGACATTGCAGCTTTTACTAATAACGGAATGAAGGTAGGTTAATTATGATAGGCGGAATACAAAATTTAATATCAAATCCTGCATTATATAATATGACCCAGAGTACAGTAACTCAGGTTACAACTGAAACCTGCCTGAAAGCTATCGGACGTCCTGCGTTCATCTTAGGCGATAAACAAATAGATCCGCAAACAAAAAAATTCTCTGCAACAAAAGAACTGTTATATCAATTAACCTGTCTTGGAATATATCTGTCTATGATTCACCAGTTCAAAAGAGCTTCATTTGCTATAGGAAGAAAATTATTTAAAAATGAATCCGTATTTAAAGCCTTTAAACATCCGGGTGAATTCATGGAATATTACAAACTGGACGAAGCTGCAAGAGTAAAAAAATTAGATGAAATAAATAAAAATTTAAAATCCAGAGATAAATTTGTTAAAGAAAATCTGAATTTAAATCTTGGAAAAGGTATAATTGAAAGCTGTTCAATTTTCGGAACAGTCTTTGGTCTGGCTATTCTAGCACCTATCGTTTCTCACCCGCTAATTCACCCCATATTAAAAGTAATGGGAGTTGAAAATAAACAACCTCAAAAAAATAATCCTGCAGCAGCACAAAATACAAAAGGCTAAATCTGTTTCCTACAGCCTTTAGTATATGAAACCATTCTGCCTATCGTTTGAAGTTTTTGTTCGATTTCAGAAATTATATCGTTTTGAGTTGCATCTATTCCCGATTTATTAGGATATATTTCATATTTAGAGGTATAAACCCTATCTGTTACATTAGGCATAAATACATTTGCACCGCTTTTCAATGCAATAAGCCGTCCGTCAGGATTTATAGTCTCCATTGCTGTAGTTGCCGGAATATTTATATCAGGTAATAGCAATCTTGTTATTGCCATAACTTTTAATGCTAAATCAAAACTGCCTGCTGCACAATCTTTCAACGGAGTTTGAGGATGAGGTAAAAATGGTCCTAGCCCTATCATATCAGCATTCATAGATTTAAAAAATATAATATCATCAGCCAGAGATTCAATACTTTGACCCGGCAGACCGACCAGACAACCTGTCCCCGTTTCATACCCCAGAGATTTCAAATCTTTTAGACACCTTAACCTGTTATCAAAATCCATATTAGGGTGCAAAGTTTTATAAAGGTTTCTGTCGGTTGTTTCTATTCTTAATAAATAACGATCAGCTCCGGCATCTTTAAATGCCTTATAATCTTCATAACTTCGCTCTCCAATACTTAAAGTCAATGCAATATCAAGTTTTTTAATTTCTTTTATAATATCGCACATAACATTCCTGGTATAATAAGAATCCTCGCCACTTTGAAGCACTACCGTTTTAAATCCTGTATCATAAGCTTTGCCGGCTAAATTTATAATATCATCAGGCAGCATTCTGTATCTTTGAATTTTTTTATTTGAACACCTGATTCCGCAATATTTACAGGTACATTTGCAAATATTGCTAAACTCAATCAAACCTCTCAAATGAACTTCATTACCAACATATTTTTCCCGAATTTCATCCGCAAGATAAAATAAATCAGAACCATCTGAGTTTAAAAGTTCAATAATCTCAGACTTACTTAAATTATGAGTTTCTTGTGCTTTCGTAAGAAGTTTATCCATACCAAATCCCAAAACAAAGGCAAGGCTTGATAATATCCCTGCCTTTGACGAATAATTTTAAAACCTTAATAACAGGTCATAGTTTCTTCTTTTACAACGTTACGTTTAACCTTTCTTGTTGCAGTTCTCGGCAGAGGTTCTTTTCTGACAACAATATTAACAGGACGTTTATACGGAGCAAGTTGAATCGATAAATGCTTAACTTCCTGCACTATAAATGATTGCAAATCCTCTTCATTTGGATATTTTTTCAAAACATCCTCAGTCGGAACTATAACAGTCATTATTTCTTCTGTTCCATCCTTAGCTCCGGAAGTTCTGATTGCTCCAAATACGCAAACCTCTGCAAAATTCGGATTTTGTTCCAAAACGGCTTCAACCTCTTCCGGAAAAACTTTCTTTCCTCCTGATAATACAATCATATTTTTAATACGGCCTGTAATATATAATCTTCCGTCAGAACCAAATTCCGCAATATCACCTGTATGAAGCCAACCATCAGGTTCAAGAACTTCAGATGTTTTTTCAGGATTATTATAATAACCTTTCATAACAGAAGGACCTTTAACCAAAAGTTCACCTGTTTCAGAATCGATTTTAGCATCATAAGAATCCAAAACTAAACCTACAGAAAGTAATTTTCTATCATCACCTCTGTCAACAGAAATAATAGGGCTTGTTTCTGACAATCCGTAACACTGGAATACTTTTATCCCTATTCTTTCAAAAAATTCCCCGACACTCGGATCTAACGGAGCACCGCCTGTCATAAATCCGTAAAAATTACCGCCGAATTTTGCCAGAATACTTCTGAATAACTGACGTCTGATTGAATAATCCGTAATATATTCAGCTGCTGCATAAGATTTCTCAAACAAAAGTTTCTCTTCAGGCGGCAGAGCATTTATATCAGCCTCTATTGTATTTTTCAGCAATTTCATAAACGCAGGCACAACAATCATAAAATCAATTTTTTTCTCTCTCATATCACCGAGAACATCTTTCGGTTTTAAACTTTGAGGGTAAAATATTGAAGAACCTCTGTTTAGAAATGTTGAAAACCCTACTGTCAATTCAAATAAATGATTCATAGGTAAAATAGAAAGTAAATTGACATTTTCATGAGGCAAAATTTCAGGTAAAACCTTTGCCATTCCCCAAACCTGAGAGGTCATATTTCCAAAAGTTGTCTGAACACCTTTCGGAGCACCTGTTGTCCCTGATGTATATATAATTAAAGCAGTATCTCTCAAAGATCTATGACGCCATTTGCATTCTCTGCCAGTAGGAAGAGTATATAAACTTGGAAGTTCTGAAGCATATCTGGGTTCGTCCATTATAACAATATGCTTGATAGACGGAATTCTTTTTTGCAGTTCCAGAGCTTTTTCAAGATTTGCTTGAGATACGGCAAAAACAGTCGGCTGACAACTTGTTAATATAGATTCCAATTCATAAATAGTTAATTTATTATCCAGCGGAACTGTAACCATACCGGATATAACTGCAGCAAATAAACATGCTCCGATTTCCGGCATAGATTCAGATAATATCGCCATCTTTTCACCTTTCTGAATTTGCAAATCAGTTATCAAATAACTTGCAAATTGCTTGGTCAAAAGACTCAACCCCTTATATGTAAGCTCTTTCCAGCCATATCTGTTTCTTTTACCGAGAGCAATCCTTTCTCCGTATAATTTCGTATTTTTATCCAACAGTGATAAAATATTCTCTTTCATACAATTCATTCTCCCCTGAGTATAACACTTTATATCTTAGACGCATTATATCATAAATATATTTAATTGGCTAGAGTGCAACATATTCAGCCTTTATCAGACATAACTCTTCATCAGTTTCAGCATTTTTAATCACATGCTCCGTCATCATATTTTCTTTATCATACTTTACCTGAGAAATTATATCATCACCATATTTTACCTCATGCTTAAAATAAATATCCATAGTTTTGAGTCTGTGAGAAACTCTGAAATCATAGTCAAGAACCTCCATAGCCCAGGTAATATATACAGTATTATTTACATGATTATTAAAATCCAAATCATCATACCTGACATGGAACATTTTTTCTGCATCAACAGATACAATAGATTTAAGCTTATTTAATTTTAAATCATCTTCTCTTGGTACAAATGTAAAAAATTCCGGATACTCCTGCTTCAAATTAACTACAGACTTTGAATTAAGATCAACAATAAACCATGAACTTGTCGCACGCAGCAATCTTTTGTTTGTAATATTATCAAAAAGTTCAAAATCTCTATATGCGTGCATTCTGTTGCAGCCGCGGTTTTCTGTCTGAACTTTAATTGAGTCGATATTAACCGGATATTCGTCAAATTCAACTCTATAGCGGATTAAAAACCACCCTCTGCCTTTTTTGTATAATTCATCCCAGCAATATTGATGCCCGAGTCTGTCAATTGATTTTGCCGCTATATCCTGCATATAATTAAATAATACGGCAGGCTTTATTGCATACATCCTGTCGGTTTCAGATATGGAAACCGGATAAATAACTTCCATTGTGTATTTTTCAGATGCTTTATCAACAGTTATAGGCATAGACAGTTAACTCCTTTTATTTATTAGTTACTTAATTTTCTTTAATGATGATATAAAGTTATTTCGCTCAACATCACCGTCAACTTTTGTTAAAAATATCTGGCAGTCTTTTTCATCAGCATCAATCGGCGGAAGCTGGGAAATTTCGGAAGCATAATAATTACTGTCATTTCTGCTGCTCAAAGGTATTCTGTTAGCCAGAGAATTCAGTGAAATGTTTCTCAAAAATCCTAAAGCCCCTCTGCCTCTGTTTGCAAATTTTGTATAAATTCTTAAGGAAGCATCTTTATTCTCAAGATCATAGCGGCCGACAATAAATGAACTCAATTCAGGTGCGGAGGATTTAATCATCATACGTTCCACAACATTATTTTTAAGAACAATATGTCCGTCAATTTTATCAAACCTGCCTTCCGGAATATTAACAAGATCGGAAATAACAGAAGGACTAATCATAGTCAGCGGATTTCTGAATAACGCAGCTACTTTCATTACATACTCAACAAGTCCGACCTTTGCAATAATTCCGTCATTTACTTTGAATAAAATTTTACCGTTTAATTTTAGAGAATCATCAGTATTTAAATCAATAATACCGCTTGCTTTACCGTCAATCTCATTTGGCAGGTTCAGCAAAGATGTCGCCATAATATCTGAATTTACGTCTTTTGCACCTAACAATACCGAATATTTATGTTTTCTCAAATCACATTCAATTTTGGCAGAAGATGTACCCTCTGCGATGTTAAATTTGTTTGAAGTAATTTTTAATAGGCTGTCTTTATCTAAGGTTAAAACAGCAGCAACATCAGAGAATTTTATGTCTTTGTAAAAACCTTCTTTAGCAACAAGAACACATTTTTCTATAATTAAATTTGCCAGATCAAATGTCTGAACATCATCATCGGTATCTTCATCCCCTTCTACTTTGGCAGATTTTGCAAGAACTTCATCTACATTTGCCGCAGCTTGTTCACTAGGTTTTTGGTTATTAAATATTCTCAAGTATCTTTCAACATCAACCTTATCCACAATCAAATGAACATCTTTCACTACAATTGGGAATTTTATTTCATTCAATATCGCACCGCTAAAATCATACCCTGAACGTCTATACCTGCCGTCTGAAGTAATACGCATAAGATTTTTTTCTGTTTTGAACTGTCCTTTGTTAATAAATAATCTTAAACTTGGAATCGCAACTTTATCAGCATTTAAATCAGCATCTAACACCGGATATTTTCCTGTATTAACAACATGAATTCTGCCGGTAAATTTTCCGTTCTTAAAGAATTTTTGTTTCATAAGAAGATTTAAAAATCCGCTTGGCATAGGTTTTGGCAATTCCAAACCAAAATCTTTTACAAAAGTTTTGCCGTCAGCAAGGTCAATATTACCTTTCATACTCACTATAGGAACCCTAACATAATCCCTGTCCATAGAAGGGGTGCCTATATAATAATTTATGGATTTTATATTCAGCAGCATATCCTCAAAATGGATATTTGCCGTTAAAGCTCTGCCCGTTTTTTCTGTCATCATTTCATCAGATTCACCATCAATGATAAATCCGCTGCCTTGCTTAAATATATAAAGCCATTTCAAATCAATTTTATTATATTTAGATTTCAGAGAAACCATTGTGTCTGCGTTGCCTTTTATTTCTATCGGATAAGAAAGCATTTTTGATAAATATTTCTTTGCAAAATCATTTGTCACAACAGCTCTGCCTTTAAGGTCGGTATCAATAGATCTCATATAATCTTTGACTGAACCTTCAAAGTTCATTTTGTTATAAGATTTATTGTCATAATATCCGCTGAAATCTTTTAACATAACAGTATTCATATCCATAGAAACTTTACCGTTGTTTAAAAGCACAGGTAAATCGGCAAACGGAACAAGTTTAAAGGCCAATTTATTTAAAACAACATCACCCTTCATATCATTATTGGAAATATTAAAATTAAAATCAAAATTTCCATTAATATCCTTAAAATATACCAGTAATTCAGGAATATTATTTGCAATAATTTGAGAATTTAACAAATATAAAACTTCAGCAACGGTAAATTTCTTTGATGATACATTAAAATTATAATTTGCCTTGCTATCAAGACTTCCGGATATCAAAATCTTTGACTTATTTATTGTAACAGCAGAATTATTTATAACTAATTTTTCCTGATTTTCTATATATACATTATCATCATCCGATGCTGTAATATGAAGTTTTTCCTTACCTTTTGTAATATCAACAATTACATGATAATTAACATATTTTTTATCAGTATTATCATCTATACCCAGATTTTCTGCTTCAATCTGAATATTTGTATCTTTATCCAATTTATAAATAATAACAGCGTTTTTTACCGCCATAACGGAATGAAATATATCAACAGTAAAATCACTTTTCTTTTGTTCCTTCTTTTCCTGTTTTAATACAGGAAGCTCCAGAATCTTATTAACATCAGCATATAATGACTCCAAAACAACTTTGTTTATTATAAGTTTTTTGCGAAAAATTTCAGAAAAAGAAAACTTCATATCAAAATTTTCTATATCTAAAAGATTAGATTTTTTATATTTTAAAGAAACTTTCTCAACTTTGAAACTGATATCAGGTGTCAAACCGGTCTTGAGAACAGGTTTTTCTATGTCAAACTCAGCACCTGTCTGCTCGGATACAACTTTTTCGACATAATTTATAAAATTGCCATTAGAAACAATATATGGCAAGCCTTTTAAATAAAAACCAACAATCAGTGCAACCAGTAAAACAACTATCCCGAAAACAGATAATATATATAACCAAAATTTATTCATTTCTCTTCTAAGCATAATAATATATTCCCTTAATGAAATTATACCATAATAAATTTTATGCTATCATAATGTTATGAAAAAACTTTTTATAATACTCGCTCTTATATTGTTAACAACAACCGCAGTTTATGCTTCTGAAGAAGAAATCACATCAGAAACAGCTGCACCTGTTAATGCAATAACTTTTACCCAGGATACACTTTGGGGCTTGAAAGATAAAAACAGCGACGAAGTTCTTGTTGAGCCGATATATAAAAAACTTATTCCTGTCGGGACTCATGCCTGGATTGTCCAAAATAAAAGAAACAAATTCGGACTTATAAATGACAGAGGAGAAGTACTTGTTCCGATAAAATATAACCATACTGACAGACTTGCTGGAAAATTCGCAAAATTCGGAAACAGCCGAGATTTTGGAATTTACGATGAAACAGGGAAAGCTATTGTAGAACCGAAATATTCTAAAGTTGATATTTTATACGGAAAAATGTTTTTAACTTACAAAAATTATAAATATGGAATTGTTGGTTACAACGGAGAAGTTATACTTGATAATGAATTTGAAGATATATACATGCCAAAGCCGAACGTTATGAGAATAAAATATAAAGGTGAATGGTATGAGCTTGAACAGGTTAATGCAGAAACATTGACATTACCTGAAGACGCAATGCACAATTATCAAGACAAAGAAGGTTTAAACGTATACAATGTAGTTATGAATACAGGAGTCGGAGCAGGATATTCAGTTTTAACATTTTCGGATTACTTAATAAAAATATTCTCCTCAATATCTCCGGCTCATGAAGATACTATTGATGAACTTATGCTATCTCAGGGAGCAGAAACTGTTTCTATTCTTATGAAATTAACCTGGCTTCCCAAATACCCGATAGTATATATAAGGAAATACTTTGACAATTTCAGAAATCCGAACAACGGACCTTTATCTGAAGTAAGAGAAGAATTAAAACGCCAAATTAAGTAGTAAAATCAAGCAGAATTTTTGAAGAAGATTTTATTAAATCTATTGCCCATTTTGCAATAATTATGCCGCCTAAAATGCCAATGACTGGATCTAAAAATACAAGTCCGAAATATTTACCCAGTAGTAAAGCTCCAATTGCAAGAATTGATGTAAATGCATCTGCCAGAATATGCAAATATGCAGCCTTGTAATTCAAATTTTCTTTAGGTTTTTCTTCTTCATTATAATGATTTTCACAACCAGCATGATGATGGTGATGATGAGAATCACCCATAATTAAAACGCAAATTACATTAACAACAAGTCCGATAACAGCAACTAATATTGCATCACCAAAAGAAATAGTTAACGGTTTGAAAAATCTTTCAACAGATTCATAAATAATACCTATTGAAGTAAACCCCAGCAATATAGCACTTGTATACCCCCCAAGAGCATTGATTTTATCTGTTTTATCCTGATATTTAATAGCAAAAATACAAACAAAAAATGTTATAGCCAAAGCCAGTGCATGTGTTCCCATATGAAACCCGTCAGCAGTCAAAGCCATTGAATGGGAAACTATACCAAAATAAATTTCAGCAATCATAGTCAGTAAAGTGATTACTATAACAACCAGAGTTTTTGTTTTTAAAAGTTTATTGTCCATAATATACCAATCCTTAACGTAATTTATCAATATGCTCAACTAAATCATCTATAATCTGATCACCGTTTTTATTTTGTTTCAAAGCATCATACACACAATGCTGCAAATGCCCTCTGACAACCTGTTTCCAAACTCCTCTCAACGCAGCCTGTGTTGAAACTATTTGATTCAAAACATCTATACACTCTCTGTCATCAGATATCATTCTGCTAAGACCGTTTACCTGCCCGGCAATACGATTCAGCCTTATAATCAGCTTTTTCTTATCTTCTTCTGTATAGTGAGCCATTTTATCACCTCGTTTAATATAGTATATACTCCTATACCCTATATTAAATCTTGTTTTATATTTTTTCAAGCCTTAATTTTACAATTTGTAACAATTTGCAACAATATCACTCCAATAATATGATATAAGCGGGAATTAAAAATATGCTTGAAAAATATGCTGCTTATTTGAATATGATAAGCGAAAAAATAGAGAAGTTTTTCAAAAAACAACAGCCTTACATATTTTGCAAAAAGGGCTGTTCTAAGTGTTGCGAAAACGCACAATATCCCTTTAGCGAAATTGAATATAAATATTTGATGAGCGGATATCACACACTGCCTTATACTAAACAAGAACAAATACATAAAAATATCCTTAATGTACTAAATGAAAAACACAATACAAAAGAAAAACCTTTTACATACAAATGCCCTTTCCTAATAAATAACGAATGTTCCGTATACAAATACAGAGGTATTATATGCAGAACATTCGGACTTCTGGTTGCTGATAATGGAGGATCCGACGTACCGTTTTGTGCTCTTGACGGCCTTAATTATTCAAATGTATATGATTCAAAAAAACATCTGATTTCTTCTGTGATGTTCAACAAGTTAGGCATCAAAGAAGAACCGCTGGCATTTAACATACAATACAATTTTTTAACCTCCGCAGAATTTGCAAATGGTTACGGATTTGAATTCGGAAAAACAAAACCTTTAATTGATTGGTTTGAAAATAACGAAGATTTTAAACATATTAAAACTAAACAATAAACCATCCCTCGTTCGGGGATTTATAAAATTCAGAGAAATAGTATTAAATATGTATGAATTATACAAAGAAACTGTTAAAAATCCTGGGCGAAAATATAAATTTGAAACCTGACAAATGGAGTATTGAACACCAATATGTATCAGGAAAGAAAAAATGGATTGCAAATATTGTTCCCTCTGAACTTCTCGAACGCACAGTTAAACAAGCTGTTGAATCACTAGTTACGCTGTGCGAATGCGACGAATTTTTCAAGACATTTCCTGACGATATACAAACTCCAAACTACGGAGACAAATGGGGTGTCAGGGCAAATTATATAGAAATAAATAACAGAGCAATTGCAGAAATGCACAACAATTTAACCAAAAACGGAATTCTCAGTTCCATAAAAATTCTGCCTGCAATTCCTCCATCTGCAAAAAGCTGGGCAAATTGTATAATTTTATCCCAAATTTTTCCAAATATCTACGGGGACGGATATAATAAAGCTCCGAATGAAGAAAATTCAATATATGGAATACGTATCAACACAGGTTACAGCAAAAACATTATAGATTTTGATATTGCAGATAAAATAACACCGGAAGAACAATTTATGGCATTTAACGATCTTGCACATTTCCATGGATTAAAAACAGGTTTCAGAACAGTAATTTCTGCAGATCAAATAAAAGTTGCAAGTCCGGATAAAGACGATATAACTTTTGATTGGAACAACCCTAATCATCAGGAATTATTTATAAATGAACATGTAAAACTCATGAAACTTGGTTTTGAATCAATATTTATAGATTCCGCAAAACACATTGGCGGATATGATATGGAAAATTATACAGGGGTTGGAGCATTGCCAAGTTATGAACAGATGCAATACATTTTATATGAAATCAGAGCAAGATCGGGAAAAACAACCCTGAGTTTTGTCGGGGAAAAAAGTACAGGAGATCTTGAAAGATATGAAAAACTAGGTTTGACTTCAGGCACTGCATTTTTAGAACCGGATAATTATGATGAAGTTAAACACTGGTCAGAAAAGTTAAAATACGAACAGGAATACACTCCGGGCATTGAAGTTTCAAATGACAACGATACAGGAGGAAGAAGCTATGAAGCAAGGTTGAACAGAATTAATAACTCCCTGTTCGGTTATGAATACCCGAGCGATAAACTGCCGAGTTTTATGCAAATGGAGGACTTATTTCCTCTGCGATATGACACAAATACACACCAGCTTATGATGTCAAATCCGTCATATTCGACAGACGGAACTCCGCAAAGCCACTGGAAAAATCTGTTCACAAAAGATGACGGAAAAGAATATAACCGCAAAGTTGCAGATTTATTCATATATGCTCAAAATTTATAAATAATTGATAACATTTTTCTTATATGAATTGATTATAATATTCCGAGCTTCGATTGCTTCTTCTTTCGTTAACGGCTTAACACCTTTAAGCGAATAATCAATCCCGAGATTTTCATATTTTGGAACTGCCATATCATGATATGGCAGAACATCAAGGGCTTTGATGTTTTTTAACGAAGCCAAAAACTTACCCAGTTCGGATAAATACCGTTCATCAAATGTAATTCCGGGAACTACGACATGACGAATCCAAACCGGTATATTTTTATCGGATAAATACCTTGCAAATTCAAGAATATTTTTGTTCGAAAACCCTGTTAGTTTTTGATGTTCAATATCATCAATATGTTTTATGTCAAGCAAAACAAGATCAGTATATTTTAACAATTCATCAATTTTATCAGTATTTTTTTTATTAAATGTAACTCCGGAAGTATCAAGAGCTGTGTGTATATTTCGAGTTTTAGCTGTTTTAAAAAGCTCAGTTACAAAATCAATCTGCAATAACGGTTCGCCGCCAGTAACAGTAATTCCGCCATTTTGAACAAACTCCTTTACACCGTCATATTTAGCCATAATCTCAGAAACAGAATAATCAGTACCCTTATTTACCTCCCAGCTGTCGGGATTGTGACAGTATTGGCAACGCATAGGACACCCCTGCATAAAAACAACAAACCTTATCCCCGGTCCGTCAACCGTTCCGCAGCTTTCTATTGAATGAATATTGCCCGTAATTTCTCCCATAAAAATATTATACGATTAAATTATAAAAAATTAAATAACCTTAAATTAAAATCAGGAGTTATAAAAACTCCTGATTTTATATGTAATTTCAATTTTCCCTAAAACATAAATATATGGAAATTTAGATATTTATGCTTTACATAGATTTATGAAATGTTCTTGAAATCACATCATCTTGCTGCTCTTTTGTTAATTTTATAAAATTAACAGCATACCCAGAAACCCTTACTGTCAGCTGAGAATATTTTTCAGGATGAGCCTGAGCATCAAGTAATGTTTCTCTGTTAAAAACATTCACATTCAAATGATGTCCGCCCTTTTCAACATATCCGTCCAGTAAATTTATTAAATTTTCTTCCTGCATTGTAGCCATAATTATTTCCTTTCACTTTATTATTTAACCTAAAACTATATGACAAAAACAAGTCTTTGCAATCTGCAACCGTTCTTGTATCGCTGTTAGATACTAACTATCGTTGAAAATGGACAACTGTAGTAACTTGCATTGACTCCCTAGTTAAGATTTGTTTCACAGCAGCCGGGGTCAAAACTAACGGTCAAATCCCCGACAAATACCTCATCTTTACCTAAAGCATTCGGAATTATTGAGAAGGTATTAGAAATACCATCTTGAGCATCTTCAAACGGAAGCTTTGCAACTGAAGCAAGTGATGCTGCAGCACCGTTCATATCTCTGCCATGCATAGGATTGGCACCAGGTGCCAGAGGAATTCCCGCTTTTCTGCCATCCGGAGTATTACCTGTTTTCTTACCGTAAACAACATTTGATGTTATTGTCAGAATTGACATTGTAGGAATTGAATTTCTATAAGTATAGTGTTTTCTGATTTTTGCCATAAAACTTCTGACAAGATCAACCGCAATTTGGTCAACCCTGTCATCGTTGTTTCCGTATTTTGGGAAATCACCTTCGACCTCATAATCAACGACAATTCCGTTTTCATCTCTTATTGTTTTAACTTTTGCATATTTTATTGCGGATAATGAATCTGCAACAACAGATAATCCTGCTATACCGGTTGCAAAATATCTTTTTACATATCTGTCATGAAGAGCCATTTGAGCCCGTTCATAACAATATTTGTCATGCATATAATGAATAATATTCAGTGTATTTACATACAATCCGGCAAGCCATTCCATCATATCCTCATATTTTTGTATAACTTCATCATAATCAAGATACTCAGAAGTTACCGGACGATACATAGGACCAACTTGAATTTTTGATTTTTCATCAATACCGCCATTAATTGCATACAGCAAACATTTTGCAAGATTCGCTCTTGCTCCGAAAAACTGCATTTCTTTACCAACTACCATTGAAGAAACACAGCAGGCAATTGCATAATCATCACCATGAGTTTCTCTCATCAAATCATCATTTTCATATTGTACAGATGATGTTGTAATTGAAATATGAGCACAGTATTCTTTAAACTTATGCGGAAGTCTTTTTGACCATAACACAGTCATATTAGGTTCCGGAGCGGTTCCAAGATTTTCCAGAGTGTGCAAATATCTGAAAGAGTTCTTTGTAACAAGCGGTCTGCCGTCAATTCCTACTCCGCCTATAGATTCTGTTACCCATGTCGGATCGCCCGAAAACAATTCATTATACTCGGGAGTTCTTGCAAATTTTATAAGTCTCAATTTCATTATGAAATGGTCAATCATTTCTTGTGCCTGAGCCTCAGTAATTATGCCTTCCTTTAAATCTCTTTCAATATAAATATCTAAAAATGTTGAAGTTCTGCCAAGACTCATTGCTGCTCCGTTTTGTTCTTTTACGGCAGCTAAATAACCGAAATACAACCATTGAATAGCTTCTTTAGAATTTCTTGCAGGTTTTGAAATATCAAAACCATAAATTTTTCCAAGTTCAATCATCTCATTCAAGGCTTTTATCTGTTCAGCAATTTCTTCCCTCAATTGAATTCTTTCGGGAGTCATTTCACCTTCCAAAGATTTGAACTGTTCTTTCTTATCTTCAATAAGTCTATCTATACCATAAAGTGCAACCCTTCTATAATCACCAATAATACGACCTCTGCCGTAGGCATCAGGAAGTCCTGTGATAATTCCCGAATGTCTTGCAGCCTTCATCTCAGGTGTATAAACATCAAAAACACCTTGATTGTGAGTTTTTCTATACTTTGTAAAAATTTCAGATACCTCAGGATCGACCTGATAACCATAAGACTTGCAGGAAGCCTCAGCCATTCTGATACCGCCGAACGGCTGCATAGAACGTTTTAGCGGAGCATCTGTCTGCAATCCTACAATTGTTTCCAAATCTTTATCTATATAACCTGCCCCATGTGATGTAATTGATGATACTATTTTAGTATCCATATCAAGTACACCGCCGTTTTCTCGTTCTTTTTTTAATAAGTCGCAGCACTCCTGCCATAATTTTTTCGTGGCCTCGGTCGGAGCTTCAAGAAAAGATGAATCTCCCTGATATAATGTGTAATTGTGCTGAATAAAATCTCTTACATTTATTTCGCTTTGCCATTTACCCGGCACAAACTCCGCTGTCGGATAAATTTTCTTATCCAGTAATGTTTCTGCCATAATATATTCTCCCTGTTACTTAATTTTGTACTAATTACAAATTCCTAATCACAAATATTATAGCAGGATAAAATTTAAAAAACTACACTTGTAACGAAAAAGTTATATTTTTGTTACCGGTTCACATTATTTAAAACCCTGAATACTTAATAACTTTCTATGCGGCTTTTGGTTTCTTTGAAAAATATTTATATGCTGAATACAAAGCAACCGCAGCTACCGTAATAATAAGAGCAGGTTTTAAATATTTATTCTTCTTAGCGGCTTTTTCAACTGTTTCGACCGCTGGCTTTTCAACTTCCGGCTCATTAACAGGATTTATTACTGGAGGCTCAGAATGCATACCTTCAGCAGTCTCATCTATAAGCTTTTCAGGATCAATACCATATAATTTATTCTTAAATTCTACTATTTTTGCAAATAATTCAGGGTGTTTCTTGTCATAACCTTTTGCTTTAAATACTTTTTCAAATGCGTCCATAATATTAAAAGCATGACCTTCTTTTACCGCATCATAATAAGCCTGTTCCGGATTGGCAGGAATTTTTACCCTGAAGTTTTCGGAATTTGTTTTTGTTAAATCGTTAAATCTGCGATCCATACCAAATAATTCAGTAAAGAACATAAAATTATTCTTTGCTAAAAGAGGTTCTGCATTTTTTGCCCTGATAAATTCGTCAGCATTTTCTAATGTAGAAGGTTTGATATGTAATATTTCAGAAAGTTCACTTACTTGAGCTTCTTTACGCTGTTCGTAAGCACCATGAGATGCCAGCTCCATCAATGGAGTAGTATTAACATTTGATGCTCCGTACATAAATTCAGAAGGATTCATCTTGAATTTTTCAGGATATACTCTTGAAGATCCCCAGCCTTCACTCATATAATCAGAAGAATATATTTTCACTCTGTCTTTTAGAGGTTCGAGCAATGTTCCATCATCATTAAAGGCTTTAAAATCTTGTTCGCCTGCTTCAATTTCATAGAACAAATCACTTCTGTTAAAGTCATCACCTTTTACTGATTTTACAGCATTTTCAATCAAATCAAGCACCTGAGAACCCATATATTTTTTCTCATTATAACTGCCTGAAGAATTGCTCAACATAGGAGTAACATACCCCCAGCCCATTCCGACTCGCAAGGTATCATATCTTTGTGCCGCAAGGGAGAACTTCTGTGCAAGCATTTTAGCAGCTGCACTATTCGGGTCGGCTATTTGATAAAAATCAAGTGCAGGGATTTTTAAGTCTCTCGGCCCCATAAATACATCAAAAGAAAAAGCTTTCGGATTTGAAAAAACATCACTCAATGTAAATTGATACGGAATATCTCCGCCGAATTTAAGTCCTCTTTCATGTGCTTTTTCTCTTGCCAAACCTAAAAACTTATCTGATAAGAACTGTTTGAAATTATAAAATTCAATATCATCAGCACTTTCTTTTAAAATTTCGGCTTTACGTGCATTTCTGGCTTCTTCGGAAAAAGTAACATCATATAATCTTTTATCGGTTTCATTTTCCCATTGGTCAGACATAGGGTTATTATATTTTTTGGATAAAACACTATAAATACTGTGAGGTTCAAGCCAAGATGTATTTTTTGTTTTGTAATCTGCAAATTCACTTCTCAAAACATCAAGTTTTTCACCTTCACCAGTTTTAAATCTCTCATAAGCTTTTTTCAGCAAATTATCAAACGGGCTGTCCGGCTCAACAACATTTTCGAAATTAGCAAGTACATCTTTATATTGACCGTTGTTTGCAGAAACAACCTCTTGCAATTCTTCAGGAGTAATAATTTTTCCAAAACGCTCATCTGTTAGAAGTTCGGGTTCAATCAAATGAGAACTTAAACTCTGAGAGGAGGTTTCATAAGCACCATAGTATCCGTTAGCAGGTTTTGGCATAAATTCTCCTGCCGGAACATCCTGAATCGTATCAGCAGGAGTGAATGTTCTGACAACATCTAAAAATTCCTCACCCTGTTTTGATAATAAAGTTCCTGTACCAATATTGGATTCAGCAGATCTTGGCAAACATGCACTGGAATAAATAAAAACAGATTTTTCCGGACGACCAATTATATCCAGAGCCTCTTTTTTGGTTTGTTTGAAAGCTTCTTTCTCCTCATTAGTTAAATTTCCAAATGATAAGTTTGTATTTCTGAAATTTTGAACAATACCTACACGCATGCTGAATCCCCCATTTTATAACTTTTGTTTATAAGTCGCTGAATATTTTTTTTTGCCAGATACATACAAAAATTTAAAATTTTTTAACATAAATTTTATAAATTAAACTTAACTCTTCTATGAGAATAACACAAAATATTTTCGTGTAAATAGTATTACAAATATTTTGAAGTATAAAATAATGGCAAATTATAATTTTCACAAACTTTATAAAAAACATGAAAATTCCAGAAAAAACCGGAAATTATCAATATTCATTTTGTGCCAATATAAAATCGCCCAAATTAAGATTTAAACAAGACGATTTCTTTGTCAAAATACGGGGTTACGGAAGAAATTCAAAATGGGCTGAAAAAATAAAAGAAACGGCAGATTTAGCAGTCTGTTTAATGAGAAAAGACACATCATGCGAAAATATACTGAAAATCATCACAATAGGAACAATAAAAGCAAATTCCTATACCTTAGATTTATATAAAATCCATAATACGGGAATTTTAAGAACAAAACGGCAAGGCTGGAAAAGTGTTTCTGATTTGACAAAAATTGAATTACACACAAATTATTCTCAGATATCAAGATACCATTATTACCAAACAAAACTTGATAACATTATTAAAAATCCTCTGCAAAATCCGTTCAGAGATACTATAGAATTAACAGTTCCCAAAATTAAAAAAAAGAATCATTACCTGCAGCATGCACCCTCAAAATATGTTAATAATGCTCTGGAACTAATTTTTAACAAATACAAACTCTTTAAACAAAAATATAACTATAACGATATTAACATTTCACAAATGAATTATATAAATAATGATATAGCCGAAATACGATGGATTTTAGCTCACGCAACACCATGGAGCAGAGGAAGCGATGCTATTGCAAATATTCTTATGCGTGCAATGTATAAATCTCTCGGAATTAAATCCTATCCTTTGAAGAAAGGAATTTCACTGGATTTAGAGGCTTATTGCACTAATCTCGCAGACTATAAAAAGAACTTTTCCGGATATTTTGTAAAACCGCCTGAAATTATTGATTAAACTCAAACAAAACTATTTTAACGGAAATTTTGGCAGCCAACGCGGAACTTTTTTCATATATTCCAAATACTCTCCGCCAAAACGTTCTTTCAATTGTTTTTCTTCAACCAGCGGGAAATAAATAGAATTTATAATAAGAAAAAATATAAACCAGCAAAAAATCTCCAATGAATTGAATATTAAACTTTCTGCAAGGAGTATAGATAATACCGCAGTAATCATCGGATTTCTTACATATTTATACGGTCCTGCAACAACAAGATGTTTGGGCGGAGCCCATGGAGCAGCAGTTCCTTTTCCAATATTATTAAACAAAAACATTGTCCAAACAGCCAGAGCAAAACCGGCGATAAACAATAAACATCCTGCACAAATTAAAAATATATTATTCAAAATAAATTTATATCCGGAAAAATACAAAATTAAAGCGGGTATAACAACCAGTACGTTAAACGGTAATATAATAATAGCTTTTAACCACTCTTTTTTCATATAAAAAGTTTAACACACAAAATAGATTTGCTAAACCCAAAACAATAAATAATTTATTCTCTAATATCAAAAAACATTAAGAAATATAAACCTAAATATAAATAAGCCCGAAAACGCATAGCAAGGCACATATAGCACAGCAATACCCGATAAAATATGTAAATTTTCAATTAGCAAAATTGTTTATGTATATACGGGGAAAATTTAATAAACAATTGGAGGGGAAAAGATATGAGTCTAGTTTCGCCATTAGCACGTGCCGTAATTCGTGCCGGGAAAAAAGCAACTACAACTGTAGCTAAAGAAGCAAAAAATGTATTAGTTAATCATACTCAAATAGGCAAAAGATTAAGAGAAGGAGTTCACACCGCCAGACAAGCAATCAAAACATCGTTTACAAAACTTTCAAAAGAATCTGATGATGTTGTAAACAAGTACATGGACAAGTTAAATATTCATGGTTACAATATTTCAAGAAAATTAAGTAATGATAATCAATTTGTAGCATTATACAACCGTTATGCTGAAAAAACAGGTTTAAATAAATTAAAACCGGATGGCAAAAATGATGAACAAATTTTTCAAGAACTGATTGAAACTGCAGGTGTTGGTCCAACAAAATTTGCACAAATTATTTCAAGTGATGAAAAAATAATGTCAAAAATTAAGAATGAGGCATTAAAAGAAGCAATAAGAAAAACAAGAAGCAACTGTTCATTTTCCAGAACAATAGAAGAAGCACAAGAAGTTTTAAATAATTCTTTCCCGGGGAAAAATTATGTTATAATGGAAGAGCTTCGTGCTGGAAGTATAGGAGCTGCATATAAGGTTAAAAGACCTGACGGTTCAACTGCTGTTTTAAAAATGCTTAAAAAAGGTGTAGATAAAGAACAGCTTGACCTGGAAGAAAAATTATTTACCAGACTAATTAAAGAACTTGATGATTCTCCAAAAGAAGTAGCAAAACATCAAGGAATGCTGAAAAGCTGGTACAAAGACTGGGCGGAAGAACTGAATTTCAATACTGAATATGCTAATAATAAACTGCTTGCAAAAGGAGCTCAAAGATACAAAGTTGCAGACATTACAGATATTTCAAAAAACGGCACTTGTATAGTTATGGATATGGCAAACGGTATTCAGATGAATAAGTTGATAAAAATTCTTAATGACTATAAAACAAATCCCGCAGAATTTGCAGCAAAATATGCAGATGAAATCAAAGATAATCCTTGGCTTGCAAATCCTGAAAAAGTTATGAAAGATCTGCCAACTACTATATTAAAAACCTTTGATGAACAGTTTATGTTTATGAAAAAAGGCGGAAAAAGTTTAATGCATGGTGACCCGCACACAGGTAATTTCTTCATTACAACCGACAAAAATGGAAAACTTATACCTGAATTTATTGATACAGGAAACTGCGTATCAAGAACATCAAAACAGATAAAAGAAGATATTAAATTCTTCACAAACTATTTTGTCGGTAACTCAGAAGGTGTAGCAAAATATTTTGTAAATCAATGCGGTTACAATAAAGCTGATAAAGCAGAAGTTATAAACAAAATTGCAGCTGAAATTCAAAAAGATATCTTCGGCAAAAAGCAAAATATAACCAATTTCGAAGATGTTCAAAATACAATCAATGTAATATTAGAAAAATATGGTTTACAAATGTCAACAGAAAATGCTACAGCTATGAAAGCTCAAATGCAATTCTTTACAGCTATCAATGAAGCAGGACAATTAACCGGGAAAAAATTAGATCTTGGCACAATTATCAAAGATATTCCGAAAGCTTCCTGGGGTATGATAAAAACAGGAACTAATCCTTGGAGTTCTATTAAAGAAGCACTTAAATTTGCATATAATAACCAAAGGCAAGCCGTCGGCACTGCATATCAATTCTCAATCAATGATGTAGATGATATAGTAGAAACAGCAAACCGATTTGAAAAAATGGCATAGAAATAGCAAAAAAATTTATTTAGGAATTTAATAAGAATAATATGTTAATAAATTCAATTTTAAAAGCATCAAGTATATTCAAAAATAAGCAATATCAGCAGAAACTTGCTGGTATTGCTGCTAATTCTGGAATATGTAAAAACAATAACATATTAAAAAACGTAAAACCTCCGATTAATTTAACTTTTTCCGGGGGAAAGATAAATCTGGACGAAAAAGTAATAAATTCTATTACAAACAAGACACTGAAAGATCCATATCAACAGGCTTACACCGGATATATATACTCCTGCGTAGAAGCATTAAACTCATCAAACCCTAAAGAATTAGTCTTTCTTATTGATAATAAAACCGGAGAATGTATTGCAAAAGCCGCAGGTGATGCTGTTTCTTGTTCTTTTGACAAACCTACATTCAAAAATACTGCAACATTACTTCATGGACATACCCCCATTGATGACAGTTCAACATTACCGGTAAGTTTACAGGATTTTATCGTTTTAAATAATAATAAAAAGATCAATCAGATTATTGCATTTGATAAAAAAGGGAAAAAATCTTTTTTTAAGAAAACAGATGCTTTTAAACAATTATCTGCACAAGAAATGAAAAAACTAAAACACTCTTATATGGAGTACTTATTAAATAATTCGGAAAGTAAAGATCAAAAACATATAAAATCTCTAATTCAATATTGCAAATCAAATCCAAATAGTACCGGAGTGAAAGCTGAAATAGTAAAATCATTTAACGAGCTGCAATACAAAAAATATTCAGGAGATATTATAGATGAATTTTGGAAATTAAAATCTCCGGAATTAAATATTGAATATGGCTGCGAATATTAAAAAAGAGAGTCCCAATTTCTTGAAACCCTCTTTTGATAAATGGTTGCGGGAGCTGGATTTGAACCAACGACCTTCGGGTTATGAGCCCGACGAGCTACCAGACTGCTCCATCCCGCGATATTAAACTCTGGAGTTCCGACAACAACCGTTACCATTTACCTCCACCTAATTATTAAACGCTAAAAACTAAAAATCAAGCCCCCGGCTTTTTTATTTATTTCAAATTCTTTGCGACCAGATACAGTGTTTTTATTTTATCATAACTACTTGTTTCTATGATATTTTTTAATTTTTCTTTTAGCAAAGTCTCTGACTGCAAGTAGTCATTATCGAACAAATCCTGTATATTGCAGTTAAATATTTGTGATAATTTGTTTAGAGTACTAAGTTTTGGGAATGACAATCCTCTTTCTATCATTGAAACCTGACGCTGCGTTATTTCCAACTTTTCGCTCAATTCTTCCTGCGATAGTTGAAGTTTTTCTCTGTATTCTTTTATCTTTTTGCCAAATACTTTTTTTATTTCATTGTCATTCATCGATTCGCCTCTGTATCTATTATAGAAATCAGGGTCACTAATATAAACAAAATAAAATATTGTTATTATGGATGTTTTATGATATATAATATTGTTAATTATGATATTTAATATCATTTATGTGTTTATAGTCATTATCTGATATGTAGTTAGGAGGACAAGAGCAATGTTGGAACAGCCTAAAGTTTCTATCATAGTACCGGTGTATAATGTTGAAAAATTCTTGGATAGGTGTTTGAACAGTCTTATTAACCAAACATTGAAAGAAATTGAGATAATCTGTATTAATGATGGTTCTGTAGACAACTCGTTGCAAATATTAGAAAATTTTGCAAAACAGGATTCAAGAATTACTATTTTAAATCAGGAAAATCATGGACTTTCAGATGCCAGAAACAAAGGTCTTGAAAAAGCTTGCGGTAAATATTTAGGATTTGTGGACAGCGATGACTGGGTTGACTTGAATTATTTTGAAAAACTTTATACCGCTGCAGAAAAATACAATTGCGATATGGCCGCTTCAGGAATAATAAGACTGCATAAATGGAACAAAAAATTTCATTTAAAATTTGAAGAAGAAAAAGTTGCCGATAATACAGATGAAAAATTTGAAATATGCGATGTGCCTGAATTATCTTATGTTTGGAATAAGATTTATAAAAGAGAATCTTTTATGTCAAAAAATTTAAGATTTGAAGAGGGTATATTTTTTGAAGATGTAATTATGACTCCGAAAATTCTTTATTCATTAGGCAAACTTGTTACAGTACCTGATACTTATTACTATTACTGGCGAAATCCGAATTCTATCGTAGCCGCAAGAAATGATAAAGTGAATAATGATTCGATTTATGCACATAATAAAGCGTTAGAGTTTATTAAAAATCACAATATTGATATATCATCACATGAGCCGATTACAAAAAGATATAAGTTTTTAGGCTTTACAATTTTAAAAATCAGACAGAAGGGAAATAAAAAAGTTACTTCACTATTTAATATAATTAAATGGTAATTTGAATTTTAAATTTATAGAATGGCGGCTTAGTCTATTGCGGCAATTTTATTCCAAAAATTTTGGAATAAAGTATGCATATGAAAAAACTGATATCCGTAATTTCAATATTGTTATTTTACTTCATGCCTGTAAATGTTCTGGCAGAAGAAGCACAAGATACGTATGAATGCATAAAATCAACAGAAACAGTTGCGAATTCACCTTCAAAGGCTCCTTGTAATATTGTAAACACTACAGACACTTATTATATTATGTCTAAAGGAAATGTATTTAAAATTGCATTTGAATGTAAATTTCTTTCAGAATGTGCAAAAGAAGGAGATTGTATCTATTTTTATGTACCGAAAGATATCTGTACATCCTGCGGAACACTTGTGCTGCCCATGGGATCTAAACTTTCAGGTTATATCAGAGGAATTACGAAACAAAAAATGTTTAACAAAAATGCAAGGGTGTATGTAAGTATAAATAAACTTATTCTGCCTGACAATACAGAATTGGATATAAAAGCAAAACCTTTTACGAAAGATTTTTCACTCGTTGAAAACGGCTGGATGACAGCCGGAAAACTAACCGCATCTACATTAGGATTTGGTGCTATAGGAACAGGTGCCGGTGCAGGTTTAGCATTTATCCCAAAACCTCATAAAATTGCAGTTGGTGCAGCTGCAATCGGTTTACCTGTCGGCTGCTTTATCGGACTCGTAACAGGTTTAGTCACTCCGGGTTTAAAATACCATGCAAAACAGGGCGAAGAAATCTATATTATCCTTTGCGAGGATTTATGTATTCCAAAATGTAATGTCAGCGAATTTTAATTAAATTTATTATGTTATCTGTATTGACTGAAATCTATATTTGATTTTACATAAATCATTTTGAAACTCTTTCTTACATCATATTTTATCTTCGGTCGTTTCCATTTAGAAACAAGTTCAGGCTTTTGATAAAAAGCATTCATTCCATGATAACAAGCCCAGGTTGGATCAAAGCGATCCTTATGTGTTTTATCCCAATCAAGTGCCGTTTGTACAAGATCGGATATAGCTTCACTCTGAGTTTGCAAATATTCAGTAGTTTTTGCTGCAATCATGGGATATACTTGAATTTGAGATCTTGCAGTTATGTCTTTGCACATACAAACATCTTCATAAGAACGGATTGTTCCGATAAAATACCATAATAAGGCTTTGTCTTTATCTTTTTTATATATATGATCAGCAGTCAATATATAAAAAAACGGCGGGAAATTTTCAGGATACTCTTCCAGATATGCAACAAATTCATCCTTTTCAGAATCCGATAAAGAATAATAAGCATCCATTACATAATCTGCATTGATTTTGGCCATTTCCTCTGCCATATTAGTAATTTTAGAAGAATATTTGATTGTATCCGAGTTACATACAGAACCGAGTAAAATTATCAATACTAATAAACAACTTTGCAATAATCTTTTTAATTTCATCTTACCTTCCTAACTTTTAATTCCAAAGCCTAACCTTTAATTGCACCCCATGCTTTTACATCACCGCGTTCATAACGGATTAAATAATAACCGCCTGCAGGAATATATTCCATTGAAGCTTCCTGATAGATATCTTTTTCCGTATTAACAGGAGGCATTCCTTGTTTTGCTCGTTTTGCATTAGTTTTTGCAATTTCTTTCTTTTCTTTTTTTTCTTTTTTAAGAGCTTTTTTATCTTTAACTACCGCATAAGTAGACATATCAACATCTACCCTGAACACAGGAATAATTGCAATCGGCTTTTTGGACTGCATAAGTATTAGAAAATCTCTTTCATCAGACAGTGCCAATTCATAATGTCCCGGAGGAATTATATTGCCCTGACTGTCTGAAATTTCATCAACAATTGATAATGTCGGGTACGAAGATTCTCTAAGAGAATATCTGTAAATTGCTTGAGAACCGTCTATAACTCCTGCTGAAATTTGAGGTTCAGTCGGATAAACTCTTGTTTCCGAATGCATCATTATGTTTTCGACATACATACCTTCAAGCATCTCACAACCTCATTAACAATTTATGTATAGAAGACGAAATTTCAGCAAAACTTTTTTCAAGTGCATTTTCACTTCCAACAAAAATTAAAGACAAATATTTTTGAGAATTCCCTACATCACCGTTTTTTAAAAATATACGGTAGCTCTCACGCATCAGACGTTTCAGACGGTTTCTCCTAACAGCACGTTTATGAACCTTTTTACTAACAACAAATCCGACTTTTGTGGGCGATTCGTCTTTTTTTAAAATACCTGCAAACAAAGTTACTCCACCCGAATGGGAGGAGTTTTTAACTTTATATGTTGCTTTAAATGCAGATTTTTTTTTTAAACGATATTGTTTTGGTAACATTTTTGACTCCGTAACCTGCTAAACGAAAATTTCGTTAAAAGAGTCTACACAAAAGCACTACTATGCACGATTCTTAGCAGTAATAGCAACCTTATGACGACCGCGGGCTCTGCGTCTGTTAATAACTTCTCTGCCGCCCGGAGTTGACATTCTTGCTCTGAATCCGCTTACATTCTGTCTTTTTCTTTTTGTTCCTTCTAGTGTACGTCTCATATCTTTATTCCTTTTACTATTTATTTTATCGTATAATTCAAATATTATAGTAAACAAATTAAATAGTCAACAAATACGACACGTTGATTAAATATTATGAAGCAGACGGACAAATTTTAATCCAGTCATTAAAAATGCATATCAAAACTAGGGTTTTTCCCGTTAATTTTTTCATCTTCCATTCTCATGGCAGAACCTATTGTAAAATTCTGGGCAATAGTTTTGTTTATTTCAAAAGCTACATCTCCGTTAAAAACGGATTCATTTTCTTCTAAAAATTCAAACAAAGGAGCAGCAGGAGATTTGACAAGCTCTTCTAAAGTTTCACCTGCCTGCTGAATTGTTCTTTCAGGAACTTTTACGTTTAATCCGAAAGGTTTATAAGGTCTGTTAAATGTAAAATTTGAATCTGACATTTTGTATTCCTTTAACTAAGATTACTCATGTTATCGGCAGATTTGCTAAAAATATTTAATTTTCAATCGAATAATATTAACTTATGTAAACCGATCGATTAATATGATTATGTTATTATGAAAATATGAAGACTCTAAAGGATTATGAAAAAGAGCTTAATAAATGTTCCAAATGTGCCTTGTGTGAACAAGCCTGTCCGCTGTACAAATTAAATCCTAATGATTGTGTAGTGAGCAAAGGCAAATTTATTATGCTGCATGGAGTTACAAAGGGAGATTTAAAATTTTCAAAAAACATTAACAAATATATTGATATGTGCCTGCGATGCGGCAAGTGTAATGATTTCTGCCCGAGCGGGATTGATGTCTGTGAAATTCTTAACTGTGCAAAATATGAATATATGAACGACAAACTTTCAGGTAAAATTATAAATTTCTTAGAAAGTAAATTAATTTTTTCAAACTTTATAAAAATAATTTCAAAAATTTCAAACCTGTGCAGACCTTCGTTTAAACCTGTTTTGAATGCCGAAAAAAATGTTTTGTATTTTAAAGGCTGTGTAAATCAAATGCTGCCAAATACTGATAAAAATCTGGCAAAAATTTTTAAAAACAGCTCTATAAACATTATAACCCCTGGTTTTGACTGCTGCGGTTTGCCTTTTTTATCAGATGGAAATATGAAACGGTTTATTGAAACTGCAAATCATAATTTAAAGTTAATTGAAAATTGTAATTATGATTATCTGGTTACAGACTGTGCAAGCTGTGAATATACACTGAAAGAATACCCAAAATATATTGAACAACAATCTTCTCAAATAAATCCCGAAAAATTTCTAAATTGGGGAGATATAATTGCACGAGAAAATTTTCGCTTTAAATATAAAAAACATATCAAAGTCACTTTTCACAAGCCATGTCATCTTGCAGATGACAAATTTTTAAAACAAATATTGAATAATTGCGAAAAAGTTGAATATATTGAATTGCCGGATTATGATGAATGCTGTGGGTTTGCCGGAAGTTTTTCTATAAAAAATCCTAAAATGTCTGCTGAATTAGCTATACAAAAAGCTAAAAATATAAACAAAACCGGTGCAAACTATGTTATTACAACATGCCCGGGGTGCATACTAGGATTGAAATACGGCTTATTTTTAACAAAAGGTAAAGCAAAAGTAATCAGTCTTTTGGACTTTTTGGCAAAAGCTGATATAATTGAGTAGGGAGAATTTTATGAAAAAATCTACTATTATTACAACACTTATCTTATTACTTGCTGCAGGAACAGCACAAGCTGCGTCAGTATTTGATTACAGCGGAGGAAATCAGGCTCAAAATCAAATGTCAAGTCCTTTTTTACGGTTTGAATTTGATAAACCCGTTGACAAATCAGCTGGCAGTGCTAAAAATTCATATAACTGGAATCGTTATATGAAAAATCTTCAGCATAAATTAAATTCTCAAATCCTTGTAAAAAGGAACAGTCCGATAGCTGTATCTTTTGTAACAGCTAAAGATGGTACGGTTTCAGATGTAGAGATAATAACCAGTTCAGGAAATACGGAATTTGATAAGTATGTAAAAACTTCAATAGAAGCAGCCGCCCCTTTTGCATCACTGCCTTCAAAATATAAAGGAAACAAAATAAAAGTAAAACTGGATATTTACAACGGAGCAATGAATACTTCTGTTACTGAGCTGGAGTAGACTATATTTATTCATATCTCAAGGCATCAATCGGATTAAGTAAAGAAGCCTTGTAAGCAGGGTAATAGCCAAATCCGATGCCTATTGCCGCTGAAAATCCCAAAGAAAGCAAAATAGACGGCAAGGTTATAGCTATATTCATGCCTGCAAGCACCTGCATAAGATGAGCTCCGAGAACCCCTAGAACAACACCAACCAGACCGCCTGCCATAGATAGTAAAAATGATTCAAGTAAGAATTGAAATCTTATATCAGAGGCTTTTGCACCTATTGCCATACGAATACCGATTTCTTTAGTTCTTTCCGTTACCGACACAAGCATAATATTCATAATACCGATACCGCCGACAATCAAAGATACTCCGGCTATTGCTCCTAATAATAAAGACATTGTTTTTGTTGTTGATTTGATTGTTTCCTGCATTTCTGCTAAGTTTCTTATTTCAAAATCATTTTCTTGTTTTTTGCCAATATTATGCCTGATTTGCAATAATTCAGTAATATCCTCCTGTGCAACGGCAATAGTATCTTCTCCCTGAGCTTTGACAGCTATCATATTAACTGTTCCCGGGAAATCCGTACCAAAAACCTTGCGTTGAGCTGTTGTTATCGGAATAAAAACCATATCGTCCTGATCTTGCCCCATACCGCTTGAACCTTTAGTTTTTAACAGACCGACAACTTTAAAAGGTACATTTCCTATTCTGATTGTTTTATTTATAGGATCAACATCTCCGAATAATTCGGTAGACACTGTCTGGCCGATTACGGCAACCTTGGTACTGTTTTTATTATCCTCCGGAAGAAAACCTCTGCCTGATTCAACTTCATAATTTCTAATCATAAAATACGGCATAGTAGTGCCGCCAACAGTAGTTGACCAGTTCTGATTTCCATAAGTTAACTGCTGGGTTTGAGAAGAATACGGAGCAACGGCTAAAACACCTCTGCATTTTATTTCTATAGCCTCGGCATCTTTTAATGTCAAGGAAGGCCTTGTACCTGAACCCATTCTAACTCCGCCGGATTTTGCTGATGCGGAACGAACCATAAGAAGGTTGCTTCCCATAGCTTCCATATCTTTAGCTATTTTTTTACTGGCTCCGGAGCCTACTGCAAGCATTATAATTACTGCACTTACCCCGATAATTATACCCAGACTTGTAAGTATGGATCGCATTTTGTTTATTTTTAATGACACTGTTGCCATTTTTAATATTGACTTAAAATCTAACATATTTACGTTTCTCTTGTTCTGTGGTGTAACCAAACTTCTTTGGGTTCATCAAGGATGATGTTACCGTCTTTAAATTTTACGACACGTTTTGTATATTCTGCAATATCAGGTTCATGTGTAACAAGAACTATTGTTTTACCCATTTCTTCATTCAATCTTACAAAAAATTCCATAACTTCGATACTTGTTTTTGTATCAAGATTACCAGTCGGTTCGTCTGCAAGAATCAAAGGGGCATCATTAACTATGGCTCTGGCTATGGCTACTCTCTGCTGCTGACCTCCGGACATCTGGTTTGGCATGTGATCTTCACGCTTTTCAAGTCCTACAATTTTTAATGCCCATTTTGCACGTTCAATTCTTTCTTCTTCTGGAACACCTTTATATATCATAGGCAAACATACATTATCGAGTGCTGAAGTTCTTGATATAAGATTAAAACCCTGAAATACAAACCCTAATTTTTCGCACCGGATTCTTGCAAGTTCATCAGGATCCTGATGAATCATATCCTCTCCGTCAAGGAAATAGCTTCCCGAAGTAGGTTTGTCAAGTGTTCCCAGCATATTCATAAAGGTGGATTTTCCTGATCCTGAAGCACCCATAATTGCAACAAATTCACCTTTTTTAACGGATAAAGATACATCATTCAATGCATTGAATGAATCTTCACCAGTTTGATAAGTTTTTATTGCATGTTTTACTTCAATTAAATCCATATTACCTCTGTATTAAATTATCTGAGGAAAGAGTGATACTTTTGTTACCCGAATTTACCGGAACATGCCGGGAGGACCACCGCGTCTTTTACCTGAAGATGATGAACCGGCTGATGTATTTTTATTATTTTTACCTCCGGTTGAACCTATAATAACTTCATCTCCGAGCTTCAAACGCTGCGATATGATTTCTACATTTGTATCGTCACTTGCACCTTCTTTAATATCTATTCTTACGGGCTTATTTTTTTCTAAAATCCAGATACCCTGATTTTTATACTTTTGTCCGCCAATTTCCGGAGTATATTTTAATGCGATAGTCGGAGCACACATAACATCTTTGCTTCGTTTCGTAATTATGGAAACATTAGCTGTCATACCTGGCTTCAGTTTAAGATCTTCGTTACTTACGCTGACAATAACTGTATAAGTTACAACATTGGAAGTTACTGTTGAATCAAGCCTTACCTGAGTAACTTTGCCATAGAAGGTACTGTCAGGATAACCGTCAAGAGTATATTCGACATCTTGACCTTCTTTAACTTTACCGATATCCGCTTCTGAAACATTAACTTCGATTTGCATTTTTGTTAAATCCTGAGCAATTGTAAATAATTCTGGAGCCTGAAAACTTGCGGCAACTGGCTGTCCGACATCAATATCTCTAGATATTATTGTCCCGTTAACGGGAGCAATAATTTTTGTATAACCAAGGTTTGTCATTGCGGTATTATAATTAGCCTTTGCCTGAGCAATAGAAGCTTTTTGAGCCCCGATTGAAGCCTTTTTTGCAAGATAATCACTTTCGGCCTGATCAAGTTCACTTCGGGCTATAAAATTTTTGGCATATAGATTTTTGTATCTGGTATAAGTTTTTTGAGCCATAACCATTTCCGCATTAAGTCTGGCAAGGTTAGCTTCTGCATTGTTAATTTGAGCTTTGTTCTGATCTACTGATGCCTGAAAGTTTGCAGGGTCAATTTGTGCCAGCGGCTGCCCCTTTTTTACTTCCGAATTGTAATCAACATAAATTTCCTTCATAAGTCCTGATACAGTAGAACCGACACTAACGGTATTAACAGGATTTATAGTACCGGAAGCTTCAACAATATCTGTTATTGTACACTTTGAAAGTTTCTGAGTTTGATAAATGATTTTATTTTCCTGATAGCGGTTAATACCCCAGAGTATTACAACAACAGCTGCTGCTGATACTATGATTACCTTCTTATTCAAATATTTTTGTTTAAAATCTTTAAAATTCATATTATGTTCCTTCTAAAGTTACCGTAACATCTTGAGGAAGAGCTATTGCACTTTCAAGATTCGCTCTTGCGACATTATATCTGTAAATAGTTTCAATATAAGATCTCTGGGCATTATTATAATTTACTTTTGCGTCCTGAAGCTGGATATAATCACCGAGTCCTACATAGTATCTGCCTTCTGCAAGTTCAAAATTTTCCAGAGTTTGGCGGACTTTGACAGCCAACAGAGGAATTTGTTTTTCTATTTCTATCATATTGATATAAGCATTTTGAACTTCAAAATAGATATCTTTATTCAATTGGTTTAAAGAGTTTTCTGCAATGCTGACCTGATATTTAGCTGCATCAACCTGAGATTTCTGATTCATTATATTAACAGAACTTGCCAGATTAACTCCAACATTAAACGAATTTGTTGAGTTTGTATTTCTGAAACCATATCCGGCTGTTGCAGATAGTTCAGGATAATAATTACGTTTTACGAAAATGAGGTTTTCTTTAACAGCATCCAGTGTTGAATTGTAAGCTTTTAAATCTGCCCTGTTTTCATAAGCTATTTTTATACATTCTTCAAAATTATAAGGAAAATCGTTCAATTTATAATTAGTGAGAACTTCCAGCTTTTGAACAGATGTAATAAGTTTGGCATCATTAACACTTACGGGGAGTTCACTTGATTCTTTTTTTCTTGTTTTTGAAATATTTGTAAGATTTACAGGGGCATAATCATTGTCTATATTAAATTCTTCTGTACTTGAGATAGAATAATTTGGGGCTTCTGAAACATACATTGCATTATTCAAATTAACCAGAGCATTTTTATATGATTTATTTGATTCTATTAATTGAATTTTAGAATCACTTAATGTCACTTCAGCATTTACAAGATCAATTTTTGACATTACACCTTCTTCAAAATAGGCTTTTGTTCTAAGATAGTTTCTTTCGTTTATGTCAACGTATGCTCTGTTAATTGCAACGGTTGCACGGGCTGCCAGAACTTCATAATATCTTTGTTTAACATTAAAAGTTGTTTCTCTTACGGCATTTTCAAAATAGAATTTGTCGGCAATAAGATAAAATTTTTGCATTTTAATATGTGCATTTGTTCTGCCAAAATTCCACAAAAGCTGATTCAAGGTTGCCTGAACAGTATAAGTATTGGTATTCATTGCAGCACTCATACCACGCCTGCTTGAATTTACATCATTGAACGTATAACCTGTACTGACACCGATAGTCGGAAAGAATTCAGATCTTGCGATATTGACGTTAGCTTTTGAAATTCCGTAATTGTAACGAGCATTTCTTATTTCCGGATTGTTATTTAGAGCAATAGAAATGCAATCATTTAGGGTTAGTATCGAATCCTTTTGAATTTTTATATCTTCTATAGCAAATGCACTGCTTGTAGTGCATACTATTATTAAACACAGCCCGATGAATATTTTTTTGAACCGTTGCACGTCTGTATTATCCTTCATGTATTATTTCTATTCGTATAAACGATTAGACCATATTTTTGTTCATTTTTCATCATATAAATGCTTTAAAAGAGTTGTATGAATTTTATTGAAGAAATAGCCTGATGTATTATTGTAAAAATTTTAATTTATCAAATATAATGTGGTATAGTTAATTTATGGAGGATAAAAATGAACAAAAAATCAATAATTACAATATTGGCAATTTTAATAATTCCGATACTGGCATTTTTCGGATTAACTTTTAATAAAGATACTTCAAGTATTGCACAGGCTAACGGAAAACCCCAGATTATAAAATTTTCGTCAACAATGTGCCTTGAATGTCAGGAGGTAGAAAAAGTTTTTAAAGAACTTCTGCCGAAATATCAAGATAAAGTTGCATATACTGAAATTATCGTTGACAGTAGAGATGATATGAAAAATAATATGATAAAAAAATATAACGTAACTCTTGTTCCAACTGTTATAATGTTAAATTCTGACGGAACTCAGTATAAAAGAATAGAATCTGCTATCCCGAAAGATGAAATGGAAAAGTATATTAAAGGGTTGAAATAATGGAAAGTTTAACTCAAATTTTTACAACCCAGCACAGTATATATATTCTGTTTGGAGCAGCATTTTTGGGTGGTTTAATTTCTTCAATTTCACCATGTTCCCTGTCTATGCTGCCGCTGATAATAGGCTATATCGGCGGATACTCAGACGAAAAACCCGTTAAAACTCTTATACAAATGATATTCTTTGTAATCGGAACGGGTATTGTATTTTCAATTATCGGAGCAATTTGTGCATTAACCGGCAAAATATTCATAGGTAATCCTTATTTTGCTCTGATTGTTGCATCCATTATTCTTATTATGGGATTGAAAATACTTGATGTAATTGAATTTGACATGCCTGTAATTATAAAAGAAATTCCAAAAAATAATATAAACAATGAATTTATATATCCGCTAATTTTAGGAGCTGTATTTGCACTTATTGGAACTCCTTGTTCAACACCTATTCTTGCAAGTATAATGGCTTTTGCTTCAATGTCTGCCAAAGTAAGTAATGCTGTTATTATGCTGTTTTTATTTTCCATAGGTCAGGGGTTGATATTTATTCTTGCAGGATTTTTAACTTCAAAACTTAAGTCTGCTAAAAATTTTTATAGAATTTCTGAATACATAATGAAATTAAGCGGTATTTTACTGATTCTGGTATCTATATTTATTTTTTATAAGATTTTCTCTCCAATCCTTGTAAAATAAGCCTTTATATAGTATCATGTAGGGGTAAATAAATTATACGGAGTATAGTTTATCTTAGTGATATTTAAGGAGCATCAAAAATGAGAACGCTAGAAGGTCAGTTAACTACAACATGTGAAGATAGATTTTGTATTATTGTTTCAAGATTTAATGATTTTATAGGATCAAAATTGCTGGAAGGTGCAATAGATGAATTGAAACGCCATGGTGTAAATTCTGATAATATTGATATTGTAAAAGTTCCGGGAGCATTTGAAATTCCCGTTATTGCTTTGAAATGTGCAAAAACCAATAAATATAGTGCAATAATTACACTGGGTGCTGTTATTAAAGGTTCAACTCCTCATTTCGATTATGTTTCTGCAGAAGTTTCAAAAGGAGTTGCACAGGTAAGTCTGCAAACAGGAGTTCCTGTTATATTTGGAGTTTTAACTACTGATAATATAGAGCAGGCAATAGAAAGAGCCGGTACAAAAGCCGGAAATAAAGGAGCAGATGCTGCCAAAACAGCTATTGAAATGGCAAATTTAGTGAAGTTAGTGTAAGATCTGAATATAAAAATGGGTCTTAGAAAAGGAGTTAAGTATGAGTGAAGCAATTACCGAGTACAGAAACGAAAACACCAAAGATATTGATCTTTTATCTACAATAGATATGGTTAGAAAAATGAATGAAGAAGACCAGATTGTAGCTAAAGTAGTAGGGGATGAAGCTCCAAATATTGCTGCAGCAATTGATATTATTGCAAAAGCATTTCTAAAAGGCGGAAGATTATTTTATTTTGGTGCCGGAACATCAGGCAGGCTCGGCATATTAGATGCTTCAGAATGTCCTCCGACATTTAGCGTTGACCCTTCTATGGTTCAGGGGATTATTGCAGGCGGTCCGAAATCCTTTATTAATGCAGTTGAAGGTGCGGAAGATAATTTTGGTTACGGAAAGGACGATGCAAAAATATTGACTGATAAAGATGTGTGCGTTGTTATTTCTGCCAGCGGAAATCCTAAATATTTATTGGGAGTTTTGGAACAGGCTGATGAAGCTGGTGCTGCTACAATCGCTGTTACATGCAATTCAAGGGGGATGATTGCTCAGGAAGCAGGTCATGTGATTTGTGCAGAAGTAGGTCCGGAAGTTATTGCAGGTTCAAGCAGACTTAAAGCAGGCACTGCACAAAAAATGATTTTAAATATGCTAACAACCGGTGCTATGATTAAAATCGGTAAAACATACGAAAACTTTATGATAGATTTAAAAGCTGTTAATGAAAAATTAAAAGATCGTGCAATAAGAATAGTTTCTCAAATTGCCGAAGTTACAAACAGCGAAGCTCTGGCAGCATTATTAAAGTGTAACTGGGAAATTAAAACCGCAATTGTTATGATCATGATGAAAACAGATGTAGATAATGCTCGTCTGGAATTAAAACGTCATGGCGGAGTTTTGAGAAAAATTATAAAAGCTGAGGGAACTACAGTATAAGTAAGGAGGGCTTTAGCATAATGAAATTAACAGTACTTGGTGCAGGATGTTGGGGGTTAACTTTAGCCTGGCTTTTAAACGATAATTTTGAAAATATTACGGTCTGGGGCAGAGAAAAAGATCTGTCAGAAGATTTAAAAGAAAATAAACATACTTTTAAACCTCTGGAAGTTCAGCTTGATAATAAAGTTGAAATAACATCAGATTTAGCATCAGCAATTGAAGGAGCTGATATAATTCTTTCTGTAGTTGCTACTTCAGGTACTCGTGATGTTTGTGAAAATCTCAAACTTGCAGGAATAAAATCAGAACAAATACTAGTCAATGCATCAAAGGGAATAGAATTACCTTCATTGATGAGAATGTCTGAGGTTATAAAAGAGGTTCTGCCTGAACAAAAATTAGCAATTCTATCCGGACCAACGCTTGCAAAAGAGGTTTTGCAAGGAAAACCAACAGCAGCTTGTGTTGCATGTGAAGATTTGGAAATCGCAAAATTTGTACAGCATGCCTGTAATGTACCAAACAGATTCAGGTTATATACAAATACTGATGTTATAGGAGTTGAACTCGGCGGAAGCTTGAAAAATGTTATTGCAATAGCTTCAGGGTTTGCTCATACAATGGGTTTGGGCGACAATTGTTCGGGAACTTTGTTAACAAGAGGAATGGCAGAAATTGTCAGAGTAAGCTTGCAATTAGGGGCAAATCCTTCTACTTTATACGGTTTATCCGGAATGGGTGATTTAATTGCAACATGTTCTTCCCCTATGTCTAGAAATTATACAGTAGGCTCAATGCTTGCCAAAGGTAAAAAAATTGATGATATTTTAGCAGAACTTGGCTCGGTTGCAGAAGGAGTAAAAACTTCAAAAGCTATTTGTGAGCTTGCTGAAAAGTTCGGAATTGAAGTACCGGTATCAAATGCTATATATGAAGCTGTTTATACTGATATTACACCGGAACAGCTGTTATCAAAATTGATGAATAGAAAATTGAAAGAAGAAGAAAGATACGTATAATGAAATTTGCTGTCAGATATTTAAAAAATACATTTTATCCTCTTGACTTGCCTGAAAATGTCCACTTAGAAGACGGGCAGATGGTTATTGCAAGAACGGAAAAAGGAGAAGAGGCATTAAAAGCGTTCCTGGTAAATTCGGAAATTGAAAAAATCTGGGAACATTCTAAAAATAAACCTGAACCTCTTCCGTTTATAAGAGTTATGTCCCAAAGAGATTTACAAACACTTGAGGATATAAAAAAGGAAGAAGTTGAAGCATTTTTCAAATGTCAGGCTCTTGTTAAGCAGCATAATCTCGTAATGAATTTAGTTCAATGCAGAATAACTTTTGACAGACGAAAAATAACTTTTTATTATACCGCTCCGGAAAGAGTCGACTTCAGAGCATTATTAAAAGATTTGACACAAACTTTTACGAGAGTAAGAATTGACCTTCGTCATATAGGTGTTAGAGATGAAACCTCAATTATTGAAGGAGTCGGAATATGCGGACAGCCTTTCTGCTGTTCAAGTTTCTTGAGAAAATTCGCAACGATAAATGTAAAACTTGCAAAAGATCAGGGAATGCCCATAGCTCCAGGCAAAATTTCCGGAACTTGCGGAAGACTTTTATGTTGTTTAACTTATGAATATTCAAATTATATAGAAGCGGCAAAAGGTATGCCGCCTATAGGTTCTTCTGTTATGACAACAGAAGGTTTGGGCAAAGTTTGCTATTTACAATTTTTAAGCGGAAAAGTCGCTGTAAAAATGGAAGATGGTAAAACTAAAGAATTTGATAAAAATGATATCGAAATGGTTGATGCTGATGTAAATGTTGAAATTGATATTCCTGCAATCAACACTTATACTGATGAAGATAGTTCAAATATTGATATCAAACAACTGGAAGATGATAAAAACAGTTCAACCGGAAATATATAAGTTTGTATTTTTATTGTTATTTCATGGCAAAAATAAATTTGTTCCGTTTTAAATAAAATATGCAAATAAACGGAATATATTCATATAATAAAAACTATACCCCGCAGCGAAAACTGTCTTTTACCAGCAGTTCACGTGAATACCATGATCCTAAGCTTATTGGAACCAGCAGAACCTGGGGTAATATTGCAACAACAACCTGGCTGTTCAGACAAGATTTAGATTGGGAAAATTTTGTTGAATTTGCCGATAATAATTTTAAAAATAAAAAACACATTAATACCCACTGTCTGGCATGTTCTGACGGATCCGAAGCTTATTCTTTTATAATTACAGCTATGGAAAAACTCCCGAAAGACACCTATCGCAAATATATACCGGTTACTGCTATAGATAGAGACTTGGAAATTATCAATTTTGCAAGACGCGGAAGAATAAATCTTTCCCAAACAGATTTTGGACGTTTAAATATATTTACGAAATTTAAAAATAAATATTTTCAGGATAAACAACCAGCCTTACAAATAAAAAATGATCATTTTTTGGAAAGATGTGCTTCATATAAAGTAAATCCAGAATTAAGAAATAAGGTTGTTTTCAGGCGAGATAATCTGCTAAAATATTTAAGCGGAATTCATGACAACGGTAACTCAATAGTATTTTGCCGTAATGTTACCCCTTATCTATCCCGAGATAATGTTTTTACATTGGCAAATATTGCAGGTTCAGTTTTGAAAAAAGGTAGCCTGATTGTATTTGGAGAATTTGATAAACATTCCGGTATTCTTGATTTTATTGATGTTAAAGGATTTGAAGAATGCATGGAATATGTTTTCAGAAAAATTTAAACAAAAAAGCAAGGGCTGAATATCCCTTGCTTTTTTATATGTAATAGAATATTTATTGCTGGTTGTTATTTTCTTCCTGTTGGTATTCTTGAGAATTTTCATTCTGTGAATTATTTTCATCATTATTATCGGAAGAATTATTTTCGTTATTCTCGTTATATTCAGAATTATTTTCAGGATTTTCTTCTTGATAATTTTCGGAATTTTCTTCATTTGAAGATTCTTCGTCATTATCACTGTCATCATCTTCAGAAATTTCATCTTCCTCATCGGTATCTGAATTATCTTCATTTGCTAAAGCTTCTTCAATTTCAGCTTCATCCTTAGCTCTGATAACAGGAATAGAGAGCATCAATGCCATTTGATCACCTTCTTGATCAAAATTCAATTCCAAAGCATCCTTATCCATTTCAACATATTTTGAAAGAAGTTCAACAAGTTCTCTTCTCATACGCTGGAGCAATTCCGGAGTAAGATTTGTTCTGTCCTGCATTAAAACGACACGCAATCTGTTACGTGCAACATCTTTTGCATTAACTTCCTCAGATTCTGTTTGTTTAAAAAGATTTAAAATTCTATTGCATAATTCCTTTAAAATATTATCACTCATTTTACTTCTCCTTACCCATTAAGTGTGAGAAGAATTTCTTAACCTTGGTGACAACACTTGTTTCTTTTTCCAGGTCTAAGAAAGGAACTTCATTACCCATTATACGTTGTGCAACATTACGATATGCTTGTCCTGCTAAAGATTTTTCATCATTAACAATCGGTTCGCCTTTGTTAGTTGATGTAATAATACCTGTATCTTCCGGAATTATACCGATTAAATCAGCGGAAAGAATTTCAACAACATCTTCAACACTCATCATATCGTTTGATTTAACAAGATTCGGTCTTACTCTGTTAATAAGCAATTTGTAAGATTTAATATCTTCTTTAGCTTCTAAAAGTCCGATAATTCTATCAGCATCACGCACAGCAGACATCTCAGGAGTTGTAACAACAATAGCTTCAGAAGCACCGGCTACAGCGTTTTGAAAACCTTGTTCAATACCTGCCGGACAATCTACCAGAATAAAATCAAAATCTTTTTTGAGTTTTTCGCAGATATCTTTTAATTGTTTTTCAGTAACTGCAGATTTATCACGAGTTTGAGCTGCCGCCAAAAGACACAGGTTAGGATTTTTCTTATCTTTAACAAGTGCCTGTTTTAATTTACAGCGTTTTTCAACAACGTCAACTATTGTATATACAATACGATTTTCTAAACCAAGCAGTAAATCAAGGTTTCTCAACCCGAGATCGGTATCAATCATAACAACCTTGTTTCCTGCTCTGGCAAGTGCAGTTCCGATATTCGCATTAGTAGTAGTCTTACCGACACCGCCCTTTCCAGATGTTATAACTATTACTCTACCAGTCATTTAGATCTCCTTAATTTTCGTCGTGTATTTTTCTGATAACAATATTGCCTTTAAATGTAAATGCTTCTTCCGGTATATATTCGCTGGATTTTTGAATATATGGAAGATTAATTGTATCAGGTCTTCTTGCAAAAACATCACCTATACGAATTTGTACAGGATTTAGTTTTAATGCTCTGATTCTTGCATATTCGTTTCCGTCAGAACCGGCATGGGCAATGCCGCCAAGTATTCCCCATACGGTAATATCACCTTTTGCAATAACTTCAGAGCCGGGATTTACATCACCTATAACAAGAAGGTTGCCGTCAGATGAAATACTTTGTCCTGAACGTATAGTTTTTCTAATGTATAAAGTAGGCAGGTTTTCTGTTTCTGTAATCTTATCAACAGTTTCTTTATCTTCACTATCAATTTTCTCAAGAGAATCAACAATTGTATCATCATGTTGTAAGATTTCACCGACTTTATTTGATTCTGAAAGATCTTCGGCAGGAGTTGAAACCTGTCCTGAATGTTCTTCTCCGAATATGTTATTTAAAGCTTCAGAAACTTCCGGAGCCGGTTCTGCAGATTCAAATGCAGGAGCCTCTACTTCGTTCGTAAATTCTGATATTTTTATATCAAGAGCAGTGGCTGATTCCAGAGTTTCTGCAGAACTCGTACTGATAAAAGCCAAAGTTGATTCCATCAATTCAACTAAAGCTTTTATACTTGTCAATTCTGCCTGAGATAACGGAACAGAACCTAATTTTAAACAAATATGTTTTCCTTTAGATTCCTGCATGTCCAAAACCCTTGAAAGTTCATAAATAATTTCGGAAGTTTTTTTTGCATTGGTTAAATCAACGATAAAACCGTTTTCAATATATCCCTTATCCATTTTTCCCTTTCTAAAATTCGGTTACTGACTTAAGGGTACACGAAAAAAGGTAAGACTTCAAGAATTTATTTACATTTGTAATTAAATATTAATATAGTTAAGCCAAATATCCTTTTACAGTTGAGTTATAAAGTTTTTTTATTGCAGAAGCATAAGTATTACCCTCACAATAAATGCGGCCAATTGCATCAATATTATTCATATCTGCTTTCTTAACGGAAGGGTATCTTTCCGGATATTTTGAAAGATTTCTTATTGCAACTTCCAACCCTTTTTCCGGAGTTGAGAAATATCCGAAGCCATTAGGACTTTTTCCACAATCTCCCGCAGCTCTGTAACCCATAAAGTTATTATGTTTTGCTAAATTACTTGTTCCAAAACCGGATTCTTGACCGATTATTGTTACAACAAGAGCTACATCAACTCCGTATTTTTCACAAAGACGAGTAATAACAGCCTCTTTTCCGGCAAGATTTCCTTTTAATAAACCGGGTTTGATTTTTGAATAGCTGCTATTTGAGATAGTATCAGTTGTATTTTTAGCATTGTTCAATTTTGGGTTGCTAAATATAGATCCAACAGACATAGTTCCAAAATTGTTAACATTTTGATTAAATGTAAAATTATTAATTGTCGGCATTGGTAAAGACATAAAATTGTAATTTGGAACATTATTAAATGCAAACGGATTTGAATTCATTGTAAACATAGGCATATTAAATGTCGGAAATGTAAACAGTGAATTCATAAACGGATTGAACATCGGATATGCGGGCATGAATGATGTTGCAGCAGCCATTCCCAAGAAAAAGTTAATTCTTGGATTCATCGCCATACAACCCGCTGCAAACGGGTTTGAATGAAACCTCATATGATGATGTAATGCCGGTAAAAACATATTCTTTCCCTTATATCCCCAGGAGAAAATTATTGTTTACTTATAAATTCCCCTATATATATAAAGATAAAAAATATATATAAATTGCATAAATTTTATCCATTTGTAAACAAATATTAAAAATTTTAACAAATTGATTAATGGAAATTCTTATGTTTATTATATAAATATAATAGTAGGTTAAAAGGTTATACAAGAATGTTTAACGTAACAAAAACACACGAAATTACAGTCGACGTAGTAATTTTGACAATTAAAAACAATAACATTCAAGTTTTACTGGTAAAACGCACAAATGAGCCTTTCAAGGGGAAATGGGCGATACCCGGCGGATACATAAGATTATCAGAAAACCTTGATGAAGCAGCATTAAGAGTCCTGAAAGAAAAAACAGATGTTGATAATATTTACCTTGAACAACTGTATACTTTTGGTGATCCGCTGCGTCACCCTAATGCACGTGTTATTACATGTGCATATTTTGCACTCGTTCGTTCTGAAGATATTAAAATTGTATCAACTCCCGAACTTGGCTGGCATAAAGTGAACGATTTACCGGCTCTGGCATTCGACCACAAAGAGATTATTCAATATTCAATGAAAAGAACGCGTGAAAGATTGGAAATTTGTCCTGTTGCATACCAATTATTGCCTGAAAAATTCACATTAACAGAAATGCAAAAAGCTTATGAACTCATTATGAATAAAAAACTGGATAAACGTAATTTCCGTAAAAAAGCACTTTCAACAAACGGTCTTATTGAACTTGATGAATATACAAAATCATCTTCAAAAAGACCTGCAAGGTTATATACATTTGAAAATATTGAATTGAACTCAAAACGAGCACATTTTATAAAGAAGGAGAAAAATAAATAATGCTAGTAAATATTCTATGGGGAATAGAAACTGTATCTGCAATATTATTGATAATATTGATATTGCTTCATTCTCCAAAAGGCGATGGTATCGCAGGATTTGGCGGAGCTTCACAAGTTTTCGCATCACAAAAAAGTGCAGAAAAAGGTTTAAACAAATTAACAGGTATAGTTTGTGCAATTTTTATAGTATGCACTTTTCTAATCGGATTCGGTATTGTAAAATAACTCAAACCGAATAAATAATTAAATACTAAATTTACCCCGCAAATAATTAAATAATGTGGGGTTTTTAGTTAGGAGAGAGATTATGAAAATTTTGAAAATCAAAACTTTGATAGGCGGACTCTTTGTAACAGGAGCCGTTGTCGGAGGCGGCTCCGCCGCACTGGGAGCTTCGGCAAGAAAAAATCAGCAGGAAAAACAAATTGAAAATTTTACAGGTCATATCCAAAATGAAATAAATAAAACCTATAAAAAAACTTTAGATTCATTAACTCTTAAAGCAAATTATGAAAAAATATATCTGCAATCCTATAACTCAATAAAAAAAGCAATTCCGCAAACAGATAACAGTATTAAAATTTTAACAAAAACACCTTTATAAAAATTTTGTTTTAAAATAATTTTATGGGCAGCGAAATTTTTGACAGAAATACTTTATTCTGGGGAAAAGATAATCAAAATACTTTAAAGACAAAAAATATTGCGATTTTCGGGCTTGGCGGAGTTGGCGGATATTGTGCGGAAACTCTTGCAAGAGCCGGCATCGGGAATCTTACAATTATTGATTTCGACAAGGTTTCTCAATCAAATATAAACCGGCAGATTATTGCACTTAATTCAACAATCGGAGAAAAAAAGACTGATTTATTTAAAAACAGATTAAAAGATATCAATCCTGATATCAATATTAGAGTTATTGATGATTTTTATAATAATGAAGAAATTATTTTTGATTTTACAAATGAAAAATACGATTATGTTGCAGATGCAATAGATACAATGAGATCAAAAATAAATCTTTTGGAAAATTGTTATAAAAACAACATACCCGTTATAAGTTCAATGGGAGCAGGAAACAGAATCGACCCGACAAAACTTTACATATCAGATATAAAAGATATAGAAAATAAGAATGCTCCGTTTGTGTCAAATGTTATATATCAACTAAAGAAACTCGGAATTACCGAGGGTATAACAGTTGTAACCAGTAGAGAAAAACCGTTTGTTCAAAATAAAATTACTGAAAATGAAAAAATAATAACAAACAGCGGACTTGAAATTGAATTTAATAAAATTATTCCGTCATCTACACCGTTTGTTGCTCCCGTTGCCGGAATTTATATGGCTTATCATATAGTAAACAGTTTAATAAAGGAGTTTAAATAATGAATATTTTAGTAACAGGAGCCTCAAGGGGTATTGGAAAAGTTATAGCAACAGAATTACAAGATCTAGGAAAAGTTTTTGTAACCGCCAGAACAGAAACAGACTTACAGGTTTTTGGCTTCGGAAATTATTGCGTAGGAGATTTAGCTGACGAAACAGATTTAATTAAAATAGGTAATTTTATTGAAGAAAATAAAATTGATGTATTAGTTAATAATGCCGGAGCATACGCATATCATGGAATAGACGAAACCGAAATGTATAAGTTAAATCACATGCTGGCAGTGAATCTTAAAGCTCCGATATATCTTATTCATAGAGCCGTACCTTATATGAAAAGAAATAATTTCGGAAGAATAATAAATATTGGTTCAATTTCAGGAGTTATGGGGGAAGCCAATGCCAGTATTTATTCAGCAACTAAAGCAGGTTTAATAGGTCTTGCAAAAGCGGCAGGTTTAGAACTCGCAGAATATGGAATTACCGTTAATACTATAAATCCGGGCTGGGTTGATACTGAGCTTGGGAAATTCTCAATTGAAAAAAGCGAGTTTTCTCAAGATGAAATTATTGAAACAATTCCGCAAAAAAGATTTGTAACACCCGAAGAAATTGCAGGTCTTGCAAAATACCTGATATCAGATACAGCCAAAGGAATAACCGGACAGTCAATCAATATTTGTGCCGGTTTATCCGTTGGTATTTGATTAAAATATTGTTAATTTTTATTAAGATGAGCCTAAAAATAAGCAATTATTATTTTTAGGCTCATTAGTGTATATACAATTTAGCGTGAACTAAAAATGGAAAGGAAAAGCTATGCAAATCAACAACAATCCTCAATGCCCGCAGCCTAAATCAACATCATTCGGTATGGCTGTAAAAATCACTAAAGAAGGAGCCGATTACTTAAGACGACAAAGTCCTAAAACTTTAGAAAAATTAAGTGCAATCGGAGAAGAAATGAAAGATTACAAACACTGGGATTTACTTGTAACCGACAAAAGTTATGTTGCTAAACCCAGAGAATTTCTAAAATCAGGCTACAAAGACTACATTACAGTAGATGACTCATATATTTCTCCCCATTCGAGATCTCTCAATTTAAATACAGTATACTCAGACTTTGCAAATAAAGGAACTAAGGCAACAATTGTTATTGATGACTTAAAAGAAGGAGAAGCAGCCGAAATTGCTCAAAGAATTAAAGCGGAAGATCACCTCGGAAGATTTGCAGAAGCTATAAGATTGCTTGAACAGAAATCTGCAAAAGAAGCTGCCCAAAAAGCTTATGAAGAAGCTGAAAAAGCTAAAATTTCAGGTATGGTAGATGATTTAGTCTCAAAATTTGGAATTGATACTGAAGTATAAATAAATAAGTATGAAAGCAAAAAAGCTCCGTTAAGGAGCTTTTTTGCTGATGTTATGAATATAAAATATATTATGTAAATAAATTATAATGTGTTAAAATCTTTCAGCCCCTAACGAGAGCGAATAATCAATGTAAGCGAAACAACATCAAGCGTGCATTTGTTTGAGCGTATGCGAGTTATGCACGCAAAAGTTGAGCTTTTACAATTGATTAATGAGCGAAGTTCGGGGCTTGGTTTTGTGGAACTTTTGACACCAAAAGTTCCCCCCGTCTGGGAAAGACCCGTCGGAAACGTACAAAAAATTTATATTAGTCCATTTTACACATCGGGTACTATGCGTACCCAAACCCGCACTAAATTTCTTTCTCTTTGAATTAGCCAGGCAAAGAGAAAGAAATTTAGCAAAGAAAGAGAAACCGGGCTTTTGCTTACTAATAAATTGTATATGCTCAACTTGCAGCGAGTAAACTCACTTATATTCTAAACTTGTTTCAATATTTTTCAATTTTGACGTTCAAACAATACTCGCTTTTGTTATTGTTTCGCATTACATTTATTGTTCGCTTTTCATTATCATAATATATTTTATTAGCACAGATTTATAAATTATAAATTTAATAAACATTCATAAATCATCGTATTGATTTGAAAATTATCATGTTTATGGGATAATTTTTATGAGGCTAAATATAAAATAGCGATGTACATATATAAATAGAAAAAGGAAAAAGAAAAATGGCAAGACAAACTCCATTGGAAAAAATTAGAAACATTGGTATTGCAGCCCACATCGATGCCGGTAAAACAACCACTACCGAACGTATCTTGTTTTATACAGGTAAAACTCACAAAATCGGTGAAGTTCACGATGGTGCAGCTGTAACAGACTTTATGGAACAAGAAAGAGAACGTGGTATTACTATTCAGTCAGCTGCAGTAACAGCAACCTGGAAAGGCCACCAGATTAACATTATTGATACCCCGGGACACGTTGACTTTACTATTGAAGTCGAACGTTCTCTTCGTGTATTAGACGGTGTTGTAGCTGTATTCTGTGCTGTAGGCGGTGTTCAATCTCAATCAGAAACAGTTTGGAGACAAGCTAACCGTTACGAAGTTCCTCGTATGGTTTTCGTTAACAAAATGGATAGAACCGGTGCTGATTTCTACAGAGTAGTAGATCAAATTAAAAACAGATTAGGTGCTAATGCTGTACCTATCCAATTACCTATCGGTGCGGAAGATAAATTTACAGGTTTGATTGATTTAATGACAATGAAAGCTGAAATTTATACTAATGACCTTGGTACTGATATTAGAGAAGAAGAAGTTCCTGCAGATATGGCAGAAAAAGCTAAACAATATCGTGATGCTATGGTAGAAGCTATTGCATCAGAAGATGATACTCTAATGGAAAAATATTTTGAAGATCCGGATTCAATTACAGTTGAAGAATTGAAAAAAGTTTTGAGAAAAGCTGTCTGCAACAATAAAATTGTTCCTGTATGCTGCGGTACAGCTTTCAAAAACAAAGGTGTTCAGCTGTTATTGAACAATGTTGTTGATTATATGCCATCACCGCTTGATGTTAAGGCTATCGAAGGTGAATTAGAAGACGGTACAAAAACAGAAAGACATTCTTCTGATGAAGAACCGTTCTCTGCTCTGGCATTCAAAGTTATGACTGACCCGTTTGTTGGTCGTTTAACATTCTTGAGAGTTTACTCAGGAAAAATCACATCAGGTTCTTATGTATTAAATGCTACAAACGGCAAAAAAGAACGTATTTCAAGACTTGTTCGTATGTATGCTGACCAAAGACTTGAAGAATCTGAAGTTTATGCAGGTGACATTTGTGCGGCTGTTGGATTGAAAGATACAACTACAGGTGACACATTATGTGACGAAAAAGCTCCAATTATTCTGGAAAAAATGACATTCCCTGAACCGGTTATTTCTGTTGCTATTGAACCAAAAACAAAAGCAGACCAGGATAAAATGGGTATTGCTCTTCAAAAACTTGCAGAAGAAGATCCTTCATTCAGAGTTAAATCAGATGAAGAAACAGGTCAAACAATTATTTCAGGTATGGGTGAACTTCACCTTGATATTATTGTTGACCGTCTGTTGAGAGAATTTAAAGTTGAAGCTAACATCGGTAAACCTCAGGTTGCATACAGAGAAACAATCAGAGGAACAGCTGATCAAGATTCTAAATTCGCTCGTCAGTCAGGTGGTAAAGGTCAATACGGTCACGTTAAAATCAGAATTTCTCCGGCAGAAGAAAATGCAGGATTTGTATTTGAAAATAAAATCGTCGGCGGTGCTATTCCTAAAGAATATATTGAACCTGCAAGAAAAGGTATGGAAGAAGCATTGGAAGGCGGTATTTTAGCCGGATATCCTATGATTGACGTTAAAGTTGAACTTTACGACGGTTCATATCACGAAGTCGACTCTTCAGAAATGGCATTCAAAATTGCCGGTTCTATGGCTATCAAGGAAGGGACTAAAAAAGCTCAACCTTGTATTCTTGAACCTATGATGAAAGTTGAAGTTGAAATTCCTGATGAATTCACAGGAACTATCATCGGTGACATTTCAAGAAGACGCGGCAGAGTAGAAGGTCAAGAGCCAATCGGTAATACAGGTAACGTAATTGTTAGAGCTATCGTTCCGTTAGCTAATATGTTCGGTTACGCTACTGACTTGAGATCTAATACTCAGGGTCGTGGTACATTCTCTATGGAATTTAAATGTTATGAACAAGTTCCTAAGAATATCGAAGACGAAATTATTTCTAAATCAGGAGCTGCAAAAGCTTAGTCTGATAATAATAATTTATAAAACTTGGGAGCCGGGGCAAAAGCCTCGGCTCCCATATTATATTGAAAAAAGAGTTAGCTATGATTATTATTATTTACCGCCGCTTATTCCTCCGTATACAAAGTCATTTTTGATAGCGGTTAACAATAATTTCTGCCATGTATTTTCATAAGCCTGAATTTCATTTAATTGAGTTTCTAAATTTTCTTTTTCTATATCCAATTGGGACTCCCAGGAATTGATGTTTGCAAGTTCAAACTCGTGATCATTTTGAAGTTCCAGAAGTAATTGAGAATATTCATCTGTACCATATCCGAATTCTTCATCGTAATATAATGCACTTAATTTAGCATTATATTCTTGTTGTGCAGTTGCAGATTGTTTTGTAGCAGATAACTGTTTCATCTGAACATCAGATAACTGCATACTAATTCTGCTTTTTTGCTGGGTGTAGAATAACAATTTTTCTTGTAAATTTGAAATAGCCATAACTCTGTCCTCTTATTTTTTATCTCTCTTAAATATATAAAGTATTTTTATAGAGAGCGATTTCAAAGTTAATATAATCTGTTACATTTGTTAACAATTATAAAATATGATATGCAAAACAAATTGACTAAGAGTAAATTATAATTATATATATAAATATGCAATGGAGTGAGATATTTAATTTTAATAAAAAATGTACCCACGATAAAGTACCTCTTGATGAAGATATAGGATATTGTCCGGATTGCGGCGAATTAATAGAAAATCACTGGTATATTACAAGATGTGCCTGCTGCGGTGTGAAGCAAAGAGCAACAATTAGAAACGGAGAAGTTGTGCCTGATGAGAGTTTTTGTCATAATTGCGGAAGCAAATCTTATACTGTTGAAGAAATTGAAAAAATCGACTGTATAAATATAAATTATGCAATCTTAGTCAGAGAAATTATGAAAAATGAAATAACGGAATATACACAAAGCTGGCAAGAGGCTATGCAAACATCAAATTACACACCGAAACTGCTGCGATAATCCCGATTAAATCAGCCAGCAGCCCGACTATTAAAGCATATCGTATTTTTGTTATGCCAACAGCCCCGAAATAAACGGCTAATACATAGAATGTTGTTTCACTGCTGCCAACCATAACTGCAGCAAGCTTTGTTGCATAAGAGTCAGGTCCCATATTATTTGCAATATCGGAAAATATTCCTAACGCGCCAGAACCTGATAAAGATCTTACAATCATTAAAGGTAATACGTCTGCCGGAACATTGAATTTGTTCAATACAGGCGACATGAAATGTGCAAGTATATCTATAGCTCCGCTTGCCCTCAACATTGAAATACCAACTATTATAGCCACTAAATACGGTATAATTTTTACAGAAACTTTAAACCCTTCTTTTGCTCCTTCCGTAAACTCTTCATACAGCGGAACTTTTTTAATTAGCCCGAAAGTTAAAATTCCAATTAGTATAACAGGTAAAGCCCATAAAGAAATTAAATTAAGCAATTTTGCCATCATTTGCCTCCTTTACAGGTTTACAAGGACAAAATTTCTGGGCAAATTTTGCCATTATTATCGCAGAAGTAAATGCAATCAAAGTTACCAATATTGTAGGTGCAATAATTTCTGTAGGGTTTTTATATCCGATACCCACAAGAATTGCCAAAACTGTTGTTGGAACCAATTGCAGCCCTGCGGTATTCATTGCCAAAAATAAGCACATAGAGTTTGATGCGGTTGATTTATCCTTGTTATATTGCTGCAGTCTTTCCATAGCTTTTATACCGAAAGGTGTTGCAGCATTGGATAATCCAAGAGCACTTGCAGAAATATTCATTGTTATGTCCCCTATAACAGGAGAATCGGGAGGTAATTCATTAAACAAACGTTTTGTAACCGGTTTTATAATTTGAGCTATGATTTTTATAAGTCCTGATTTTTCTGCAATACGCATTATGCCAAGCCAAAATGCCATAATACCTATTAGCGAAAATGCTATTTTAACAGATAGTTCGGCTCCTGACATTACAGCATTCACAACCTCCTGCAATTTACCATTTATTGCACCAATAACTATTGAAATTACTATTAAAAAATAGAAAATATAATTCATAAACCAATTATGGCATTAAATTTAGCTGGGGTCAATTTTTAATCACTAATTAAAATAATCTGTCATCATATCTTTTATAAGATTATTCATTGCTGAAATTCCGGCTTTTATTTTTTGCGGAGAATAAATTTCTTTTAATGCATCAGGATAAGATTCTCCATAAGTATCTTCCAAATCCTCTCCTATGATTACTGATACAGCCGCATCTTTGCTGTATAGATAATCATCTTCTAATTTAAATTTATTATCAGGAGTGTCTTTTACTTTATTCATCAATTTTGCAAGGTAAGTGAAAAATGGCAAATTTTCATCCTTTATAACAAGTTCTTTATCCGCCTCATTTATATAAACCTGATAATCAATAGTTTGTCCCAGATAATCTCTTACAACATCTCTGGAAATTGCGATATTCAGCATTGCAGGGTCAACGGGGTGATCATAATAGTTAAGATCTGTTGTTTTAATCATCTTCTTAAATTCTGATAAATCATTCCCGTCCTTATCATCAGTTAATTCCAAATTCAGGAAATGTTCATCTTCAACTTCTTCAAATTCATCACCTGACTCATGATTATTAACATAATAAAAATATTGCCTTGTTTCATAACCTACATTTTTTATACCTGTGAAATTTATTCGCATCAATTTAATTTTCTCTTTTTATCTTTTATACATTTATTATAAATACAAACAAAATAATTTTTGCTAACAAAAAGCGGGGCTATAAATAATCCCGCTTTTTGCAGTCTAAATTTAAAATTTATTTCTATGCTTCATCCAAAGCATCAACGCCAGGCAATACTTTACCTTCGATAAATTCTAAAGAAGCACCGCCGCCTGTTGAAACGTGAGTGAAATCTTCAGCCTTGCAGAATTTCTTAGCTGCAGAAACTGAATCACCGCCGCCGATAACTGATACAGCACCGGATTTTGTAGCTTCAACAATTGCTTCTAATACAGCTTTTGTACCTTCAGCAAATTTAGGATTTTCAAATGCTCCGACAGGACCGTTCATCAAAATTGTTTTTGAATCTTTAATTACCTGAGCAAAAGCTTTTCTTGAGTCAGGACCTGCATCAACACCTTCAAAGCCATCAGGAATTTCATTGATTTTTACAAATTCATTTTTGCCGTTGCCAGAAAAATCATCAGCAGCTAACACATCTGTTGCCATAACAAGTTTTACACCTTTATCAGCAGCTTTCTTTTCAATAGCTTTTGCAACATCAATTTGGTCGTCTTCACAGATTGAGTTACCAATTTTACCGCCGTTAGCTTTTACAAAAGTATAAGCCATACCGCCGCCGATAATTAAATTATCAACTTTGTCGATTAAATTTTCTAAAACACCGATTTTAGAAGAAACTTTAGCTCCGCCTACAACTGCAGTGAACGGTCTTGTAGGATTATCCAATGCCTGTGATAAGCATCTGATTTCTTTTTCCATTAATAACCCTGCAACAGCCGGTTTTAAAACATGAGCCAATTTGGCAGTTGAAGTATGTTTTCTGTGAGCAGCACCAAATGCATCATTTACATAAAAATCACCCAATTTTGCAAGTTCATTAGCAAATGTCATATCATCATCTTTTGCTTCTTCAGCTTTATAGAATCTGATATTTTCCAGCAATGCAACCTGACCGTCTTTTAATGCTTCTAATTCTTTATCCGCACCTTGACCTACAGGAGATTTTACAAATAATACATCTTCGCCTAAAACTTTAGACATATATTTAGCAACAGGTTCAAGTGAAAATTCCATATTCCATTCACCTTTTGGTCTGCCTAAGTGTGCCATTAAAATGATTTTCGCACCTTTATCTTTCAAATAATTAACTGTAGGCAAAATAGCCTGAATTCTTGTATCATCTGTTACATTTTTGTCTGCATCTAAAGGAACATTAACATCTACTCTTACTAATGCTCTTTTTCCTTTGATGTCACCAAGATCTTTAATTGATTTTTTCATATCTGTTCTCCTTCTTAAATGGTGTACCACCGCATGTATATTTTACAAAAAACATAACAGAATGTAAAAAATGAACAGAAAAAATTAAAGAATAAAAATTTTCATTCCGATATAAATAATGTTGACTCTGCAAAAATTATCATTAAAAAAGCCATAGAAAGGCGGTTTAATGTCAATAAACAGTGTATCATTCTCTTTTGGAAACGTAGCAGGCACTCATCTGAGTGAAGAAACAAAAAAGAAACTTATAGCTCTTGGTATTGATCCTTCAACAGTAACCTCGGAAGCTCAAGCCAAGGCTCTCATTACCAATGCTGAAATTAAACAGCAGACCGTAAGCAAAAGTAAAAAAACAGAATCAAAAACCGTCTGCACCTCAGAATCCGAAGTTATGACAAAAGCCAAACGACTTGCTCAAAAAGCCGGTATTAAAATTTCATCAACCGGCACCATAGATTCCATTCTTCAGGATTTGTCAGATAAAATAAATTCACTGCCTGAAAAATCTTCTGAAGATAAAATTTCAGAAAATAAAAAAGAACAGTACAAAAACGAATTAGATACCATTCAAAATGAATACAATGCTATAAAACAAACCCAGAATTCAGTGTATACAATGCTTAATATGACCGCAAACGTGAATAAATATATGCTTGGTCTGTAGTAAATTTTATTGTTCATATTATTATGAAAACCTTCGCAAAACAGCGGAGGTTTTCTTTTATCATAATATTGTTGACATCAACTCTGCAAGGTTATATCATTTAATAAACAGTAATAATTTTAACAGGAGCTTTATAATGGAAAATTCAGAAAACAAACAATGCCCTTTTTGTAATGCGGAAATTGATGCAAATGCTAAAAAATGTAAATATTGCGGCGAATGGGTCAGCTCAAAAGAGGACGACCTTCCACAGGAATTAAAACATTTCAACTGGGGAGCTTTTTTAATGAACTGGATATGGGGTATTATGCACAAAAAATATATTACCCTGCTTTATTTTCCAGCCTGTTTAATTCCCGTAATAGGACCGATTGCAATTTCTATATGGTTTGGCTTTGCCGGCAACAAATGGGCGTGGGAATCTAAGAACTGGGAAAGTATTGAAAAATTTAATGATTGTCAGCAAAACTGGGTAAAATTATGGTTTATTCTGGCTGTTTTAGGTTTAATATTTGCAATTAAAACTATTTTAATTCTTATTCTTATCGGAAGTGCTGAGGTGTAATGCAACAGGAGCTTTGGAGTGAATAATAAAAATTTAATATCAATAATTTTGATAATTTTGGCTGTTATTTGCGTTATTTTTAACAGGCAGATTTCCACATCGTTCAAAAAACAGTCTGAGAAACAAGAACAATCTACTCTTGCTAATCCTGAAAACAATATCAACCCTTCAGTGGATAACGAAACGGAAATTATTGATATACAAATAAATCCGCCGACAGAATTAAGTTACAAATTAAAAGAAAATATTCTGGAAGCAAGAGCCTATTATGTTCAAAATTCAATTTTTCATTCAGATAACTATAAACCTTCAGAATATATCTTTGGAAACATTGTAAGCGGCAAGCCTTGGATTGCTAATGATATCTGTAAAGATTGGCAGACAAAAGCACTTAAAGTAAACGGTCCCTCTGAAGAAACACGTTTTATTAATAATCCGACAATACTTGTGGCTATCGAATACCCGTTTTCATTCAGTAATTATGAGAACATATCATGGTGTACCGATCCGGTTTCAACTATAACTCCGACGAAATTAACCTACGAAAAATCAAAAAATGAAATCACTGTATATTATAAGCAATTACCGTTTGAAACAGAAAATAATCATTCTTTTTATACTTTTAACGGTGTTAATGCAAGAGATCTTGGCTATAAATATGCATATATTGACCAATCCAAAACCACATACGATAAAATCGTCTTTCAAAGTGATTCCAATATCTCTAATCAAATAATAGAATTTCAGAATTTTATTCATCTGGGTTCTTCATGCCAGGTTCCCGGAGGTTGTAACAACGGTTCTCCGCGTCAGCCATACCTTGAATTTAAACAGCAGGATACAGATTACTCAAACTCAGACGGCATAATATATATTAAATTATGGCACAACAAACCTTCAGCCCCGTCGCAAAAAGCAGATATTACCGAAAAAATTATTATTCAGCAATACTAATAGTAATCTTTGTGGTATATTATTTATTGTTAAACAGATGCTGGTATAGCTCAGCTGGTAGAGCAACTGATTCGTAATCAGTAGGTCGGGGGTTCAAATCCCCCTATCAGCTTTTTAGACAGCACAATAATATTGTATAGCTAAAATCCTGTCAATAAGGCTATCAAGGGTTACCCCCCCCCCGAGATGCTTGTACAACAACCTTTTTAGGATTATCAAACAATAATTCTTTCAAATATTTTGCACAAGGTTTTTCTACGCAGTGATATGTAAAAATACCTAAAATCAAGACCAAAGTTAAAACAATTGACACATTTAATATAGGGTGGACATATACCCATTCAGGATTATATTTCCATAATGAACCTTTGAAGGTATTGAATATTAACATATGTGTCATATAAATTGAATAAGTATATTTTGACAAATTTACCCATAAATCATTATTTAACCATCTTGAAATAAATCCTTGTTGTAGTAGAAAACATACAATTATCGTAGTAAATGCTATGATAAACAAAATATGGTTTTTAAAACTAGGTTTATGTAACATTAGATTATTTATAATAAAAAAGATACAAATAAATTCTAAGAAAGTTAAAGCAATCTTTGCTTTAATGGATAATACTAAATTTTTAATTGCTTCAAGATTATTTTTATACCATTCACCAATAAAATATCCAACGCCAATACCGCCTAAAGCTCTCATCATACCTACATTAAAAATATAATGAAAAGTTTGTTCATGACTGTTGATTGCTCCATGTTTTGCATGAATCATGAAGCCATAGCAAAACATAACGATGATTGCTATAGTAAGATTAACATTTTGTTTTTTATAATTTTTGAGTAAATAAAAATATAAAGCTAAAACCCATAACATGGCTGAAACATACCAAAATTGCCCGACATTACCAACTTTTAACACTAAAAATGTACCATTTAATCCCAACAAATTTAGTATATTATCATATAATGTAAATGAAAAAGCTCCTGTTAGTGATATAAGAAAACTTGCAATTAGACAAAATATAAAAACCGGGTATAATCGCATTATTTTCTTTTTGATAAAGTTCCATAAAGATTGAGTTACATCTAATTTATACACAAAGAAAAATCCTGATATTATAAAAAACAAATCAACAGCCTTTTGCCCACTAGAAGTCATTGACATAAAATGTCTATATAAATCTATATCAGGAAATAAGCCAAATAATCTTGCCTTGTTAAACAAATGTAGTAGGACTATAGCAAGACAACCAATTACTCTAAGGAATTCTATATTTTTAATCTTTTGCATATTCTATTTCCTTTCTATATGATTTAATGAAATTTTCTAGATCCATTCTAGTTTTACTTTTGTATTCTTCAATAGGTGAGTGTTTATAATTATTCCTAATACTTTCTTCTAATTGATCAACTATATAAACACTATCTCTAAATTTATCTTTTTCTATAAATCGATTGGAAATATTCATAATTTCTCCAAATTCTGTTAATTTATCGTTCCAAACTAGACCTACAGCAGGAATATTATAAGAGACAGCCACAATTATTGCATGTAGTCGGGCTGCAATGATTGCTTTATAAGATGTGATTAGATTAATCAGCTTTTTAGACTTTGTGGGTCTTTTTGCCAAATATATATTATCTATATTTTCTAAATTTAAATTTTCCAATATTTTTTGTCCTATTAAATAGTCAGATTTTATTCCATTACAAAACATTTGCCATTTATAGTTTCTTTTTTCCAATTCTTTTATTATTCCAATATACAAATTTATAATTTCATCCTCAGAAATATTAAAGCCATAATCTGTAAATATTTTCCCTCGAATAAGCCCTATTCCAATTATTTGCTTTTTGTCAATCGGAATTTCTTCTATGTTATATACATTTGGGGACCATAATGCACTATCTCCAACTAAAGCTGTTTTTTTACTATCTTTAATATATTTAGTTTTTAGTGTTTCAATATCGTCTCTTGTGGTTATACGTTTAACACATTTTTTATTTAAAGAATATTTTAACAATTGACAATAGAAATTATTATGTTTAAATCCTTCAACACCAATCGCATTTATATATACAGGAATTTTTTTTCTGTTGCAATATGTTATTATACTGTATATTGGATTCCAAAAATCCTCTCTTGTATATTTTATTAGTCCTCCCCCTGCAAACACAACTAAATCCGCTTTTTTTAATGTATTTCTATAATATTCATATATTTTTGTCCGTCTTTTTTGATATTTCCACCAGTGGAAAAATTTAAATACGGATTTTAGATATTCACTATGTATGTTTGCATCTAACCAATTTGTGTACTCTTTATATGATTTTTTATATTCCATCATAATTTCTTTATTTGGAAATAAATTTAAGGGAATTATTTTTATATTATTATTGGTGGATTTTAATAAATATTTTGTGCATTCTGCAATGATGCTATCTCCTAAATTATTGTTTAGTAAAGAAATTAAGACTATTTTCGTAATTTTTTTCATAATTTTAAATATTACCTTTTAAATAACCCTGGATAGTTTTCTCAAACATTTCTTTTATACCGATTTTTGCTTTCCAACCAAGAGCTTCTAGTTTACTTGAATCTAAACAAATTTTAACTGTTGGATTGTAGCCCCTATTTTTGTTATCAATTTCAAATACGACTTTTGTTTTATCATTTTCCAGCATTTTTGCCATTTCTAAAATTGAAATATAGCTTTCTTTATTTGCAATATTATATGCATTATTATTCTCACCATTTGTGAGGATTGTAAAAATACCGGTTATGGCATCTGTTGTATAACAATAATTACGTTTTGTTTCACCCTTTGTATGCAATACAATATTCTCACCATTCACAACGCTTCTGACAAATTGAGCAAAGACACGATTATCACCTTTTGATACTCCAGCCCCAAATGTCTGCGCTAGTCTGGCTATTTTTACAGGTATTCCATATTCGCTCCCGTATGAAATACATAAAGTTTCTGCGGCTTTTTTCCCTTCTGAATAACTGCTGCGTGGAGATAAAATATCAATATAACCATAGTCGTTTTCTGTTAAATATTCTTTTTCTGAGACTCCATAGACTTCTAATGAGGATAAATACACCATGCTTAATACAGGTTTTGATTTTGCAAATTCTAAGACATTTTTCGTTCCATTTATTGTAGTTAATAAAGTTTCTACAGGTTTATCTATAAACTCTTTTGAAGAGGTTGAATTAGCACAGTGAATAATATAATCAACTTGCCCATCATAAAGAATTTTGTCATTAATATCTTGAATAACAAATGTTAATTTATCTGAAATATATTTACTAAATATATTTTCAGCTTTATATTTATTTCTTGCTAATGCGATTACACGAATATTAAATTTTGAAGTCAACAAGCTTTTTACACACAGGCTTCCAAGCAGACCTGTTGCTCCTGTTATAAATACAGTTTTATTATTAAAGACTGACATATCAAAATCTTTTATAATTCTTTGAAGATCTTTTTCCAAAATATTAGACATTTCTATGATATACCTCCTACTAATCCGAAAGCTTCGACATCTTCTTTATAACGAATTAAGGCTCGCAAAATGTATAAATCTTCAATCGTTGTAATTTTAATATTTCCACGATTTCCCTTAATCATATATGTTGGTTTATTTAAAGTTTTGAACAATGTACAGGAATCCACTATATCAGTATATTGAGGATTTGTTTTTCTGGTATATTCATGTGCTTTTATTATTTCCCCGAGATGAAAGCTTTGCGGGGCTTGTGCAGCATAGGTATGTTTTCTATAAGGGACATGCTCCGGATTTATACCGTTTTCACTTACCAAGATAGTTTCAAAACAAGATGTACAGGTTATTGCATTACCTTTAGTTTTTGCACAATTTATATTTTCAGAAATTACGTCTCTGGTAATATTAGGACGCACCCCGTCATGAATAAGGACTATTGAATCATCATTATTTTCGCTTTGAGCTAATTTTAATGCATTATAAATAGAATCCTGCCCTGTCGCACCGCCTTTTACAATCCCTGCAGTTTTGGTAATATAGTAATGCTTTACTAAATCCTGCATATAATCATAATAATCAGGGTGTATTGCAATATAAATTTTATCAATCATATCATGTTCTTCAAACAATTCCAGAGTATGTATGATTATCGGTTTATCATTTATTTTCAAAAACTGTTTAGGCAACGAATTTTCTCCATTGCTCAATCTTTGACCTACTCCGCCTGCAAAAATTATAGCAATATTTGTCATTCGTCAACTTCTCCGCTCATTATTTTTTCAATTAAATCTACTACTCTTTCTGAGGCATGACCATCTTCCATACAGCCCTTATCTTTCAGAAAATCCTCTACCTTTTGCTTATATTCTTCGTAGTCAAAATTTTCAATATTTTTTATAAGTTCATAATTATTTGTAGCAATAGGAAACGGAGTAGATTCCAACGGATAATAAAAACCTCTGTCAGTATTGAATTGCTCTATATCTGTTGCAAAAATAAATCCGGGTTTTCTGGATAACATAAAATCAAAAATACAACTTGAATAATCTGTTATGGCAATATCGCTGGCTAATAACAATTCTTGTATATCCGGATAATAAGTTGCATCTACAACCTTATCATTGAAGCTAAACAGCTTAGATGAATATTTTTTTACTCTTGGGTGCAGTCTAATTGCAATAACCCAATCTCCTCCAAACTTTTCTTTCAATGCATTTGCAATAGCAGAAGTATCTAATCCATAACAACTTAATTTTTCATCATCTCTAAATGAGGGGACATATAATAATACTTTTTTATTTTTATCAACTTGAAGGGTTTGAAATACTTTATCTTTAATTTCCTGTTGTTCTTTTTCCGATTTAAAAAATATGTCATTTCTTGGATGTCCATACTCAACAACTTTATTTACATTCCAAAAGGCTCTCTTATAAATATCAGTTTCAAACGTACTATTAGATATCCAATAATCGACCATGTTTGAACTTATCTTTGCTAAATTTAACCAATCATTCTCAATTGTCAACAATGGAACATCATTTTCTATTTTTTTTATTCCTAAAGAGCCATGCCACATTTGTATAAAATATTGACCTTTTCGTTTAATTAATCCTTTTTTCAAATAACTTATCTTATGATAATTACTAAGCCAAATCTTCGCAGTAAGATACTCATATATTGCACGAACTGAACCGTATTTTACAGTCCTAATTCCTATAGGAAATTCACTAATTTCTTTTTCGTTATCTGAAACAACCCAAACAATATCAAATTTATCCGGATACAAGTCTAATAGTTTTTCTGCTACATATTTAGAATTACAACCATACCCCTTTCCCATATAATTATCCATTACAATTTTATTGTCATCAATTGGTTTATTTTTAAAATATTTTGTTCTATCAATTTTTATAGGAATTCCAAATAACATTACTAATTTATCAGTACCGCTATTAGTTATCGAAAATATTCTTTCTAAAGGTCTTAATTTAGTCATCTATTCGTTTATACTCCTCTTTTTAATTCTCCTATAACATCCCATTGCTCTTTAGATATTGATTCATACGAACTATGCAAAAGTTTCATTTTATGCGGATATGACATATAATTTCCATATATATGCCTTAAAAATTCATCCGGATTATTCACTGTCGTAAACTCATAATTTTCAAAATTTATTGTCCGCAAAGGCAAAATTGTATCTCTTTTTACAAACCAGTTTTTCAATATATGAAATGAGTCTATACCATAGACAAAATATGGCTTTATATCCTGCTGTATTTGGTCTTTAGGTAATATTTTTGACACCATAGTTTCATCAATCAAGTGCTTTAATTCTGCATTAGACAGACCTTGATTTGCTGTATGTTTTATCGATTTAATTAGTTTATATATTTTCTTTGTTTCATGAATTTGATCTTTTAGTGTTAAGGAAACACCATAATCATCTATAGGAAATATGTCAACGGATAAAAATGGACATTTTCTATGCTGCACCTTTATAAAATACTGCCCATTAGTGACGTTATCCCTATAAAAATCCGCAAAGATATCTGAATTCCTTGAAGTCTCCTTAAAAGCTTCAATGATCCTGTTATAATCATCTCGGATCATAATAATATCAACATCATCATCCCAGGGAATAAATCCTTTATGGCGAATTGCCCCGAGTAAAGTTCCTGCATCCAGAATGTAGTTTATCTTATTCTGCTTACAAACATAATCAAGTTCTTTTAATAAAGCTAAATTTGCCAGTTGAATATCTCTTAATTTCCCGGTAGCTTTAGGAATTGTTGTTATATCAATTTTGTTCTTTTTGTATTTGTAAAAATCATTTTCTTTTCTTGCTTGAACAAATTCTTTTTTAGGTAATTTAATTTTTACTCCGTAAATATTAAAAATATTTCGGGTTTCTGTACTATATATCTTAAATAAAGGTAATATACCTAACAGTGTATATTTACAACAAAACTTACCTTGATATTTGGTAATTAAGCCAAATTTCTTTTTGGTAGAATAATTTAGTCTTTCCGGAAGAATTATATTATGTTCGTGGCAAAAGTCCTGCAATTCTGTATATGCTTTTGTTAGATCGTATTCTTTTTTACCGGTGATATCCTTCCTTTTAACACTCGAATTTTTTCTTTCTATATAGTGATATTTTATATTCGGAACGGAAACAACTCTATTTGAATAATACAGAGCTTCTATTGCAAATATGACGTCTTCATAAATTTGGCCTTGTGCAAATTCTATACCATTGTTTTTTATTAAATCTGTTTTATATATTTTATTCCAGGCATAAAAGAAAAATTTTTTCTTATCTCCGCAAAGTTTTATTTTATCCTGTATATTCTCTGCAATGCCTTCTTTTTTATATATTACATTGTATTTTTTATAATTTTTCTTATGCTTTAAGATGCTGGCTACTGAAATATCTGCATCTTGTTTTACAGCACTATTATATAAGGCCTCAAAATATTTTGCATCTATATAATCATCGCCATCTACAAACCCAATATACTCTCCTTGAGCAATCTCAATGCCTCTATTCCGAGCATAACCTTGTCCATAATTCTTATCCAACTTTAAAAGTTTGATTCTATCATCTTTTGACTTATATTCCTCTAAAATACTAAAAGAACTATCTGTTGAACAATCATCAACACAAATAATTTCAATATCTCTTAATGTCTGGCTAAGAATACTATCCAGGCATTTGGGTAAATATTGAATAATATTATAAACCGGCACAATAATTGACAGTTTAATCCCTATTTTATTTTTTTCAATACTTATAGAAGTAATATTAGCCTTGTTCTCCATTACTTAAACCAATTATTTTTAATTCCAACGTAGTTCTATTTCTTTGCTATTCTTAATCTCATACATTTTGATTAAAATGTAATGGATTTGAATAAGTAACAAGGCTAAGATAAAAGCTTATATTATAGAGTGAATATA